>NZ_JACJKY010000023.1 GCF_016901855.1 Merdimmobilis hominis | reverse complement strand
ACCACCGTCCGGCCGCTGCATTGGGTTACAGAAGCCCCGTTCAGTTTAAAACCGAACGGGGCTTCTGATAAATATTCTTTTTACTGTCTACTTTCTCTTGACAAGTGCAGACAAATTTTGTCCACCCTGTTTTTTGTTATATCACGTACATTTCTTCGGGTACCGGAATGATACAATTCTCTTTTTGCTGCTGCGAGAGCGCATCCAAAAGCTCTTTTACATATCCGTGCGCCCAGAAAAAGTTGACCGGCGGCTCTTCATAGGTACCAAAATGCTGGCACACAATCGTTTTCGGGGAAAGCCATTCGATCAGCTGCAGTGAATGTTCCACATGCGTATTATGCTCCGTCGGTGACACAAACAGCACATCAACCGGCGCCATTTCCACATGTTCCTCAATCAGCAGTGTATCCCCCGGCTGATAGAACCGTTTTCCGTTCATCAAAAACACATAACCGCAGTCCCGCAAATCCACACCGCTGTAGACAGTCCCCTGCTTATGTCCATGCACCGCACGAACCGTTTCATATTCGATCGTTCCGATTTTTCCGTGCTGTCCCGGCTGTACAAACACGGCACGTTCACACATTCCTTCAATCTGTTCTGCCTTCGCTTGACAGCTTTTTGGAATCACAAACCGGCATCTGCTGTTGCTTAGAAGCCACTGCGCTGTTTGCGTACTGAAATGATCCTCGTGCGCATGTGTATAGCAGACGAAATCTGCTGATAAGCAGTGTGACAGCGTTTCGTCTGAAACCTGCCAGATTCGCTCCGCGTTGAATAAATCCGGATCGGTCAAAATGGTTGTTTCCCCATCCGACAGCAAAAATCCGTCGTTTCCAAGCCACTGTACTGTATTCTGTTTCATCAAAAATCCCCTTTCTTTTCTTCATCATAGCAAATCTTTTTCGAATGCGCAATCTCCCGCTTTGCAAAGAAGCCGCGGAATAATTTCCGCGGCTTCTTTGATCCTCTCTCTTCTCTATCTTTAATAAACGCTTATTCAATTTCTTTGCGCCAAGCATCTGCCTGCACTTTGGTCGGAACAACCACATCCCGCATCAGATAGCTTTTGCCGATGTTTTTCCATTTCACCGCACCGATATCGTGATACGGCATAACCTCTGCACCAATGAGGTTCGGATGTGTCTGCTTGATTTCGCGAATTGCCGCAAAATGTGCATCGCAATCATTCACACCCGGGATGATCGGACAGCGCAGAAGCACCGGTTTTTGCTTCTCACGCAAAAGCGAAAGACTTTCATACACCGGTTCATTCGGCGCACCGGTATAATGCTGATGCTGTTTTGTATCATAGTGCTTGAAATCGACCAAGAACAGATCGACCAGTTCACACAATGCAGTGAGCCGTTCTTTCGACAGCACGCCGTTTGTTTCCACACAGGTGTGAATGCCCTCCTGTTTGCACAGCGTTAGCAGTTCACACAGAAAATCAAACTGCATTGTCGCTTCTCCGCCGGAAACCGTGATACCGCCGCCGGAACGTCCGTAATACGGCAAATCCTTGCGCACAACCTCCATCACTTCTTCGGGCGTCTTTTTTTCGCCGATCGTCTGAATGGCATTTGCCGGACATGCTTTCACACACGCGCCGCACGAGGTACATTTCTCAAACGAAAAACGATGCTCGCCTGTTTCGCTGTCGATTTCATGCACGTGTGCCGGACATACCGCCGCACATGCACCGCATGAAGTACATTTGACAGTGTCCACCTCAAGCTGCGGCTCACATGAAAACGACTCCGGATTGTGACACCATGCGCACGAAAGATTGCATCCTTTCAAAAAGACAGTCGTGCGAATGCCAGGTCCGTCATGCAATGAAAAGCGCTGAATATTAAATACAGTTCCCTGCATGCTCAGCACTCCTCAACTGTTGTACGCAACAGCAATTCATGCTGGACAATCGGACTTAATTCCACAAACCGTGCGCTGAAACCACCGATGCGGACAATCAGGTTTTGATATTTCTCCGGGTGGATCATCGCCTGCTCGAGATCATCCTTGCCGATGGAAGACAAGTTTGTCTGTACGCCGTTGTTCTCATAAAAGATTTCAAGCAGCATTTTGATTTTATCAAACTGGTTTTTGAGCAAATCTTTGTTGAAACGGATATTGTGGACAACGCCAACATGTTTGGAAGCATCAAACTTCCGCATTGAATTGAGCGTTGCCGTCAATCCGTTCTTGTCCCCGCCGATTGACGGACTGTTGCCGTTCGACAGCGGTTCACCCGCTTTTCTGCCGCACGGTGTCGCCGAAGTGACTTTTCCGCGTTCTGCCGAACCGGAATTGTTCACGCTTACAATGTGATACCGATAAAGATTCGTCTGTTTGCCGCCTTCTGTGTGCAGATCGGAGATATTATTGAGCACACGAACCGCAATTTCATCCGCTTCATCATCGTCATTGCCGTATTTCGGCGCATTGAGGAGTGCTTGGCGTTCTTTCTCATACCCGACGAAATTCGCATCAAGCATCCGGACAAGCTCTGTTAAGGTAAACAGTTTTTGATCATATACACAGTGTTTGATTGCTGTAAGACTGTCTGCACAGGTAATCAAACCGAAAATTTCGCTTGTTGCACATAAGTACCGGCATCCGCCTGAGAAAATACCTTTTCCTTTTTCCATGCAGTCATGGGTAAGCAGGCTCAAGTACAGATATTCCGACTCTTCACCGGCAACCTGATAGTTTAACTGCTCATGATATGCCATTTCTTCACACGGAACACGCATCATCTCGGAATATGCCGAAAACAGATCTTCAAACGTCTCGTATTCCGACACGTCTTTCATATTTTCTGCCTGCAGCGTATTGGTAAACGAATCATAGCCGCGATGCAGCACCACATCAAGTGCTTGTGCCAGTGTGACTCCGGTGTTCGGCGTTGCCGCACCGCATCCCTCCATGATATACTCGCCGCATCCGAGCGGAACCCAGTGTTTTGCTGCCTCTTCCTCACTGATGCCATACGATTTCATGACACTCGGAACGACCGTTTCATCACTGTATACGATCGGATATACTGCACCTGCTGCAATATTTTCGAGCGTTTTATCCATGAGTTCTTCGTTCATGCCGATATAATAGCGCAGTGTCAGCTGCGGCACAACATCAATTACACGTTTGGATGTTTCGATAAACAGCAGCGCCAGTTTATCGGCTTCTTCCGGATTGGTGCGTCCTTTGCCGCCGATGATGATGCGGCTGTCATGCACCTTGCTCACACGGATAATTGCTTTGTAGAACGATGAAAGCCAGCGAATTGCCTCTTCCTCATCAATCCGGTTTTCTCTCACGTCGTTTGCATAAAACGAACCGAGTGTTTCGTCCAGACGGCCGAAGTTCATTAAGTCAGAGCACACAGCATAAATCCAAATGAGCTGCAATGCTTCTTTGAAAGTCCGCGGTGCATTGTCTTTGATCCATGCAAAGTTGTTGCGGATTTGCGTGAGTTCATGCAAACGGCGCTCGCAAAGTGTCGGATCGCAGAGCATCTGTTCCGCACTGTCGCGGTACATTGTACATGCATCCGCAATCACATCAAGCGACATCTCAAGTGCATCATAAAACGTACTGTCGCCGTTTTCTGCACTCAACGATGCAATCCGTCTGCGCAGTCCCGGCAAGCCCTCTGTGACAAGCAGTTTTAAATCAACGTTCATGCCTGCCACACGGCACACAGCATAATAATAGCGGCCCACAGCAATCTGCTTGTGATATTTCTCATAAAACCGTGCGCGGACTTTTGCTTCGGTGTTTTCTTTTTTCCAAAATGCGCGCATCTGTTCGATTTGTTCGATGTACGATTCATCCACCGTATCACGGATGCTGTCAAGCGCCTCCACCACACGGTCATCCCAATAGTAATAGGTATAACTGCCGCCGTACTGCGGGGAAAAACCGACAAATCCGTGTTTCATATATCCGACGATCAAGTCCTCATCGCCGATCGGTTCCAGCACATACGGAACCTGAAGCGCCAAGCATTTTGCTTCTCTGAGCGCTTTGTCCGGCTCGCTCTGATAGGTGCGTGTAAACGCCAGTGCGTAGTCGAGATCCTGTTTTGCGTTATAAAACATATTGATTCCTCCGATAATCACGTGTACCTCCTGCACACGTTCCTCTTGCCTTTATGATACGAAAAAATTTTTTTAAAATCTACTGTACTATTGACGTGTTTTTATGGTATATTGATATTGTATTGAAATGATTTTTCGTATAAAAGAGGGGGAACCAAATGATCCGGCTGACAACGCAAAAACGCCCGGATGCGGTGCGGATGCTCGTATTAAAGCAAAACAGCATTGAAGAAACCTTTCCGCTTCATTGCCATGATTTCCATGAATTTTTCCTTGTAACAAAGGGTCGTGCACTCCATCTGGTGAACGGCTCATATCAGATTGTGTCACGCGGCTCACTCGTGTTTGTCCGTCCCGACGACGAACATTGTTATGATTACTATAAATCGCAGGACTTTTCGTTTTATAACTCCGGACTGCCGCAGGCCGATTATGAACGGCTGTGTGCGTTTTACGGCGAACGGGAAGTGTATGCACTTGATGCGTTACCGCTTTCAAAGCATGTGATCTTAACCGATGCGCAGACGCATCGGCTGGAAGAGCCGATGGAACAGCTTTTAACCATGAAAGACAGCGAACAACGAACAGCGCTCTATCGCCGCATCAGCGCGGAGGCCATGTATTATTTTTTGACCGCCGACAACCACGATAGTGACATGCGTCCGCCCGATTGGCTGCTGCATGTATTAGATGAAATGGCCAAGCCTGAAAACTTTGTGCAGGGTCTTCCGCGGCTCATCCAAATTGCAAATTATTCGCAGGAATACATCAATCGGGAGTTTCGGCGTCATCTGGGTACCACGCCTACGCGATACATCAACGAACTTCGGCTTCATCATGCGCATGAACTGCTCACAACGACCGATCTTTCGATTGTCGATATCTGTGAGCTGTGTGGTTTTCATAACCTGAGTCATTTTTACACCTGTTTTTACAACTATTTTGACACCTCTCCGGCAAAACTGCGGCGTACGACCGGAAACCGTAACAAGGAGGAATTCCATGCAGATTGATTTTACCAAAGGATCTGTCGCAGGCGCGATGCTGCGCTTTTCCCTGCCGCTGATTGCAGGAAATCTCCTGCAGCAGTGCTACAACATCACGGACACACTGATTGTCAGCAAGCTCGGCGCTGATGCTTTAGCGGCAGTAGGTACTTCTTATGCGGTGATGGTATTTCTCACTTCTGTCATTCTTGGTTTGTGCATGGGCAGCGGTATTCTATTCTCAATGCTGTTCGGCGCAAAAAAGCTGGACGAATTGAAGACATCCGTGTTTTTGTCATTCGTGCTGATCAGTATTCTGACTGCTTTCATCACCCTGCTCTCAATTTTGTGTTTGCCGCAGATGCTGTCCTTTCTCGATATTCCGCAAAAAATCAGACCCATGACGCAGGCATATCTGTTTTTTATCTTTTTGGGTCTTCCGGCAACCTTTTTCTACAATTTTTTTGCATCCCTGCTGCGTGCCATCGGAAATTCACTGATGCCGCTTATTTTCTTAGGGGTTTGTGCCGTGTTAAACATTTTCCTCGACTGGCTGTTTGTATTTCCAATGCAGATGGGTGTTTCCGGTGCAGCGATTGCCACAATCATCGCGCAATTTGTATCTGCAATCGGAATGACTGTGTACTGCATCAAAAAAGCGCCGCATCTGATTCCGCACCGCCGCCACTGCCGCTTTGACCGCGCACTGTTTGCGAGAATCATCAATTTCTCACTTCTCACCTGCGTGCAGCAATCGGTCATGAATTTCGGCATTTTGCTCGTGCAGGGCGTTGTCAATCGGTTCGGCGTTTCAGTCATGGCGGCGTTTGCAGCTGCGGTAAAAATCGATTCCTTCGCCTATATGCCGGTGCAGGACTTCGGCAATGCGTTTTCCACGTTTATCGCACAAAACAAAGGCGCCGGTGAAGGCTCACGCATCAAACAGGGTATTCGCACAGGATTTTTGATTTCCTTTTTGTTTTGTATCGTGATTTCGACCGCGGTCATCCTTTTTGCCGCTCCGCTCATGACAATTTTCATCGATCCCAGTGAAACACAGATCATCCAAACCGGCATAACGTATCTCTATGTGGAAGGCTCGTTTTATTTTGCAATCGGGTTTCTGTTTTTATTTTACGGTTTGTATCGCGGACTTGGAAAACCGGGCATCTCGGTTGTGCTCACAGTCGTTTCACTTGGTCTGCGCGTTTTGCTCGCATATGTTTTATCCCCGATTCCGCAAATCGGCGTGCTTGGCATTTGGTGGGCCATCCCGATCGGCTGGGTGATTGCAGATCTCATTGGCGTGCTCTTTTTAAAGCGATACCTAAAGTCGTTCTCTCAGTAAAATATTTTTTCATACAAAAAAGAGCCTGAATGCAATTGCATTCAGGCTCTTTTTAATATCGCTGATAAAGTATAAATTGTTTTTAATAATGTTCCCCAATTTACTGTTTGCAGGCAAAACAGAACACATACCCACGCCACACTTCGGAACGGAAGGGTTGTATCTCCGTAAACAGAGCGTTGCACCTTTTAATTATTCCTCTGAACCCAATGCACACCCCCAAGACCAATAATTAAAAAGTACACAGGCAAAAATGCAAAAGGCTCTACGGCGACCATTCCGCAGTTACCGCAGAGCCTGCTTTCGTTAAAAAGTATATGAAAGCCCTTGCAAATAGGGGCTTTTACAAAAAGAAACTGGACACCCGCTTCGATACTCATTGTATCAAAACTGGTGCCCAGTTATGTAAACAGGGACTAAAAAAGATGCCACGCATTTTTTTGTCTTGGGACTTGAACCCACACAGTTTTTACACTGAAAATATTTTACCATATAATCAAGCCAAACACAACTCATAATATAAGTCATTTGCATTTCCTTTCTGATTTACAGATCTGCTGTTATCTCAGTACCGTCTTTGAAGAGGATAAGGATTTGTTCTGCGGAGACTACCTTGATGCTGCTAATAAGCTGGCGAACGATTTGCTCGTTATATTCTACCGGATGGTTTTTCAGTCCGTACATAACAGTGGTCATTTCGTCTATCTGGTTCACCGCTGTATCCAGCTTCGCGTTTGTCTTTTCCGCATCTTCAAGTTCATCTTTTATGGCGTACATTTCTGTGTACAGGCTTTCGAACAGTTCGTCAAAATCTCCGTTCTGAGCGGATTCGCTGTCCATGCTGGTTAACTCATCAATTCTTTGTCTCAGAGATACCAGCCGTTCCTGTTTTTCTTCAAGATCTGAATTATCTTTTCTGTTCAGGTACATTTCAATGTGTTCCCTGATACGCTGAATATTCGCACCCTCTGTTTGCGCTTTACGGGTGATAGCCGCAGCGATCGCATTCTGCAGAACCCCTTCTTCTATTGAAGGTGAGTTTTTGCAGTATTTCGTGCCGTAATCCAATCGGCTAATGCAGCGCCAAACGATTTTTTTCTTGCCGTTCTTTGCCCATGTTGTTCTGCGGTACGGTGTTCCGCAGTTTCCGCAGAAGAGCAGCTCGGTCAGAGCATATTTACTTGAATATTTGCCAAGCTCGGTTTTTGTACCGACATCTTTGACCTTGCGTTTACTGTTACGCCGTGATACTTCCTCCTGAACCCGGTCGAAGACCGCCCGTTCTATAATCGCAGGGTGATTATTCTCTACATAGTACATCGGAAGTTCACCGGTATTCTTTTTGGATTTTTTGCTGATACAGTCCACAATATAGGTCTTTTGCAGCAGTGCGTCGCCTTTATATTTTTCATTGGTCAGTATCGAGAGGACACCTTTTGTTGTCCAGTTGGTTTTTCCTTTAGGGGTGAGGATTCCGTCTCTCATCAGACCTTTCGCAATATCTATAAGACTTGTCCCTGCAAGATACTCCGCATAGATTCGTTTGATGATTTCTGCTTCTTCCGGCACGATTTCAGGCTTGCCGTCCGCACCTTTCCGATATCCGAGGAATGAACTGTAGCAGAACGGTACATTTCCGTTTTTGATGCTTTGCCGTTTTCCTATTTTAACATTCATACTGATGGATTCGCTCTCAGCCTGTGACAGGCCGCTGAAGAGCGTTATCAGAAGTTCGCTGGATACCTGCAGTGTGTTGATGCCTTCCTTTTCGAACAGAATGGGAATTCCGCGTTCTTTCAGTTCGCGCACATACTGCAGACAGTCGAGATTGTTTCTTGAGAACCGGGAAACCGATTTGGTAATGACCATATCAATTTTTCCCTTGCGGCAGTCTTCAATCATGCGCATGAAGTCGGGGCGTTTTTTGGCGATTGTTCCGGTGATTCCTTCATCTGCATAGATCCCTGCCATCTGCCAGTTGGGTTTCATCATGATCATATCGGTGTACATTTCTTTTTGTGTTTCAAAGCTGTGTTCCTGTTCTTCCTTGTCTGTAGATACACGGCAGTATGCTGCAACACGCTTTGGTCGAAAGTCCGCATTGCTTTTTCCGCTGTATTCCGGCTTGGCAGGAATCACTCTGACTGCTTTAGGCATTGTCACTGCTTGCGTTGACATCTTTGTTTTTCTCCTTTCCAATGATATTTCCGTTTTTCAGAAGCAGGCTGACTGAACCGTTTTTCGTGAGAAGGACGGCAGTCACCGTTTTGCTGAAAAACTCTGCATCGAATACAGAAAGCGGACTTGATTTCTCAAAATCCGCTTTCAGCCGATCCGTAATGTGTTTTTGACTTTTTTCTTTCTCATACCGTTTGGAAGCACACTGCAGAATTAAGTTCTGAATGGTTTCCTTATCAAAGTCGATCTGTCCGAGCGCCCGTTCTATTTCATTTTCCATTCGTTTGATTTCGATCGGCGTCTCATTTTTTGATGAGATGTATTCCTTTCCGGCAAGATCGGGATTTTGAATGACAGAGTTGAGAAGCTCTGTTATCTCGTCTTCCAGTACAGCAACAGTCTTTCTGATGACCGTCTTGCAGTCTTTATTTTTGCAGTACCAGCTTTCTGTATTTTTTCGGGAATTGTCGGTTCTGTGAATCAGCCTGTCGCCGCATTCGGCACATCGGACGGTATCTATGTCCAGCGTTTTGTGCTCCTCTTTTTCCGATTTAATCGTTGACAGCAGATTTTTCACAGAATGTCTAATATCATGCTCACATAAAAATCGAAGCTCGTCGAACAAATGATTCTTTACGAAATGGATTGCTAATGGTTCAAAGAGCACATCATCCTGATACCAGCCGCCATGAGCACAAGAAATCAATTCCTGATAACGCTTTTCCGAGATCCACTTCTGTGCGATCATCTTACTTCCTTGCATCCATGCATCCAGTCTGGTTTGAGTCACTTCAGGACCATCATAGGCTGTTCCATAACAGGGCAGCCCATTGGCTTTCAGCCACTTGGTTACTTCCTTGCTGAATTTTGTGTAGCTCAATGTGCCACCCCCTTGATAAATGTCGCCAACTGCTTATGTTCGTCCTTCGTTTTTCCCAATCGCATCCGCTAATTGACCACTGACGGCATCTATGTAGAGATACACCCCGTCCCGATCACAATGGTACAGATTGGAGTAGCTTGTGCTCTCATTCGGACTGATGGGGTTGGGCTCTACCACTTCAGTGGCCTCCAACAGACCAGCTCCTGATTTTGCAGCAGCAGAAAGTGCTTTTTTCAGCACAGCGATCTGTCCATTGCTCCAAAGCCCCTCCAGATCTTCAAGGACTTTTGGGTCCTGCTCCATGTCTTTGAGAAGCTGCACAACCTGATCTGGAGACAGATATACACCGGAGCAGTAGTTTTCGATGATTCGGTTCTGCATGGGGTTTGGAAAGGAAACAGGAGTGATTTGTTCCCATGAGGTGAAGTACCGCGCATATTCTGGCTTTTGTTCCACCAGGAACGAAAAGGCACTACCTCTGGTGTAATAGTAATCTCTGAAAAACCCTTGGATTACTGCAATATAGAAGCCGTGGCTTTTGTCAAACAGCTCGTTAGATTCCGTTTCAGCCCCAACGCGCAAGGTATTCAGATATTTTTCTGCATAGAAATCCTCCATTCCATGCTGCGCGGCAAGTGCCAGCACTTTTTCCTCCTGTCCCTGCTGTATCCAGGTTAAGGGAGTAAAATACCATTCCCGCATTTCCTTTGGTGAAATCGGGTGAAAACTCACATCATATCCCATTGAATCCGTCCTTTCACTCCCACTCAAAAGGCTCTTTTAAGTTGTGTTTTTCCATGATTTTCTTTTCTAAAGCGAAATAGGCATCCATATCCTCTGGCTGCGCTGGAATACCCTTGTCCGCCCACCAATAACCGTTCCCATAGTAAAAAAACATAGCCCAGTAATAAGGCAGGTCATGGCTGAATATCGCCACGCCCATGACATTGGCCACTGGCGCTGCCAGCGGTGAGCGTTCCACTATCTGGGAGGCTTCCTCATAGGAGATCCCTACCAGCTCCACCAGCAGGTGTTTCACCAGTTCGCAGAAACTGTACTGGTTGAATATGACCTGACCATCCTCATCTTTAAACACAAGTCCATCACGCAACATTTTGGAACAACACCTCTTGATAATTGCATTTCTGCTTTTTGAAGATACAACTGCGTGGTCATAAAAACATCTCAATCGAAATCCATCCAGATCAGGTGCTTTCCGCAGTGAAGGCACTGGAACAGATAGCACTGAAGATGCCCTCCGTTAACGGATTCCTGAATCATTTCTTTCTGCTCATCGTCCCACATGGGGTCATCCAAAACTTCTTCAAGCACATCCAGCGCCCGCAGTTCGCTGGCTCCCACATTACCCAAATAGGCGCAATAGTCACCACAATGGGCGCGCCAGTATTCCTGCTGCCAGCCGGAATAGCCAGGCGTGCGGTGGATAAGTTCATCCAGCTTCTCTGGATCGTCTACACCATCATCCAAAGAACAATCATCCTGAAAGCTGCCGTTGTATTTCCGGGCCGCCTCGCCGCTGGCAATGCACTCTGGGCACAAATACTCAATATCTTCCACGGAATAGAAGGGGTCGGTATAGTAAATATGAGTATTCTTGCCACAGCAATCACAAACCACACTCTCCTCAGACTGCTCAAAAGCCCCGGTATCCAAAGGGTCTGGATGGTACCGGAAAGAAGGAAGACCAAGTTTGTCTCGCTTTTCCTTGTCTTTTTGTTTCTCCGCTTTGGTTTTAGGCTTGCGGAGGGCAAAGGAGTCTCCCCAGTCATCGGCATATTCTTTCATAATCGCCAGACGCCGGAAAATTTTTGGATTCGACCGATCTCCGATTTTAGAAAGCAATTCATAGGCACTTTTTTTGAAGTCCAATAGGTCATAAACATACACCAATACTTCTTTAGCTTGTGTATCTTCGCTCTGCTCTAATTCTTCTTTGAACGCATAAAGCGCACGAACACTATCCGCTTTTCCTTTTGTCTCACGAAACTGCTTTTGGAGTTCAATATATTGCTTCAGGTATTCGTTCATAGACACATCCTCCTGCTCAATCCCACCAGAAGTACCAAACAGTGGACTGCCGCAGCACATCCGCCAAAGCACCAACGGTGGCATCCTCTGGGCCCTGGTCAATCACATCAGGGCAGAAGCCGTACAGCTCCACCGCTACATCTATGGCCTCTTTCTCGGAAACGGGGGCCGGGAGCAGGAACTCCAGCTCATCATGAGTCATAACTGCGGGCACCGCCCCATGCTGCTCAAACCAGTATTTCGCAACTGTCATTAATTCCGGCGTGTTAGGACATTCATTCCAGCCACCAAAGGGCAGATAGGCAAAAATTTCCCAAGGATTCTTCACGGGGATTTTAGCCAGAATGAGAGGATAGGTCATATTATTATCGGAATTCCAGTAGCTTGAAAAACGACGGTTCTCATATCCGCCCTCCATCTCGCCCAGGATCTCCTCATTCCAGTCCATATCGTCATCCTCGGCTTCTTCCTTGCGCTGCCCAATCATTTCCTCCAGGACTGCCTTACTGTTCTTGACGGGGGCGGAGAGCATTTTCTTCCGGTATTCGGCAACTTTGTCCGGGTCGAAAGCATAGTCGTCCTCGCCCTCACTTTCCGGGTCGGAATTCATAATCAAGCATTCCCACAAAGTTTCGTCATCCGCCTTGATGAGCACTGGCACAAATCCCTCTTTGACACTTTCTCGTTTGGCATAGTTGTATGCCGACATGATGGGGTCATCATCCGTCATTGAGGGAAAATAGGTACATTCACAGTCCAGATATTCCATCATGGCTTCCGCAAGGTCTGAAGGCTCCAGAGTGGCCTCATCGAAACTCTGTCCCTGCCAGTTGACGAACCGCTTTTCCATAACTTTTGCCATAGCCTGATAATAGTTTTCATCAAATGGGATGAACAGATAGGCTTCATCCTGGAACTTATCGGAATCATATTGCTCTGAGCCGAAATATTCCAAGGCATAGTTATCAATGTCGCCGGGGAAGTACGGGCTGTCCGCCTCGCCATAGTAGTATCCGGCAAAGGCTGCGCCCTCCTTGTTGAACAGCGCCCCAAAGAGCTGTCCTTTCAGCTGGTCCCGGATAAAGCCACGCAGATCGGCGCGGCTCAGATCTGCCATAAACTGCTGCACCTGCTCCCAGTACCGTTCCATAAATTCCGCGCTCATCAAATCATGCTCCATGCACCAGCGCAGATAGATTGCCATGTGGTTATAAGCGCTCAACTCATCCACCGGCAGTCCCTTTTCCTGAATGGATTCCAGGTGCCGGGCGGCATCGTCCATATCGCCGGTGAATTCCTCATCCGCAAGCGTTCCTCTGGTGATGGCATTCTGGCGGGTGGGATTGACCACAAAACTGATGCCTGCCATTTTTTTAAGCAGAGCATCCGCGTCATGCTCCATCTTATACTCCATCTCATTCCGATAGAGAGGGATCACCTGATAGAAGTTGACCTCCTCGCCGCCCGGCAAAGTGCAGAATTTGCCGCCTTCCTCCACGCCCTGGAGACCGGTCAGAATAGCGGCGCAGAGTTTCGTATCCTCTGCAAACGGCGATTGCTTGTCCATTGTGTGGCCAAAGCCCAGCCAGGTATCGCTGGAAATGGGCAGGCGGGCCAACACTTTCAAGAGACCAATAGGCCAGTACCACCGTTCATCCTTCAGGGATTCCTCATCCAGTTTCCAATCCGGTGGCAGAGCAATGGCCAGTTCCGCTCGCTCCAGCTTGTATTCCGCCAGTTCTTCCGGCACATTCATTCGGTGAGCACCCATACCCATCGTTACCAGTGTGTAATAGTCCCGTTCCTCAGAGGGAGGAACAACGCAGATGTCCACATGGATGTCAGGGGAAACCAGCTCATGGAACACATTCTCAAACTCACCAAAGGTGTTTTTGATGTGCTGCTCTATCACAGACATCTCATCTTCCGAATAAACCTCCGGCTCACTGTTTTTTCTTGAGGACCAGAAGGCATCCGCCTTCGTACCATCTGGATTCAGGAAAATCTGAAAATACTGATCGTCTCCCGGCTGTTGATAGACAAGACCAATGCGGCGGGTCTGGTCCACAAACACACCTGTTAGAATGCCCTCCGGTTCTCCTTCAGGGGTGTGGGTCAGCCATTCTCCGTTGTCCAACCGTTCCTTGAGCTGCCGCAGCCAGTCGGTTCCCATCTTGGAGAGTCCGGCTTCGTTCATACGGAAGGACAGCTCCACAAGATGTTCCTCCACCGGGTACTGAAATTCACAGCAGGGGGAATTTTTCTCATAGCCATACCGCTCCGGATGAAATAGCTCATAAAATTCGGCAAGTCCTGTTTCATCCACTCGAATACACGCCAAGGCAAGTTGCTTATCATCGGCCTCCTCATCCAGTCCCTGCTGGAGCGTTTGGTCAGCGTCGGGGTTGATCCAATGGCACTCCATCTGTTCCAGGGGGGCTCCGGCTTTGATCTCCTCCTGCAAGGTCAGGAACTCATAATCGCCCGGTTCCAGCTTTAATCCTTGTTTAACGGCATCCAGCGCGCCTGCTTTGTCCCCGAAATGCGCCCGCAGCTTGCCCACTTGCAGCCAGACCCAGGGGTAGTCCGGCTCCTCCTGGGCGCCTTTTTCCGCATAGCTGAGCGCTTCTTCCAGCCTGCCGCAGTACATCAGCGCAACAGAATACCGGTAGTACCAGGTAGCGCAGCCTGCGGCGTTTTTCTCGGAATCCTTCATCCATTCCACAGCGCGGTAGTAGTGGATATAGTCATCCAGATTGTTGCAGGCGAAGGCGTACCAGAGGGCGATTTGCAAATCCTGGTGTGCCTGTTTTTCGGTGAATCTTCCTTCTTCTACGCCGTTTTTGATAAAATTCTCCAGCCAGTGGAGCATTTTTCCAAAGTAACCGGCAGTCCCTTCGTCAAAGGATTCCAGCGTTTTAACGTCCTCTGCCGAGAGCAGGGAGCCAGTTTCCTCATGAATATCAGGCTCCGGTTCCCTCTCATCCAGCAGCGGCACACCGCCCACATCCCGCCGGAATGCATGGAAGTGAGCATAGGGCAGGTCAGTTTCTTCAAAGAACGCCTGTGCCGCATCCAAAACAGCGGGCAGATCCCAGGCGATGAAATCCAGATACCCGTGATACAGTCCGGTGGCCCCACCCAGGAAGGTCACGGCTTCCGTTCCGGCTTGGTTCAAAATTGCTTCTTGTAGTGCATCCCGGAAATCCAGAATGTCCTTGCTCCGCTTCTCGCCGGTAAACCCAGACAGCGGGTACAGGAGGAATCCAGCGGCAATGCCATCCTTGTGGTACTCATCCACCATATCACTGCGGGCAGTCAGGTAGTCGTTGATGAGCACCGGCAGGCGGCAGCTTCCAGTATAAACATCCAGCCGCCAGTCAGCCTCCGGGTCCTCCACCGGTTCCAGTTCATAAGCAAGATAGCTCTGTTCCAGATAATCGCTGCCATCCCGCCATAAGGTAAGTCCCATACGTTCAAGCAACTCTGGAAGTTCGGAAAGGAGCATGGCCGGTTCGTCTTTCGGCTCCGCGTAAATATCAAACCCCGCAACAAAGGCGATAGCGGAAACTTCTCCAATGGTTTGATCCACCAGCATAGAGAGTGCCCACCAGACCTTGTCTGTGTCCTCTTTCAAGATCGGCGTCAGCTTTTCACAGTAAAGGACCAGACTTACCTGATGATTCTCTGTTTCCTCTGCCCACATCTGCACATCCTCAGCCCGAACTTCAATCTCTCCAGCTCGCAGCTCGAACCCCTCACAGGGCTGGCGGCCTACCCAGATATTCCAATGCTCAAGTACCGATTCCGGGGCTTGCTGCTGGAAATACACCAGCGGGAACAGGCGGGAGCGAAGCCCTTCTGGACTGAGGATCAATTCATACTTTTCGCCATTAAAGCCCAGCTCAAAGGAAGTATCGCGCAGGGCCGTCTTGAGTGCATTCCCGCATTTTTCAATCAGTTCTTCGCTGCGCCGATGCGTTTTGTCGGTATCCATGATTTCACGCAACTCCGCCTCAATCTGAGAAAAGGCTGCCCATGCTTCCTGCGTCCTTTCATGGAAGTTCTTTTCAAACCGGGGCAGGGACAAACGACGGCGGCAATCGTCTATGTACTCCTGGGTATCTTTGTCTCCAGGGCGGGCTTCCAGGGCTTTTTTAAAGTAACGCAGGGCGGGACCTTCCTCATCCAGGTAATAATAAGCGGAAGCGATCCGATAATTCCAGCAGTGATCTCCGGCAAAATGCTCCTCATGGGGAGCCAGAAGTTCCAGCGCCTTTTCAAAAGGCTCTCGTTCTCCTATATCTGCAACGGCAATATATGCCTTGGCCAGTTCACTGTCCAGTTCTGGAGTGCGCTCCTCGGCAGGAATCGCTTCCAGGGCGTCGATTACCTTCTGCGCTTCATCCTGTTCAAACCATTGCTGGCATTGTTTCAATAAATCCATATCATGATCTCCTTTCGTGTTTCCGCAAAACATAAGGGCCACAACTGTGTGACCTTATTTTCCTACTTCATATTTCTTACAATCCTGTCCGCTGCCAGCCGTCGAGCCGCTCCTGCACCGCGTCGATCCTCCATTCCTCGCCCACTCGCTTCATGAGGAAGCGGCGGTCAAAGCCGGTGCTTTTCTCTCTGGTGTAGATGTAGAGCTTGTTCTTAGTGATCTGCTCCGCGTCCAGGAATTCTTCCCCGTTGTAGGTGCCCTGGGCGCTGTACGATAGACCCAAGGGCCGGTAGCCCGGACGGGGCTTTTCGCTCACATACTTCTCCCAGATCGCCAGCAGGCGGGGCACAGCCTCGGCATCCTCAAACCCAACCTGCTCCATGTACTGCTCCCATTCTGTCATTTCGGCAAAGAAAGCGGACAACACACTGCGGCATTCCGACTCTGCCTGCTCATCCAGCTGGGCGGGCTTTTTCGCCTTCTCCCGCTGAAGCTGGGAGAAGTGCTCCATCTGCTCCTGGGTGAATTGCATATGGGCCACCGGCTTGATGTAGTTGTTGCCGGCGATGGCCAGCAGGCCCTCATAGGTAACGGCGGTGTGGTCGAGCTGGATGTGGGAGAGCTTGGGGATAGATGCCGCCTGGAGCAGCCCGGCATCGTCCAGCCCGGTGCGGTTGAGGGTAAGAAGATCTATTTTACATTCCCGCAGGGCGGACAGGCCGCCGCCGTGGATGGCGGCGTTGCCGTCCAGCAGCAAATAGCGCAGCTTGGGCATGGCGGAAAAGATGGGAAAACAGGCATCCGTGAGTGCGCCGTCCTCCACACCGAAATTGACCATGCTTTTATGCCCGGCAAAGGGTGTAAGCAGTTCATCCGATACCGGACAGCCCTTCACATGGAATCCCACCAGGGTGTAGCCGGCCAGCCGCTCCATGATCTCTGCGGTCAGCTCCGGGACTTCAAATTGCTTCTCTCTATCTAAGGCCAGGACACCGTTTTCCCAATCCGCTGTCCGCGCCCGTTTTGGCCATTCCATAGTTTACCTCCTTACTCCTGCGCTCTATACTGTTACCATTTCATGCGAAAATCTCTTTTCAAATATCCCAGTCTATGAAATCTTCATGGTTCAATATAAAGTGCTGATATAAATATTTCAAATTTTTCTGTTCATTCTGTGAGAGCTTTGCTCCGTTTTCATAGTGCAAGGTGTCGGCATACAGGATAAAACCATCCACTTTTCCTGATGAAGCCCGAAACTCACCGTTTCCAATAATGGCAATATCACCACATTCAAATGTAACCGAAGAAGAAGTGGTGTGGATTTTCATAATTGCATCGATCATTTGGTAATATCACCTCTCATCTCCGGGCGAACCCATTCTCCACCCGGATGTCTGCACCCGGATAACAGGACGGAAAAAGTCATAGTCATTGTGGATCTCGTTATCCTCCCGAACCTCCGGTTTGCAGTGAGGGGAACACGGCAAATATCCAAGCAAAGGCCCCGTACCACCGCAGATATTGCAGCCGCCGTCACCGCCGCAGGTGGTCAATGTTTTCCCGTCTACCAGCTCCCGCTTATAAGGGTCGTAGGCAATAGACAGGCCAAAGAAGTTGGGCTGCTCCATGTCGTATGGCTTGCTCTGATCCTCCGAGCCTTCAAAGTGGTGCAGTTTCATCTTGCGGTCCAGCCCATCGCCCCAAGGAAACAGGGTGCGGCATCCGCCTCCGCACAGATAGGCCCACTCATCCGGCGTGGGAAGGCTGGCTGCCATCTCCCACAACAGGGATCGCTGAAACTCCGGGTAGGTCATTGGATGGCACAGCCACGCTCGCCAGCTATCACCATTGCGTTCAAAGCGGACTGTTTGGTTGATCTCAAGACTCTGGCCGGCCAGTTTTTGCAAATCCTCCAGCCAATCGGGATGGGCGGTGATGCGGGGGTCGTTCATGGGCACGCTTTCCCAGCCAATCTCCTCCAGCTTCCGGCCCACGAACATGGGGCCGATGGTCGCCTGGCGTACTGGGGTCATGCCCTGCCGGAGAAATTCCTCCGCAGTGCCCTCATATTCGATTTCTGCAAACATATCTGCCAGTTCCTCTTGGTTGGCCTTGTCCATCCCTTGGACAAAGCCCTCCCAGCCAAGAATCACGGTATCGCCTGGAACAAAGACAAACTCCCGGCCACCTTTTTCAAACAGGCCGGTGGTGCAGCTTTGTCCCCAGCGGGAAAAGGCGTATAGTTCCTTGAATGCCAAGTGATAACACGCCGCAAGCGTTTGCATCAGCCAGAGCTTTTCGGTCAGTTTCAATTTATCAAATTGTGGGCGAAATAAATTCTCGTTCATAACAAGACCTCTTTCAAATTGCTCCGGCAGACTGTGATTCCTTTTCCACAAGGCGAACCGCCTCCGTCAACAGCTTGGGAAGCTGATTCCTTTCCGCCGTTTCATACTGCTGGACTGGATGCGTCCAATCAAAATTTTGAATGATAGAAATGATGTATCTGTCCTGATACCAGCCCATATAAAGCAGAAAATAGTTCGGATATTCCACTTGCAGCATATCTTCTTTTTGCGTGATATCCAAAAAGATAATCTCTCCAGCGCCAAAATCCATTTTTGACCAGACTTGCACGGTAAAATTCCTCCTCACGATTCTCCGAAGTGCTCCAGGTACAACTTCCGTACGGAATAGGGACCAACATGGGTCGTTTCCTTTCGGCCATCCCAGGAATACACATGAATTTCGCCTTCATCCCCAATGTACCGCTGTTCCTCAAAGGGGGCGGGAAAGGGGAAACTTTCTACGATGCTCCAGTCAATCTTGGGCTTCAGCTCATCAAACTCCTCGCGCTTGAGCCTTTTAAAATTGAACACCAAGGCCGCTCCAATTCCATCGAAAAGCAAATCTGTGTATTCCCTGGGGGTGATATTCTCACTCACATTGGCAGCTTTGATGTCCACATTTAGAACCTTGTCGCCGCAGTTTGTCCATATTTTATTCGGAGAGAACCAGGTAGTCCGATCCTTGCCGCCTGCAAAATCCTCGCGGAAATAGCTTCTGTTTGCGCTGTCCATCTCGATCCCTTCCCGAAGCAAGCCGTTGTATGAGGAAAGCGGAAAATATCGGTGTTTTGCCGGGTCAAACTGATCAAACGAAATGTCCAACAGATACCCATGCTTCTCACTGCGCATAAGCTTGTGTGGCTTCACAATGTTTTCTTCGATGAAACTCCAAATGTACTCGTCCACATGAATAGATACACGAGGGCGACTGAATAATGTGATTTTGTAATGATCCTCTCTGTCTATTCTCTCCGTATTGAACCAAATACGATGAATTTTAACCATAGTTATCTCCTCTCATGATTTTTGCCAACGACACTTTTGTTTTTGCCTAAAAAAGTAGTTCACCGAAAAACAGTCTGAGAGTCACGGCAGATAATGATTCAAGCTGTGGCTTGCTGAGAGGAGTGTAGTGAAGAATGATTTCTCCATACAACTTCGTGTTGATGTGGTGTTCTTCCAGATACCGCAGAACCTTTCGGTTGTTCCGCACGATATTTAGACAAAACCTGGTATGATCAAGGGCATATTCAAAACAGTCCGGGTCAATCAACTGACCATTGGCTGGATCATTCATTTCCAAGCGGAGTTCTTCCGCACCGGTCTTGCGGGAGAGTGTAAAGTAACCTTTCTCCCATTCAAAGAACAGGCAGGACAGTCCTTCCTCATTGTCCAGCTCCCAAGTCATGCTTTTTGCAAATAATTCCATCATTTTACCTCAGACTGAGTTCCAGTTGCACAACATTTCATTCTGCGTGACCCGGCGCAGTTCGTCCCGTACCTCCATTAGAGCAAAGCCCAGCAGGTTTTGCCCCCGCCACTTCATTGGGTCCTGCGCCTCGGGGGAGTTGGCTGAAAGCCGAATGCCCCAGATGTTATCGTAGGGACTGGCCTCCACCAGCACACTATCTCCGGTGGAGAGGAGAAATTCCCGCAGGTCGCGGTTCTGGCTGAATTTGCACCAGTTGCCATTCAATACAATGGCGTATTTGAACTTGTCCCATACCTTCTGGTCAAAACCCCGCACCTTGCGGCCCAGGGCCTTGATCTGTTTCGGGTCGCTGCATTTCAATATCTGCTCCCGGATTTCACTATCACCGAACAGTTCCGCCTTGCCTGCCATCATATACTGCTCCATACAAAGATAGGTATTGGCAACGGACCAGAAATCCTCCATCCACCACTGGCTGAGGCAGCTTTTTGTCAGTTGACCGTCCTCGACAGGCTGATGACCCCAGAACAGACACAGCTCTCGCTTTTTCCCAGCGGTAAACTCCTGCTGGAGCCACTGACGGGTGTACTTAGGGCTTCCTTCCGGCTGCCACGCATTCACCCAGAAGTCCCCATGTTCCAGCACTTCGCTGCTATCTTCGTCATCCCACCAGCCCTTCCAGGTGATTGGTTTTGGAAACAGGGTACGGTATTCCGTCCGCTCATCCGGCGAGAGAGTGTCCAGCCAATCGCCAAATCGGTATATGTAATCCTCACCATAGCCCATGCGCCAGCCAATAGAGTATCGTTCGATCTCACGGTGGGTCAGCCAAGGGGGAGGCATTATTTTCTTATCTTGTAGTGCCATATCATTTTCCCTCGTCTCACAGCAATTAAGTTCTTGTTTTCCTACCATATAATCAAACTTCCGTCTGTTGGTAAGATTGGGGTTCCGTTTTCATTTTCCGGATTCGTTTCATGCGATGCAAATCTTCCATTCCAGCCGAGCACGATATGCCCATCCTTGTAAATATCAATGATCCGGCTGAAAAATAGAGGGAACTGAGGAAACCTTTCAAGGAAGTATTGTTCAACCAGTAAATATTGCACCATTCGGCACAACTGAAGATCTATGCTGTCAGGAAAGCCACAATCACGCAGGAATCTTTTTTCCGCCGAGTTCAGATCGAGGCCATTTGCCTTCGATGCTCTTTTTTCATAAGTGCGCCAACTGGCCTCCACACATGGCATAAATTCATTCTGGTAAAACTTCCACCCAGCCGTTTGCAGAATAAAGGTATCTGCACGACAAATGCCTTCTTTGAACAAATTTGTAAGGCAGACGGTTCCTGAGTAGTTCTTTGTATGCAGCAGTAGTTTTTCTGCTCGTTTTGGGTCCTTTTCCTGAAGATACGGGTAATACGATGGTTTATCATACGGAACTCCACAACAGGAAAACCAGGGTATTTCATCGAAAGAGCGAAGTGTTTCGTTCATTCCTTCCGTAAATACAATCTTTTTCTTGAAAAGCATACTCAGCCCCCATAACTACTCCAAAGTCATTTCACAAAGAATCAGCTTGTCTTTCTCATCGCTGAGAAATGCCCGGTTTCCCCATACATCCAGCACATGGAAGGAAGCGTATCCACGGGGCATGGCAAGGTCGATCAGCACCAAATCCGAAAGGCGCAGCACCTTTTGTTTACCCTTCCAGTCATCATTCTTAAAAATGGGAGATAGGATCAGGTAAGTCCTGTCACCGGAGAATTTTCCGCGCATCCCGTGTTTTCCGGGCAGGCGGCTTAAATTATCTTTGCCCCACAGTTTCTTTTTGAATAGTCCGTTTTCCTCCAGTTCCAGATACCAATAGTAGCCCATGAGAGAAAGACCTGCCGGATTGATGGTGCTGCTTTCCAAAAAGGCATAAAACTGTCCATTCTGTTCCAGTATGGAGCCAATCATAGGATAGTTGTAGTGAAAGTCTGCCTGGGCAAAATTTCCGCCAGCACGCTCTACAGCCGCCAAATGGGTCTGTCGGGTTCCTGCTTTGCTGTATACGCAAGAGCCGCTTTCTGCCCAGTGTGCAGTCGTGGCTTCAAAGTCTACCGTCAGGCTGGTAAAACTGTTGGTCGCATCAGCGGAGTTGTCCACTCGGCACACAATAGGGAAAACGCTCTGACTTCCGGTGACTGCCACCGGCTTGGGAATACCCTGGGCACACCAGTTATCCATGGGGATCGTAATCCACTCTCCATCCATCTTCGGCATCCACCAAAGGGATTTACTGGCTGGGCAAACCAACAGTATTCCTCTGTCGCATGAGAGCAAGACAGGATCTTCCCAAACATCTTGCTGCTCTTTCGGCTCCGGGCTGGGAATCCACCTGGAAACTTCGCCTTTGACCCACAAAACGCCGCTGCACTTTTGCGTGAGATGATAGGTCCAAAACACAATTTCATCCTCGCTGCGGGCTACCATACCTTTGCATCCAGTCGGGCTGTATTTGAAGGAAGTTCCCGTCAGTTCAAATTCCTCGAACTCCCAGTTCTTTATCACTTTTAGTTTCGCTTTCATACTTTCACCTCACAGCAAGTCTGCCTTGATACTGCACCGTTCCAGAACCGGCAGCACCTGTTCCGGCTTGGAGGACATGAGGGTCATATGCTTGAGATTGGGGAACTGGCGCAGTTCCGCTTCGGTAATGGTGTTGAGATCAAAGGCTCCATCCTCGCCATCCCAGAACGGACAGAGCTGGGTATAAATCTCGCTGCCGCCATCCATCTCGATTTCTGTGACCGACCGGGCCAGCCGCTCCGGGACAGGGTATTTCTCCAGCCACTTGCGGATCTCCGGAATAGGTTCATACCCTTCCGCGTCAATGTCGATCTTGCGTCGGCTATACTCTCTGGCAAACGCATGGGCATCCAGTTTAGGAGCCAGTAAGCCTTTTTCGTACATCAGGACTTCCATGACCGCCAGCTTGAAGTTGAAGGTATCAAAGTGCAGCACTGGTTCCGTCGGCTTGGATAACTTGTATTTCTGCGCTTTCGCCGCCTTTTGCTCTGGCTCTTTCCAGCTGATCTGCACCATGGCGGAGAGGGCCTCCAGCTTTGCTTTCTGCGCTGACTGCTCCTCTGAAACAACACCCGGCAAGCGGGTATAAACGGTAAAGCCGCCTAATTTGAGGGTATGGGCAAATCCGGCGAAATCCTTCCAGATGGCCTCCCGGTAGTCCTTGGACCCGATCCAAACCGCTCCGTCAAATGTCTGCCGGACCGCATAATCTCCCTGTGCCGCTACCCGGACACCAAGGGTTTTGATGGTCTGCTCATCTTCATCCAACCAGCCCTGGAGTCCAAGCTCGTCCCACAAAGCAAGTGCCTGGGTATAGGGACTCTCTCGGCCTGTAATGGGGCTTTTTCGTGTTCCATTTTGCAGGACAATGCGGGCAGGCCCCAGCTTTTCCGAAAGCTGCGACATGGTAAACGGCGGCGTAAATACCGACCCCAGAATGGTCAGGCTGTCTTTTTTGAGAATGATTTTTCGCTCCGTGGCCTTGGACGGTAGAAAGATGGGCAGATTCGGGTACACTTCTTTGTACTCTCGCCATTCCAGCTTTTTGGGCTTGTTTGCCGTCCGCAGAAAGCCCCAGAGGTCGATGGGATAACGAAATACCGGTCCAACCCTATCCCGCCGGGTGACGATGACCACCGTGCCATCGATGAGAATTCCAATGTGCTGCATTTTCTCCCCGCCGAACATTCCCGGACGGATACGCAGCACTTCACGGGTGTTCCTATTGATGAGCTGGGCAAAGTCATCGGAGAGGATTTCGCCGTTTCCCTGCACCAGCAGCCAGTCCCCGGTAAACCAGCGAAGTTTCAGCCCCTCGCCCATTCCGGGCAGGGAGGCGATGCGGCACCGCCCGGTGTCCATATCCAGTTCCAGCAGGCATTCTTCGATCCGCCCCTTGCCGCTGACTGCGTGGATCATGGTAATGCGACCTGTGCCGGGAACAGGAACGGCCTCGGAGAGATGGTCGTATCCATCCAGAGAGAAGGGGTGTTTTGTTACCTTGCCGTTTTCCCAGTGGTAAATCTGCCCCTTGTACCACTCGTTGGAAAAGTAGACCCGACCCAGCCCGTCTGTCGTAATGCCGCAATGGTATTTGGTGCTCCATCCATCTTCCGGCAGAATCCAGTTTTTCACATCCTGGCAGGTGCCCCGGTCAGTCAGTTCGATCCGTGTAGCGTTGGTGGGATCACCCACCCAGAGCGAATGGTCAGCCCAGCACAGGGTCCGGGGCGGACCGTCATATCCAATGGGGGACGGCTCGAACCAGTTGAGGGTAGCCGGATTCTTGCTCAGTAATGCCCGCCCAATAGTCCCGCTGCCAGCGGCTCTGGACGCGGCATAGAGTCCATTTTCTGCGGAATAAGTGAGGCACCCAAGATGCGGCAAACTGTGGGCGCGGGTCACCTGGGGCGGACGCTGGCGCAGATCGGCCACACAGCCGTTTTTCCATTCTTCTGCATCCTGGTTTTTCCATTCGCCCGCCGCAAAATCACCCGCCAGGGAGTTGAAGAAATAATCGTACTCATCCTGAAGTATGTACTCCTCGCAGGGCATCAGCTTCCCAGGGTCCTGCTCCTTGGCATGGTCGCCCCATTTTCGCCCTTGCTGTTTCATCAGGTGGCAATATTGCCCCTGCTTTTTGCAGTAGCGTTCCCATTCGTTGCGTTCTTCTTCTGGGATCAAGGCAAACAGATACTCGTCCTCATCGTCCAGGTTATACAACGCCCAGCCGAAGGCAGAGAGTTCCTGCCCCAAGGCCGCCGCTCCTTTTTCATGGGGCAATTTCATATATTGGATGCCGATGGCGTCAAAGCGTTCATCCAGCAGCGCCGGGACCTGTGCGCCCCATTTCCCTCGAAGTTCCGCCAGAGTGTCCTGTACGGCTCCGTCAAATTTTAGAATGTCCAGCGCATCGGATATGATTTGTGCCCAGTCTGGCATGAAAGTACCCCCTTTTTAGTGCCTCAAAGTTTGCTGCTCAGCCGCTTGACTGGCGCAGACATTACATCTGGAAAATGCTTACACAGAATCTCTGTGAATAAGGTCATTGCAAGAAACGGCTTGAGATTACCTGCTGCAATCTCAAAATATTGAGAATAGCCCCAATCCAACTCATCTTCTCCGCACCAAAAGTTGAGAAGTTCTGCCCCCAGATCCATCCGCTGACTGGATAGGGATTTCCATGGAATCTGTGACCGCAGATACTCCTGAACCTCTCTGAGCTGTTCTGCGGCAATGCGCTGATGGGCATAATCCCACACATTCTTAAAATAGGTATCCAGTTCTACATAGCCAGAAAAGAGGATGCCGCAATCAATCTTGGAAAATATCTCCACCATACAAAGGATGCGCCGCCGGTGAAAAGCCTCCATTTCCCGTTCCAAGGCCTCAGCCTGAATCATTTCGTGTTTCTCTATACAGGCATAAGCTTCATTTTCTGGTATCTGGAACGCTTCATCTACTTTTTTGGCTATGGTAAACATCTGGATTTCATCGGCATTCTTGCGCTTGCGTAAGTCATCCCAACTGCCTCGCTCCCATTTATCCTCTTTTGAATAACAAGCAGAGCATATCGCCTGTGCCGGGTCAATTTCTCTCGTCAAACAGTAAGGACAAAGAATTTTCGCATTCTCACACAATCTGATCGGCTCCTTTATATTATTCCATGTCCGCTTCTATTTCTTCCGCTTCCGACAAGCCATATACATCCGTTGGCGTATCCCCTGAAAACTCAACCATAAGTCCAAATGGCTCCCCCACAGGAAGGGTACAAATCTCAAAGTGCAGGCCCCATTCTGTCTCATCATAAAACAGAAATTGCGGCTGCTCGGCGGGAATCTCCGTTTCAGGGAATGGAGCGCGCTGCAATCCAAACTTCTCAGGGCTTTTACCAATCTGCGCCTGAATCTCATGCTCCGCTTTTGAAAGATACTCCCGCCAGTTTTGAAGCACAGAACGGATAAAATCCAGGTTTGCCGACCGGAGTTCAGATGTGTTCAAAATAATGGAAAACAGGATCTCTGTGTCTGCGATTCTTCCAGTCCAGCAGTGGATGGTCCCTGGTCCTTTCTGAAAGGTCAGTGCTCCCAATCCCAAATCGGAATGTTCAAAAAACTGTTCCATATCATTCTTGCCCCAATCCCCAGGTTACAGCGACAGCCATGTGGTCAAAGCACTGATTTCCTCCCGCAGCAATGCGGATTTCCCAGCGGCGGCAAAGGCTTTTTGGATGCTGCCATAGCGCCGCTCGGAGCGATCCGCCAGCTGGAGCGCGGCTGCCTCCAGATTGGGAATCGCCATCACAGCATCTGCCAGCGCCTGGGCGGAGAGTTTATCCCCGATCAGAGAGGCGGCAAAGCAGCGCAAATGGCTGTGGGAGAGGGCGGACAAATCGTTTAGTTTATGCAGCTCATAGAGTTTCAGGGCATAAAGGGAAGGAAGCCCATCCAGAGCCGGTAGTTCCTGCACAGCTGGGAGTGACTGGAGATAGAGTTTCTGAAGCCGGGTCGCCGGAGTCAGGAAAGGGGCAAGATCTTCCGTTTTCCGCATTTCCTCCAAATGGAGATAGGTAATGCTGGTGAGAAGTGGGGTGATGTCGCCATTCTTTTCTCCACGCAGGTGGAGAACACGCAGGCCGGGGAGAGAAACATTGTCCCAGGAAACAGGGGCCGACAGCCATAGGGACAGTGTATGAAGCTGCTTTAGCTCGGAGAGAACTTCTACACCCTCACACTTTTCCATCAGGGTCAGTTCCTCCAGATTGGGATAATCTCGCAGGAAGGACAGATTCACCTTCCGCTCTCCCGTCACAGACAGACACCGTACCGCATCTGGTTTTTGTCCATTTAGATCAATCTTTTCTCCGCCACGCCAAAAGACCGCCGTGCAAAAAGAGGGCTCCATTTTCATAAAAGTCACCAGTCCCGTTCCCGGATAGCCTCCTCCATGTCAATCGGAATGCCAAACCACTTCAAAATGTAGTCTACAGTGACGCCGATGCAGTCCCGGGCTACCGTTTCAATCTCACTGTTGTTCTCGTAAAATTCGTCCTGGAGGTCATTGATGCCGCAAACTGCTTCGTCCAGCTTTTCCTGCACCACTTCGGTGTCGGTTTCGCCGCTCTCCAGCAGGTCGATGACCTTCTGGAGTTCGTCCTTTACCTTGTCTACCAGAAAAACTGGATAGTAATCATCCTGATACATCTCGTCCAGCAGTTTGTAATCGGGATCAAAGGTTTTCATTTTGTGTCTTCCTTTCTTCGTAGTTCACAGTTCAGGCACTTGCCTTCTTGATATTTTTTTCTCACTCACCGCCAAACCGCTCAGCAGCGTCTTTGTAAACAGTAATACTTTCTTCCACGCTCACTTTTTCGCTGCGAATACGGAAGTAGTCCCGCAGGGCGCGCCTGAGTTCTGGGTTCTCCACTTTGCGGGGCAGCAGGCTGATGAGCATTTCGTCGTAGCTCCCGTATAGCACACCGCCCCGGTTATAGGTCTGCCATGTCACCGCGGGCTTTTTGCCCTCCGGGTCTTTTGCCAGAGCAAAGAGCCACCGCTCATCCAGCTCCACATAGCGTTCAATCGTAAACCTTGTGTCATAGGTCCCATAGCTGTAATCACCCCAGAAAATCAGGGCGCGCAGCCCGTCGGGACCCGAGCGTTCAAAGGCCCAGTCCTCCGGATAGCTGCGGTAATCCAGCAGCCCCAGGGCGTTCAACAGATAGCTCGCCTTTGGAGTCCCCAAAAGGGGCGAATAGGTCTCATACACCTGCTCCTTGGGCTGGGTGAGAATCGCCTTCATAAAGACCGGGATCAGCCAGCTGCCGCCGCAGCGTTCGTTCAGCTCATCCGCCAATGCCTGCAGCCGCTCATCCGGGTTGCGGATCAGGGAGGCGGTCAGCACCACAGCGGGAATTTTCTCTTTTTCCCTGGGTGTGGCATCCCAAATGCGAAGTCCGTCCGTAATCCACCAAGAGGTGCAGTCGTCATCCGGATAAACAGGCGCGCGTTTAAGCCGGGCGAGCCGCTGGGCGTTTTCTGCCAGGAAGCGGTAGACCTCCAGCATTTTGAGCGAGGCTTTCCCCATCATCAGATGGAGACAGAAGTTCAACTGTTCGATTTCCAGGGGCTTTGTGTCCCCCTCGTCCAGCAGCCGGGAGAGGGTCTTTAAGATGGCCGGGGCGATCTGCTCCGACACGCAGTCGGAACAGGCGTCCGCCATGATATGGCTGCCCATCCATTTACCCTTGACCAGCTTGGCCCACAGTGGGGCGGCGGGGGCATACTCCAGCTGCGCCAGAGCCTTCTGAGCAGCCGTCTTGCACTTGCCCTTTTCCATATTCACAAGCTGGAGAAGCAGTTCGCCGTTGGCTTCAGCCTTGCCCAACTCCAAAATGGCCTGTTCTCGCTTGACCCCCTTGGGGGGCAGTTGTTCCAAAGTCATGTTGCGTTCTCTCCTCATTCCTCAAACTCGCCCTCAATCATTCTGTTCAGATACCGTCCGGGATCTGCAATGAAGTCGTCCCATTTGGCCAACGGATGAAACTCCTCATGCTCAACGTCCAGATACCAGAGTTTTTTATCTCTGGGACTCCACAGCAGCAGATAGTCGCTGTAATTGTCCATCTTCGCCATCAGGGAGAGCAGTTTCTTCCGCTTCCAGGTCATCTCCTGAACATCCATAAAGGAGTAGAGTTCCGCCCACTTCACCCATTTCTGCTTCGGGAACTCCAACCGCAGGGGGTCGGTTTTCAAATATTCCACCAGCTTGGCAGGCAGCTTGTAAGGCATGAGCTGACGCACCTTTTCCTGTTCGTTATGCCAGCCCTCCGGCTCCAGGGCTTTTAAGTAGGCGGCCATTTCCTGATTTTTGTTCTGCACCGCCACGGTGTAGGGCCGGTCACCGTATTTATCCGGGATGGTGATGTCTGCACCCTGTTCCACAAGCCAGCGCACCATAGAAAAATCGTTGTGCCGTGCAGCTTCAGTGACAGGAGTCGAAGCGTAGGGGAACACCATGTCCGGCTTGTGATAGTTGATGTCCGCCCCGTTTTGAATCAGATACTCCGCAAGCATCTGATTCCCCCGGCTCGCCATACTGCGCAGGGCCTCCCCGCCGTATCGTTTCAAATCCATACCCAGCCTGTCCAAAACGGGGAGTATATCAGGATCGCGCCGATTTTCCAGATGGAGAAACAGCCGGTAGATGTCCTCTTGTTTTGCGGGAATTCTGACTCCTGCATGGATCAGAAAAGAAAACAGGGTCAAGTCTCGACTGCGCAGGGAGCCGTAAAGCAATTCTTCCGGGTTATGGGTCAAATCCGCTCCGGCTTCAATCAGCAGCCGCACCATGTCCATCCGGTTTTCCAGCACCGCCAGTTCCAGCGGAGAGGTTTCCTCCTCCCGCGGCCGCGCTCCAATCGTTACCTGATAGCACTGCGGCTCATTGGGAGAATGCCCTGCGTGAAGCAGGGAACGAATCGCCTCTATGTCACCACTTTTGATGGCAGCCATCATGGGAGGTACATTGGAATAGCTTACCTCACTCATCTGAATCCTCCTGCCATCCTATTGAAAAATTTTCTGATACTGTTCTCTCAGTTCCGCCGGTGCTGCTTTGATCACCTTACCGCCGCCATTTTGCGCAGCTTGCCCCCAAATGCCCCAGAGCACATCTTGCCAGAGAAAGTCCTGGGATCTTTTGTCCTGGCAATTTTCTTCCGGCAGGTAGTCCTCTAAATGCCTCTTGACCTCCAGCAGAGCGTTCAGGCTCTCCTCATTGGCAATTAGAGTACGGAACTCCTTAGCCGGTTTCATACCCTGCATAGACTGGACGCCATGAACCAAGACAGGCATGGTCTGGGCCGTAAATCCGTATTTCTTGAAAAAGGTGTGGATAAACTTCTCCTGCAAAGAGGAATGTTCATCATCACATAAATCCAGATAGTCACACACCAGCGGCACCCACGGTTCTCCCTCCAACCCCAAAGCAAACACAGCGAAAGTACCGGGCATCGCGCAGGCTTCATCCGCGAGGTTTTGGTACCACTCAAACTCCCGCATAGCCAGACGAGCGTATCGCTCCATAATCGGATGCAGACTGGGATACTGCACAGCGCAGGCAAAGAGCTGGTTGACTCCCTTCTTGGGCAGGCCGGGAATGGGCAGATAGAGTTTCTCCTTTCCACGGAACTCCACCGAGTAACTGCGGGGAAATTCCTCCCGCTCCAGCACCGCGCACAGGTAGTCCAGGATTTCCCCATAGCACTCCTCCGTGGAGTCCCTGGCGGTGATGCGGATGGTCGCAAACGCATCATTAGCCGATACGGTGAAATGCTCCGTTTTCCGCTGCTGAATGTCCGTTGGCAATTTGCCGCTGCCGCTCGTTTTCAGCTGCTTCACCATATCCGGGCGGAGCTGGGAAACCAGGCCGAGAATGTGCTCGGTGGTGAGAGAGTCGTAGCTGGCTCCATACACCGTATAGCAGACCGCCACATAGCAGGCAAAGCGCAGCAGGTCTTCGTCCACATCCTCCGGCCTCAGCTCGGGCCACACGGTGCAGGGCGGGTAAGCTGAAAAGTAATCCTCTTTCTCTCCAACCTCAAAATACCGCTCCTGCACCTGATGTTCGATGTATTGTCCCAGTGTGTGGTCAATCTCTTTCCAGCCCGCCAGCCGCCGCAGGGCATCGCAGAAGGCGACCGCATCCGCATAGGGAAATCCCTTCAAAGGCAGTTTGGACAGGTACCGCTCCAGCAGCTGGCTGGGAAGAAAGGGTGTTCCGTTTTGATTCCGAACAACCACCGGGTAGCCGGAATGGTTTTCTTTTGCGGTTCCATCCAACACATCCTGAATGCACTGATCGGCTTGTTCCAGCACTTCGGGGTCCGTGTCCGGTTTATGGATCAGATAATAACGGCCATGCACGCCGTCTCGTTTCGGTAAACTCATAGCAGGCCACCTCTTTCTTCCAGGCTCTCCGTTATCGGAATAAAAATTTGTCGGCAACGCTCTTTCAGTTCCTCCGAAGCTGCTTCCACCACTTTTTGACCACCCTTGGCGCTGCCCTTTCCCCAGATCACATAGCAGACCGTTTCCCATGCGTATTGCAGCACTTCCTCCGGGCTGGCTTCTGTTTCTTCTGCGGGTTTCTCGTCCTCGTCATCATCGTCATCCTCGTCGGAGGAAAAACCGCTTGGAACGATCTCGGACAGGTGGATTTTTGCCTCCAGCAGAGCGTCCAGGCTTTCTGCGTTTGCCATCCACGCGGCATAGTCCTTGGAATACTTCATGTTCTGCATGGACAGCACCCCACGGACAAATACAGGGACGGTATCGGCGGTAAATCCGAACTGTTTCACATACTCCCGGAGGAATTTTTCCTGTAAGTGGGAGTGCTCATCATCACAGAGATCGAGATAATCCCATACCAGCTGCCGCCACTCTTGCCCCAGCATTCCCAGGGCGAACACGGCAAAACTTCCGGGGAGCGCGCACTGCTCATCGCTGAGATTGGTGTACTGCTCATATTGCCGCATGGCAAGCCGGGCGTACCGTTCCATCAGGGGGTGGAGGCCGGGGTACTGCACGGCACAGGCAAAGAGCTGGTTTACTCCCTTTTTGGGCAGACCTGTGATGGGAAGATACCTCTTTTCCGGTCCTTTGAACTCCACCGCATAGCTGCGGGGAAAATCCTCCTGCTCCAGAAGCTCACACAGGTAGTTCAGCACTTCACGGCAGCATTCCTCCGTATTGTCCCTGGCAGTAATACGGATCGCAGCAAAGGCATCGTTGGCCGATGCGGTGAAGTGCTCTGTTTTCCTCTTTTGCAGAGAGAGCGGCAGCCTGCCGGTCCCGTGTTCCCGGAGCTTTTTCACCATATCAGGACGGACTTTCTCCACCAATCCAAAGAGGTAATTGGCGTCCAGATACTGAAAGTCCAAGCCATACACTTTATAGCTCACCGCCACATAGCAGGCGAAACGCAGCAGCGGCTCCGGGACCTCCTCTGCACGGATACCTGGTTTCAGGGAATACTCCCGATCCCAGAAGCGATCATCTTCATCGCCTGTTACAAAAAAATACTTCTCTTGTAGCTCCCGTTTCAGCATATCAAGTAGATGGTGGTCAATTTCACCCCAGCGGCTCTGGCGGCGCAGGTTTTCGCTGAAGGCGATGGCCTTTTCCGCATCCAGGGTCTCGGCCCGCTGTATTTCGGTCCATATCTGAAGCAGTTGCCACACCTCAAAGGGTGCACCTTGACTGCTGACCACTACCGGCGGCCAGTGGGAATCATCAAGCCGCGTGATTTTCCCGTCAATGGCATCCTGGATACACTGGTCAAAGAGCGGTTGCAGTTCTTCCTGTACCTCGGGCTTCATCCAGTAACAGCGCCCGTCCGCACTGTTGAACTTTGGCAAATTCATAGCGATTTCCTCCTATCAGGTCTGCTGGTGCTGCATGGATACGATCTGGCAGTCAGGGCAGAACTCGATGTAGAGTGTGCCCTCTGTGCCGTCCATCAAAGTATCCCACTGGATCTGGGCCAGATATTTCATGGGTTTGTCGCAGTGTGGGCAAGTGGTATATTCCGCATCCTGCACCCAGTTGGCAAAGCCTCCTACCGTATTCACATCTTCACAAGCAGAACCGTAAAACATGGGTACTGGTGCTTTACCCAGTACAAAGGGATTTTCAGTGAGGACTTTGTAGTCCTCCAGTCGCACATAGCAATCCATTTTTTCCGCACCGTCAAAGAGTTCTGAGGGAAATACCTCTGCGCCGCCGTCCAGAGTAAAGCTGTTAAATGCGGGACCTTTTAAAAACCCGACACAGTTTAAACAGCAGGTGGCAGTTAAAATACCATCCAGCCCCAAAAATTTAAGCCGTTCATCTCGACCATCTAACACAAGAATGTCCACCATTTGGCAGCCACAGTGAGGGCAGGTATCTTCTCGGACTCGACCGATGCGAACAGGAGTTGCTTCGCCAGGCTCACCCTTCACCATGGGATAACAGGTATCGAAATTGATCTGTGTCCGATGCCCTTCTTTGTCAAAGGTCCAGCCACCACATTGTGCATAGATAGATGGGTCTACATAGAGGCTCTTGCGCCATGGCCGAGGATTTCGCTCCAATTCCAGCAGCGTTTCCATTGCCTTGTCATCTCCCTGGAAGGCAAGACAGCACATCAGATTGGCCGCTTCATGGGCATTCTCGGTTTTTAACAGAGCGGCGATCAGACCATCCCGAACATCTGCCGGGGCACGGTAATAGATCTCGCAGGGCCAGAACACCTCTGCGGTCAGTGCCGCCCGCTGAATCTCCGGGGTAATGGCATCACGGTAACTGAGCAGCTGCCAGAAGTCGGTAGATTCCGGGTCCTCCATATCTCCAAGCCGCTGGATGTTCTGAATCAAGTTTCTCTGATTCTCGGCAATTTGTTCTGGTGTCCAGGCAAGAGCAGTTTTCCGTTCCTGCTCACACTTACACTTCCAGCACAAACCCTCATAGCCCAAGGGAGTGCCGCAGCTTGGGCAGGTATATTTCAAACTCATATTTTTTGACTCCTTTCATAAAGATAGAAAAACGCCCTGCGACACACTATCACTTGGACAGGCTGGCGCAAGGCGCGAAAAGGCCGCACAGAAGCAAAAGTCGGTTGTAAAAATCCGGCTTTTTCTAAGGTTCAAATGCATTTGGTTACTTCGTAATCTTATAGGATATAAAATTTTATTTCTGAACATCTTTTGTTCACCTTGTTTTTTCTTTGACTCGTTCCATCTCATCTATTAGTGCGTTGACCTGGAACTCTACCATATCCTCTGCAACTTCTGAAAAGAGAAAAGGCATAGTATCAGGAATTGATTTGTAGACCATCATCATGCTAAGCGCCATATTTCCAAATAAACGGGGATCAATGCTATTCACAGGAAGTCCGAAAACGGAAAGCAACTTGCTGTAAAAGACGATCTGCTCCTGTTGAAAGGCATTATAATTTTCCGCAGAGAGACAGCGAAAAATTTCACCTTCTTCCTCTATCGACAAAACCGCAACTCCATTTTTGGCTCCATAGCAACAATTTTTCAGGAAGATTTTTACTCCCTCTCTCCAACTAAGATTCGGGTCATCCATCAGACTTTGCGCATAATAGATCAGTTTGGGTTGTTGATACCGAAGAGCCTGTATGACCAATTCTTCTTTTGAAGAGAAAAAAGTGTAAAAAAAGGTTTTTGATATACCTACTTTCCTGCACAGAACATCAATGCTGCTATGGATTAGACCCCTATCTATAATGCACTGAAGGACAGTAGTCATCAATGTTTCTTTCACTCGTTGGCGTTCTTCAATAGAATAAGATTTTCGCGGCATCTTTTTATGCTCCCATTTAACAATATAAAATATAGAATCATAAAATAGTATTTATTTTATTATACATTAGAATAATGCAGAAACGCAATCCTAAATTTGTGAATGAAATGTAAATATAAGTTCTTTAAAATAAAATGTTTTTTCTTTCTGCTGTAATCTCTCTTAAAGTGGGTACTTCAAGGCAGCTCATGATGAACCGCCCCTCAGTCCACCTAAAAGGCGCACTACTCCCTTGTGAGTGAAAATATATTTTTTAGAGCAAATAATATCGATTAGAGGTCGCACTGCCGTTTTCACGGTAGTGCGGCTCTTTTCGTATAAGACCTGCTTTTTCTAAGTCTTTGACTGCTCGTTTTACAGTGCTGCGGGAGAGCGACAGATCTTTTGCAATGGTGTTAA
>NZ_JACJKY010000022.1 GCF_016901855.1 Merdimmobilis hominis | reverse complement strand
TTGCTGTTGTGTAGTCTGCTTCTTTGAGCGCTTCCACTTCCGCAATCAAGGTGTTCAGCGCTGTTTTGTCACCGCGTTTCACCAATGCTTCTTTTGCTTCGAACAGTGCATCATATGCTGCATCGACTGCATCCTGCGATGCATCCGGTTCACCTGCAACTGCTTTCGCTGCATCCAGTTTCTCAGTCAAAGCTGCCCAGGTTGCTGTTGTGTAATCTGCTTCTTTGAGCGCTTCCACTTCTGCAATCAAGGTGTTCAGTGCTGTTTTGTCAGCGGACGGTACAGCTGCGCCAACAATACCATACAGCTCGATATCATAGATACGAATGGTGTCTTTCCATGTCGGATGTGCATCACCGTCTGTAACCATAAAGCGATACAACCGTGCCGCATATGTTGTTTCAATCGGATCATCCGTTACATCCAACGCATTCTCACTGTACGATTTGATCGTAATCCAGTAAGCATCATCATTCATAATCACTGCTTGTTCTGCTTCAGTTTTTGCAAGGAACTCTGCTTCAGAAATCTTCGCAGGATCCAGCACCTGAAGTGCAAATGCAACTGTATTGAATTGTGCACCTTCCGGCTGATCGCCGCCATTTGCATGAATAACTTTCAAGCGATCCGGCGTTGCGGTTTCACCAATATCAAATACAACCCAGTTTGGTGTTTCATCGCACCATTTTGTCGAATAATCTCCGTCAAATGCATACATTGCTTTTTCACTTGCAACTGCTTTGTCGGTCTTCACACCGAGAACATCTGCATCCTGTGACAGCAAAACAGATTTGAGCGGAACCGGAGAATAAAGCTCCAGCTCATACACGCGGACACACTGTGCCCATCCGGTTGTATCGGTTCTGCTGATATTGATTTTGAAAATACGTCCGCTGTTGCCAGTCAGATCGTTTGTTGTAATATCGTTGATATTATCAGTTGTGCTTGCGATCAATTTCCAATAGGAATTATCTTCAAGCAGCTCAGTGCGTTCCTCAAATGTTTTTGCAAGCAGATCGTCCACTGAAATATTCTCTTCGTCCAATACATAGAACTCATAGTTTGCAGTATTGATCTTTCCTGCCGGTGTTTCACCAGCAGCGCCTGCATGTACCATTTTGAGCTGTGTCAGTTCACGTGCTTCACCGATGTCAAAAGCAACCCATTTATCGTTGCCATCAACACACCATTTGCCGGTATCCTGACTTGTAATATCGCCGTCAAACAGTTTTTCCGGTCCTTGTGCACCGCCTAAAGCGCCGCCGTTGTATGCAATTACTTCAGCACCCAGCGATACATTTTCTGTTTCGCTTTCTTTCTCTGCAACGGTAACAGTTGCAGAACCGGATTTTGTTTCATCGATTTCAGATGTTGCAATAACAGTCAGCGTTTTTGCAGTTTCATCCTCACCAACAGTCAAAATACCATCTTCCGAAATTTGTGTGGATGCAGAAACTGCATTCTCCACTTTCCAGATAACATCCTGACCCGGATCATTTTCACCTGTCACACTTGCTGTAAATTGCTGTGTATCGCCTTTTTTGACCGTTACACGGAATGGTGTTACTTCAACACTGGTAACAGTCGGAACATCGCTGTCCGAACGAATGGTTACCGTCACTTCGTAAGTATATCCTTCGATGCGAACAATCTTCATAACCTGTTCGTTTGTTACGCGATAGCCTTCCGGAACACTCTTGCACTTAAGCGTATAGGTTCCAAACTCTACTGCTGCCATTTCTTCTGTGCTGACGTCTTTTACATATTCGCCTGATGCGTCATAAATCTCATAAACAACATCTGACAGCACCTCACCGCTTGTGGAAAGTGCCTTCAGCGAAATGTTAGCTGTCGGCTCCGCAAAAGCAGGTGTTGTTACAGTGTATTTATCAGAAATCAGTTTTCCTGCACGTTTCACTTGAAGCGTCAGCTCGCCGCCTGCCCGAGGAACGCGGATGCGCTCAAACACAGCAGAAGTTTCGCCGACTGCAACAGGCTGTGACATTCTGCTCCATGTTTCAGAACCAGACTCGTAAACATATACGACATCGCCCGCATTCAGTCCATTGACAGTCATGGTCGTAAAAATGTCATCAAGCTGCGACGAACTTTCAGAACCCGGCTGTGAGTATTTTTCAAATGAAACCTCTGTTGCCGGTGCTGATTTTTCTGTTGTTTCTGCTTCAAACGGAACACTCTGTTTGATACTCTCTGCACACGACGGTGCTGTGGTCGTATAATAAATACGGCCTGCTTTGTCTGTGGCGAAATCAAGATTTTCGATTGTGACAGTGGTCAGCTTCTCATTTCCGGATGCCTGTGCAACCTTCGAGCCGATCTCTGTATAGGTATCGCCCGATTTGATGTACACTTTTACAGTTTCTCCAACCGGAACATGTTCGAGTGTGAAAACGTCAGTTGCTCCTGGATTGTTTCGTGCAGAAGCAAAGTGCGCCATGGTTGATTCTGTCTGTGAAAGCTGATCGGTATCAAACATCTGCCATTCATAAATTCGAATCGCACCCCAAGCAGAAGAACCTGCATCATAAATATTGAGTCTCCACTCTCTTGCGGTGATCGGTTCGTCGAGCAATACATCCGTAAGAGCCAGATGATTGTCGCGAATCCGTTTTGCTTCGACCCACTGACCTTCTGCATTTTTATATTCCAATGCAAAATCAATGGTATTCATTTCCTTTGACTCGCCGCCGTATTCTGCGTGCTCCACACGCCAGCGTCTGACGGTTACTTCTCTGCCAATATCGATGGCCATATAGCCGCTGTCTTTGTTGGTCGCACACCATTTTGAACCGTTTGCTGCAGTTCCGTCAAGCGCTTTTGCTGCCGGTTCTGCATCGTTTTCAAACGAAACATCTGTGACTGTTGCTCCCAGACAGAAGTTTTCAAATTCGACCGGTTCATATTTTTCCGAATCTTCGTTTCCATACAGCCAGTCGATTGTAAACGCTGTTCCTTCACCGCGGATGCCGTTTTTGTTGATCGAGACAACTTTGAGTGTAACGTCCTGCTCTTCTGCTGCACGAGCAACACTTGAAATATACAGTGCGGTGTTCGGCGTTTCCATGAGCAGTGAAGAGGTTCCGTCACTGTTTACTTTATACACTTCATACGACGATGCGCCTGCTACCTCATCCCAGTACAATCTGATCTCAGCATCATATGCATCGTGATACAAAATGCCGTCCAGTGTGATACCGCTCGGACCCGAAAGCTCAGCGCGATCCTGTTCCGTGATTGTCAGCTGACCAAGGTTCACCTGATAATCGGAAACATCTGTATCACTTTCAACCTGCATGCCGATTGCAAACAGTGTTTTGCCTACCTGTGCAGAAAGATCAACCGATGTCGTTGTCCAGGTATCTGCCTCACCGGCGGTCAGGTTATAGTACACTCTTGTACAATCTTCGTAGCTTGTTGTAGTTTCATCACCATAATAAGCGACAAGTTTCATTTTGCCGTCATCATTTTTGTATGTCAGGCTCATATTCATGCCGTCAGTTACTGCAACATCGGTGCTGTAAAGCATGATGTCGTTTGATTTTCCTGCGTCAAGTGAACCTGCAAATTTGATGGAGTTGCCGCCGTTATAAGCATCGGTGAAATCATAATCACCCGAAAGTTTTGAACCTTCCGAATCAATGATCCATGTCCATGTCGGCATAATATCCTGGTTGGATTGATAGCTCCATTCTCTGTCACGCGACAAGACGCCGTCTACCCAATAGCCTTTGCCGTGACCGGAGTTGAAATTCGTCACGAACGGTGCACTGGTGATCGGTGTTTTATCTGCAAAGAAACGCGACATGCCAACCCATTCGCTGTTTGCCGCAATCGTCGGATCCGATGTTTCCACACGCGGATCGGACACTTTATTGACATAGAATGTACGCTCGTTTTTATGGAACTCTTCACCCGATGCAGAGATGCCGAGTGTAGAGTTTGGACAATACAGCGCAAATGACAACTTCATTTTGCCGTTTGCGTCCAACAGCATATAATCACGGAAACCGGTGTTCATGCCGTTTTGCTGTACATCAAGACCCGCATACGCGTCAAACGGACTGCGGTTAATCGAATTCATTGTGTTGATGGTTGTCGAAATCTCAGACTCATACCAGTTGTAATTCATAAAGAATTCATCAACACAGTAATTGCCTTCTGCGTCCGGCTCCATCCAAGCTTTGTTTTGATCGTTTACTGCGTCCTGATGAGAAATACCGCCGCTCGGTACCATTGCGTCATACCAGCTGATTAAAATATCCGGGCATTTTTTACGCATATACTTCATCATTTCATTCAGTTTGGTTGCATCTTCTGCAGAGCATCCAAACGATTCCTGATTGAAGAAATATCCGTCAAATCCGTAATACTCCATGACCTCGATCAGTTTGTCCGCAACCGGAAAACTTCCATCCTCGGCCTGCTGTGTAAACGCTCTGACTTCTTCTACATAGCCAGTTCCTGTACCCCAAGGGAAGCCCAATGTTGCAACAACCGGCACACCGTTTGCGTGTGCTGCATCGGTAAATTCACCGGTCGGACAGGTGATAATGCCTTCCTCAGAGCCCGACCAATACACAAATGAATCTGCGTATTGCCAGTAGTTAAATGACCAGCTCATAAAATTATCGGTGCCCTGTGCGCCGGTCGTATCATGCGCTGAGTTTGCAAGCGAGCAAAGCATCAATTTTGCCTCTGGATTCGCTTTCGGATTCACGATGAATCCGCCTGTACGATTTGCCAACGGAATGCTTGCCCTGCTGTAACGCGCATCAGGATCTGACTCCGGTGTCCATTCCAGAATGGTTGCAGAACTGAAAGACGGACCGATCGGCATCAATGATTCATGCGCTGCATACGCTTCATTCATTTCTGCGGAACCATCTTTGCCTGCAGTTCTGGCTGAGGCAGGAAGTGCTGCGCCAACATATGTTGATGCGGCAATTGCAGCTGCCAGCACACCTGAACCAACTCGCTTAAGTCTGCTGATTCTCATTTTTTGCATTCTCCTTTCGTTTTGACATATTTGTTTTCGCCTTTTTGCTGCCAAAGCAACAATCACGCTGATTAAATGATATCATATTATACATAAATTTTCAATATTGTTGAGGAACAAAATAGTCTATTATGTACATACATTTGGATAATGGTTATTGTATCTTTTGTAAAAAGTATTGTGTTATATAAAAAAACACACAATTACTCAGTTTGATATTTATCTGTTTTACCAATGAACTGTAAGATTCATTTTTGCTTTTTTATGGAAATTGAATTTTTTATCTTTTATGCACAAAAATCATAGATGAATTTTTACATCATTCTGTAACAAAAAATACCCTCACCTGTTTGTAACCTTTTCGCCAAACAAGTGAGGGTATTTTTATCTGATTCGAGGTGGTGACGTATTAAAATTCGTCACTGCACATCACTTTAAAACCATTTTCTGTGAAAATTCGGACTGCTTCTTCATTGTTTGCAACACGCAGAATCACATACGCAGTATCTTCCGAACGGCTGATAAACGCATACATATATTCCACGCTGATCTCGTTATCACGCAGCACTTCCATAGCGGCAGCCAGTCCGCCCGGACGATCGTCAATACCGATTGCAACCACTTTGGTAAGCGATACCGTAAAACCATCTTCTTTTAAGACATCGGCCGCTTTCTGCGCATCATTTACAATCAGACGCAGGATACCGAATTCTTTTGTATCAGCAATCGAAAGCGCACGGATATCTACACCGTTTTCTTTTAAGATTTTCGTGATTTCCGCAAGTCTGCCCCGTTTGTTTTCAATAAATACGGACAACTGATTGATTGTCATAAAAAGACCTCCCCCTTTTTATCTTAATCGTATGTATGGCGGTTGTCAATAATACGTTTTGCTTTTCCCTCGCTGCGTTCGATTGATTTCGGTTCTACGATCGTAACACTTGCCGAAAGACCGAGCACAGAATGCAAACGCCCTTTGATTTCGCGCTCTTTCTCCTCAACCAGACGAACAGCATCGAAATCCATACCAGGTGCCATTTCCACACGGACTTCCAATGTGTCAAGATTGTTTACACGCTCAACAACAATCTGATAGTTTGCAGTTACACCTTTTGTATGCAGCAGAACTTCCTCAATCTGGCTTGGGAACACATTGACACCGCGAATGATGAGCATATCATCACTTCTGCCGCGCGGTTTTCCCATTTTAACAAGCGTTCTGCCGCAGGCACACGTTCCATGCGTTAAGCAAGTGATATCGCGGGTACGGTAACGAATCAGCGGGAGCGCTTCTTTTGTAATGCAGGTGAACACCAGCTCACCGTACTCCCCATCCGGCAGAACTTCGCCGGTCTCAGGATCGATAATCTCCGGAATGAAGAAGTCCTCGTTGACATGCAGACCGTCCTGGCATTCACATTCAAATGCAACGCCCGGTCCCATGACTTCCGACAAGCCATAGATGTCATATGCTTTGATGCCGAGTTTTTCCTCAATGCTTTTGCGCATCTGCTCGGTCCAAGGTTCTGCGCCGAAAATACCGGCTTTTAAGTGGATTGCCGAAAGCGGAATTCCCGCTTCTTCACGCGATTCACCAAGATACATCGCATACGACGGCGTACAGCAGAGAATGGTCGAGCCAAAGTCCTGCATAATGGTCAACTGGCGCGCTGTATTGCCCGACGAAGCCGGAATAACAGTCGAACCCATCGCCTGACCGCCGTAATGCAGACCCAGTCCGCCGGTGAACAGTCCGTATCCATAGGAAACGTGAAGCACATCTTCGTGTGTACCGCCTGCCGCAGTGATTGCACGCGCTGCACACTCACCCCATGTTTTTAAATCGTTTTCCGTATAACCAACAACCGTCTGTTTACCGGTTGTACCGCTGGAAGCGTGAATTTCTGTCACCTGACCGAGCGGAAGCGCAAACAATCCATACGGATAATTGTCACGCAAGTCTGTTTTATTCGTAAACGGCAGTTTGCTCAGATCATCAACACTTTTGATATCCTCCGGACGAATGCCGCATTCATCCAGCTTCTTTTTATAAAACGGTACATTTTCATACACACGTCTGACCATATCCGCAAGCCGGTCAGACTGTACAATACGCATCGTATGTCTTGATGCGGTTTCAATTTCGGGAGAACGAAACTTTCCCATTGTAATCAGCCCCTCTCATAAGATGCGCCCAGATCGAACGCTTTTTGATTGATTTCCAAGAATTTTTTCGGCACACATTCATTGATTGACGCATGCCAAACTTCCTTGTCAAAGTCCATGAAGTTCGACAGCACACCGATCAACACGACGTTGATTGCCTTTGCCGAACCTGCTTCCTCCGCAAGCGAAAGTGCATCAAGCGCCAAAACATCTGCACCGCAGTCTTTCATTTTTTCAATCAGATTCTCCGGATAAACAGCCGTACCGGTAATGACCGGCATCGGATCAATCTGCTGTGTATTGGTAATCACCTTTCCGCCTTTTTTAAGATATGGCAAATACCGCGCCGCCTCAAGCTGTTCAAACGACAGAATGACGTCCGCCTGTCCGAGATCGACTGTCGGTGAATCAACACGATCACCGAACCGCACATATGTCACAACACTGCCGCCGCGCTGGCTCATGCCATGCACTTCGCTCACTTTGACGTCAAATCCCTGACGGATGATTGCATGACCGAGAATTCGGCTGGCAAGCAGGGTTCCCTGTCCGCCTACGCCGACAATCATAATGCTTTTTGTCTGATTCATGCTTTGTCTCCTCCTTTGTCAAATGCGTCAAACGCACAGAGCGAACTGCACAGTCCGCATCCCACGCAAAGCGTCTGATCGACAACCGCTTTTCCGTTCTTTATGCTGATTGCCGGACAGCCGATCTTCATGCACGATTTACAGCCGCGGCATTTATCGGAAACGACCGTAAACGGCGGATTATGTTTGACATATTTTAAAAGTGCGCACGGACGGCGGGAAATGATGACGGACGGTTCTTTTGCCGCCAGTTCTTCTTTAAGCACGCGGTCACATGTTTTTAAATCATACGGGTCAACAACCTGCACCCGGCGAATGCCCATCGCCTCACAGACTTTTTCGAGGCTGATTTTTGCTGCCGGATCGCCCTTGATGTTATAGCCGGTTGTCGGGTTTTGCTGATGACCGGTCATACCGGTGATCGAGTTATCGAGAATAATCACGGTAGAATTGCTTGCGTTGTATGCGACGTTTGCAAGTCCTGTCATGCCCGAATGCATGAATGTACTATCACCGATAACGGCAACCGAGCGGCTCTCACTCTCCTCGCCGCGCGCTTTGTTAAAGCCGTGCAGACCGGAAATCGAAGCGCCCATGCAGACAGTCGTATCCATTGCTGCAAGCGGTGCCAACGCGCCGAGTGTATAGCAGCCGATATCACCGGAGACCATCACTTTATTTTTCGAAAGCGTATAGAAAAGGCCTCTGTGCGGACATCCTGCACACATTACCGGCGGACGCACCGGAATCTCCTCAGAAAGTACCGCTGTGTCTGGTATTTCGCCGGTCAGCTTTTCTCTGACCATATTCTGCGAAATCTCACCGATCAGCGGGAAGGTATCTTTGCCGTGTACCGGGATGCCAAGCGCTCTCACATGGCGTTCAATGACATCATCGAGTTCTTCAATAACGTAAAGGGTTTCTACTTTACGGGCAAAATTGCGGATTTTTTCAACCGGAAGCGGATGCACCATGCCGAGTTTTAAATATGATGCGCTGTCTCCCATTGCCTCGCGTGCATATTGAAACGACGGACCGTTTGCAATGATGCCGATTTTCGTGTCGCCCATGATTTCGACGTTCAAATCGCACGTTTCCGCATATTCCGTTAAGTCTTTGATCCGCTGTTCGACAACCGGATGCTTTTTCTTCGCCATACCCGGCATCATCACATATTTCTGCGGGTTCTTCTCGTATGGTTTTAACGGCAGTTCTGTCCGCGGCTCGGTTTCTATCAAACTCTGCGAATGTGCAATTCGAGTGGACAGCCGCAGAATGACCGGTGTGTCAAATTGCTCAGACAACTCATATGCACGTTTTGCAAACGCTTTGCACTCTGCGGAATCAGCCGGCTCAAGCATCGGCACTTTCGATGCAATCGCATAATGACGCGAATCCTGCTCATTCTGCGACGAGTGCATGCCCGGATCGTCCGCAACTGCGATTACAAATCCGGCATTGACACCGGTATACGATGCGGTGAAGAGCGGGTCAGCCGCCACATTCAAGCCGACATGTTTCATTGCACAAAACGAACGCTTTCCGCCGATTGAAGCACCGATTGCCACTTCCATGGCAACTTTTTCGTTCGGCGCCCATTCGCAGTAAATCTCGTCGTATTTTGCTGCTTCCTCTGTAATTTCGGTACTCGGTGTTCCCGGGTAACTGGAAACCACGCCGCAGCCCGCCTCAAACAATCCGCGTGCAACTGCTTCGTTTCCAAGCATCAGCTGTTTCATATGTAAAATTCCTCCTTAATAACCGTCAGTTCTGTCCGCGCAGATCGACAATGCGTTTTGCCTTGCCCTGGAACCGCTCCAGCGATTTCGGCTCAATCAGCGATACCTTGCAGTCGATGCCGAGCACGGTATGCAGGTTTGCTTTCACCTGTTTTTGCAAGTGCTCGAGTGCGCCATAATCTTCAAGCAAACGGCCGTCAACCAGCTCCACCTGAACCTCAAGCGTATCCATAAAGCCTTCCCGGCGAACAATCAGCTGATAATGCGGACCGATGTTCTCCATCTGCACCAGAACACTTTCAATCTGGCTTGGGAAGACGTTTACGCCGCGAATTTTGAGCATATCGTCTGTTCTGCCGGTCGTTTTATCCATGCGGACAAACGTTCTGCCGCATGCGCACGGCTCATAATTCAAGCGTGTGATATCCTTTGTGCGGTAACGAAGCATCGGAATACCCTCTTTTGTAAGCGTTGTGATAACCAGTTCGCCGCGTTCGCCTGCTTCAAGTGCTTCACCCGTTTCGGCATTGATGATTTCCGGATAGAAATGGTCTTCGTTCACATGCAAACCGCACCGCAGATGACATTCACCCGAAACACCCGGACCCATGAGCTCGCTCATGCCGTAGTTATCGGTTGCAAAGAGGTTAAATCCTTTCTCCACCTGTTCGCGCATTTCCTGTGTGCATCCCTCGGAACCAAACAAGCCAAGCCGAAGCTTTAACTCATCATTGGAAATACCGCATTCATGTGCAACCTCACTCATATAAAGCGCATAGGACGGTGTGCTGACCAATGCCGTAACACCAAAGTCCTTGAGCATCATCACTTGTTTTTTCGTATTGCCGGAAGACGCCGGAATAATCGTTGCACCCAGCTTTTCGAGTCCGTAATGCAGTCCCAGTGCACCGGTGAACAATCCGTAGCCAAACGCAATCTGGACAATATCCTCATCCGATGCACCAACTGCAACGCAAAGACGCGCCACACAATCCGACCAGGTATCAAGGTCTTTTCGTGTATAGCCGACGACCGTTGGTTTGCCGGTTGTACCGCTCGATGCGTGAATCCGAACGATTTCTTTCATCGGTTTGCCAAACAATCCAAACGGATACGTATCACGGATATCGGCTTTCGTCGTAAACGGGATGTATTGGATATCGGACAGACATTTTATTTTTTCCGGCACAACACCGGCATTTTTTAAACGTTCATGATAAAAAGGTACATTGTTATAGCAATAGGCGACGACCCATTTAAGCCGTTCCAGCTGCATTTCTTCAATTTTTTTTCGCGGCATCGTTTCGATGTCTTTTTGGAAAAACATACAAGCACCTCATTTATATTTTATTACTTTAAAGCGGTTATAAATATCATTATAACCGTTCTATTGTGAAAATGCAACAAAAAAATCAAAAAAATGCTCCCAAAAGGAAAAATCCTTGCGGGAGCATTTGATTTATTCATTTTCTTCGTCTGAGCACTCCGGCTTTTTTTGGACAATCAGCGATGTAATGCGCTGTTCTGTAACGGTTTCCACACGAACCGTCAGTGACTCAAATGTGAACGATTCGTTCTCCTGCGGAATGTGTTCAAACATATCAAGCGCCCAGCCGCCAACCGACTGACTGCTTCCGTCATAAGAACAATCTTCCATATCAAGGTATTCAAACAGGTCGAACACATTTGTATCGCCGTCTACGCGATATGTATTCTCACCAATCAGAACAATCTCTGTTTTCACCTGATCGCTTTCATCCCAGATATCGCCGACAAGCTCTTCAATGATATCTTCAATCGTGATAATACCGATGGTTCCACCATAGGAATCCGTGACAACCGCCATATGCATCACCTCATGCTGCAGTTCTTTGAGCAATGAGGAAATTCGTTTTTTCGGCGGCACAAACAGCACCTTTTGTATAAGCGGTATAACCGAAACATTTCCGTTCTGTTTTAAATATGCCTGCACAAAATCCTTTTGTGTAATAACACCCAAAATATTGTCGATCGTCTTTTCGTACACCGGCAGTCTTGAATAACCGGTTGAAAAGAACAAGTCAAGCACAGCCTGCGGATCTTCAGTTGTTGACACAGCAGCCACATCCACACGCGGCGTCAAAATCTCATCTACCGTGATATCATCAAATTCGATGGCGGACTGCACCAATTCACTCTCATGTTCATTGAGCACGCCTTCATCCTCGATTTCTTCGATGATAACTTTTAGTTCCTCTTCTGTGACGCTCGGCTGATTATCCTCATCCTTCGAGAACAGCTTGACAATCGCCTGCAGGCAAAAGACAAACGGCGAAAACACCTTCATGCATACCCACAAAATCCCCGATGAACGCAGCGCACGTTCTTCCGGACTGCGTTTTGCAAGCGATTTCGGCAAAACCTCACCAAAAATCAAAACAACAATCGTCAGCACGACAGTCGAAAGCATTGCACCATATGCCGGAAACCATTTTGTAAATAAAATCGTTCCGATTGATGCGGAGGCAATATTTACAATGTTATTACCGATCAAAAGCGCTGACAGCGCGCTGTCAAATCGGTCGGAAATTTTCAGTACCCGTGATGCACGCTTATCGCCTGCATTCGCATAATTCTTCATTCTCACACGGCTGAAACTCGAAAACGCTGTTTCTGTTCCCGAAAAAAACGAAGAACAAATAATCAAAATAATAATTGCAACAATCTGTATCGCGGCAGATTCGTCCAAACAGAATCACTCCTTATAATATATACATAGTTTACTATATCAGATTTTGACTGCTGTGTCAATGAAAAACCTTTGTATATCTTTTCTGCGTTGCAATCGCCTAAATCAAACCGGCGCACAGATACGCTCATCAAAGCATTCAAATCAGCTTTTTATATTATTTGCCTGCTATAAACAAAGAAGCCCCAGCAGAGGCTTCTTTATTATGATGATATTTAAACTTTAATTGATAAAAACATCGGATTTCATCAGCACTGCACAGCCTTTTTTGCATATTCCTGCAGCAATCGCACATATGTTTCATATTGCTTTGCAGAAACATCAGGCGGTGTTTGATGATCGACACTCGGGATGTATCCTCCGCTTTTCATAACAGGCAAAAGACGTTCAAATTCCATGCGCATTGCTTCTTCTCCCAAATGCATCACCATCTTGTTATAGCCGCCGATCATCAGCCAATCCGGATGATTGCGCCGAATCCGATTCACATCTACACCCGCCTGACGCTCCAAAGGCAGAACTCCCTCGATCCCTGCATCCTTGAACCAGGGAATCAACGGTTCCACATCGCCGTCTGTATCAATCAATACGCGTACGCCCGCTTCTTTAAGCACAGGAATGACCTGCTGATAATATGGAAGCATAAAGGTATCAAACAATTCTCTTGAAATCATTGGTCCGTGATTATATGACATGTCCTCCGCAAACGTCATAAACTCCGGCTGTATCACCGGAAGCAGTTGTTCCAGACACCGAAGATGATAGTCCGCAAGATCCTGATTCATACGCATCATCAGCTCAGGTTCGTCATAAAAAGCATATAAATGCGCCTCAATGCCAAACAATGTCCGCGGAAACCAGAAAAATCCTTCCAGCGTCAGCCACTGCGCATAATCGCCGTTTTCATGTCCTTCTCTCCAGCGTTTTGCACATTCTACCACTTGCTGAATGTTTTCTTCCGGATACAGCAGCGGTTTGATCCGATCGTATTCCGCCGCATCACATACAATACCGGCGCCATGGGATGCCGGCTGCGGACACTTTTCTCCTCTTGGCGATACGAAAATTTGACGCAGCGGATCAAGTCCAAACCAATTCTGCAATGCATCCGGTCCATCTTCGGGCTGTACACCTTCGCTGTTCCAACGTTTTACCGTGAGATCCCACCAAACTGCCCATTCCACGACCGGAAGCCGATCGGGTACATCTCGGTTCAGCACGGCACGCACACGCTCACGATTTGTCACAATAAACTCCCCCCTTGTTTTATCGATGCCTTCAGTATATACTAAAGAAAAATGAAATAAAACCGTCATAAATGCGGTTTTTTGGGGGTGTTTTTGTGGAACAGGCGCTTCAGATGCGTGGCGGCTTTTCGATTGATACACTGCGGGTGGAAGTCCCATGCAGCACACATTCACATGATTTTTTGGAATTGGCATATATCAAAAGCGGTTGGGCACTGCACACTCTGAACCAATGTCAGAAACGTCTGACTGCCGGTGATTTTATGTTGGTTGATTTCGGCGAAGCACACAGCTATGATGATGGAAGCGATGATCTCACCGTCATCAACTGTTTATTTCAGCCCGCTATGATTGATCCGTCGCTCGGACATTGCCGAAGTTTTCCTCTTCTGCTGGACAGCTGTGTCCCCGGTGTTGGATATGCCGGCGCCCATTTCGGCAACAAGCTGCTTCATGATGATTCGGGACAAATTCTATCCCTTTTAGAAAGGCTGTCACACGAAATGCATCAGCAAGCAATCGGATATGTGCCCATGCTGCGAATTTTGCTGATGGATCTGATGATTCAGCTCATACGACAAATGGATATTCAAACGCCATGCCGTCCCGGCGTTGAGGTAGGATGGATTGTAGAACAAATCAACCAAAACGCTGCCGCAGCGCATTGTCTTAACGAGTATGCACAGAGATTTCAAATGCGTCCTGAAGTGTTAAGCCGGCTGTTTCAACGGCAAATGGGCGAAACGTTTTCAGCATATCTGCGCCGCAAACGAATCGAACAGGCATGCAGACTGCTTTTGGAAACAGAAAAAACCATACCGCAAATTGCAGAATGCTGCGGATATTTTGATACCAAAACATTCCGTGAAACCTTTCACCGGATCACAGGAACTTCTCCGAGAGCATATCGCAGTCAAAACCGGTTTCGAACGGTTCGTTCGCCGATCATGCGTCTGTAATTTTATATCTATAATACACAGCAAAGGAAGAGACCGACAATAAAACTGTCGGTCTCTTCCTTTTTAGAATATAAGGAGAATGAAAACAACGATTATCTCATCAAACGTTTTCTCATTACAAAAGCTGAAAAAGCTGCGAGAATCAGAATGACCGGTAATGTATACGGAATGTGATCTCCTGTATCCGGGACTTCTTCGCCCTTCTTCTCCAACGCATTAACTGCGTTTTCAAGCGCTGCATATGCTTTGTCAACTTCTTCCTGTGTTGCCTGTTCATTTGCGGCAACTGCTTTTGCTGCTTCGAGTGTCTCACTCAGTGCATCTACACTCGTCTGCGTATACGGTGTGAGATCCATGTTCTCTACTGTTTGAATCAAGGAAATCAACGCATCCTTATCCACAGGTTTTACAACATCTCCAACCGATACAACAGTGGTATGAACGTCACCGTTCGGATTCTGTCCGAAGTTTACAAACTTCACGGTATATACGCCTGCACGATTCAGTGCAATAACGCCGTTTGGATCCTCATTGACAAGAATCAAATCTGCGCCGCCTTTCATTTGTGCATCAATGTCATAATCTTCTGCGACAAATGCTGCACCTTTGAGCGAAGCAAACGGTGTACCCGATACAGTTTTATATTCAATCAGTGACTGCGGATCGAGTGTTCCCTCACCAAGTTCTTTGTACACCTCTTCCGGATAAGAAACATATACTGCCGGACGCTGACCGGATATTTTTACACCCGCTTCATATAGCGTTGTTTCATAGCCGTAGAGATACAGTTCACACAAAATCGGATACCAACTGTATGTTTCATCAATTTTCAGTTTGTAATATTTTGCTGCAACCGGATCCGTTACAGTCTGCGTTACCTCTTTTTGTTCGTTTCCGGTAACCGGTGTACCGAGAGTTTTCCACTCAGTGCCGTCTAAAGAATACTGCAGTTCAAACGTTTTTGCACCGCCGTAACTGCTGTTGAGCAATGTCCATTTTTCGATTGTCTGCGGAGAATCAAACACGAATACTGCTTCACCTGGGATAGTGCCGCTGACATCCAGTCCAGTCCAGTTGCTTGTATCGCCGTCAAACAATAATTTACAATCACCCAGTGTTGTATTTTCCTGATCAATCGACGCTTTCGGTCCAAGATTCGAAAGTTCCGTTGCACGAAGCACGATGTCTTCTTTGTCTTTCGTAATCTCGGTTGCGGCTTTTACAAATTCGCCCATCTGGGTTCCTTCTGTCAGATCAAAGCGCGAATTTTCAAGTGTAACGGAAATGAGTTCCTTAAACGAATTTGCATCGCCATATTCCACCATTTCAAGTGCCGAGTTATTCAGTCCGAGCACCTGCAATGCGGTACAGCCGGTGATATCGATTGATTTAAGCGCATCCAATCCGGCAAAAGTGTTCACATCAATGCGTGTGAGCGCTTTGCAATCCGACAAATCAAGGCTGGTGAGTGCTTTCGGAAGCTGTCCTTTGCTGATCTCTTTGATATTTGTACCCGACAAGTCAAGTGCAGTCAAATTGCCGATGAGCGAAAGGCCGGTCAGATCTTCCACTGCTTTACCAGATACATCAAGTGTTCCGTTAAATGCAAGCAGTTCTTCCATTGTCGTGCCGATTTGTTCCCTCACTGCTTCAAACAGTACCGGATCCGGGAACATCTCTGATGTAATCTCTGCAGTCGGATCTTCACATACCGTATAGTAAACCGGTTCGGACATGTTGCCTGTATAGTCCTCAAGAACAATCTTCAATGTTCCGTTTGCAGCAGGCAAAGTTGAATACATCTTGTTGCCGCCGCGGGTGATATAATTGCGCTCCGGATTAAACCGTGCCGTAAACTGCAGTGTTTCCCCGTTAAACGAGACATACATCTTGTACCAGTCTTCGGATGCCGGCTGCCAGAATTCAATGCTTGTACCCGAAACAAATACTTTGTCTTCCGGATCAAACGGCTGGCTCCAAACGTCTTTCATATATCCGGTGAGCATAATCGGTTCGCTCTTTGTTCCGTCTGCAAACACCGTTCTTGCTTCAACCTGATATTTTTCACCGTTTGATTTCATGAGTGGGATCGAAACAGATGTTGTTCCTTTCGATACCGTGCGAACCACTGTGGTATCGTCCGTCGAATCATCCATTGTAACTGTGAATTCAATCGACTCATATGCCGCTTTCGGTTCGGTCCAGGTCAGATCAATCACGCCCGCGCGTTTGGTAAACACATTGAAGTTATTGCGGGAAACTTCTGTGTCTGCTTTAAGGTTGCCGACTTTTTCCGCATAGTTGTAGGATGTTGTTGCAGCCTCACTGCGGGAACCGTCTTTGCCGATTGCCACGAGTGAAAGCGTTACATTCTCTGTTTCGCCTTCAAGTGTTTTAATGTAGTGCAGATCTGCAAAGTTTGTGCCGACCATCAGTTTTTTGCCGTTTGAAAGTGTTGCATAGATTTCGTATTTATCAACGGTGTTGAAATCGCCGAGTTTCCATGTTGCAATCATTTCATCGGTCGAGAATGCACGATCCACTTTGAATGCTTCCGGAACAGCCGGTGTATGATTTGTGCCGTCTGTCAAGCGGATAGCACCGATATTCATCTGATAATCGGAAACTGTACCTTGTTTCGGTGCAAATGCCAAACCGATTGTTGCAATCTCTCTGTCTGCATATGCACCAAGCGAAACGGAAGCCGTTTTCCACTCAGTTGTCTTTGTGCCTGTTCCTGCAATCGGAAGATACACAACATTTTGTGGATCATCTTTGAAGATGAGCGCCAGTTTCATCTCAGAGCCGTCAGAAGCAGACGGTTTCTGATATGTAATCTCTACTTTTGACGATGCATTCACCGAAAGCTCTGTTTTATAAAGACGGAGCAGATTTTCTGCTTCCAACTCGCCTGCAACAACAAGCGAACTGCCGCCGTTGTACGCACCGATATGTGTAAACTCGGTTGCGCCGGTATAATATTTTTCACCGTAGTCAAAATCAGCTTTCAGTTTTGCGTACGGCTCTTCTCCTTCCGAAGCTTCCGGAACGGTGATCCACCACTGCCATGTCGGAAGAATGTCCTGCACGGAGATGTTTGTCCAGTCATCGCCGTTTGTCAGTTTGCCGTCTGTCCAATACGAACGGCCTTTGCCGGTGTTGAAATTCGTGTAGAACACACTGCCGTCAACGACAGAACGTTCACTTGTAAAATCTGCAACACCAACCCAGCCGCTTGCATTGCTGACGCCAACATCCGGACGGCTGTAACCTTCTTTTTTGCCGGTATCGGTCGGATCGGAAGTCACACCGGAGAAGTACATTCTCTCGCGTTCTGCGACCATCCACATATAATCCGGATCTGCTGTCGAAACAGGATTGCCGCCTTCTACCTCATCGACACCGCGATGATAGTAGTCGCTCGGCGTAAACAGTGCAATGCTTGCACGCGGATTTTTTGTACCCTCTGCGTACAGATTCGGCAGTCCCGAAACAGAACCGTGGCTGCCGGAGAATTTGCCCTGGTTTGCCTCTACGCCGTAGAACACCTGCTCAAACGGATCGTAGCCGTTGTTTTTAATGTATTCAATCTGACTGTCGATGGAAGACGGCCATCCGTAGTTTACAAACACGGAATCCTGCAATTTTTCTTTTTCGCCGTCGCCATCGATATCATATGCAAGCCAGTTTGCTTTATTTTCATTAAAGCTTGAGTTTGTATCATAATACTGTGTCCAAAGGCCTGCCTCTGTCAGTCTTGCTAAGAATGCACGCTCATCCTCGCGGCTGTCCGGTGCTTCCTCGCAGTTGAAGAAATAGCCGTCGTATCCGAAGTACTCAGCCATTTCAATCAGTTTTTCCGCAACAATGAATTTGCCGTTTTCATCTTTTCTAAACAGCTCGTCAATCGTCTGTCCTTCACGGAACGACTGATCAAAATAAATGCACGCAATCGATTTTACACCGTTTTTGTGCGCTGCATTCGTATATGCCGGGTTCGGAATATTCAAAATACCAAACTCAAACCGGCGTTTCATCCATGCGTCCGGGTCGGTCAGTGCACCCTCCCAATCCCAGATGCTCTCCGGAACTTTGGCAGTAATTGCACCATGCCACGGTGAATAATAGTCCGTGTACTGCCAGAAATTCAGCGTGTGATACAAAAATGTGTTGTTGTACATCATGCCGTCCACAAACGCATTTCCGTAGTCTCCCTGCATCAGCATAATCTGTGCATCCGAATCAAGCTCTGGATTTGCCTGTGTCGGTTTGAATGCATCGATACGCTCCTGCAGCGGGATATCCGCACGCAAGAATTCTGCATACGGATCTGTTTCAGGACTCCACTGACTGATGTCCCAAATCCGATAGCCCGAAAACTTGGGCTGTTCAGCTTTGCGCGCCTCTTCCCCGAGCATCGGCAGCGTATCACCTGCCAGCACGGTAAAGCCGCCGGCTGCAAATGTCGACGCTGTCATTACAGCAGCCATTGCACCGGAAAGCACGCGCTTTTTCCATTGTTTCATGTTTTTTGCCTCCGTTTCTTTTTAATTTGACCGATATCTTTCACGAGAGATTACAGCCTTATTTAATCATATGAAAAATCTGTTGTCCATTGATTTTTTTCATAAATCATAGTAAAAAACTATAGATAGCAGTAAAAAACAAAAGGTTTTTATATAAAAATAAATTTAAGTATCAATCATTTCGCTTTTATCTATCCATTTTTATTATCTTTTTTCAATAAGCTTCCGAAAAAGCAGCCAAATTGCACTTACAATACAGACAACAATCACGCAAATATATGTCGCATACATAGTCGAGCGAGAACATCTATACTATAATGCACGCAAATATGGTCTGAATGCATCCATGAATGTGTATGACGAGAACCTTCAAAAAGGCGATATCTTCCCGGTTTCCGTGACAATCAGCAATGATTCGGACGAGCCGGTCGAAAATGTCGAAGTATCGTTGGATACACCATATCAAATGTTCTCGCTGGGCAAAGACTCTATCACCATTCCTGAAATCCCGGCGAAAGAAAGCAAAACGGTAGAATTCCAGGTACTCGCGCTCGAAGGCGGCCGCGGATTGATCAAATCCAATGTCACTGCACCAAACGACATTGCCCTTGCATTCTCCAAGGCAGTTTCCATCGACGGCGAAGGATATTATGCCGGTGATAACCACACTCACTCCACAAACAGTGACGGTTCGGGCACGATTCGCCAAAACGTTGACTCCGCATATGAGGATAAGCTCGTCAACTGGCTGTACAGCACCGACCACAATGCGATTTCTCAAAAAGCGGAAACAGAAGCAGAAACAAACCGTTTGCAGGGTGATTTCATCAATATCACCGGCACGGAAATCACTTCTTCGGGCAAAGGCCACGCGCTGGCATACGGCGTTGACTTTATCCCGGAATACCGCATCAATCAGAATGTGAACGGAAAAATCTGGACATGGCAGGACACCATCGATCAGGTGACAGATGCCGGCGGCATTTTCTATGTGGCACATCCGAACTACCCGGGACTTCAGTTCTCCGATCCATACGGCATCAAAGGCTACAGCGGCATTGAGGTTTGGAACGGATTTTATCACGCACTTGACGCAGACCAAAACGTGAACACCTTTGCATTCGAGTACTGGGACAACGTCAACCGCATCGGTGAGCAGAAGTACTTCGGCATTGCAAACTCTGACGGCCATAATCCGGGAAAAATGGCTGATCCGTACATCAAAACGGAAATGGATGTCCTCTCCTATGACAACATCCAGGAAATCCTCGCAAACGGCAGCTATTACGGTTCGAACGGTCCGGAACTGCGCTACAACATCGAAGGTGTCGGCATGGGCGAAACACTGAATGTTGACGGTGCGCAGAAAGTGGATTTCAACATCACCGCATTCGATCAGAACTATGATCTGAAAAACGTCAAACTCATCAAAAACGTTATCACCGGAAGTGCTGATGACGGCGCACAGAAAGAAGTGGTATACGAAGTTGATCTGACCGGAAAAGGTGTCAAAGAATTCAGCGAAACGCTCTCTTTGGAAGTCAAACCGAACGAATTCTACCGCATCGAAGTCATCAGCGAACAAGGTACAACCGGCAATGGCGGCAAAGGTGAAGGACAGAGCCTCGGCTTTGCATTCTCGAACCCGATCTGGACCGGTCAGGCAACTCAGAGCAACGCAAAAGATATCAAAGAAATCCGTTATGAAGACGGCGAAGTCATTGAAACAATCGGTGAAAACACCGTTATCAAAACAAACGGCGCATTCGATTTGGAAAAACTGAATGTCACCGTTTCCGACGGTGCATCGGTCACCGCCTCCTTTGCAGAAGGAAAAGACGGCAGCATCGATCAATCCTCTGCTGTCACTGTGACTGTCACAGCAGAAGACGGCAGCCAGAAAACAAGCACACTGTTTGTGCTCGAGGGCGACGAAGAAGAGACCCCGGATACACAGCAGCCGACCCTGACCATCGACGGCGAAGTTCCTGAAACAGCCGTTGTCGGCGAGACCGTCACGCTTCCGGATGCATCCGCAAACGACGAAACCGATGGCGCACTGGATGTAACCGTTACAGTAACCGATCCGGCAGGCGCAAATGTTGCGCTCAAAGACAACACGTTTGTTACGGCAAGCGCAGGTACATACACCGTCACCTATCAGGCGGAAGACGCAAGCGGAAACAAAGCGGTTCAGTCCTTCACCATCAAAGCGGAAGAACAGGATACCGAGCCAACACCGGACGAAGGTGAAACAATCCCTGACACCGACGATTCGCAGCCGCTCGCATTGCTGAGCGCGCTTCTGGCGGCAGCTGCAGCAGGCGGATTGGTTCTCACAAGATATTTCCGTAAAAAAGCAAAATAATAAAGGCAATGCTCTTCCCGATTCTCTCGGAATGAATCGTTTTTACAACTGACAAAGATATTCTTGATCGTCGCTGCACTGCTGCACGGCGATCTTTTTTATTTCCTTTTCGGTTTTTTTAAAAAATGAACCCGCCATGATTTATCACGGCGGGTTCGCTGTTTTTTATTCATTATTGATGCAAGCAGTCGATAACGGTATACTGTGCGGCATCTTCGCCGGCCAGTGTATACTGCAATGTTCCGTTTTGATATACGGATTCAATCGTGATGCCGCCCTCCAAATGAAGCTTAAATGAAACATCCCATTCGTTTGGCCATGCCGGCAATACATAGATTGTATTTTTGTATTGCTGTACCAGCATATCCTGCAAACCGATCATACCGCTGCCGCCCCAGTTGTGATCCGGCACCCAGTCGTGACCCGGACCCCAAAATGCCGGGAATCGTCTTGGACCGTTCTGCAGTTTCTTGGTGTTGATTTCGCGCGCTTCTTCGGTCAGACCCATCCGCGCGGTGAAAATGCCGTCCTGATGCCAGCTGATGTAATCCTTTTGCCCGTCCGGCACATGATTCCATGTATGAATCACTGTCGTGAGGTTCTCACGGCCGATGCCGTACTGCTCATACGGAAATACCGGATACAGTTCCGGAATCTCGAAATTGATGCATCCCGACCAGAAATCAGCCGGTTTGATACATTTGCCGCCGTAAATATCCACTGTCGGAATCTCCGGCAGATGTGAAAACAGTTCCTCATAGTATGCGCAGTCGACATACTGCGGCAGTGCGCACAGTTTTTTTACGACCGCGCGCAGTCCGCTGACTGCGTCCGTCGGATTGACTGCGTTTTTATACGTTTCGAGCGCAGTGGACGGCGAAATGAACAGCTTGCCGTTTTCGTCGTATTCGGACATGGTGTTTTCTTTGTAGATCTGTTTGTAATGCTCAAAATAAAACCGGACACAGCTTTCAATCAGCGGAATATACTGCTTGATATCCGCTTTTGTATATTCATGATATTTTAAAATCATATATGAAAATTCAAGCTGTGTGCTGTATTCATACCGCGTCCATGGACCGCGCAATTCTGCTTTGTCAAAGTGCTTTGGCCGGTGATGATTTTCATCCGACGTATTGTCAAAGCCATAATTCCACCAGATCGACAGTCCCGTGTTTTCAAGCTGCTCGCAGAACGAACAGCCCTCGTGTCCCCAGTATTCTCTCGTGCGGATTTCAGCATTCGAAAGCAGGTTGTTATAAAAATCGAACTGCGGCGCCATCATGTCAAAATCGCCTGATTTGAGCATCGGCCAATAAACCAGACGCTGATTCTGTGCGGTAAATGCGCCGCCGCCCCACATGCGAAAATCCGGTGTTTTTCCGCGGTGACGCTCATCTACGCTGAAGCACGCATCGGTAGTAAACAGTCCGCCATTGAATTTCGTCGGATATTTGCCGTATGCGTTGCATCCGAGCATATACCGAAACAGCGTATAGTTCCTTGCAAGTGTGTATCCTGTATCGGTTTCGCCTTTTTCGTCATTGATCGCGATATAGCTGCGGTCAAAAAAGTCTGTCCACCATTTGACTGCCGTTTGTTTTGCGTCCGCCGCAGATGTCATCGCACAAAGATGTGACACAAACGTTTCTGCCTGCGGTGTCTGTTCGCTGTGCAGGAAAATGCTGAAATGATGGGTTGTCTTTTCTGCCGAACGAAGCCGGTAGCCGCGATACGGAACATCCGCATAGCTTCCCTCATACTCTCCCGTAAACGTGCAGTCTGTACCTGTCAGTCTGCCGCCAAAGATCAAGTCCTTTTGACAGTTTATGAGCTGATCTTTGACATGGCCGAGTCCCTGTGCATCGACAGATTTATCAAACACAAGCTGATCATTTCGGTTTTGGTGATAAAAGAGCACTTCGCTTTCTTTTGCCGTCACTGCATCCGGGTAAGTATAAACATCCTCCGGGCAAGACACAAAGCTGGATGCCGCCATCCGTTCTTCGCCACAAAGCGGACGCACATGAAGCCGCCAATTTTCATACGAAACGTTCACGGTGGTTTCCTGTTCGGATACCACATCCACATGGCAGACCGGCTGTGTGACTTCAAACCAGATATTCACCTGCACATCATCCCCTGTAATCCACACAGAACCGTCTTTCAGCGAAAGCTGCTGGCGGAATGTGTGCACAAACGGATTCTCTTCAAAATGTATGCGGATTCGTCCGGCTTTCAGCATCTGATTGTTTTCATCAAAATGACCGCTTCGATCCAGATAAAACAAAATATCGTTTTCTTCCGTCCAGACACTTGCCCCTGTATCAAAGCCGCCGCAAGGCATTGCCTCTCCTGAATGCTTGCTCTGCGTATTCCATATAACATCATATTGACTGACATCCATATCGGTCACCTCTTCGGTATTTTTTTGCCTATTTTAAACCATTCAAACGAGAGATGCAAGAGCAAAAACAAACTTTTTTCAGGACAGCATTTGCATTTTTGTGGCAATCTGTTCGGCAAATGCGCGGTCATGCTCGACAAAAATCATTGTCGGATTTGCCGTCTGCAAAAGCGCTTCAATCTGCATTCTCGAATAAACATCAATGTAATTCAGCGGTTCGTCCCACAAATAAAGATGCGCTTTTTCACAAAGGCTTGTTGCAATCAGCACCTTTTTCTTTTGTCCCTGCGAATACCCTTGCATTGGCTTTTCAAACTGTACCCGTTCAAAATCAAGCTTTCTTAAAATCGTTTTAAACAGCGTTTCGTCAACACCCGTCTCCAAAATCCATTCGGCGAGCGTTCCCCGCAAAAACGATGGGTCCTGCGGAAGATACGAAATGATAAGCCCTGATGCACAGGAAACCGTGCCGGCATGCGGAATGTTCTGTCCCAAAATCAGTTTGAGCAGACTGCTTTTCCCGCTGCCGTTTTTACCGGTCAAGCAAACACGTTCCCCCTGCTCTACCGCAAACGAAACCGGCTCACAGACGGTATTTTCATCATAGGAAACAGAAACATCCGAAACCGTCACAAGTGTTTTCTTATGATGTGTCAGCGGATGAATTTTCAGCGCTTCGGCTTTTTCTGTATTTTTCAAAAGCGCGGCAGTCTGTTCGATCGCGCGTTCTCTTCGCTGTGCAATCGCCTTGGCTCGCTTCATCATCTTTGCGGATTGATGCCCGATATATCCTTTGTCTGCCGAACCGTCGCCGTATTTTGACGCTTCGATCTGATCCGACCAGTTCGATGTTCTGGCAACAGATTTGCGCAAACGTGTGATATCATGCTGCAGCCGCTCGTTCTGCTTTTCTTCAAACTGCTGCTGCCGCGAAAAGTTTTCCCACCAGGAAGAAAAATTCCCTGCCTGTACGTCAATCGTCGTTTTGTTGATCGACAGAATGTGATCGACACAATCATCCAAAAACGCGCGGTCATGCGATACAAGAATATATCCTTTCTTCTGGTGCAGATATGACGCAACCACCTGCCGGGCATGCAGATCCAAATGATTGGTGGGTTCGTCGATCAGCGGAAAATGACCTTCATTGAGGAAAAATGCCGCCAAAAGCGCTTTTGTCTGTTCTCCGTTTGACAGTGTACAAAATGGCCGCCATAACACCTCCGGCTCAAGTTCCAAATAGGAAAATTCCCGCAGCAGTTCCCATTCCTGTGCTGTCGGGCAGATTTCATTTAAAATATCGGTCGTCATCCGGCTTTTATCCTCAATCGGATACGGAAAATAGTCAAACAATGCGGTACCGGTAATCGTTCCGGTATAGGGACACTGATGCTGCAACAGGCGCAGCAGTGTTGTTTTTCCGCGTCCGTTTCTGCCGATGAGTCCAAGTTTCCAGCTTGTATCAAATTGGAAGCTGCAATCCTCAAACACGTTATCATAGCTTCCCGGATATGCGAATGTCACATGATCAAATCGAATCATTGCCATATGCTCATCTCCTTCATTTTGCTGATGTTACATAAAAACAGAGCTGCAAGAATGACTTCCTGCAGCTCTTCACATCACAAACAGACCATTTCTTACAAAACGGACAAATTGCATATGGAACAGGCGTTACAATGAATTCATTTCTTGCATCAACACAGCCAAACAGACAGACTTCTCCCCTCATTTTGCTGTGTTCTCTTTTGATTTATCTGCAAGAAATAGAACTCATTTTTTCACCTCATTATCTTTTTTGCTTATTATAGCACACCAAAAATCGAATCGCAAGCTTCAATTATCTGATTATTTAAAAACGCATGAAGTCACTGCTCAAACGTAACAAAAAACTTCTTTGTGCAAGTATACACAAAGAAGTTTTTGTATCGTTATTGAATTGCTGAAACCGTCGATTGCTCGGAATCGGACGTGGACTGCGCACCGTCATGACCGGTGCATACTGCCGGTATGTTCGATTCACGGAAATAGCCTGTTTTTGTTGAAGTACAATCGCTTCCTGCAAGCAATCCGGTCTCTGTGCAGTAACGTTCCTGAACAACGCCTGTCATATTCAGATCAAATTTCTTGCTCGGAAGATCCTGCTGCACCGATTCCATCACCGTTTTCCACAACGAGATATCGTGACGTCCCATTTTATTGCTGATTGCGGAGTTATCGTCAAATCCATAGCGAATGGATGCCACATAATACGGTGTGCAGCCTGCAAACGCCAAGTCAATGTAATCGTTTGACGTACCCGATTTACCGACAACCTCCCATTTGGAAGACGCCGCACGCGCGCCGGTACCGCCGTTGTTGACAGCTTCCCAAAGCATCCGGTTCATAACGGTTGCCGTATCCGTGGAAATGACCTGTTTTTTCTCGCGCTTTGTATTGTCGAGAATTACTTTGCCGCTCATATCTACAACTTTTGTGTAGGTGGTCGGCTCAACATAATAGCCGCCGTTTCCAAACATCTGATATGCCGCTGTCAATTCGACCAGGTTCGTCGCCGCACTGCCGAGCGCCATGCTGTCCTCACCAATCTGGCTTGTATCTTTCACAAGCTTCGAAAATCCCAATTCATCTTTCATGAATTTGTAAGAATTATCGACACCGAGCGACTGCACAAGCTGTACCGGAATTGTGTTGAGCGAGTTTCGAACTGCATCAACAATCGATACCGGACCATTGTATTTTTTGGAATAGTTGCTCGGCCACTGACGTTTTTCGCCTGTTTTCGGATCGGTGATTTCCATAACCGGTTCATCCATCATCACAGTTGACCAGGTAATCAAGTTCTGTTCAAGCGCCGGTGTATATGCAGAAAGCGGTTTGATTGTAGAACCAAACCCGCGGTATGCCATGGTCGCGCGGTTAAAGCCGCGTGCCTGGTCTTTTTCACCGCGGCCGCCGATCAATCCGCGTACATTTCCCTCATAATCCATGATGACCATGGAAGCCTGCGGCATCGTTTCTGAGTTATACGGACTTGCATTAAAATTGTCATCATTTTCAAAGATGGCTTCCATGCGCTGCTGCGTCTGAATCTCCATGGTGGAGTAGACTTTCCAGCCGCCTGTATACAGTTTTTCTTCCGCATACTCCTCAGTATAATCATACTGCTCTACGAGATCGTCAATGACATCCTCGATCACAGCATCCACAAACCAGCTCTGCTTGTTGGTTGTTGTTTCCTGTTCCTCTTCCGATTCTGTATTCGACTGATCGACTGTGACAACCGGTGTATTGATTGCTTCTTCATATTCTTCCTGCGTAATGCGGTCAAATTCAAGCATTTTTTTCAAGCAGTTGTCGCGGCGTGTTTTGTTAGCTTCCGGATTGGAGATCGGATTATAATTTTTGGGTGATTTTGTAATAACCGCCAAGGATGCACATTCCGCAAGCGTCAGTTCCGACACATCTTTTCCAAAATACAGATTTGCACCCGCCTGCACGCCAATCGTGTTAAAATGCAATCCTGCAATATTCAAATACGCCTCAAGAATCTGGTCTTTTGAATAGTTGCGCTCTAAATTCATCGCCTGCATGATCTCTTTGATCTTCACTTCAACCGTACGATTATAAATATCGCCGTTGATATTTTTTACAAGCTGCTGTGTAATCGTTGAGCCGCCGAACCGGTCGCCGCCCGATCCGATATGGAACAGATTCAAAATCTCATTGAGCACCGCACCAAACGTTCGTTTGAAGTCAACACCCTCATGCGAATAAAACCGTTCGTCCTCAAAATACACAAACGCATCCTGCAAATCCTGCGGAATCTGCGAAAGCGAAACCCATTCCCGCTTTGCACCGCGGCTTATTTGCTGAACCACTTCATAATCGCCCTGTGCATTGATACCGAAAATCGTACCCGAATTGCTCATCTCCACTTCAGAGAGCTGAATCACCGGTTCAGAATCAACATATTGAAGTACATAAATCGTCAGTGCCGTTCCTACAATACATCCCGTAATCACCATGACAAGAAACGATGTAAGAAGAACTTTTCCGATGGTTGCAAAAATAGTCTTTGCAACGCGCTGCCCTTTTGTAAGCGGCTTTTTCCGGCGTTTTTTGACAGGTTTTCCTGTACGCACAACGCGCTGTACAGGTTTGTTACTGTTTTTACGCTCCATATAACAAGAATCCTCCTTTATCTTTATTACGACATGATTCTTTTTTGATTCAAGCATGACACGACATGCGCATTTTTGACCATTATAGCACACTTGTTCCGGTTTGTTAAGCCAAAATTTAGATTGTTCACACTTTGCTTATGAATAAACAACATTCTGTTTGCCAATTCTAAGGGAAAAGAATGATGCGAAAGGTGGATTTTTATGAATATTAAGGCATATCGAATCGGTTTATTAACCGCATTGATTGTTTTTGTGCTTATCATTTGTATTTTGCTGATCACACTGCCGTCTGCCGCAATCAAACCGCAGCCCGCAGAACAAACAGACACTTCTGTACAATCCGTGTACCTGTTAAAAGAATACAACGGATGGATCGGCGCATTTGCTCCCGGAGAAACCGAACCGTTTTACACGCTCGAAACACCGTTTTCTGTTTTGCCTGCTGCTGATCAGTCTGCACTTTTATCCGGTATTGAAGCGGACAGTAAAGAGGAATTGATGCGGCTGATTGAAGATTTTGAAGGATAATCGTCATATTTCCAAATATCATGATCAAATTGCCTGTTGTTTTTATTACGATATACAGATTTTTGTTGACTTTTTCTATGTTTTTGTTGTAAACTGGAATTGATTTTAACGACCCTCGGAGGATTCCTATGAATAGTCAATCACTTTTAAATGCATGTCGTAATAAACAGCTTGACCCTGTTTTTGCTTCTGTTTATGGCACATCGGATCTTTGCGCTGTGCATGATCGCTTTTGTGCGCTGATCGAAGGATTTATGCATCACTTCGGCGAAGCGGCAGATCTTTCTCTGTTTTCCGCACCGGGCCGTACCGAGCTGATCGGCAACCACACCGACCACCAAAACGGATGTGTCATTGCAGGTGCAGTATCGCTTGACGCAATCGCTGCCGCTGCGCCGTGCGCTGAACCGGTTATTTCGCTTGTTTCGGAAGGATATGCGCCCATCCAGGTTTCACTCAGCACCCTTTCGCCGCAGGAATCGGAGAAAAACACAACTGCAGCACTCATCCGCGGTGTTGCCGCAGAAATGGCAAAACGAGGATATGCTGTATCGGGCGCAAACATCTATGTGTCGTCGAATGTATTGAGCGGCTCAGGTCTCAGCTCCTCCGCATGCTTTGAAGTGCTGATCGGCTGCATTTTGAATGAATTTTACTGCGGCGGCGCACTGGACGCGCAGACACTTGCAAAAATCGGACAGGTTGCCGAGAACGTCTTTTTCGGAAAGCCAAGCGGCTTAATGGATCAGATGGCATGCGCTGTCGGCGGATGCGTCTATATCGATTTCGCTGATCTGTCCGCGCCAAAAGTTGTTCCGATTACATTTTCACCCGATGCGTTTGACTGTGCACTCGTCATTGTAGACAGCGGCGCTGACCATGCTGATTTAACCGACGATTATGCTGCCATTCCGGCAGAAATGAAGCAGTGTGCTGCATTTTTCGGCAAGACACTTCTGCGCGAAGTAAATCCCGATACATTCTTTGATTCTGTCAAAGAACTGCGCACACAGGCAACAGACCGTGCAGTGCTTCGTTCGATTCACTTCTTCAATGAAATTGAACGTGTAAACCTGCTCAAAAATGCAATGGAGGCAAACGATCAACCCGCTTTCTTCCAAACGGTTTTGGAATCGGGACGTTCCTCTTGGGAGCTTCTGCAAAACATTTCGAGCCCCTCACATCCGAATGAGCAGAGTGTGGCACTTGCACTCACATTTGCACAACGCCTGCTCCATGGACAAGGCGCTGTCCGCGTTCACGGCGGCGGTTTTGCCGGAACCATTCAGGCATATGTCCCCCATTCCATGCTCGATGCATTTGTAAACGGCATGGAGCAGGTATTGCATCCGGGATGCTGTCATGTCCTGACGATTCGTCCGGTTGGATGCTTAAAATTTGCAATAGATTAACGTAATAAACGATCTTATTAAGGGAGAGGATATTTTATGAAAAAGCATGTATTCGCACCATACATCATGGAGGATACCGTCAACGACTTGCGCGTCAATGACATTCTGCGCATCACGCATTTAAACATCGCGTTTGGACTTATCCGTGACGATCACACAGTGACCGTTGACCATCTTCAGTACATAGACCGCATCAAAGCATACAAACGCCTGAATCCTGATCTTCGTGTCAACCTTTCCATCGGCGGCTGGGGTGCAGACGGATTCTCACAGATGGCATTCACCAAAGAAGGCCGGGATGCTTTTGTTTCGTCCGCAATGGACATCGTCGAAAAATATGAATTCGACGGGATCGATATTGACTGGGAGTATCCGTGCATTGATTCCGCTGAAATTGCATGCCATCCGTCTGACAAACAGAATTTCACCTTCTTAATGGAAGACTTGCGTGCAGGACTTGACGCACTTTCCCAAAAGACCGGCAAACGCTATGAGCTCTCCTGCGCAGTAGGCGGCGATGCATATTTCATTCAAAACACCGAGATGGATAAGGTCGCAAAAATTGTTGACTACGTCAATTTGATGACCTATGATCTGCGCGGCGGCTTCACCAATGTGACCGGCCATCACACAAATCTCTATCCGCAGACCGGCGAGCCGAACGGCCCCTGCGGCGAACGCACGGTTCAGTTATACTATGATGCTGGCGTTCCATATGAGAAAATGGTATTCGGCGCGGCATTTTACGGCAGACGCTGGGCAGGTGTTGCAGGCGGTGATACCCACGGTCTCGGTCAGCCGGCTTCGAGTGTGGGCAATATCCGGATGGATTTTGATTTGCAGGACCCGCAGGCTGTCGCACAGCATCGGTTCACAAAATTCTGGGACGATCAGGCAAAAGCCGCATATCTGTATGACGGTGCAGACTTCATCTCCTATGAAACACCGGAATCGATCTGCGAAAAATGCAAATTCATCCGCGAGAAACACCTGGCTGGTCTGATGTACTGGGCATACGGCAATCACACACTGTTTGAAGCAGTGGACACCTATTTGGACTAATCTTTCATTCAAACAAGCAGGTCTTAACGCCTGCTTGTTTTTTGTTGCCGCTGTTTTGAATAAACAAAATTGATCGAATATTTCCATAGATTTATTTTAGTAAAATCGATATTTGAATATCAGTAAATTATGACCTTTCAACAGGGGTTACAGTGTTTTAATAAAATCCTCCAAAAGCCTTGAAAATAAAGGATTTATCGCAATGTGTTCGCCTTATCTCTTTATACGGTTACACACAAGTTTACTCTTTCCCTCCTTGCTCATAAGGGCAAATGCAAGGGCAACAAAATCTCATAACAAGATATAACAGAGTGTGGCAATCGGAGAACTGTGATGTATGTGCGAATATATTATAACGGAGGATTTTTCAATGGACAAGTATATTTACGATGATAAAAATGGTCTATGGTATGAACTGCAAGGAGATTATTATATTCCTTGTCTTATCTTACCAGCCGAAAAAGAACAGCCTATCGGTTTGTGGGGACAGCGGCACTTGCGGTATCTGAAAGAATACCACAGAAATATATATACAACGCTACTTACAAGCGGTAGGCTGAATACTTACCTTGCCGATATAGATAAACAAGCACAGGAGCGTATGGAAAGACTTACAGAGCAGATGAAACAGGCGCATGGCATCACAGAGCAGTTAAAGGTGGAAAACGCTTTAGAATGGACACAGAGAATGAATAACATACGAGCGTGTGCAAAGGAGATTGTAGAAAAAGAAATCATCTTTGCATAAGGAGAGCGGTGGGGAGAAATCCCTGCCGCTGATATTATCTATTGCGTCTATTTTTGATTTAGATGAAAAATCCAATATTTTCTGATGTTCAGATAAATGTCTGCGATCACTAAGATTGAATATGGTTAGGTTTTATCGTATAATAACAATAGGTAAACCGTACCGAAGTTCCGTGATTTGAGGAGGATATGTTTTGAAAAAAATAGGAATGATTTTGATGATCCTATTATTATGTACGGCTTTTTCCGGCTGTTCTGAAATAGGTAAATTAGTGCGGGATGTTAATAATCCTGATAATCCTTTAAGCGGAAAAAATACAGATGAACGCATTATAATGTGTCTCGAGGAAGAATATCCAGAACATGATTTTGTGATTGTGGAATCGTATAATAAAGAAAATGATTCAGGAAAATTTCAAGACGAAAATGGAATAGAATTTACAGTACATGGTCTGGTCTATGATAATACATATCATTTTGGATGTAGAAATGACTATTTAAAAGTTCTGTTGGAAAGCCAGGATTATCTAAAAGAGGTAAGTGATATTGCTGAAGAATATGGGTTTAGTGTTGATTATTCAGAGGAAACCATAGGGATTGAAGGCAATGAAAACGAGGATAACTCTGATTCAATAGATAGAATTTTTGAAATGGTACAAAAAATTCTAAACAGCGTTGATACTCCGCAAATTATGTACCCTAAAGAGGCTGGAAGTTTCTCTACTGGTAAAATCAACTACTACAGCATCCCATGTTGGGGACAATTAACTTGTCTATATCATATACAAGGTCATGCAGCGGTAATGACATTTCGTTTTGGAGATGAAAACATAAATGAAGAAACAATTAGAAAAAACATCACAGACGCATTGAAACAAGTTGAAAGCAATATAGAAAATGATAAATCGGATGAATAAAAAACTTAGTAGCAACATTCTTTCAAAAGTGTTTATATGTACGACACCGCCAGCAGTCACACGCTGACGGTGTTTCCTTTATCGGCTGTCTCTGTCAAAGGATTTCTTTCTCTGTCTCGGTTGACTTTTTGCTTTCCCTATGAGTTGATATGTTTTTCAAACCGTCTCATTGCATGAAGTATTACACTTCATTATAATTAGGGTAGGAAATGTCAGGAGAGGGCAAACAAAGATAAAAGGTTGAAATATATGGGAGTAACCGCCATGAAAAGAAACATACTGTGTATTCTACTTCTATTTGGAATTGTTGTTTGTATGACGGGCTGTAATATAAACAACATATTCAAAACTGAAGAAGAGAAAAATGATGAAAAATGCCAGCAAATAATAATGGCGATAGAAAATCACGACGCCGATGCATTAAAAGGACTTTTTTCAGAAACAGCTCTTCATGAAACAAGCGATTTCAGCGAGGGATGTGATTATCTATGCGGTCAATGGTTAGGCACACTTGAAAACTTAGATGTTACCGGTGTTTTCAAACATCCACAGGAAATCGAAAGTATTGGAATCGGTCTGTTATCTCATCATCGTTCGGGCATTGTGTTTCCTGAATATATTGCGTTATTTACCGGTTCTGATGAAGCGCACCTTTCTTTAAAAGAAACCATGCACATTCCAAACGCTCCATGTGAGAAAGAAATCGTCAAAAAAGATTTCGTGTTTTCCGTCAAGGAATCGATCGGTTGTTTTCGGATTATCGTACATCGGTATGCAAAAATGCCGCAATGGTGTACTTATAAAGGTGTGTGCGATGTATTCACTTTGGCGGATCACTTGATTATAAAGCCAAAAGAGAAATAAACATTTCTTTGCGCAGTACATGATCACACAAGATCAAAAGACGGGATCGTTTGAAACGATCCCGTCTTTTTCGTGAGTGCTGCAAAGGCACTCCATTGCATGTTTAATATGCGCCGATTGTTTTAATCAGCGAAACAATTTCTTTCATATCTGCCAGGCTCACTGTATTCGGAATCGAATGATCGGTTGCGAAAATATAGCCGCCTGCTGTTTTAAAATGGGAATCAGCCGCTTTAACTCCGCTTTCAAATCCTCCATCTGATTCCAAAGCAGCGCATTCACACCGCCATGCAGTACCAGACGATCTCCATACGTTTCTTTTAACTTGACAGGGTCCATCCCCGCTTTGACTTCCAGCGGATTGAGCGCGTCCAGTCCGATTTCTGTAAGTTCCGGTACAAACGGCATAATATCACCGCAGGAATGCAGCTGTGCTTTCATTCCTTTGCTGTGCGCCCAGTCAATCGCACGCTGATGCACCGGCTTTAACACTTCACGATAGACTGTTTTGGAGAAGAACTGATTGTGTTTATACCCCATATCGTCCCACCACCAGACGCAGTCGAACCGATAGCCTTCATTCAGCACCATTTCATACAGTGCGATATGCAGATCGAGCATCGTGTTGAACATATCCATGCACCATTCCGGGTCCTCGAGCATGGCGATTAAAATCGTTTCCGTGCCGCACATCCATGAATGCGTCACATCAAATCCAAACCACAGATTGGCCACTTTCCAATAGCCCTCATCGAGCCATTTTTGATAGTTTTCTTTTAAGTAGTTCCAGTTGATGCGGTCTTTCGTCGGAACCATCCGTTTTTTTGCCTCTTCCCAGCTTTCACGGTCGGTCACTGTAAAATGCAGAAATTCCGGCGTGGTATCCTCGCCAATGAGTTCCTTTTGTGTGGCACCCCACTGCGTTGTATAAATCCGATATGTATCGGTGCGCTCTACCACTTTGGCCTCAAATCGCGGTGAATTGTCCGGCTGAAAACGCGCGATTTTATCAAGTCCCAAATAGTCCACATAGGTTTCCCCATCGAATTTATCAGGCATTCCCTCGCGCTTCCAACGGGAGATTGTTCCGTTCCACGGCGTATCCCAAATGGGGATTCTGTCCGGTTCTTTATGGTCAAAAATGAGCTGCATCCGCTGATGTGTTGTAAGCTGCTCCATGAAAACACTCCTTTGTTCTCTGTAATGAAAGTATCATTATCATACACAAAAAAGTGTTTCATTTCTATAATTTTCGTCTTTACAATATAAGAAAAGTATACTATCTTTAAAGAAAAATATTTTCTAAGGAGAGATGTGCATTTGAAACTTGACGACACGCAATTTCGTCCTTCCCTGCTTCGCTATGGTCGATTCACCGGCTATTTTAACGGTCTTGACGAGAAACCAGTCCGTTGGACTAAGCACATCTGCTATGACTATAGATCGAATATTATACCAAAAGCGACGGCGGCGTATGGATTGACGGTAAATTCACGCCTTTTTCCAAAGGGGATATTTCCGTTCGGAAACCCGGTCAATGCGTTGCCGGCGTACCACCGTACAACTGTTACGTCCTGTGTTTTGACGTATGCGGCGCCCGCTATCTCCCCGACGGTTATTTTTTCGGCGATCCCACACATGCACAGCCGCTTTACGATCACCCTGTGTTAAATGCACTCCCTGCAAAGCTCTCCTGTCCGCATGAAGACCGACTCATTGGGCTTTTTGAGGAAATCGAATGGCTTCTTGCCTTACCGGAACAAAACCGCTTAAAAATTAACGCGCTCACGCAGTATCTCATTGCTGATATCGCACAAAGTCAGCGCGATTCCATGCAGTCCTTGTCAAAAACGAACCGGCATATCTTAAAAGCCATCACGTACATCCGGGAGCATTTCACCGAAGAAATTTCCATCAGCGAGCTGATTGCGTCACTTGATCTGAGCAAAGCGTATTTCAACCGGACATTCAAAGAATCCTGCGGACAAACACCGCACCAGCTGATTCTCTCGCTGCGGATGGAAAAAGCCGGCACCCTTTTGCGGATCAGCGATCTTTCGGTCACTGACATCGCCAAACTCTGCGGATTTTCCGATTCGTCCTATTTTACGCTTCTGTTTAAGCGCACACATGGCTGCACCCCGACCGTCTACCGTGAAAACTTTCAAATCACCGCAGACAGCAGCGAAATCCAGCTATGATATAAAAAAAGCTCCTGTTCCCAAAAGCGTAATGTCGTTAGCGAAGTTTTACGCAAACCGAGTGGGATAACAGAAAATACAGCATAGTTAAGATAGCTATGCTGTATCAGTCTGTCGAATAACCCTGGATTTCAAGCGAGATTCAGGGTTAAAAATTTTAATTTGACAAAAAATGCATATATCCCGATTGAGGCACTGTATCGGTGAGAACTTAT
>NZ_JACJKY010000021.1 GCF_016901855.1 Merdimmobilis hominis | reverse complement strand
ACATTCCGGAGCAGGTCGATTTCATTGATGCACTGCCGGAATACTCGAACGATCTGTATGTGCACAAAAAGATGAAAACAAACTTCGAAAACTCGCTGGCTTCCTTGAAAGCATGTGTACCGGCGCTCGAAGCTGTTGAGGACTGGACACTCGACAATGTTCATGCGGCATTGTTCTCTGTGATCGAGTCACTCGGCGTTAAAAACGGCGTTGTGCTGTGGCCGATCCGTGTTGCTGTTTCGGGAAAACAGTTCACTCCGGGCGGCGGCGTTGATTTGGCGGCTCTCCTTGGCAAAGAAGAAACGATCGCCCGCATCAAAAAAGGCATCGAGCAGCTTGAAAACGCGTAATTGAATCTTTTACAAATAAAAAAGATGTCTTAGTTATCAGAATACACTTGTACATTAAGAGCAGCATAGCAAATTGCTATGCTGCTCTTATTTTTTCGTTTTCTCCTGCTTATAGCAAAAGTTTTCTCCCCGCACCCGCGAAATAAGAAAAACACCGTCCCGAAATCGGATTTTACTGCGATTTCGGGACGGTATGACCAATCCGGCATTAAATTTCTTATTTATACGATAGACTCATGCTTTCGGTACAAATGCTGGAAGTGTTTTCATTTAATGATCTTCCAATTTCAACTGAATGCTCAAATGATAATCTGCACCGGACAGTTTATATTTAGAAGGCATTTCTGTGCTCCACGCCATATCTCCGCCAATCGGACCGTGTGCCGCATCAATATGAAATACGGTTTCTTTCCGTACAGGCATCTCAAAATCATGGGCTGCAGTTTTGTAATCTTCAATTCTGTGGTGTAGTGCATCAAAATGAAACGGCTGTTTGGAAGAAACGCATAGCGCTGCGCCGGAATCCTGTGTAAAGGTAACCCATCGTGTTTCCTCATGCCCACCGGTTTCAGACGGCGGTACAAACGGAAAGTGCTGTTCGGAAATCGTAGAGGTATATACGCCAAGCGGCGCCGCCAACAAACGATCGGGATAGTTTTCCACGCTGCCTCTGCCGAAATAGGACAGCATTTCAAAACCATCTGCAAGCACCCATTCCAGACCAATACGCGGCACTGCATAATAAGAGGAATCCAAATGAAAATCGACGGACAAATCCACCGTTTCGTCCCCATAAAAGGTATAAATCAATTTCCCGCTGATTTCCGGAGCTGTATTGTCAGATTGATATAAAGAAAATCCCAGCTGTAATAATCCATTCCCTTCAAGCAGAGTTCCTTGATCGGAAATCAACCGCTGATCTCGGATGTTAGCATAGTCTTCATACCATCCCCATCCAGGCTGCGCATCAAGCCCTGTATACGGACGGTCAAAACAAGAACGCGCTCCTCCGAGAACGTATGGAATGCCGTTTTTACTCCACAAGGTCAGTTCACCGGTCTTGGCACAAATATTCCACTGGCTCCTACCTACAGTGATCACCCATAAATCGTCCTGTTTTGTCCAGCGCGGAGTATTTCCGCTTTGTTTCGGCTTTACTGCCTCCGCCGGTCCGCTCTCCAATGCAAACTGGAACAAACCAATTTCTTGCTCTGCCGGTGCATAAAAGGTTTCTTCCCTGCGGCGCATGGAAAATTCGATGGTATAAATCGCACCTGCTTTTTCCGGTGCGGAATTTCTACTATTAAAACAGTGCTTTGTCCCGCAGGTAAATTCGGGAGAAGGACTTGCTGTTCTTCGATCGGATATCCGTTTTCCCGAAGCACAGCATGACAGGAGAAATGATCCAGAGAAAGCTCTTGGCTGTCGTTTCTCAGCAAGAACGTATTCCATCCGCCAGCAGTTGCGCGGGGTGACCAGTTTTCCGGCCGCTGAATCTGTACCGGTGCATATGCTGCTTTCACTTCATACGCCACCGGCTTCCACGTTAAATCCGGCAGCACAATGCCGTTGCACGTCATAAAACGAGGACATTCTCCTTCCTCGACAAAGGATTCGTTAAAATCGCCTCCATAGGCGAAAAACGTCGTCCCATCCTCAGCGGTTCCTTTCAGGCACTTATCCTGCCAATCCCAAATAAAACCTCCCTGAAACCGCTCATACCGCTGTGTCAGTTCCAGAAAACGCTCCATTCCGCCGCCGCTGTTGCGGATCTGATACAAATATTCCACCAGAATAATCGGGCGGTTATCTTCTGGATCGGAGAGCATACGCAGAATTTTATCCACAGGAGCATACATATTTCCGCGCACATCAGAAATTCGTTTGCCCGGTTCCCCGGACTCATACTGGCACAGACGGGTAGGATCATATTCTTTGATGAAACCGTACATTGCAGCATGGTTCGGGCCGGTTCCGCTTTCATTTCCCAATGACCAGGAAAAGATGCTCACATGGTTTTTATAATTGCGTACCATACGCGTTGCTCGTTCCACAAAATTTGGCGCCCATTCCGGATTGTGCGTAATGGCACCGGATACGCCATGCGTTTCAATATCACATTCGCACACCAAGAGCAATCCATATTCATCACACAACTCGTACCAATCAGGACAATCCGGATAATGACAAGTGCGCACCGCGTTAATATTCATCCGCTTCATTTGGCGAATTTCTTCCAGCATCTCTTCTCTGGTACCTGCTCTTCCGGTGGGATAAAAATGTTCGTGACGGTTTACACCGCGAATGATCAGTCTGCGGCCGTTGAGATAAACCACACCGTGCCGCACTTCAATTTTTTTAAATCCAAACCGGCAGGATTCCACATCCAATACAGCTCCGTCCGGTGCTAACAAAGTCACTACCGCAGTATACAAAACCGGTCGTTCCGGCGACCAACAATGAACACCGCAAATTTCCGAGATTGTTCTGGCGGTATTGGCAGTGGGTGCTCGATCGGTACGATATTCCGCTTCTTTGCAAACCTGTGATGTCTGCGTTGCCATGCAAATTCCCTGAGAATCATAGATCGTTACCCGAACAGAACAGTCCGCAAAATAAGGCGCTCGAGAAACTGTTACATCTGTCCGGACGGTGCCAGATCCGTGACAAAGATCAGGAATCGCCTGCAGCTGAATATCATCAATATGCAGCTTTTGTTTTGAAATCATCCACACGCTCCGGTAAATACCCGAAAGATACCAGTAGTCCTGATCTTCCAGATAACTGCTGCTGGCAAATCGCATCACCTGCAATGCCATCAGATTTTCTCCTTTTTGCAGATACTGCGTTACACAAAATTCTGCCGGAAGTTTGCTGTCCTCAGAATAGCCGACCGGCTGGCCGTTGATCCATAGATAAAAGGCGGCTTCTACTCCTTCAAACCGCAGATATACTTCTCTGCCTTCAAACGTATCCGGTACAGTAAACCAGTATCGATACGCACCGGTAGGATTCTGTTTTGGAACATAGGGAGGATTGGGAACCCTTGGTTCCTCTTGTTTGGCTTCAATCAGACAAGCTTGTTCAGTTTCCGCCCAAGGATATACAATATTGGTGTAGATCGGTTCTCCAAATCCCTGTGTTTCCCAATTCCCCGGAACAGCAGCAAACGAAAATTGACTGTCATCATAGTCAATACGATAAAATTCATCGACTGCTTCCGGTGACGAATACAATCGGAACCGGTAATCACCATTCAGGCAAACGGTATATGGACTGGTTCCGTATTGACATTCTTTTGCACGCTCTTGGGTGTCATAAGCACCCCACCGGGAATGAGCCGGCATCCGATTAACGGAAGAAATCTCCACTGTTTCCCAATCGGGACGCGTGTGAAAATCCATTCTGCGATTCATAAGCTTCGCCATAAAAAGCTCCTTTCCGCCCTTGTGCGGGATCTTTTTTCTTTTGTCAGATCTGCCTTTGTACAGTAAAAACAGATTGCTGTCCGGCGTTTTTTTGACTTTTCCTGTTCTTTATGATAAACTTTTTTCAAGCGAAAGGACATAGTTTTTTTGGTAAAAACCATGTCCTTTTTGGTAATCATCAGGAGGCAGTTATGGCAAATCCAAAATTCGCCCAGTTGGGTCATCAGGTCATCTACCGCTTTGTCGGAGGAACTCCGGAAAACGGAATTCTTTCCTGCGGCTTTATGAGAAAACCCACAGCACAAAAATCTCAAATAAACTTTAAAATTCCTTATTACAGCTGTTTTGTCCTGCTTTGCGGCAGTGGAGAATATCAAGATGAAACCGGTTTTTGCGCCACGCTTTCTCCAGGATGCGTTGTCCAGCGCATTCCCGGAAGAACCCACTCCACTCAGGTGATCGGAGACGGAAACTGGTTAGAGTTCTATGTCAGTTTTGGGGAAAGCTGTTTTCATTCTCTGGTATCACTGGGGTTGCTTCACCCGGAACGTCCTGTCAGCTTCTGTCCGAATTTTGAATCTTTGATTTCAGAGTTTCAGCAGCTATTGAATCAGATGACAAATTCCCCGGATGCCGAATTATTCTACAGACTGCTGGAATGCCAGCAAACCGCGGTGCAGTTAGTGAACCCACCGCCTCAGTATTCTCAATCAGAAGCTATGATCTGCCGCGCCTGCGCCATGCTCGAAAAAGATTTGGATAAACCTCTTTCTCCGGAACAAGTAGCACGTGAACTTTGTGTCGGATACGAATTTTTCAGAAAGCAGTTTTTGAAAAAAACCGGTATTACACCCGGTGCTTATCGCAGACAAAAAAGAATGACTGCTGCTCAGATGATGCTTATGGACGGTCAATCAGTAAAAGCTGTGTCTCAAGCACTGGGCTACAGCGATCCATTCTCTTTTTCAAAGCAATTCAAACGATGCTGCGGAATTTCCCCAATGGCTTATGCCAAAGATCCTCAAAACACTTTTTCACCTTCGGAATAAGCATCAGGCAGGAAGCCAAGACTTCCTGCCTGATGCTGCTATATTCTGTTCTGTCAGCCGTTTTCCTGTTCGCAGTATCTTATGGCAGCTGTTTGCTTTACGGCTGTTTTTCCACCGCAGGAAATCCGGCTTTTTTCCGACATCTGCGAAGCCATCCGCCCTGCAAATAATATCCAACAAACAACAGTGAGGTTGCACCCCAGGTGATCGGATAGCTTACCACAATCGTTTCGAGCGTCGGAGAGATAGGAACGATCACAAACATCCAGATGACACGAAGCACACAAACGCCGATACAGGTCATAATCATCGGCACAAGCGCATCGCCTGCACCGCGAACGGCACCCGCCAGCACCTCAATACAAACATAAGTAAAATAAAACGGCGAAACGATCCGCATGGCACGCATACCGATTTCAATGACATCTTTGTCCGGTGTAAACAGCATGAATACATACTGTCCGGCAAAGAGCATAATCAAACTCATAATGCCAGCCGTTAAAAACGCTATTGCCAAGCAAACCCGCACGCTTTTATGCACACGATCAATTTTCTGTGCGCCGAAATTCTGTCCGGTAAATGTTGTAATCGAAACGCCGAATGCGCCCATGATCATCCAGAAAATACCGTCGATTTTTCCGTACGCAGTCCACGCCGCCACGGTATTCGTACCAAGTGCATTGATGCTCGACTGAATGATAATGTTCGAAGCGGAGTACATCACCGACTGCATTCCCGCAGGCAGACCGATACGGATCATCTCTTTTAAAATATGAAGATCAAATCGGATCTCCCTGATCACAAGACGATAAATTTCTCTGGTGCGGACCAGAGAAAACACCACCAAAACAGCGCTGACGACCTGCGAAAAAACAGTTGCAAGCGCGGCACCTGCAACACCCCAGCGGAACACTGCAACAAACAGCAAATCGAGCACCAGATTGACCATACAGCAGACAATCAAGTAATAAAGCGGGCGTTTTGAATCGCCGACAGCACGCAGAATACCCGATCCGATGTTGTAAATCAGTGAGAAGATGACACCGCCGAAATAAATCTCGATATATGTAACCGAAAAGCCCATGATATCGCTCGGCGTTCCCATTGCCGCAAGCGCAAACGGCGAAGCAGCCATACCGATGATTGTCATACCGATTCCGCCCGCGATACTGAGCGCCGCAGCCGTGTGAACAGCTTTTGAAGTTTCCTGCACACGCTTTGCGCCGTAAAACTGCGAAATGACTACCGTTGCACCCGATGACACACCCACAAAAAATCCGACGAGCAGGTTAATCAGCGTACCGGTTGCACCACCGACTGCCGCGAGCGCTTCTTTTCCGACGAAGTTTCCCACAACAACCGCATCGACGGTGTTGTAAAGCTGCTGAAAAAACGTGCCAAGCACAATCGGAAAGAAAAACGCCAAAAGCTGCTTCCAAATGACACCCTCCGTGATTCCGTTCGCTCCACGTATGATTCCTTTTGTGCGCAATAATCCCACTCCTTCATTTTGATTTGTTTCATTGTGTGTTATTATAACACAAACCGCTTTCCTTTTTCAACGTACTGCCGTGAAACCGAAATTTTCCGTTTTTCCTATTGACGAACAAGTCCATTTATGATATTATATTTCTTGCAGTCAAAATGCTACTGTGGCTCAGCAGGTAGAGCAGCTCACTCGTAATGAGCAGGTCGTCCGTTCGAATCGGATCAGTAGCTCCAGACCTGCGGTCAGCATTTCGCGACCGCAGGTTTTTTTTATTATAAAGGTTTATGTCCGCGATTATAGCGAGGATCTTTTTGGCAACACTTCTCAAAAAGCAACGACACCCAAGCAGTTTATGCCTGCTTGGTTTTTTTTCTGTTTTTCTCGCTTTATTTTGATAAATACGAAACGGCATTTGCAACTGCCTGCTTTGTCCGTTCATTCTCGTTTTGACCTTTGCTGCGATAGTCAAACATCAATGTAAAGCTGTGCACATCGTCCCGCAGTGTCTGCAAATATGCTTTTGTCCGCTGTGTGAGTGCCTCGATCAATGGTTTTGCCTGCTTTTTGGGCAATGTATCCGCAATAATCCGACAGAACAAATCGTAATGCGCAAAGCAATAGTATTCCTGGTCACAGACAAGTTCTAAAAAAGCAGGATCGGCAGCAGCTGTGCGCGCGGCGTTTTGCAGAAATTTTTCGCTCACGCGGTCAATCTCACGGCAGACAAAACATGTGTGTACCGGCGATTCCTCCCCCTTCTTTTTTGCCGCAGGCGGCATGTGCTGTGCCATCAATTCATCGAGATGTGTTTCCAGCATGAGCGCCAATGACAGCCTGTTTTTCTGATGCATCATTCGTTCCAGATGCGATGCACAAAAGCCGTATTTGTTTGTTTCCATGCGAATATCCGGCTCCATCATTGCTGCGCCCATGATATATTCGATGCATCGGTTTTCGAGCATCTCACGCATCCGGCAAACAGGACAGCCGTCATTCGCCTCTTTTTTGAAAATATCGGTCAGCGGTATGGTGTAGATTGATTCCTTCATACTTGACGAACCTCCGTTAGTTTTGTATGATAAACCGTATGAAAGGACGGTTTTCGATGAATTTTGATATCGTACAAGAAAAAAATGATCTGCTTTGGATGATTCCTTCCTCCGCGTTTTCTCTTTCTATGACGCTCCAATGCGGTCAGTGTTTCCGCTTTTTTGAAGAAAATGGCGTCTTTTTAGGCGTTGCAAACGGACGCCTGTTAAAAATCGAGCAAACCGATCGGTTCATCCGGTTTTTTGATATGACACAAGAAGAATTTCAAGCAGTCTGGGCGAATTATTTTGACTGTGCCACTGACTACGACGCACTTCATACGCTGTTTTCAAACGACCAGACCTTATGCAGCGCCATCGAAAAAACGGGCGGCATCCGTGTACTGCGTCAAGACGGATTTGAAACGCTGATTTCCTTTTTGATTTCGCAAAACAACAACATTCCCCGCATCACCAAAAGCATCAATTTGCTGTGTGAGCGGTTCGGCAGCCGGATTGCACCGGATACATTTGCGTTTCCGGACGCAAAAACGCTGGCAAGCGCTTCTCTCTCGGATTTTTCGGGATTGTCACTCGGATACCGTGACCGTTACCTGCTGGATGCGGCACAAAAAGTGTCCTCGGGTGAAATTGATCTGTCAAAGCTTTACACCTGTCCGATCGAAGAAGCACGTCAGACACTGCGCACCATCTGCGGCGTTGGTCCGAAGGTCGCGGAATGCGTCCTTCTGTACGGATTTGCGCGGCTTTCGTGTGTACCGATGGATACCTGGATGAAAAAAGTCATGGCGCGATACTATCAAGCAGGGCTGCCGGAAGAGATTTTACCGTATGCCGGCATTGCACAGCAGTATCTGTTTCATTATGCGCGCTGCTTCGATACCTTCTGATGCCGTTTTTTTCGTGTATAGAGCACGGATGCAACGAGCGATGTCACAGGAATCGTAAACAAGATGCCGAAGCTGCCTGTGAGCGCCTGCATCACTTCTTCGACAATCATTTCCTGATTAAACAGCGACAGCAGCGATGTTTCATTCGCCGCCAGCAAAATCACAACGGAAAGTGAACTTCCGATATACGCGAGAATCAGCGTATTCGCCATCGTGCCCATGATATCACGCCCGATCGTCATGCCGGAGCGGAACAGCGCACGAATGGACCGCCGCTCTCCCATTTGCTCGCCAACCTCATAAAGCGAAGACGAAAGCGACATCGATACGTCCATTACGGCACCGACCGCACCGACCAAAATGCCGCCGAACAGCAGTGCACGAAGGTCGATTTTCGCGGACTCCATCATGGTGATATACAGCGTCTGCTCATCGGTCAGACCGGTTAAGTGCATAATGACCGTCAAAAGTGCGGAAAGCCCTGCTGTGACGCACAATCCGCCGATACAGCCGATTGCCGCACACAAACTTTTTTTATGCGGACCAACCACGATCAGCAGCGTCATGGCAATGATATAGACACACGTGATTGCTGCGGAGACATAGATATTCTGTCCTGAAAGAATTGACGGGACAAATACGGCAAACACCGCAAGGCACGTAAACGCAAGTGAAACCACTGTGTGCAGTCCCTGCCATTTTCCGAAAATCAGCAGACAGATGCAAAAGAGAATACCGGTCACGATCAAAATACCGCTGCGGTGATACTGTAAAAAACGCCACTGATAATTGCCGTTTGGCACAGCCGAACCGTCTTCATTGACAGCATATTCCGATTCATAACTCAAAACAACAGAATCCCCTGCTTCCACGCGCTTTGGACTGACCGCCACAATCGAGTCAATCTGCTGGGATGCTTCCACTTCTGCACCTTTCATTCGTCCGCTTGTCACACGGGCGCGGAACGTAATTGTCTCACTTTTCATCTCTGAAGCCGTTCCATTAAGTGTATAGGTTTCTTCCTTTACATCTATAATTTCAATGATATCGGCAGTATACTGAAGCGATGCCACACTTCCGAACGAAAAATTCGCGGATGCAATCCGATTGCCGACCACTAAATAAAGAACCGATATGACAACAACTTCCAAATAGGTGAGAATTGTTTTCCATTTCGTTTTGATCCACTGCAAGTGTTTCATCACTCCGTTTCTGATTTATTTGTCTTTTATTGTATCTGTTTTTTCGTTGTTCGTCAATCATACTTCTTTTATGCAAAGGAATTGCAATCCGACGCAAAATATAGTATAATAAAGCTTGTACTATGGGCGTTTGATAATAAAACGCTTGTAAATTCAAGTTCTGGGAGGAATTTATCATGTTAGTCTCTGCAAAAGAGATGCTTACAAAAGCAAAAGCTGGTAAATATGCGGTTGGCCAGTTCAACATCAACAACCTTGAATGGACCAAAGCAATCCTGTTGACTGCACAGGAATTGAACTCTCCGGTTATTCTCGGTGTTTCTGAAGGCGCAGGCAAATATATGGCTGGCTACAAAACAGTTGTCGGTATGGTGAATGGCATGCTCGAAGAATTGAACATCACCGTTCCGGTTGCACTGCATCTGGACCACGGCAGCTATGAAGGTGCAAAAAAATGCATCGAAGCTGGTTTTTCGTCCGTTATGTTCGACGGTTCGCACTATCCGATCGAAGAGAACGTTGAAAAAACAAAAGAACTCGTAAACATCTGCAACGAACTGGGTCTTTCTTTGGAAGCTGAAGTTGGCTCCATCGGCGGCGAAGAAGACGGCGTTGTCGGCGCTGGCGAATGTGCAGATCCGGACGAGTGCAAAATGATCGCTGATCTGGGCGTCACCATGCTCGCTGCTGGTATCGGCAATATCCACGGCAAATATCCGGCAAACTGGGCTGGTCTGAGCTTCGAAACACTCGACGCTGTTCAGGCAAAAACAGGCGACATGCCGCTCGTTCTCCACGGCGGTACAGGCATTCCGGAAGATATGATCAAAAAAGCAATTTCCCTGGGCGTTGCAAAAATCAACGTAAACACTGAGTGCCAGCTCGCATTTGCTGCTGCTACCAGAGAATACATTGAAGCAGGCAAAGATCTGCAGGGCAAAGGCTTTGACCCGAGAAAACTGTTGGCTCCGGGCTTTGAAGCAATCAAAGCAACTGTCAAAGAGAAAATGGAACTGTTTGGTTCTGTCAACAAAGCATAATTCATTTTCTGCTGATAAAAAAACCACCGATGCATCACATCGGTGGTTTTTTATTTTCTTTTTCTGTTTAGTCAACAGACGATTGTAAACGGTACTCTTTCTGTTTTATTTTGTGCATGTAATAAAAATATGCAATGGCAAGAGGAATTGCCGCGCCGATCCAAGCAACCGGATTTGCAAGGCAAACGCCCAAGTAGCCAAACGGAATGGTAAGGCAAAACGCTGCAAATGCGCGCATGGCAAGCTCGACAAAGCCGACAAACACCGGCACACCGCCGCGTCCCATTCCCTGCAGCACATTTCGGTAGATGAACAACTGACCAAGCGGGAACAGGAACACACCCATGATGTTCAAATAAAACTGGGACTGCTGTAACACGGCAGCATCACTTTCGCCCACAAAGAGCTGTGTTAAAAATTGCCCGCCGAAGATGACAAGTAAGCCGCCCGTGATCGACCACGCGAGTGAAAACAACGTTGATTTCCGAACACCTTCACGGATTCTTGCCATTTTCCCAGCGCCATAGTTTTGCGCCGCAAATACAGACGCTGTCACGCCAAGAGAGTTTAACGGCTGTGTAACGATATTTTCAATTTTTGACGCCGCGGTAAACGCAGCAACCGTCTGAGAACCGAAATCATTGAGCGCTGCCTGCATAATCATAACACCGATTGCGATAATCGAAAACTGAAACGCCATCGGAATGCCAATGCGCAAATGCTCCCATGCAAAGCGCCAGGAAAACGCAAAATCCTCTTTCTTAAGCCGCAGCACCGGGAATTTTTTTAAGCTGTAGAACAGACACAGTACCGCCGAAACGGCCTGTGCGATAATGGTTGCCCATCCTGCACCGGCAACACCCATATGGAAAGTTAAAATACACACAAAGTCAAGCACAATATTGATTGCACAGGCAACAATCAAAAACAAAAGCGGTGTTTTGCTGTCACCGAGTGCACGCAGAATACTTGAAAACAAGTTAAAGAACACTGCGGCTACGATCCCGTAATAAATGACAATGATATACCGATATGCATCGTCAATAATGTCGCTTGGTGTGCGCATGAGTTCAAGCAGCGGCCGTGCAGTGAACACGCTCAGAATCGTAAACACAATCGTCACGCCGACACTTAAAATCAAGGATGTTGCAACACTGCGGCGAATGCCTTCTTCATCGTCCGCGCCGACACGCTGTGCGGTAATAACAGAAAATCCGCTGGTGATTCCCTGCACAAATCCAAGAATCAAAAAGCTGATGGCGCCGGTTGCGCCGACTGCCGCCAATGCGTAAACATTGATCGTTCGTCCGACAATAATCGTATCCGCCATACTGTAAAACTGCTGAAAGAGATTACCGATCAAAAGCGGTATTGTAAAAAACAAAATAAGCTTTCCCGGTTTTCCGTCGGTCAAATCCGTCCGCATCAAATTCCCCCATATCTATCGATTTATAAAAACAAAAAATATTGTATCATGATTTTTTAAAAAGTATAGTCTTCACGGCCAAAAAAACAAAAAACGTCATCTGACACAAAAGATGCTTCATTTTTTCTCTGTTTTTCTGCATGAAAATACAGCCGACACTGTTTGCCGGCTGTATTTAAACATCATCATTCTTCGCTTGTTTCCATTTGTACCGGTGTGCTTTTGACAAGACCTTTTCGCTTCCATCTGCCGGATGCATAATACAAAAGGCCGATCACAAGGCCGATTGCCCAGCCGATCACATAGGAATAAAAAATTGCATCCCGTCCAAACCAGAAGCTTAATAGATATGCCGTCGGTACACGGGCAATCCAAAGCGAAATAAACGAACAAATCATCGGTACCACCATTTCACCTGCACCGCGCATCGTTCCGCTCACCATAAACATGATGGCAAGCAAACAATAAAACGGAAGCACACTGTGCAGATATGTAACGCCGGACGCAATGACCTCCGGACTTTGGCTGAACATCCGCATCACAAATCCACTGATCGGATACAAGATAATGCCTAGTGCAATACTCGTGGCAATCGAAAGCACCATACCGGCACGGAATCCTGACGATACGCGTTTATACTGTTCTGCACCGACATTTTGTCCGGTATAGGTGGTAATTGCAATCGAAAAGCTCTGAATCGGCATGAACGCAAAGGAGTCGATCTTTCCTGCGCCGTTAAAACCTGCCATAAACGATGAACCGTAGCTGTTGACAAGCGACTGCATCATCATAACACCGACTGAAAAAAGCGCCTGCTGCAATCCGGACGGAATGCCCAACCGCATTGCCTGTTTAAACAGCGCTTTGTCAAAATGAAAGGAAAACAGCCGAATGTGAAGCATCGGATAATGCCGGTTGATATACTGAATGCCAAACAGCCAGGAAGCAAGCTGACCGATAATGGTTGCAAGCGCCACACCGAACACACCCATACCAAAGCAGACAGTAAACACGATATCAAGCACGATATTGATGATACACGCAATCAGCAAAAACAAAAGCGATGTACGCGAATCGCCAAATCCCTGCAAAATACCGGCGTTGATGTTATAGCCAAGGCTGCCGATGATTCCGACAAAAATGGTAATCATATAAATCGTCGCCATCGAAAGCGTTCCGTCATCCGGCACCTGAATGAGCATCAAAAGCGGCTTTGCAAGCAGCACACTGATCAGTGACAGCGGAACAATGCCGATGATCAGCGCTGTATAAATCGTGTTAACCGTTTTTCCGACACTTTCAAAATCTTTTGCGCCGTAATACTGTGAAATCATGATAGACGCACCCATACCGATTCCCATAAACAGCGAGCTCATCATGAAAATGATCGGGAATCCCGTTCCCACTGCGGCAAGCGCTTTATCGCCGATCCACTGTCCGACGACAATACTGTCCACCATGTTGTAAAGCTGCTGAAAAATATTTCCGATCAGCAGCGGAATCGAAAACATGACAATCAGCTTATACGGGTTGCCCTGCGTCATGTCGGTGAGTCCGTTTTTCTTTCTTTTGATTGTTTCTCCCATTTCTCATAAATCCCCTTTTTATATACATTCTGCACCCATGCACGAAGCAATCAAGATCGCTTGTGTCAGGTCTATTTTGGTCTTTTTCATCTGTATTCCGCGAAAATCAATGCCGTCCATTGTACTGCTGCGAAAATCTGTGCCGACCGCGCTTGTATTTCCCACCTTGATGTGCGAGAGATTGCAGTCTTGAAACACCGCCTGATCAAGACAGCATCCCGTAAAATCTGCATGGTCAAAATTGACGCCGCAAAGCTTCATTTTATAAAAATCGAGTTCCCGCACATCGGTAAACGACCAATCCCCGCCTGTAATTGAAAAGCAGGTGCAGTCGATTTCATAGAACACAGAACCGGTCATCTTGCAGGAGTCAAACGCAGTGTCGAACAAGCTGCAAAGTTCAAACACGCAGTTCGTCATTCGGCATCGGCGGAACACAGACGCGCCCATCCGGCATGCAAAAAACTTACAGGATTCAAACACGCACCGTTCAAATACCCGGTCCGTCAAATCAACCGACTGAAATTTACATTCACGAAACACGTGTTTTTCACATGATTCCAAAAAAGATTCTGCTTCTGAAAACGTTTTGTTTTGATATTCCTCTGCCATAGTCGCTGCCCTTCTTAATAGGTGAGTTCCATATTTTTGACGGCATCAAACAAGCCGCTCGTTGTGACACGCAGTTTCGGCAGTACAGAAAGCGGTAAGAACGAAAGCGTTTGATACGGGTCATATTCCTCAGGAATACCGATTTCCCTCGCCGCTTTTAAGAAGGTTTCCTGCTCTTTTTGAAGATCCTGTGTCGGTTTATCGCTCATCAATCCGCCCACCGGCAGTGAAATCCCCGCGAGAATCTTTCCGTCACAGACGATCACATACCCGCCGCCGCACAGATGAAGCGCGTGAATCGCCATCATCATATCGTCATCATTTGTGCCGATAACGGTGATGTTGTGCGAATCGTGTCCAACGGTCGACGCAATCGCACCTTTCTTCATAAACCCGCGAATAATGCCAAGCCCCACTTTTCCGGTCGCCCGGTGACGCTCCACCACGGCAACTTTCTGGTGCACGCTGTCCGGTACAAACACACCGTTTTGTGTGCGTACCGCCTCATCTGCACGCTCCGTTTTGATCTCGTGCGCCACCGGAAGAATCACAGGAACTTCTGCTTTTGTCACCGGCAGCCGCAGCATATTCTTCTTAATATGCGGCAGATGAACCGTATTCAAGAGCGGTTTTGGAATTTCCTCGCAGATCGGCTCTTCAAGCCAAACACGCGCAGTTTTTCCCTTGTGGAACACCATTTCGATTGATACGTTTTCCAAATCATTCAGCACGACAAGATCCGCCTGATACCCTGCTGCAACCGCGCCGAGATGCGTAAGTCCGTAAATCTGCGCAGCATAATGGCTCGCGATCGTATACGCTTTGGCAGGTTCCATTCCAAGTTCAATGCATCGTTTGATATGATAGTCGATGTGTCCTTCACGGCGGATATCGTCGATATGCTTATCATCGGTACAAAACGCAACACGAGAGGTGTTCATCCGGCCGTCAATCAAAATTTCTGCAATCGCATCGAGATTTTTGGCACCCGATCCCTCACGGATTAACACAGCAAGACCTGCACGGATTTTTTCGGCGGCTTCTTCGCCGCTTGTCGATTCGTGATCAGTCATCATACCGGCCAGGCAATACGTCTGCAATGCATTTCCATGCAGCATCGGTGCATGACCGTCAATCACCATCGAGCGAAACATGGAAAGTTTTTGATACACATCACTTTGACAGCGAATGACGCCCGGCACATTCATCATTTCACCAAGGCCGAGCACTGCTTTATGATGCATATATTTTGAAAGACTCTGTGCATCGAGCGTTACACCTGCGCTGTCAAGTTCCGTTGTCGGCACGCAGGACGGCAGCATATAGTAAAGATTCACAACCGCATTTTCCGCCTCATCAAGCATGAACGAAAGGCCATCATGTCCGCACACATTTGCAATCTCATGCGGATCGGCAATCACGGTTGTCGTTCCTCGCGAAAGTACTTCCCGACAGAACCGCTGCGGCGTTGTCATGGAGGATTCGATGTGCGTATGCGTATCGATAAAACCCGGAACGATATATTTTCCGCTCAAGTTATACTCACGCAGGCCGCTGTATGAACCGATTCCGATGATCCGGTCGCGGCAGATCGCAACATCGCGCGTCATAAATTCTCCGGTAAACACATTCAGCACCTGTGCGTTCTTGAGCACAAGATCTGCCTTGAACTGTCCGAGTGCCGCCATAATGCTCTGACCGCGCGGCTGTGTCATTCCTATTTTCGCCATGATCGTCATCCTCCTTTTACGTTAAAGCAATCCGATTTCTTTTTGATAAGAAGCGAACGCACGCGGGATCGAATATGCTGTCCGGATCTGATGCCGTGCTGCGATGATATCATTTTCATACGGCAGAGTTTTGCCGGTTCCCTGCACCAGATATCCGATCATGTGCCATTCAATATGCGTAAAGATGTGCTTTGCAGGTTTCATCTCCGAAACGGACTCGACAGTGATTCCGTGCTGTTTGCAAATATCGATGACTGTTTCCTTTGTCAAATGACCGTCCTCACATAAAAACGAGTACAAATTCGCAAGCAGTCCCTTGCTTTCCCGTTTGCAAAGAAGGACGCCGTCATCAACACAGACTACGATGACTGTCTTCTCCTCAATACGGCGCTGTTTTTTCGGCGCTTTGACCGGAAACAATTCCGTCTGGCCGTTTTCTCTTGCCGCACAATGCGCAGAAACAGGACATTCATGACACCGCGGTGCGCCGTTTGGCACACAGATGCACGCACCGAGCTCCATGAGCGCCTGATTGAGGATTCCCGGTTCGGAAGCTTCGATCACACCACAAAGCAGTTCACGCACAGCGCGCACTGTTGCCGGGTCCTTGATATCATGTTCGAGTGCTGTAATCCGCGAAATCACACGCATCACATTGCCGTCTACCGCGGGAACCGGCAAATTCCATGCAATCGACGCAACGGCACCTGCTGTATACGGACCGAACCCGGGCAGCTTTAAAAGCTCTGTATAACTGCCGGGAAGCCTGCCGCCGTATTGTACCGCACAAATCTGCGCCGCTTTCTTTAAATTTCGTGCCCGCGAATAGTAGCCAAGTCCCTCCCAAAGCTTTAACAGCACATCGTCATCGACTTCTGCCAGTGCCTCTATGGTCGGGAGTGCTGTCATAAACCGCTCATAATACGGAATCACCGCTTCGACACGCGTCTGCTGAAGCATCACTTCCGAAACCCAAATGGCATAGCTGTCATTCGTTTGCCGCCACGGAAGCTTGCGCGCATGTTTTTGATACCAACCGCACAGCGGCTCGATACTGCGGCCGACACGCGGCGCATCGATCAAAATGGGGCGTTTTTCTTTCATGCGCAAACAAGCCTGCCTTCCGCATCGATTTTCACCATCGTAAGCTCCGATTTTGTATAGTGCAGGATATTCAAAAGGTGCGCTTTGTCATTCTGCGAGAAAAATGTATACGCTTTTCCCTCCTGCTTTGCACGGCCTGTTCTGCCGATCCGGTGAATATAATACTCATTTTCCTGCGGTACATCAAAGTTAATCACCGCATCCACGCCGGTCACATCGATCCCGCGTGCTGCCACATCCGTGACAACCAAAAGTGCAAATTCTCCCGCTTTATAAGACGCCATAATCTTATTTCGAAGCGGCTGCGCCATATCTCCATGGATACATTTTGCTGTAAAGCCTCCTCGCTTTACAAGCTGTTCTGTCAAGCTGGCCGTCTGATACTTGGTATTACAGAAAATAATTGCCTTTTCGGGTGCAATATTTCGAATGAGTGCAAACAAATCGAAGATCTTTTTTGTACCGGTTGCCTCGATGCCGTACTGCAAAATTTTCGGCTTATTTTCCTCAACCGGCAGCACAGTGATTTCCACCGGATCACGCTGATACAGCCATCCGATATCCATGACCGGTCGCGAAATTGTTGCGGAAAACATCGAAAGCTTGCTCGTTTTCGGCATCTGATCGAGCAGATACCGTACATCTTTGAAAAATCCCATATCGAGCATCTCGTCCGCCTCATCGAGTACAGTCACCGTCACATCGGCAAACGATACGTTTTTATGACGGTAGTGATCAATGAGCCGTCCGGGTGTTGCCACAACAATCTGCGGATGTTTCTGAAGCTGTTCGATCTGTCGGCGCATAGGCTGTCCGCCGTATACCGCAGCGATGCGAATCTCCGGCAAATGTGCTGCAAGCACACGCATTTCATCGCGCAGCTGCACGCACAGTTCTCTTGTCGGACATAAAATGACCGCTTGTGTTTTCTTTTCTTCTCTGTTGATTGTCTGAAGAATCGGAATTCCGAATGCAAATGTTTTTCCTGTTCCGGTTGGTGCCTTTGCAAGCACTTCTTTTCCTTCGAGCATCACCGGAATTGTTTCGTTTTGAATCTGCGTCATTTCCCGAATGCCGGCGTCATATAACGCGCGGCGAATCGATTCAATCAGCATTGGTGCATCATACTGCATGAAAATCTCCTTTATTTTATGAATGGTTCTTCTTTGCGCGGACATAGACCAGGCGATTGTTGCCGTCGGACGTCCTGGTGGAACGAATATCGAGAATATTGAGCGATTTTAGAAACGGTGTAAGCTTTTTAAAGCCATAGTTACGCACGTCAAAATCCGGATATCGTTTGACAAGGATATCACCGATTTCACTGATAAAAATCCATTCGTCCTCATCCGAAACCTCATCAATAATGGTCAAAACTGTTCGCTTGATCGCTGCAAGATCGGTGCGCTGCTGTGACGTTTCCGATGGTGCATCCGCATTGTTCTTTTCCTCCGCATTGCAAAGCAGAATTTCAAGATATTTAAATTGGTGGCACGCGGAAATAAATGCGGACGGTGTTTTCTTTTCGCCCATACCGACAACAATCATCCCCGATTCCCGCAGTCTTGACGCAAGTCTTGTAAAATCGCTGTCACTTGAAACAAGGCAGAATCCGTCCACATGACCGGAATACAAAATATCCATTGCATCAATAATCATCGCGGAATCCGTTGCGTTTTTTCCGGTTGTATAGCTGTATTGCTGAATCGGCGTGATGGAATTTTCCAAAAGCACCTGCTTCCATGCGCCTAAGTTCGGCTTTGTCCAATCGCCGTAAATGCGTTTATATGTTGCGACGCCATCGTTTGAGATCTCGTCCAAAATTCCTTTGATATATTTTTCGGAAATATTATCCGCATCAATCAATACGGCGAATCGTTTTTCATTTTCCAATGAAACACTTCCCTTTTTTATAGATGATTTTATTATAACACAAATCAGAACAATGCTTCAAGAGCAGTAATTTGCGCGAAACAGACAAAATTACACATTATTTTTTATAACAAATAGCGTATTTTCTGTTGAATTGCCGCAAAATTCGCTTTATAATAAACATATAAGCAAAAAGAAAGCAAGGGAATCAAACAGAATGATGATTGAAACAGAACGGCTCTTTCTGCGTCCGTTTCTCAAATGTGACCTGCATGATTTTCATGAATACTGCGCCCAGCCGGACGTCGGCATTCATGCCGGATGGCGCGCCCATGAGTCGCTTGAAGAATCGGCAGACCTTTTAAACGAATGGGTAAATGCGAAAAATCGGCTGGCGATTGTATTAAAAAAGGAAGATAAAGTAATCGGTCATATCTGCATTTTTAAAGATGCAGGCGGACGCAGTGACACACGTGAACTTGGATTTGTACTGCATCACAGCTACCATCGGCAGGGATTCATGAAAGAAGCGGTTCTGGCTTTGACTGATTACCTATTCCGCCGCCAAGGACTCAAATACATTTGGGCATGCTGTTTTGAAGAAAATGTAGCCTCACGCCGTCTGATCGAATCGTGTGGGTTTACATTCATGCAGACAGGTTCCTTTGAGTCAAAGCCGCTCAGCAAAACATTCCGGACATACGAATACCGGATTGCATACAACGAAACGAAACAAAAAGCTCCCGATTAAGGGAGCTTTTGTTTTACGCGTTTTAGAAAACGCTTATTTTCCGCATTTTGCAAGGATTGTTGCATATGCCTCATCATCAACGATGATTGTGACATCCGGATGCAGCTGCAGTGCAGAAGCCGGGACGTTCGGTGTGATCGGGCCAAAGCAGGTCTCATAGATGATATCTGCTTTTTTCGGACCGTTTGCAATCAGCACGATTTTCTTTGCTTTCATGATGGTGCCGATACCCATGGAAATTGCTGTTTTCGGAACATCGTCCATCGTTTCAAAGAAACGTGCATTTGCCTGAATGGTGGATTCAGTCAGTTTGACTTCGTGTGTGATGCTGTCAAATGCATCGCTCGGCTCGTTGAAGCCGATGTGACCGTTATTGCCGATACCCAGAAGCTGCATATCAATGCCGCCCAGCGATTTGATCAGTGCTTCATAACGAAGTGCTTCCGCATCCATATCTTCCGCTTTGCCGTTCGGAACATTTGTGTTGTCTTTGTTGATGTTGACATGATTGAAGAGGTTTTCATTCATGAAATAACGATAGCTCTGATCATTTGTGCCATCCAAGCCGACATACTCGTCAAGGTTTACCGATTTGACCTCGCTGAAATCGAGATCGCCCTCTTCATACCATTTGATGAGCTGTTTGTATGTACCGATCGGGGTGGAACCTGTTGCCAAACCGAGCACGCTGTCCGGTTTCATGTGGATCTGCGAAAAGAACATCGCAGCAGCCTTTTTTGACATATCGTCGTAATCCTTGCAATGAATGATTTTCATTGGAATGCACTCCTTTTATCTTTAAATGCTACCTTTATTTTAGCACACAAACACCAAAACGTAAAGAGTTCAATCAGAAATTTGTAAGCTTTTTTTACAATACTTGTCCACTCGCTCAAACCACGGTGATCCGCTTTATCATGGCCAAAGACAAACAAAAAGCATAACAAGCCCTCTTTTTGCATAACAATATGGCAGACAATCTTGATCGCAAAGGAGCTTTTCTACATGGAACTGACCTGCACAAACGATACAATCTGCATCAATGAAGTTCTTTATGACGGCGTACTCGAACAGTCTGTCGAGCTTGACTATCTGCTGCCCGATTACTGCAAAGGAATTTTCAAGGTGCTCTGCTGTCGTCTGATTCCGCACATCACGCAAAAGCGAATGGCAAACGGACGCTTGATGATCGAAGGAATCTGCCACATTCACGTCATGTATACGGCAGAAGAAACATACCGCATCTGCACTGTGACACAAAAACAGCCGTTTCACAAAACACTCGAACTAAACAAAGAAGCCGCTTCCCCGCACATCACTGCGGCGGTGCGGTGCGATTATGTAAACTGCCGTGCAACCAGCCAGCGCCGGCTTGATATTCGCGGCGCACTCACCATCCGCACCATCGTCACCGCACCGAAAGATTATCCGGTACTGTGCTGTGCAAAAGGCTGCGGTGTACAGACCGATCCGCTACCGCTCACTGTACTCGGCAGAAGGCTTTCCGCTTCTCAGGAATTCTGCGTACGCGAAGAGCTTTCTGTTCCGCAGGGGAAACCGTCGATCGACGAAATCCTCACCATTGATACATACGCTTCCTTGACAGAATCGCGGATCATCGAAAACCGGATCATCACAAAAGGCGAGCTATTCGTTCACTTGCTCTATATGCCGTGCGGGGAACAGCCGACACCCGAAGTGATCGAATCGAGATTCCCGTTCAGCCAGGTGCTTGATCTGCCAGGTGTCACAGAAGAACACAGCGCAGCCGTTCGGTTTGACGTAACAGACTACACCTGCTCCTGTAGACAGGACGAATCGGGACAATGCTGTGCGGTCAATGCGGAATTTTCGATCTGCGCTGTCTGCGAAGCTGACAAAAACATGGAAATTCACGTGCTGCGCGATGCATTTTCCACGCAGTATCAAGCCGATACGCAGGTTTCTCCGCTCACGACCAAACGCATGCTCTATCCGCTCAAAGAAACCCATTCCTGCAAAACGACCATCGAAATTCCGCAAAATGAGTTAAACGGCGTATACGATCTCTCCTGCCGTTTTACAGAGGAAGACTGCCGTATGGGTGAATCATCGTTTATCATCACGGGAACATTGAGCTGCACGCTGCTTGCCTGCGACAGCGAATCCATGCCGGTGCTCTATGAGAAAAAAACGCCGTGTGAGCTCACGCTGCAAACTGCATGCAGTGAAGAATCGTGTTTTTTACAGCCGATTATCTGCCCATCGTCCGTTTCTTACCGGATGATTTCCGATACAGAAGTAGAAGTCTGCGCCGAGCTTTGTGTCACCGGTACGGTGTATGCGGATGTTCGCTGTCATGCAGTCACACAGATTGATCTGCGGGAAAATGATGCGCAAAAACCACAGCAGCCGCCGCTTCGGCTCTACTATGCGTCTGCAGGTGAGCGGATCTGGGAGATTGCAAAGCGGTACGGCGCTTCTCCGTTACTGATCGCACAGGAAAATGAAGGGATTACCGATCCGATCTCTGCACCGTGCATGCTGATGATTCCGTCTCTTTCTCATTCTTCACAGGAGGGCGCATAACTATGGAACAACGAAATTTATATGCTGATATCGCAAAACGAACCGGCGGCGATATCTATGTGGGCATTGTCGGCCCGGTTCGCACCGGAAAATCCACATTTATCAAAAAATTCATGGAGACGCTCGTTATTCCGAATATCGAGAGCGAATACCGAAAAGAGCGCGCCACCGACGAACTGCCTCAATCAGCAGCAGGCAAAACCATCATGACGACAGAACCGAAATTCATTCCGGAAGAAGCCGTCACGATCAAGCTCGACAACCAAGCCGAGATGAATGTGCGCATGATCGACTGTGTGGGTTACATTATTCCGAGTGCACTCGGCTATTTTGAAAACGAAGTGCCCAGAATGGTGATGACGCCATGGTTTGACGAAGAAGTCCCGTTTAATATGGCGGCAGAAATCGGAACGCAGAAGGTCATTTCCGAACACGCAACCGTCGGCATCGTCATCACAACCGACGGCAGTATCACCGATCTTCCCCGCGAAGAGTACGAAGAGGCGGAAGAACGTGTCATCAATGAATTAAATTCCTTGAAAAAGCCGTTTGTCGTGCTGTATAACTGCGTCGATCCGCACAGCGCACATGCACAGGAACAGACAGCGGTCTTGTCAAAAAAATATGGTGTGCCCGTTTTGCCGGTCAGCTGTATCGATCTTTCTCTGCGGGATATCCAGGATATCATGCAAAACCTCTTGTTCCAGTTCCCGATCCGTGATATCTGTGTTGATCTTCCCTTCTGGCTGGTTTCACTCGACCACGATCACTGGCTGCGCAAAAGCGTATTTGATACCATTCGCGAAAAAACAGCTTCACTTACACATATCGGTACGGTCCGCACGGTGGGCGAACAGATCTGTGACTGCGAATCCATCACACAGTGCCGGATTGACAAAATTGAACTGGGCACCGGCAGCGCTTATCTGTCCGTTTCCTTAAAGCCCGATCTGTTCTATCAAATCCTGGGCGAAGTGACCGGCTTGTCAATTCCGGGAGAAGCCGCACTCATGCCATGTATGATTGAACTCGCGCAGATCAAAAAGAAATACGAAAAAATTGCCGGCGCACTCGAGGAAGTGGAGGCAACCGGCTACGGCATTGTGATGCCGGGCATCGACGAGCTCACACTCGAAGAACCGCAAATTGTCAAGCAGGGCGGAAAATACGGCGTAAAGCTTCGGGCAAGTGCACCGAGCTATCATTTGATGAAAGCGTCGATTACCACCGAGGTGTCCCCGATTGTCGGCTCCGAAAAGCAGTCTGAAGAGCTTGTGATGTATCTGCTCAAAGAGTTTGAAGAAAATCCGCAGAAGATCTGGGAATCGAACATCTTTGGCAAATCGCTTCATGCACTGGTCAACGAAGGACTGCACAACAAGCTCTATCGTATGCCGCAGGAAGCGCGCGGCAGATTGCAGGAAACAATCGAGCGGATCATCAATGAAGGATGCAGCGGCTTGATTTGCATTATTCTTTAACAAAAGTGAAAACGGAGGATCAAATGATCCTCCGTTTTTTCGCTTTTATTATACTGCACTTTCAGATGCGCCGTTTTGATCGGGGTAGATCAGTTTTTCGACATTCCAAGTCGTCAGCACATCACAAAAATCAGATGCAGCGGCTTTTGCGCCTTCCACATCGTGATCAAGATAGTTGCCGCATTCTTTTCTTGTACTGCCCGGAATTTCGCCCGAAAAATCACGCATAAACAAAAACGCATCGCGCACAAGCGACAATCCCTGCTCATAGGTCATGGTGTCGCGCGTGAGCAGGTAAAATCCAGTACGGCATCCCATCGGTCCGACATAGACAATTTGATCGGAAAACGCAGAGTTGCGCGCATACGTTGCAAACAAATGCTCGATCGTGTGCATCGCACCGTCCGACAAATAATCGCCGCCGTTCGGCGTTTTCATCCGCACGTCATATGTAATGACATCACCGTCAATCCGCGAAATATACATTCCCTTTGTGATCACATCGTGGTCAACAGAAAAGCTTTTGATTTTCTTCATACAATCGTACATCCTTTTTTAATACAGTCGTCTTGTTTGTTATTATATCAATTCTGCGCGCAAAGTGCAACCGTACATGCATTGCGGCAAAGGGACAAAAATGCTTCTGCGGTTGAAGAAAGATACCGGTTTTTATGATACACCAGGTAAAATGCACGGGAAAACGAGAGGTCACGAGTTGAAATTTCAACGATTTCGCCTTTGGCAATCGCATCTTCCGCAAGCAGCCGCGGCAGCACGGAAACACCGATTCCCGCAGAAACCGCCGACAAAATCGCCTGCGTGTTTGTGCTCACCCAAAGCGGATTGACCACCAGATTATGCATTAGCATCACACTGTCAAACAGTTCCCGCGTACCACTTCCCTTTTCGCGCATGATAACCGGAAACGACGCGAATTGTTCGGCGGTCACATTCGCTTCCCGTGAAAGCGGATGAAACGGCGCACAGACCGGGATCAATGTGTCCGTCAAAAACTGTTCTTTTCTAAGCTGCGGGTCGTTCGGAATCGCTTCCACCAATGCAAAATCAAGCGCGTTATCACTGACCATCGAAAGAATACGCTCGGAATTTTCAATCTGTGCAGAAATTTCCGTTTGCGGATGCTGCTCTTTAAACTGCGATACGATCGCCGGCAGCAGACACGTTCCGATTGTCAAACTGCATCCGATATGCAGCCGGTGGCTGTCAAACCGCCGAATTCCTTGCTCCATTTCATCCACAAGCGTCAGAATGTGCGTGGTATACGCATAACACTGTTTTCCGGCTTCCGTCAAATCAAGCCGCCGCGATACCCGGTCAAACAGCTTGACGCCGTAATGCTCCTCCATCTCTCGGATCGCAAGGCTTACAGACGGCTGTGCCAAATAAAGCCGCGCTGCCGCTTTTGTCATGCTGTGTTCCTCACATACAGCAAAAAAAATCCGCAAATGACGCAGTGTCATATCGCCCCTCCTATTCATAACAAAATTATTATACTTATTATATTATAATACTATTTTACTTATGAAAAAGCAAGGAGTATACTATATTCAGAAACATCATGGAGGGGTTTGATGAAAAAGGACGCAAAGCTTTATTTAAAGCTGTTTACATCTACGTTCTATTTAAGCGCATTCACATTCGGCGGCGGATACGTCATTATTCCGCTGATGAAAAAGAAATTTGCCGACGATCTGCACTGGATTGAAGAAAAGGAAATGCTCGATTTGACTGCAATCGCACAGTCCTCGCCGGGACCGATCGCCGTAAATGCTGCAATTCTCATTGGCTACCGGCTTGCCGGAAAGCTTGGCACACTTGTAACAATCATCGGAACCGTGTTGCCGCCGCTGATTACACTGTCGATCATTTCGCTGTTTTATCAGGCTTTCGCCACAAACACCTGGGTCGCAGCACTTCTTCAAGGAATGCAGTCGGGTGTGGCAGCAGTCATTGCAGATGTTGTCTTTTCGATGGCAAGCGGCATTATCAAAGAGAAAAAATGGCTGCCGGTGCTCATCATGGCTGCGGTTTTCGTCGCAAGCTACTTCTTTAACGTGAATATCATTCTTCTGATCCTCATTTGCGGTGCAATCGGCGCGGTATCCTCGCACTTTGAAGAAAAACGGAAAAAGGAGCGTGGCGTCGAATGATCTATCTGCAATTATTTTTAAGCTTTTTTCAAATCGGACTGTTCAGTATTGGCGGCGGATATGCTGCAATGCCGCTGATTCAAAATCAGGTCGTCAATCTGCACGGCTGGCTTTCGATGAACGAATTCGTCGATGTCATTACAATTTCACAGATGACACCCGGCCCGGTTGCAATCAACTCGGCAACATTTGTCGGCATCAAAATTGCAGGCGTCGGCGGCGCACTGGTGGCGACACTCGGTTGTGTGCTTCCGTCATGCATCATCGTATTGCTGCTCGCACATTTCTATTTTAAATATCAAAATCTCACCGTTGTGCGCGGCGTGCTGTCCGGTCTGCGGCCGGCGGTTGTCGCGATGATCGCTTCGGCAGGCTTATCGATTCTGCTGACTGCTTCATTTGTAGACGGACTGATTCCCGCATCATTTGCAGACGTTCGGTTTGTCGGCATTGCGCTGTTTTTGATCGCATTTTTTGTCCTGCGCAAATGGAAAGTCAATCCCATCTATGTGATGGTCGGGTGCGGTGTCGTCGGAATGCTTGTCACAAAGCTTACCGGTCTTCAATGATGCCGTTTTGATGGTATCAGCAAAAAAGAAGGCTCGTGTTCTTTTAAGAACACGAGCCTTTTTTAATTTCATGATAGAATATACAGTCGAAACGATCAGCAATCCTTATTTTACGATTTCCGGAAGGCTTGCTGCTGCAACAGACTGACCGACACGTTTCATTTTCTCGTCCGGTGTCTGTGCGTTCATTTTAATCTGCGGATACTCGTCAGCGAGCACCTCTTTTGCAACTTTGAGGATCAGGTCGCCGCCTTTGCCGGACATCACACGGCCAAGCAGCAGGCAGTGACGAATCTCATAGAAGTCAGCATACAGTGCCAAAGTGTGGCCCAAATATACGCCGAGCGACTCGTACACTTTGACTGCACGCGGATCGTCTTTTTCCATGAGCGCCTGAACAGCTTTCAGTTTCTCAGCCGGTGTTGCATCCTCATCAAGCTCGATGCCAGCCGGTTTTGCCAGTTTGATGACGCCGTCCTGCGAGAAGTATTTAACGCCGCAGCCGATGTCGCCCGACCACTCGTCTTCCATTGCGTCCGGCTGTGCGTCAACCGGTGCGAATGCGAGCTCGTTGAGCCATCCGGTGATGTTGCCGTCTTTATCAACATAGCCGACTGCTTCGGAAGTACCCATTGCGATACCCAGCACGTCTACGTCATTTAAGTTCATTGCGCCTGCCAGAGCAGTGACGTCGCCGTCGTTTACAACTTCGATCGGCACTTTGTGACCGACCATTTTGCTGATTTCGTCTGCTGCGCGCAGATAGATGTCTTTTACTTTTGCATCGAATGCATCTTTCGGCACTTTTAAGAACAGCGATGCAACCATGGTGCGGTTGTCGATGTAAATACCAGCGGAGCTGACGCCGATTGCATCAACGCGCGGCATTTTCTCTGCTGCCATTTTCATGGAGTGCAGAATGCCTTCGAAGTGATAATCCGGGTCCGGATTGACTTTCGGCAGCCAAACGGTTTCCTCACTGAATACCGGAACACCGTCCACAACTGCGGAAACTTTACGGTCAGATCCGCCTGCATCAAAGCCGATGCGGCAGCCGTCCAAATGTTTGCCGATTGCTTTGGATTTCTCGTTTGCAGCCGGTTTGTCCGCAAGATTCGGGACATTGACGACCTCGAATTCTTTCTCGTACACCTGTTTCATGAAGTCATAGTCAAATGCACGTGCGCCATTCGGGCTGTATGTATCGTGCATATAGCGGTACACGTTTTCGTCGCCGCAGATATACACGCGGAAGCCGCCTTTTGCCCACAGCAGGAATTTGACCAGACGGTCAACATAGTAGTTGTCCGCATCTGCCATTTCCGGTGTGCCGTGAATGAATGTATCATACACGGAAATCAAGCCGCCGCTTCTCTCCACTGCAACTGCGATCGGTTTTTTCGCGGTTTTCAAAAACTCGCGGTTAAACACATGCAGCGGTGCGAACGTCGGATCAAGCTCCGGAACGTTTTTGATGTCAACATTGACGCCATAAATATTCATGGTAATCTTCTCCTTTTTCTAATGAAGTGTAACCAACATTACCTTAGTATAAGTATACAATGTGCAGTGTCAAAAAGCAAGTATTTTAGAAAGAATCCATGATAAAAATCGGCTTTTTGTAAAATACACCCGCAAACGGCGCAGAAGGGTTCAAGACCAAAACACCCGGCAATGAAACCGCATCTGCCGTGTCATGTGAACCCGCAATCAAACGCGAAAAATCGGAAATTCCCATTGTGATATCGGGTGTTTTTGTGGTACGTTCCACTGCGCTTGCCTGTCCATTCTCAAACGAAACAAGCCACACGCCGTCGTTTTTTGCAATCTGCGGATCATTTACACCAATCGCAATCGTACCGCTTCCGTGATACCGTGCGCCTTTTAACGCCTTTTGCACATTGACAACACGGTTCATACCAGTGTGTGCCACAGTACGTTTGCACGGCACCATTGCCCATTCGGGAATCCGGCTGACAACATCCATGTGTGACGGCAGCCAGAATGAAATCTTCTTATAATACGTTTTATACGCAAGTGCATGATTCAAAAGCCCGTAAAATCCTTCCCAGTCGGAAAAATAAAACTGACTGCATTTCATCTCAAACACATACGGCTCGATTTGTTCTTTGGTGAAGGTCATGACACCTTTCGGCGTACCATCCTTTGCAACATACACATAGGTATAGACACAGTCCTTTGCAGGATCTCTTCCCTCTGCATCAGGAAAATCATACGGCTTGCGCACACACATCAGATTCATGTTACCGCAGAAATCGCGGTACACCGATGCGATTTCTTCATTGAACGACTGCCCTTCCGCCAAAACGCATTTGCCCTCAACCGGGAAATGTGTATACGCACGCAGGTCAATCTCATAAAACACCCGCTCGCCGCACATCTCATAGCCGAATTTCCGATAAAACGCCGTCGAAAACGGGTAAAGATATGAAAACACCACGCCGTCTTCATACATCTGCGGCAGATTGTGTTCAAAGCAGCCGCGAATGACGCCGTTTTTCCGGTACTGCGGAAGCGTTGACACGCCGCCGATGCCGCACATCGGATACTCCTGCCCGTCAAACTGCACGGTATATGGAATCGTGAACATAAATCCCATCATCGTTTTGTCGTCGTCTTCAAACGCCGCCCATTTTTCCTGCCAGTATTCCTGTCCGCGCGTTTTCGGCTGTTCTTTTGCCTCTTTGACGATTTCGTCGTTTGTCTGCGTTGCTTTATTCGGAAATTCAAACGCAATCGACATCACTTCATAGCATCGCTTGAGTTCTTCTTCTCTGATTTTTCTGATAATCACAAACGTCCCCTCCAGTTTGCGTTAATAGTTGTTTGCCTGCTCCTGCGAAAAGCCGGTTTGCAGCAAATCGGCATACTCAAACGCTTTTGCCGTACCAACAGACACAGCTTCAATCGCATTTTCAGCAACACGTGCCTGAATGCCCGTTTCCTGCGTCAAAAGCTCGGGAAGTCCGCGCAGAAGTGAACCGCCGCCCGTCATTGTGATACCGTTTTCATAAATATCGCTTGCAAGCTCCGGCGGCGTTTTGTCGAGTACACGTTTAACTGCCGCCACGATCATCTGCGCAAACGGTGAAATCGCATCATAAATATCAAGCGACGACACTTCAATCTGCTGCGGATAAATTGTCAATAGATTTCTGCCGCGTACTTTTGTTTTTTCGTCGCTTGATGGGTTCCACACATTGCCGATCTGCTGTTTAATCTGCTGTGCCATTTTCTTGCCGATCGACAAATTGTATTTCGACAGCATCAGTTTGACGATCGCTTCATCGATATGGTTTCCCGCATAGCGGAGCGATTCCGAAAGCACCACGCCGCCCAGCGAGATCACAGCGATATCCGACGTGCCGCCGCCGATATCCACCACAAGCGAGCCGTTCGGCTGCATGACATCAATTCCGGCGCCGAGTGCTGCCGCAATCGGTTCTTCAATCAAATAGATCGTGCGCACACCGGCATGGACGATCGTCCGCACCACTGCACGGCGCTCCACCTCGGTCACCGAAGACGGCACACAGATCACAAACCGGTGCTTCACCAAGAAACTGCTGCACGCGCGGTGCAAAAATTCCTTAAGCATCAGCTCCGTCATCACATGATTGGAAATGACGCCGTTTTCAAGCGGAAACTCCGCACGAATATACTCCGGCGTTTTTCCCACCATCAACAGCGCTTCCTGTCCTGCGGCAATCAATGTGTCATCTTTCGTATTCACCGCAACGACAGCAGGCTCACGCAAAAGCTCGCCGACACCGGGTTTGTATATGATAATCTTCGTTGTTCCAAGATCAATTCCAATATCCATTGCTCCCATACGAGCACACCACCTTTTCTATGTTCAGTATATCATAATCCATTGTTTCCTGTAAATGTTGTTTTCGCCGCAACAATCACTGTCACCGACGATGCACCTGCACGAATCAGCACCCCAGCTGTTTCATACGCAGTCGCTCCGGTTGTGAACACATCGTCCACGAGCAAAATGCGCTGACCGCGAATCCGTTCCGGATATTTTACAGCAAACGCACCGGTTAGATTCTTCATTCTCTCTTGTGCAGAAAGCGTGTGTTGCTTTTTGGTGCGGCGGACTTTTTTGAGCGCATCCGCAATACACGGCACTGAAATTTGTTTTGAAAGCGCTTTTGCAAGCCATTCCGATTGTGAAAATCCACGGTCTTTTTTATCCTTTTTATGCATCGGCACCGGCACAATCCGGTCAAACGGAAAATGAAAATTAAACAACTCAAACAGCCTGCCCGCCATCAGCTGTGCAAGCTTTTGCGCCGCCACACAGTCACCTGTAAATTTCATCGCATGAACTGCTGTTTCGGCGCCTTCTTCATAGCGAAAGACGGAAAACACCGGAACCGTGCAGGTGCATGCACCAACCGGCTTTAAACAGCGATTGCAGACAGCCGGAAGCAATGGCTGTTCTTTTTCACAGTGCGGACAAAACACCTCGTCGCCGGCAATCGGCTTTTCGCAAAACAGACACCGGTTCGGAAAGAAAATATGCCAGAAATATTCGATTTTTGCACACCGCCGCTTCATGTGAGCATCCGCCCTTTGAGCATTTTCGAAAGTCCGGTATACCGCCGCATTTTCTTGTCGTTTTGCACCATGAATGCAATGCGGCTCTGCTGTCCGACCAGAATGAGAATCTTTTTCGCGCGGGTTACCGCTGTATAGAGCAGATTTCGAAAATACAGCTTGTCATATCCGCCCATCACCGGCAGAATAATCGCGTCAAACTCACTGCCCTGGCTCTTATGCACCGTAACGGCATAGGCAAGCTCTAATTCCTTTGACATATCAAAGCTATAGTACGCAATTCTTGCGTCAAATTCGACCGCCATCGTCCTCGAACCGCGATCAATCATGCGGATAATGCCGATATCACCGTTAAAAATGCCGGCACCTGCTTCTTCGCCGCGTTTCCACGGAATATCATAATTATTCCGGATCTGCATGACTTTATCCTGCTCGCGGAAGAGATATGTCGGGCTTTTCCATTCTGTTTTTCCCGGTGCGGCAGGATTTAACCGCTCCTGCAAATACTGATTGAGCACGATTACACCAAGCTCACCCTTTCGCTGCGGACAGAGCACCTGTATATCCTCTGTCGGCGAAAATCCGTACGTATTCGGCAGCCGTGTTGCACAAAGGTCGGCAATCAGCTGCGCCGCCTGTTTTCCGTCGTTTTGCGGCAGGAAGAAAAAGTCGTTGTCCTTCCGTCTGAGTTCCGGCATTTCGCCGCTCACGATCGCGTGCGCGTTTGTGACGATTAAACTTTGCGCTGCTTGGCGGAAAATCTGTGTCAAGCTGACGGTAGGTACACAGTCGCTTTCGATCAGATCGCGCAGAATGTTGCCAGCGCCCACGCTCGGAAGCTGATGATAGTCACCGACTAAAATAAGCTTTGCAGTCGGTTTCATGCCGCGCAGCAGTGCGTCAAACAGCAGCGTATCCACCATCGACACCTCGTCCACGATGATGACATCGCCGTACAGCGGATTCTGTTCATTGTGGGAAAACACAAGCTTGCCCGTCTGTGCATAGCCCGGCTCCACCTCGAGCAGACGGTGGATTGTCTTAGCCTCCTTGCCGCTCACTTCCGTCATACGTTTTGCGGCTCGTCCAGTGGGTGCCGTCAGCAGCACCGTTTTTCCCTGCTGTTCAAACAGCTCGATCATACCGTTGACCGTCGTTGTTTTACCGGTACCCGGTCCGCCGGTCAAAATGAACACCGGATGCTCTGCCGCCTGTGCAATCGCTTTGCGCTGCAAGGATTCATAGTGAATTCCCTTTTCCGATTCAATGAGCGAAATCACTTCGTCAATCTGCGGCTGCGGCTCCCGGTATGAGGAAAGCATCAGCGAAATCCGCGACACGATGTTTTGCTGCGCCATATAATATTCCGGCAAAAAAATGAGATCGGGCGTTCCCTCTTCCTCATAAAGCTCGCCATCGGACACCGCTTGTTTGAGTACTTCTTCCACTGCTGGCTCCGACAGCTGCAAAAGCTTTGCGGCAGTTGGCAGCAGCAATCGGGACGGCAGTGCCGTATGTCCGTTTGCGGTGTTGTGCTTTAACACAAACTGAATACCTGCTAAAATCCGGTCTTCGTTTTCGGGCGGCAGCTCGAACGCCGTTGCCATCGCGTCCGCTGTCGCAAACGAAATGCCGAATGAGGCACGCGACAGAATATACGGATTCTGCTTGATCAAATCCATCGCGTGATTGCCCCATTCCTTATAAATAGCAACGCTCTGCATCGGTGTGACCTGATATTTTGACAAAAACATCATCAAGGTACGTACACCGAACACCTGCGCAAATGCACCGGCCAATTTCTGTGCCTTTGCCGCACTGATGCCCGGTACCTCCGCTAATCGCATCGGCGATTCTTCGATAATCTTTAACGTGTCGTCACCGAAGCAGTTTACAATATTGCGTGCCGTCGCAGGGCCGATTCCCTTGACCACACCGCTCGACAGATAACGGCGAATCGCACTCGACGTCGCGGGAAGCCGGCGCTCCACCATCTGCACTTTAAACTGCTCGCCATGCACCGGATGCGTATCAAAATAGCCGGTCAATTCGAGTTCCTCGCCCGGCTCCACGGAAACCATCGTTCCTACCGCACAGATAAGCTCATTATCGACGCTTACATCGAGCACACAAAAGCCGGTATCTTCATTTTTATAGATAATCTCCTCCACACAGCCGGAGATTTTCACATATTCCTGTGTGCTCATAGCGCTCCTTTCCGTTATGTATCCGGTGAAATGACGGTCACCGCCGCATGGTCATCACAAAACCGCCTGAGAATCTCGCGTGTATGTGCACTGCATCCAAGGTCAATGACAACAATTTGTCTGGCCCCTCGGTATAGCAATCGGCGCAGCATCCACTCCGCGGATGTCACCTCGCCCGACATCGGAAGTACATGGACGCCGCGCGGACACGCACCGCCGCAGAGCTGCATCAGACAAAGCCGCGCCAGCAAAATGATTCCAAGCAGACTTGTCACGATCAAAAAGGCCATTGCAAGATATTCACCCATATCAATCACCTCTCAGTGACAGTATATGGGTGAACGATTTTTTATGTTACAGTTCGCCGCGGCTCTTTGCTTTTAAGAATGCATTGATAAAGCCGTCGATGTCGCCATCCATCACCGCTTGAATGTTGCCGTTTTCAAAGCCGGTGCGATGGTCTTTTGCAAGGGTATACGGCATGAAAACATAGGAGCGGATCTGGCTGCCCCATGCGATTTCTTTCTGCACGCCTTTGATATCCTCGATTTTGTCAAAATGCTCGCGTTCTTTGATCTGAATAAGCTTTGATTTGAGCATTTTCATTGCGTTTGCTTTGTTTTGCAGCTGGCTGCGCTCAGTCTGGCAAGCGCAGACGATGCCGGTCGGAATATGCGTGATACGCACTGCCGACGACACCTTGTTGACGTTCTGACCGCCTGCACCGCCGGAACGGTAGGTATCCACCTGCAAATCCTCCGGACGGATATTGACTTCGATGCTGTCGTCGATTTCCGGCATAACCTCAAGCGATGCAAACGATGTGTGACGGCGTCCCGACGAGTCAAACGGCGAAACGCGCACCAGACGATGGACACCGTTTTCGCTCTTCAAAAAGCCGTATGCATTCTCGCCCTCGACAATGAAGCTGACACTCTTGATGCCTGCTTCGTCGCCTGCAAGATAGTCGAGCGTTTTGACGTTGAAGCCTTTGCGCTCTGCCCAGCGCTGATACATACGAAACAGCATGCTGACCCAGTCCTGTGCCTCTGTTCCGCCTGCACCTGCATGGAATGTAAGGATCGCATTGTTTGCGTCATATTCCTCTGTTAATAAGGTACGAAGTTTCAGCGTTTCGAGCGTTTCTTTAAACGCATCGAGCTCGGTGCGCAGTTCTTCCTCGACGCTTTCGTCATCTTCCTCAATCGCCATCTCCACGAGCGTCACAAGATCCTCGTGCTGTGCGCACAGCTTCTCATACGATTCCACTGCACTTTTAAGCTGGCTTGTGTGGCGGAGCACTTTCTGCGACTCCTCCATGTTATCCCAAAAATCAGGCTGTGCCGCACGGCCTTCCAATTCTTCAATTTCCAGCTTCTTTTTATCAATTCCAAGTGCACTTTTTAACTCATCAAGCTCCGGGGCAAGGTTTGCAAGCTCGACTTTTGTTTCATCATAAAATAACAAGAAAATCCACCCTTCTGCGGTACTTCCGCAACAAATCTATCATTCGGTTTTAAGACACGTATACATCTTTATATTATAATCGAACAGATGCCTATTGTAAAGGCTTTTCGCTTCTTGACAAGGGCATGTTTTGCGTGTATCATAGATTCAAACAAGACATTGTGTCGGTTTTTATCGTTTTCCGCCTTTTCGCAGCAAAAAAGCAAGGAGTGCTCTTTTTTTATGTTAAACGATCTGCAAAAACAAATTCTTACACTCAAAAAAGAAAAAAACGCAAAGATCTTTGCACACAGCTATCAGTCCCCTGACATTTTGGAAATTGCCGATTTGACCGGCGATTCCTTCGCACTGAGTGCAAAAGCGCACGAATATGACTGCGACACTATCATTTTATGCGGCGTGCTCTTCATGGCAGAGACACTCAAGATGCTTTGCCCCGAAAAAAACGTGATTCTTCCCGTTGCGCACGCAACCTGCGCCATGGCGGAGCAGATTTCACCCGAACGCGTCATTGCTTTTAAACAGGAACATCCCGATTATGCCGTGGTCGCGTATATCAACACCTCCACGGAGTTAAAAGCGGTGAGCGATGTCTGTGTTACTTCGTCGAGTGCAGTCAAAATTGTAAACGCACTGCCGCAGGATAAAATCCTCTTTATCCCCGACAAAAATCTCGGGCGATTTGTCCGCGGCGCACTCCCGCACAAACACATCGAAGTCTGGGAAGGCTGTTGCCCGGTTCACGATGCTGTCACCGAAGAAGAAGTCCTCGCTGCAAAAGCCGCATATCCAAACGCAAAGCTTTTGATGCATCCGGAACTTCCGCCGGAGGTGATTCGGCACGCTGATGTTGCCGGTTCCACTGCGGATATTCTGCGGTATGCACACACACATTCTGACGACTGCATCATCGGCACGGAAAAAAGCGTCGCTGATTTTCTTTCCGTTTGTTATCCTGACCGTCATTTTTATGTACTGTCCAAAAAGCTGTTCTGTCCGGACATGCGCATCACAAATCTGGGTGACGTTTATCACGCATTAAAAGGTGACGGCGGAAAAGTTATCACATTGGACGAAACACTGCGCATCCGCGCGAAAAAGCCAATCGACGAAATGATTCGTCTTGGCGGATAAGGAGAATTATGGACTCGTTTGCTCATACATCAAAACCGGCACGCGCACAAAACGCACGTGTCAAACGAACAAAAGCGGCTTTATATGAAAGTCTTGCATCGTTAATGCTCGAAAAAAACGTCAATGCCATCACTGTACGGGAACTGACCAGCCGCGCAAATATCAATCGTGCAACCTTTTATATTCATTATAAAGACATTGACGATATGATCTGTCAGGTTCGCAAAGAAGTCCTTGACGATTTTTCCGTTGTACTGAACACTCATCACACCGAAGTGAGCGGTGAACGTCCGCACTCTATGCTGTGCGATATGTTCCGTTTCTTGGAACGGCACGCCAGCATCTGCAAAGCGTTTTTGGGAACACACGGCGATGCAGAATTCATCAGTCTGCTTCGCAACAAGCTTTTGGACAAATGTGTAACAGACTGGGCGAAGCTGTTCCCCTCTCACCCGATCGCATATGTGCCGGAATATTTTTCTGTGTTCGTTGTCACAGGCTGTATCGGACTGTTTGAACACTGGATCGACACCGGAATGCGTCAAACGCCGGAAGAAATGGCATATATGGCGGATCAGATGTTCAGAAACGGCATTCGTTTCCTGCAAATGCCTACACCGCCTTCATTTTAAACGCATCAAGATTTTCCCCTCCATCTCCTGCTTAAAAAAGCAGGAGATGGTTTATTTTTTGCCATTTGTGGTCATACTAACGACCAAGGATGGTGAAATCGATGTATCGTTATGAAATTATTGAAAACAGCAGCCGCAGCTATGATCTGCATTTATACTTTGACAAAACAGACGCGGAATTTGCACGGGAATTTTTGTCTCCCGGCAAACATGATTCAAAACAACGCCGAAACTTTTTTCTCTCGATTCAGGAAAAAGCAGCGGGACTTCCGATCAAATCCGTCAAAATTTTTGTGGCAGGTGTTTTGGTTGCAACCATGTCCATGCAGGCAATTTCTGCCGCAGCCGCACAAGCTGATGGTTTTACTCCGCGCTTTTTGAATGAGCAGCAGCAGTTCTCCTCCTTACAGACACGATTTCATATGACGTATTTATACGGCGGAACTGTATCGCAGCAAATCGAACAAATCAAGCAGGTCGGTTCCTTTCAAACCGTTTCGCCGAGCTATTTTGATCTGAACACATCCGGCAGCCTTGTGACGGTCAACATCGACCGCTCTTTTATCGACGCCATGCATGCAATGGGCATCAAGGTTGTGCCGATGCTCAGCAATCACTGGAATCGTACTGCCGGTGAAAAAGCGCTGTCAGATCCTGAAGCACTTGCACAATCCGTCGCAGATGCAATTGTGAAAAACAACCTCGATGGTGTCAACGTGGACATTGAAAATGTTACACATCTTCATCGCAATGCTTACACAGAATTCGTCCGACTTCTGCGGCAAAAGCTCCCCGCTGAAAAAGAAGTTTCTGTCGCGGTAGCCGCCAATCCAAACGGATGGACGACCGGATGGCACGGATCGTATGACTATGCCGCACTCGCAAAATATGCAGACTATTTGATGATAATGGCATACGATGAAAGCTGGGAAGGCAGCAGTGCCGGTCCGGTTGCAAGCTATTCGTTCGTAAAACGATCCATCGAATACGCGCTTGAACACACCACAGCCGACAAACTTGTCGTGGGTGTGCCGTTTTACGGACGTATGTGGAGCAGTGACGGCACATTTTCCGGCAATGGCTTAAATCTTACGATGGTGGAAACACTCGTAAAGCAGTATAACGGTACCATCACATATGACACATCTGCACGGTCGCCGAAGGCACAGTTTACCGTAAATGCAGGGGATCCCCTGCTCTCTGTCAGCGGAAAAAAACTCACACCCGGCTCGTATACTGTGTGGTTTGAGGATGAAACATCCATTTATGAAAAAACACGATTGATTCATCAATATGATCTAAAAGGCATGGGCTCCTGGTCGCTGACACAGGCAACGGACGGCATCCGTTCAAAGCTTACAGAATGGCTGACACAAAGCAATCTGCATCCGACACCGCAATCACCTTTGCTTGGAACAGTAACCGCTTCCTCTCTCCGTGTGCGGAAAGAGGCCACCACCGACAGCGAAACGATTGCCTATTATCAAAAAGGCGACAGCGTAACCGTGATCGGGACAAGCGGAAGTTTTTATCAAATCAAGATGGCAAACGGACAGATCGGCTATGTGAGCGCAGCCTATGTGACCATTTCGGAGAATCAGCCCGCTCCTGCCGAAAAAACAGGATATTCGACCGGTGACCGCGTGCGCATCCGCGCTCTCGCTTCCACCTCTTCCTCGATTCTTACGCATGTAAACCGCGGCGATTCGTTTACAGTACACGGTGAATCGCAGAACGGATGGTATGCTGTCACACTCAAAGATGGTACGAAAGGCTATATTTCCGCTGATTATGTATTATTCACTGCGCCGAGCACGCCTGCAACCAAAACAGGTTATTCCACCGGCGATCGTGTGCGCATCCGTTCGCTCGCTTCCACCTCTTCCTCGATTCTTACGCACGTAAAC
>NZ_JACJKY010000003.1 GCF_016901855.1 Merdimmobilis hominis | reverse complement strand
TTACCTCCGATCAGTCTGAATTGCGAGAAATTCAGACTGGTCGGGCGGCCCCCTACAACGTGGGAATGATGGGGTTCCTCTATATAGAAAAACGCACCTGCAGAATGGGACAACAGCCCCAACAGCAAGTGCGTTTCTTTTTAGTTCGTGTAAATCATGGCATGATAGTTCAGTATGAAGGGCATAATATCCCGTTGAAAAACGGGAAGTTTTTTTGACCGTACACAGCTTATTCATGTAGCCGTCATAGTACCGCAAGATGCGCCCCATTGCCAGCGGATCACCAGCGCGGGCCTCTGCAAAGACAGACAGGGGCAGAAGCACCCTGCCGTGGAATGTGGGCTGCTTCATGCCTGTTTCCTCCCTCCGTTGTCCTCCAATCTCTGCCGCAGTTCGTTCAAAGTCTTTGTGCGGTGGCGCTGGACGGCGCTGCGGGACATTCCCATGAGGCTGCCGATTTCTCCGTCTGCCATATCCAGAACACAGTGCAAAATCAAAATGCTTTGTTCCTGTTCCGGCAAGGTGGCGAAAGCCTCGGCCACAAGCTCGTTGTCGATCCGCAAGTCATATCCATGCGACGAAAAAACGTAGCTGTCGCTGGGGTAATGATCCACGGCGGAGAGCTTGTCCAATTCCTGCTGGGTCAGGGCTTCCAGCGACTTTTCACGGTCGCGGTGCCGCGCCATCTCCGACAGGTAGTTTTTAGCCTCGTTGCGGAGTACCGCCTTGCAGAAAGCGTCATAGCGGTTCCGCGTATCAAAGTCATTGCGGGGGATCGTTTCCATCTTTTCACCCCCTTTCTATGGGGGATTTCGGTGGTTCTCTCCCTTTCCGCCAAAGATACAAATGAAAGGCCGCCAGCTACCCGGTAAACGCCACTTTTTGGAAATTTTCTTGAAAAAGTTTTGGCTGGTGGCGCGGGCCGCAGGAAACAACAAATTTCGCCCGGCAGGTCGCAGACCCACCGGGCGAAAGAGGAAATAATATGCAGTTGATTTACATGGTATAGTGCATACTCATGGCCGCTTGTCCCCGTAGCCGGGGGCGGGCTTTTTTTGACAGTGCATACTAAATCAGGCGTCCGGCGACCGAAAAATCCTTGCGGAGCGATTGAACATTTCCCCGCAGCAGCTACGGTATGTGGACAATTCGGAACCCGGCGAGGGGCTTTTGATTTACGAGAACGTGATCCTGCCCTTTAAGAACCCCATCCCGCAGAACACCCAGCTTTACAGGATTATGACGACCCGGTTAGGCGAGGGGGCCACGGTATGAGGCGCGGGGCCGAAAAAGGAGGTGATTTGCCATGAAGCCCTTAAAACCCCGTGACAAGGTGACGCAGCGCATGACCCGCGACGGCCTGACGCTGGATAACCAGACCACCGGCGAGAGCGTCAACGTGTCCAGCCGGGAGGCCGAGCAGGAATATTCTGCTGCCGAGCCGGGCGGCGCTGCGGAAAAGGTACTGGAACGGGCCGGGGACATCCGCGACCGCCGCAAGGCGAAACGGGCGGCCAAGGACGCCGGGGACGTGGTGACGGAGGCAGGCGAAGCCCTGCACCGGCCATCTTCCCGGCTGCAATTTACCGCCGAGGAACGGGCTGACCCCCAGCTTTCCAAGTACATCCACAAGGCAGAGAAAAAGGCGGATAAGCTGGACGCTGCCAAAAACGCGCTGCCCCAAAAGCGCGTTGTCACCACCGAAACCGTCTACGACAAGGCATCCGGCAGGGCCAAGACCAAGCTGCGCTTTGACAAGGTGGAGAAACCGGCCCCCAAGCTAAAGCCCAATCCCATGAGCCGCCCGGTTCAGGAAGCCGGGCTGTTCGTCCACGGCAAAATCCATGAAGTCGAGGGCGAAAATGTGGGCGTGGAGGGCGGCCACAAGGGGGAAGAACTTGCCGAACGGCAGGCGGGCAGGGCCATCCGCAGCGGCATCCGCCGCCACAAGCTCAAACCCTACCGGGCCGCAGCCAAGGCGGAACGGAAATCCATTGCCGCCAACGCCGAGTATATCTACCAGAAATCTTTGCGGGATAACCCGGAGCTGGCGCAGGCGGTGAGCAACCCCGTTTCCCGGTTCTGGCAGAAGCAGAAAATCAAGCGTGACTACGCCAGAGCAGCGAGGGCCGCAGGCCAGACGGCACAGGGCGCGGCGGGAGCCGCCGCCAAGACCGCGCAGGCCAGCGCCGCAGCCGCCAAGAAAGCCGCCAAGGAAAGCAAAAAGGGGGCGTCGTTCCTTGTCCGTCACTGGAAAGGGGCGCTGCTGATCGGCGGCGTGGGCCTCATGCTTATGCTGATTATGAAAAGAAACCCTTTCAGAGCTGGGAGCTGTCCAACAACAACGCGGAAATCCGCCGCATCCGGCAGCGGATCGACAGCCTGACCCGCGCCAGAGAAACCGTCTATGTGGGATGGGAGTTTGAGGGCGGCCATGTGGAGGCCAACCGGGAACAGAGCCGTTTGCAGGTGTTCTTTGAAGATAAGCCGGACGCCGACGCCCGCCAGCAGTTGAAAGAACACGGCTTCCGATGGGCGCCAAGCGTCGGGGCATGGCAGCGGCTTTTGAATGGGAACGCCTATTACGCCGCCGACCGCATTTCAAGTATTCAGCCCCTTACCGGCGAGAAGCCCACGGAGCTGCAACGCAGCAGCATCCGGCAGCAGCAGGCGCAGATGGCACAGGCCCAAGCCGAGCCGGAGGAATGTGTCTACCGGGTACACGCCGCCATCCGCAGCGACAGCCCGGAAAATCTGTATTTGCTGCAAGCCTATGTCCCGCAGACGGACGGCACTGTAAAAATCGGGGCGGTTCTTTATGCCGGGACGGAAGAAAAACGCCGGGAACTGCTGGATCAGCTCAACACCGGGGAGCTGACGCAGGAGGCCGTCAAGGAGCTGTACAACAAGGCCCAAGACCTTAACGACGCAGGACAGCCCTACGCACATTTGACGCTGGGCGTGGAAAGCAAGGATGGCATGAGCGCCGCCGATATTCTCCAAGTACGGGCGGGCCAAAACTATCTTGTGGAGGACTTCACCCGCATGGAACGGCTGCGGGACGATCCTGTGGTACTGGAAAGCCTCTCCCGCGTGGCAAAGGAAATCGGTTTTGACCGGGTACGGCCCTATGTGCAAGAAAATGGCAGCTACAAGGCCATGCCGGATATGCCGTTTTCTCAATGGAAGAACCCCTATTTTGTCGTTGATCCCCCGGAGCCGGGCGACAGCTTTTCCATCTATCAAGTGCCTGCCGGCCCGGAGGGGCGCGATTTCCGTTACCGTTCCTATGAGGAATTGCAGGCCGCAGGGCTGGCCGTGGACAGAAAAAATTATGAGCTTGTCTACACGGCCCCGCTGGACGGTAAGACCACGTTGGAGAATATTTACCGCACGTTCAACGCCGACGACCGCCCTGCCGACTTCCGGGGCCACAGCCTATCCGTTTCGGATGTTGTTGTAATAAATCGCGGCGGCAAGGAGGAAGCCCATTACTGTGACAGCATCGGTTTTACCCCTGTGCCGGAGTTTATGCGGGAAAGCCCCATCAAGACCGCTGAAATGTCCACCGAGCAAAATTACAACATGATTGACGGCACCCTGAACAATGCCCCGTCGATGGGGGAACTGGAAGCCAGAGCAAAGGCCGGGGAACAGATTTCCCTTTTCGATGTGGCCGAGGCAGCCAAGGCCGAGGACAAGAAGCCGAAGCAGACCCGCACGGAGGCCAAGACCACCCAGCGTCAGAAAAAACCGTCCATCCGGGCGCAGCTCAAAGCCGCCAAGGAGGAACAGGCCAAGAAGCCGCCGCAGCGGGAAAAATCAAAGGAATTGGAGGTGTGAAGCCGTGAACAAGTTTGAAAATGTGGATGTGCTGGCCGCGCTGGAACAGCTTATGCGGCAGAACACCGCCTTTTACCGCAATGATTTTGAGATTGACAAAGAAATCATCCGGCAGGCCGCCGCCAGCGACAGGGCCGAGGACAAAACGCTGCTGTGGATGTCCCGCCCGTCCGGGACGTACTGTTTCCGGGAGCGCGACGTTTTCCTGCAAGATACCCGGCAGCATAACACATGGCGCTTTTATGGAGAGCAAACCCGTGACCGTATTCTGGCCTACGCCGTGGAGCTGACCGGCAAGGTGGGCGGAAAGATACGGGGCAACCTCTATGAGCTGGACTATCCCCAGCATTTCCGGCACGTCGCAGCCGAGGCGGTACAGGCCGACACCATCACTCTGCACTATGAAAAGGGCGACCGGGAGCAGCCTGCCAAGCTGTACTTTGACGGCCACCCCGACCCCAAGCTGGGGGCGTTCCTGCGGTATGAGGCAAAGCCCAATGAGTCGGAACACCTGCGGGAAGTGCTGCGGCAGGAACAGAAAGGCCGGGAGCAGCTTCAACCGGGCGACTTCAAATCCCATGTCACGGCACTGCACGACCGCCTGATCCGGGACGAAGCCCAGCGCATTGTTGCGGGAATGAAAGAGCTGTCCACTCCGAACAGCCCCAACAAGACGCATTTCATGGTAGAGCTGTCCCCGTACTTTACGCAGATTGCGTCCAGCAAGGACACCGACCGCCTCTTTTCCATGTTGCCTTACAAATCGCTGGTTTTTACTGGCATCAAGGACAGGCACGGGATATATGCCATGATAGGCAAGGACGAGAACCGGGACAAGGAAGTGCGGCGGCCCCGCGCTTCCATCCGAAAGCAGCTTTCCGAAAATAAGCAGGCCCAAGCCCCGAAAAAGGCCCCGGCCCGCACCAAGAAAAACGAATTGGAGGTATGACAATGCAGTTTAATGTGGAGGAAGAAAACCTGATCTGTCTGTATCACAATGCCGACCGGCGCAGGACGATGGCGAAGCTCCATGCCGCGCTGCCGGATATGGATGGGGAAATGGCGGCGCTGGCCCGCCAGACCCTTGCCAAGCTGGACACCATGACCGACGCCGACTTTGCGACGCGGCAGTTCCATTTCACGGACGAATAAGTAAAGCATAACGAAGCGCCGGGCGCGGGGGCTATATGGCCTCTGCGTCCGGCGCTGTTTTTTTGCCTTTATGCCTGCTCCATCGGGAAATTCGGCAGGGCTTCCAACAGTTTCATAATCAAGTGCTGCTTCATATCCTCGTCCACGGCCAGCTCGTCGATCATGGGGGCATAGTGTTCAATCACCTTTTCCGTGGCCCACTTCTCGCCTGCGACGGCGGCCTTGATCGTGGCGCTGTCCAGCAACATTTCCTGTTCGGCCATCCTGTCCACTCCTGTCTTTTTTATGCTTGTATCAGCATAACACAGAACCGGCAGAAATACCAGCGGCGGAAACATTTTCCTACGCATTTTGAAGTCCTCTCTGGCGGGGATTGGATAATCTGTCCCGCCTGCTTGCCGACCACACTGGGAAAACCTTGTCACGGCTGGCCTATCAGCGGCTTAAATGCGTAGAGAACGAGGCTTATTCCGCTGTCCGCAGGCGTTCTACGACAGTACCCTTGTTGAAGAAAGCGCAGGGGATTTCCTATATTGCTATCACTCTGTCTCCCTTAATCGCTCCGTTATTGTTTCTCTACTAAGAGAGCGATACATCCTCTCCGGCGTTATAAAGCAGATTATCATTATCACCAGAATAATGCTGACCGCCGGAATAAGCGGATAGGTAAATACCGCAAAGCTCACTTGCTGCTGAAATAATTTGAAGATACCGTATGCAATCAGATTGCCAGCAGACAAGACAAGAACCAGAGTGATTATTGCATAGTAAAGTCCCTCACTTATCAGCATTTTCCGAACCTGCTTACGGCTCATTCCAATAGATTCAAGCGTTGCCAATTCACGCTTGCGGGCCACAACGCTAACCGACATGACATTAACAAAATTAAGTATTCCAATAAGTGCGATTACAAACGAAATGCTTCCACCAAGAACCAGTACGGCCATTTTTGCACGATCCAGTTCTTCCATAGACTCAATTCTTGATGTCAAAGAAATTCCAGAATTGTTTCCTATAATCTGCTTCAATGCAATGAAAGCATTTTTCTCATACCCGCTGGCAACATTCATGTCAAGCTGTTTTACGGCCGGTTCTCCAAACCATTCCTGCATAATAGTATTTGACACAATCACGGTTGGCGCAAGGCTGGAGCCAATGCCTTTATAGCTGAACGGAACAAAGCCACCAAGAACAAATTTGTATTCTTGCTGATTGGAAACGCTGTTTTCTTCTCGATAAGAAGGGGTAATATTCAGCTCTTGAACATTTGAGAATAATTCGGGATTATCGGTGGCAATCAAAGCAATTTCTCCTCGATCAAATGCTTCAATATCAATGGGGTTTCCAAGTCTGTCACGATATTTTGTTAGGGTTTCTCCATCAACTCCAATGAGAAATCCATTGAAATTGTCCTCAATATCTTGCTCTGACAAAGCGGAAATCTGCTCTTGCATGGGATGGTTAGCAATATATCCTCTAAACGCATCCGAGTAATCCAACCGCATTTCTTCCCACGTTGTAGCGTGTATATTTTCAACTCCGGGAATTAGCATGAGCTGTTCCACTAATGAATCATCCAACGTCTGCGCGGGCCAAGTCTCATTATCCAGTACCAAATCACTTTCAAAAGCAGAATCAATATACTTTGAAACATCCGTGCTAAAAACCAATGTTGTCACTGATAGAAAGGTCGTCACTCCTAAAAACAAACTGAACAATACCACTCCTGCACGTTTTTTATCCCGGAAAATATTCCGCCAAGCCATACGATACGGTTTGCCGTGTGCCAGTGTTCGGATGTGTTTCACAGTGCCTATAACTCCCGTATATTTTTGCGCTTCTATGGGAGAAATACTCGCGGCTTTTCTTGCAGGTTTTGATGCGGCTAATATAGCAGTAAGCAAAGGAAAGAACACTGCTCCTACATAGATAATCGGTGAGAATGATACAACGGCTTCTTCTGTGGAAATGGCTCCAAGTTCTGAAATCAAGAATGGAACCACCCCTAAAGAAAGCAGCAATGATAGGATAATGCCAACGGGTATTCCAATAAGGCAAAGGCGTATAACCTGCCGAATAACAATACGCTTGATCTGTTTTGGCGTCGTCCCAATCGTTTTGAGAAGCCCATAAAACTGCACATCATGGGAGATGGAAATGTATAGGATATTATAAATCAGCAGATAGCCTGTAAAAATGAGGAAAACCACAATAGCACATAAGGAAAGCAAAGTAGCGGTTCCCTGACCAGCATCTGCTTCATAAAGCTGTACCATTGCAACAGGTTGATTTTCTGCTAACCCTAAATCGGCCACTAATGCGTTACAATATTCTGAAACTCTGGACTCATCTGCAAACAGAATCGAAGCAGAACCATCTTTTTCCACGGTCTTTCCATATCTTTGTGATAACGCATGAGAAACGAAAATCACATCGGCAGTCTCCGTTGATTGGACAAACGCATAGCTTGTGAACCACCCCGACAAGGTAAAAGTTTCCTGAATTATGGAATCTCTGTTTTCGCTATCTGTGTAATAGTTGAGGGGTATCTCCATGCCAATAGATGGGGTATCAATTCCCATCCGTTCCAGCACTCCACGAGAAACCATGATCTCATTTTCTTTTTCAGGATAGTTCCCTACTATATCAACATAGGCGGGGGCGCGCAGTTCTTCCCATTCGGTCTTGTCGAAATAGTGAAGGGTCAAACTGATATTTCCCATATCTGCTGTATTTTGAACAACGCCAACGCTGTTACCAGTACCAACTTCTTTTACATAGTCCAATGTGTGAAGCCGCTTGATCTGCTCCGTCGTCGGATGACCTACGGCAGCGTGCGCCATTGTACCTGCAAATCTTATCTGCTCCATTTTTACAGACTCAACAAGGCTCATGCCAACGCTGAAAACAGAGCCGATCAGTAAGGTGGTAAGCATGATTGCCATAACAAGAAAAAAGTTTCGCCGTTTATTGGCTTTCAAACTTCTTTTTGTCAATTTTTTAAGAATCGGGCCATTATTGTTGCCAAATAAAATGTCGTTCATTCTTTTTCACCACCTTACTCTGAAATTCTGCCGTCCTCAATACGGATAATACGATCCGCAAGCTGGGCAATCTCGTTGTTATGAGTAATCATGATAAGAGTTTGATGAAATCTGTGGCTGGTAGCTTTCAGCAGGCCAAGAACATCATTACTCGTCCGGCTGTCCAGATTACCCGTCGGCTCGTCCGCCAAAACAATAGCTGGTTTTGAAATCAGGGCACGGGCAATAGCGACGCGCTGCTGCTGGCCGCCGGAAAGATTGTTCGGCATATTGCTTAGTTTATCGTCCAAAGCCAGCATACGAACTACATCGTCCATAAACGCTTTATCCACGGTATCTCCGTCCAGTTCAACCGGGAGAGTGATATTTTCATACACATTCAGAACGGGAACAAGGTTGTAGTTTTGAAACACAAATCCGATTTTTCGCCTGCGGAAAATCGCAAGGTGTTCCTCATTCAATGTAGATAAATCTTTACCATCCACAATAACCTTGCCGGAAGTAGGAACATCCAGACCACCCATCATATTCAGCAATGTGGATTTTCCGCTGCCGGATGTGCCAATAATGGCAACAAATTCCCCCGGCTCAATCGAAAGAGAAACGCCGTCCAGAGCCTTTGTAATATTCGGCTCATCTCCATAGTATTTTTTCAAATCTGTTGTCTGTAAAATAGGCATAAGTTCTACCACCTTTCTTTTTGATGGTTCCATTGTAAAAGGAAATCCTCGCAGAAATGTCACGGCGGTCCCTGAATTTTCCCTTAAAATGCCTTGAAATGTCGCAATCCTGTGACATTTCAAGAATGAGGCAGGAACACCGAAAAGGTAGAGCCGGAGCCGACTTCCGAGGCAACACGGATAAAGCCCCCCTGCCGGGTGATAATTTCACGGGTAAGATATAGGCCGATCCCGATGCCGGGGGCGTCATGCACACTGTCCTCACGGTAGAATCGTTTGAAAATCGTCCCTTGATGTTGTTCTGGAATACCAATGCCCGTATCGGAAATATCAATCTTCACATACATTTCCCAGCACACCACAGCCACATGGATTTTCCCGCCCTCTGGCGTGTACTTCACCGCATTATCCAGAATGTTGAACAGGGCTTCGGTTGTCCATTTCCGATCATGGGTTGCCGTTACCGTTTCCGGGCACTCCACGGTGACCGCGATCTTTTTCTGTTCTGCGTTCAGCAGAATACCGCCCAGCGCCGCAGCGAGAGTATCATAGATGGCCTGCGGCTTCGGCTCCAAAGCAATTACCCCGGCTTCCAGCCGCGACGTTTTAATCATTGCCTGCATGAGAAAATCCAGCTTGTCTAACTGGCTGTCCATCGCCAAAAGAAATTCTCTCTGCTTTTCCGGTGATACATTTTGTTCCAACAAAGTGGCATCCAGCATTTTCAGGTTTGCAATCGGTGTTTTGACCTGATGGGAGATGTCCGAAATCAATTCCTGCAAGTCGGCCCGTTCCTTTGCAATACTGCTCTTACTTTCCCGCAGCACATCATAGAGCCGGGAAAGCCGGTGCTGGATTTTATAGAACAGGTTTTCTTCCTCTGTGTACTGCGGCGGGGTCTGATCTGCTGACATCATATCGTCCAACAGCTTGCACAGAGCGTCCGAAAACAGCGTTAATTTCCGGCGCACAAAGGCCAGAAAAGCAGCCATGCACCCGGCGACGAAAACCGCATAGAGCAATCCGCAGCATAGCGCCAATATGTTCCGCGTCAAAAAGTAAATGGTACATGACATGGCGACCGAAAGCAGAAAAAGGGCTACACACACAACCATGCACACTTTATTGACAGAGAGTTTTTCTGTCCTCATTTGTTACCGCCCCCAATCCACATATAGCCCATGCCATAGACGGTTTTAATATAGGAATGATCTGGATTTTCAATTTTGTTTCGTACCCGGCTGATTGTGGAAGTCAGCGCGTGTTCATCCACAAAATTCCCGTCAATATCCCATAGCTTTTCCAATAGCACCTGCCGGGTCAAAACGATCTGCGGATTTTTCGTCAGCACTTTCAAAAGCCGGTATTCCATCGGAGTAAAAGAAATGCTTTCCCCGCCCCGCGTTGCGGTCATTTCCGTAAAGTTGATAAACAGGTTGCCGTCGTTGTAGAAGTCACCGCTAGATTGCTTCCTGATCCGGGCCAGCAATGCAGACACTTTTTTCTGAAATACGCTCATGGGGAAAGGCTTTGTCACATAATCATCCGCCCCCAGCTCATAGCCTTTGAGCATATCGCTTTCCATATCGTTTGCTGTCAGGAAAATTACGGCGGTGTCCGGGTGGCTGTCCTTAATATCCCGGCAAAAATCAAACCCATTGCCATCCGGCAGATTGATGTCAAGGACAATCAAATCATATTCCTGTTTCCTGCAAAACCGTTCAGCAACGCTTTTCGTTAAAGCCGCATCTACTTCATAGCCTGCGGCAGATAGATTATAGCAAAGGGTATTATTCAAAAGGCGGTCATCCTCAACCACTAAAATTCTCATTCGCTCACATCCTTTTCTTTATAGAGTATCAACCAAATGTCACAGAAACCTCACGATAAAGTGTTTTTTTGAATTTCTTTTATCTTATCTTTTGCTGACACGAACAGCAAGCCATCGTTCAGAAACTTTGAAATGTCACAAACTTGCGAGATTTCAAGGGGTAAATTTTGTCAAAACCTGTTTTCCTGTGAGATTTCTGCGAGAATTGGGCCTTAAAATAATATCAGAATAAAGATACCCCAAATCCTGCCGGACGACGGCAAAGAAAAAAAGCCGTCGTGCAGCAGCCCTTTTCCCGTGCCTGACTAAAACGCGGCGGCTTTGAGCAAATCAAGGCCGCCGTTCTCTATGCCCTCATACTGACGACGCCCTGACGCTGACGGGATTGGCGGCCCACGGAGGGAGCCGCCATGAAGCAAAGAGCGTTTCGACAAATTATGACAGACCATGTACTGTCAAAAAAAGCCTGTTCCTAAAGGCGGGGAAAAACGCCTATCAATATGTATTATACCATGTAAATCAAGTGCATAACACTTCCTGTTTTGCCCGGTGGGTCTGTGACCTGCCGGGCGAAATTTGTTGTTTCCTGCGGCTCTTTGGTGCGGGCCAGAGCCGCCATGTTGCTGCCAATGAAAGGAGTGGTGTAAGCAGCTTTATCTTCTCATTCTCCCGCAGATCGGGGGTGAGAAGATGAATGAATACACCTTTGACTATGTGGAACGGAACCGGATGGACGCTTTCTGCAAGACCGTTCTCCGCAACGAGGCCATCAACTACCTGTCGGAGCTGGCCCGTCGCCGTGACCGGGAAAAGTCACTGGACACCTTGCCGCAGGCTGAAATGGACAAGCTCTGTACGCTGGACGAATACCCCAGCGACAGCTTTATATTCTCGGCCTTTGGTTATGACCTACATATCCGGGACGAGCTGGTGGCCGGAGCCTTTGCCACCTTGCCAGAGCAGGAGCAGCAGATTTTAATTCTGCACTGTGTCGCGGCTATGGCGGACGGCGAGATCGGCGGTCTTGTGGGGATGTCCCGCAGCGCCGTCCAGCGCCACAGGACAAGCACCCTGAAACAGTTGCGCGTGAAATTGATGGCGTTAATGCCGGGAGGGAGGTAACGCGGATGAAGCAGCCCACATTCAACGGCAGGGAGCTTCTGCCCCTTTCGGTGATGGAAGCCGCCCACGCTGGGGACGCAATAGCTATGGAACAAGTGCTGCGGTACTACGAGTGCTACATAAACAAGCTCTGTACCCGTACCTTGTACGACAGCAACGGCATCCCTTATGTGTGCGTGGACGAGTACATGAAGCGCCGTCTGGAAATCAAGCTCATTCATGCCATCGTCGTTGATTTGAAGTAACGACCCGGCCACGGAAACGGAAATCGCTTTTTACTCCCTTTCCACATTTCCGCCGACCCGCTGGCCGCAGGCTTGCACCTTGACAAATATGCCCGCAAGATAACGGCGGCGCATCATAGGGCAAAACGGACACATTCTGTCTGTGCCGAGCCGGGCGGCTGGTGCGCCATGAGGCTTTTCCCTACGGGAAAAGCGGAGCGGAAAACACAGGGCCGTAAAGCAAGTGTGGCAGCTTGCGGGCGACGACGTGCAGGCAGGACAATGATACTCCCTTGCCGTCGTAGTCCGAGCGTTCAAAGCGTCGCAGGCAACGAGCATGGCCGTGTGAGAACCACGCGGGGGTGAAAGTCCCGTGGAGCTGCGCCAGCAGCCGTCCGTTATGGCCCCTTTTGCAACTACAAACTTTTTTAGCCATTGGAAAGGGGGCTAAAAGTATGAATAATACTGATGTGCCAATCTGGGAAAAATACACGCTGACGATTGAAGAAGCGTCCAAATATTTCCGCGTCGGGGAAAACAAGCTGCGTAAACTGGCCGAGGAAAACCCTACCGCTGGCTGGGTGATTATGAACGGCAACCGCATCCAAATCAAGCGGAAGCAGTTTGAAAAAATTATTGACAGCCTTGACGCCATATAGTGAAATCGGGCCTTGAATATGCTATAATATCCTTATAGCGTGTCAAGGCTCTTTCCGTCATGGAAAGGAGCATGACGATATGCCGAGAAAAGAACGAGATGAAAAAAGGCGCGACAGCAAAGGCCGCCTTTTGAAATCTGGAGAGAGCCAGCGACCAGACGGAAGATACGCTTACAAATATATGGACGCCTTTGGAAACCCCAAGTTTGTGTACTCATGGAAGTTAGTACCCACCGACAAAATCCCTGCCGGGAAGCGCCCCGACCTTTCTCTGCGTGAAAAGGTCAGGCAGATACAACAGGACATTGCCGACGGGATCGACCCCATCGGCAAGAAAATGACGGTCTGCCAGCTTTATGCCAAGTACATCCGGCAGCGGGGAAACGTGAAGCGTGGGACGAAAAAAAGCCGCGAACAGTTGATGAAACTTTTATCGGACGACAAGCTGGGGGCGGCCAGCATCGACAGCGTGAAGCTGTCCGACGCAAAAGAATGGGCCTTGCGTATGCAGGAACAGGGTGTTGCCTATAACACCATCTGCAACAGCAAGCGTTCCCTGAAAGCGATCTTTTATATGGCTATTCAGGACGATTGCATCCGCAAGAACCCGTTTGACTTCCCGATCAATGACGTAATCAACGACGACACGGAACCAAAGGTGCCTCTCACCCCCCGCACAGGAAGAAGAACTCCTGAAATTCATGCAGGACGATCCCGTGTATGCCAAGTATTGTGACGAGGTTGTGATCCTGCTGGAAACAGGGCTTCGGATTTCCGAGCTTTGCGGCCTGACCGAAACCGACCTGAACTTTGAAAAGCGTTTTGTCAATGTAGACCACCAGCTTTTGAGAAGCACAGAGGATGGCTACTATATCGAAACGCCCAAGACGGACAGTGGATTTCGGCAGGTGCCTATGAGTGCAGCCGCGTATGAAGCGTTCCAGCGAGTGTTGCAGAACCGCAGAGGCGCAAAGGCCATTGAGGTTGACGGGTACAGCAATTTCCTGTTCCTGAACCGGGACGGCCTGCCGAAAGTGGCCGTCAACTATGACGCCATGTTTAAGGGCCTCGCCAAGAAATTCAACAAGTGTCACAAGGAGCCGTTGCCGCCGGTAATGACGCCCCACACCATGAGGCACACATTCTGTACAAGGATGGCAAACGCCGGGATGAACCCCAAGGCTTTACAGTACATCATGGGACACGCCAACATCGTTATGACGCTGAACTATTACGCACACGCCACGTTCAATTCCGCACAGGCGGAAATGGAACGGCTGGAAGCGGCCAAGGCAGAAACCGCCGTAGCCGCTGCGGAAACCACCGTGGAGAACACGGAGGAAACCAAGGCTGCTGCCTAAACAGGAAGCCGGTATTTACTACCGTTCCTACTACTTTAGGACGCAAAAACATGAGGGGTTATGAGAGGAAACGTGAGCTTCTCCCGTTACGGAAAATGCCGGGAAAGCCCGTAGTTATGGGCTATACCGGCATATAAGAATTTCTAAAGAGATAATCTGAAATCTATTAAACTATTTGATTAAATACTTTCGCAATGCTATATGCCAAAAGCATAGATGGGTTATAACGGTTTCTTTCAAGCTGCATAATGGTTTGGCGGGACACACCGACTAAATCGGCAAGTTCCTGCTGGGTCATTCGCTTGGTTGCTCGGTACACATGGATTTTGCTCTCAAAAGTGTATTTGCTTTTTCCCGCCATCTACTCACCGCCTTCCTCGAAAATTTGCTTTTCAGTATAACATATTTCTTGCTATTTGTAAAAGATATTTTCAATATGTCTATGGTAGTTTAAGGCCGCCGTCATTCCTCTGGACGCGGTGCGGATGCGCCGGAAGAAAGAGGCCGAACGGCAGCGATAAAGATACCTGTCTTTGGCCGCACGGAAATGAACACACATGAAAAATCTCTTGTAGATAAAAATATGTCAACGATCTGCGCCGGTTTGGTTAATGAGCGTCCTACAAATCCGATGAACAATTCCGTATAATGCACGCAAGGCCGTTGCGGAAGTACTCAAAATCAGACCGGCAAAGGGGTGACAAGGCGTGAAGATATGGAAAAAGCGTTTCCGCCTGTGTTTTCAAATCTCAATCTTGTTGTGGTAGCCGGGGATGGCCCGGTTGAAATACCTCCTGTCTACGCATTTAGGCCAGTAATAAGCCAGCCATTTCAAGGCTTTTCCGGCATGGTCGGCAGGCAAGCGGGACAGACTATCCAATCCCCGCCAGAACACACTTTTAAATGCGTAGAAAACAACCCATGAGAAAGCGCCGGACGCGGCCTACTGGCCCTGCGCCCGGCGCTTTCTCATAGGCTGTTCTTTAGGATGGCCCGGATCAGCTTATTTTGCAAGCGGTGTTTCATGTACTCGTCCACCCGTACATGAGGCGTACCGTCCAGCTCATAGAGCGTCCGGGTACACAGCTTATTCATGTAGCCGTCATAGTACCGCAAGATGCGCTCCATTGCCAGCGGATCACCGGTGCGGGCCTCTGCAAAGACTGACAGGGGCAGAAGCACCCTGCCGTGGAATGTGGGCTGCTTCATTTCGCGTTCCTCCCTCCGTTGTCCTCCAATCTCTGCCGCAAATCGTTCAAAGTCTTTGTGCGGTGGCGCTGGACGGCGCTGCGGGAGATCCCCACAAGGCCGCCGATCTCGCCGTCCGCCATAGCCGCGACACAGTGCAGAATTAAAATCTGCTGCTCCTGCTCCGGCAGGCTGGCAAAGGCTCCGGCCACCAGTTCGTCCCGGATATGTAGGTCATAGCCAAAGGCCGAGAACACAAAGCTGTCGCTGGGGTATTCGTCCAGCGTACAGAGCTTGTCCATTTCTGCCTGCGGCAAGGTGTCCAGCGGCTTTTCCCGGTCGCGGCGGCGGGTCAGCTCCGACAGGTAGTTGATGGCCTCGTTGCGAAGAACTGTCTTGCAGAAAGCGTCCAGCCGGTTCCGTTCCACATAGTCAAAGGTGTATTCGTTCATCTTCTCACCCCCGATCTGCGGGAGAGTGAGAAGATAAAGCTGCTTATGCCACTCCTTTCATTGGCAGCAACATTGCGGCCCCGGCCCGCACCGACGAACCGCAGGAAACAACAAATTTCGCCCGGCAGGTTGCAGACCCACCGGGCGAAAGAAGAAGTAATGTGCAGTTGATTTACATGGTATAGTACATACTCATGGCCGCTTGTCCCCGCTACCGGGGACGGGCTTTTTTTAACGGTTTATACCCCGTCGGATTTTGTCGAAACGCTCTTTGCTTCATGGCGGCTCCCTCCGTGGGCCGCCGATCCCGCCAGCGTCAGGGCGTCGTCAGTATGAGGGCATAGAGAACGGCGGCCTTGATTTGTTCAAAGCCGCCGTAATGTAATCAGGCATGGGAAATGGCTGCTGAACGACGGCTTTTTTTCTTTGCCGTCGTCCGGCAGATGATTATGGAATGAATTGTGTATCAAGCGTTTATGGCCTAAATCAAAATCCTAATATGGATGTCAGTGCATTAGAGGTCAACGTGTTCAAAACGCTTCGATGCAACGCGATAGGTCAAAATGTTGCCGACAATGTAGATCAAGATGCCGATGCCCAATATAGGAAGCTGCCTTATCAAATCGCCTGTCTGTAAGCTATCAAGCCATGTAAAGGACGGCAGATGTACGCTGTATTCCATCAACGCGATTACCGCAGTTGCCGGGATAATGGCAATTACAAACGCCTTGCCTACTTGGTATGCAGACTGAAAAAGCACAGTTAGGTACAGAAAGTTAAATATTGCATAGACAATCAGGCCAAATCCAAAGTATGCCACATTCGCCTCAATGCCAACAGGATTGCCGTCAGGGAGCGTCCACAAGCGGATGATCGAAAACGGTATGCAGATGATAAGTTGTGCAATCTCGATGCTCACGAACAACAGGCATTTACTTTTTACCACATGGCGCTTTTTGATGGGAAGCGTGGCTGTGTAAAAGGCGTCGGAATTTTCTCTGGCAAATTGGGAAGTAAAATATAGTCCGAGGCAGCCAAAGAAAAAGATCATGCCATACGGATATGCGGGAACCAGAAGCAGCGCCCCAATCAACAGGAACAGGTAAACAACGGAATGTACGGCAAGGTGCCACTCCTTATAGAGTAAATTAGACATTATAAGTCCCCCTTTCATTTCTCACCATGATTTCCTCCAAATTCAGGCTATCTTCGCCGGGAGCTTTCAGGGATTGGAAAGTCTGAATAAAAGAAGCCTTATCCGCACTGGCGATAATTTCACCATTTTTGATATAGGTTATATCGTCAGCGCATTTGTCCAAATCCGAGGTGATATGCGTGGAAAATAAAATGCTTCTTTTCCCGTCCTTTACCAACTGCTGAAAAAGCTCCAACAAATCCTCACGAGCCACAGGGTCAAGGCCGCTGGTCGGTTCATCGAAAATAAGCAGCTTGGCGTCGTGCGAAAGTGCAAGCGCAATTAAATATTTTACCTTCATACCTTCGGAAAGTTGCTTTACCTGCTTTTGCTCGTCGAGTTCAAACATGGACATATATTTTCGGTATGCAGCATCATCCCAGTTCTGGTAAAAACGCTTCGTCACGCCGGTAATCGTTTGCAGTTTTTTGTCTTGGTAAAACTGAATACTCCCTAAAACCACACCGATATTTTGTTTGCAGCTTTCTTCATCCTGCCGGAAATCGTGACCGAGCATTTTAATTGTCCCCTTGTCCGGGCAAACCATGTTGAGCATGGATTTAAGCGTTGTACTTTTGCCAGCGCCGTTTTTACCGATCAGGCCCATAATCCGCCCTTGCTCCAAAGAGAACGAAACATTCTTCAATGTAAATTTGGGGTACTTCTTCGTCAACCCCTCTACTTCAAGCAATCTCATAAGATCCTCCTTAAAAATTAGTCAGGTGATGTGCGGAAAAGATCGTCAAACAAATCGCCAACCATATCAAGCGGTTGAATGGCAATACCGAGGGAGCTATCAGCTCGTATCAGGAGCATATCGCCCGGTTTAAGGTGCAAAAGCTGTCGTGCCTTTTGCGGTATGACAATCTGACCTTTTGAACCGACTTTGACGGTAGCCATGTAACGGTTTTTCCCGACAGATGTACTATTCTTTTTTTCTTCTGTCATCCGGTTTCCTCCTTTTTATTAGTGTTACAAGTTTTACTTGTAACACCATACTTGCATTATAGCGCGTGAAGTAGTGAAAGTCAATATAAGTTTTACAAGTTTTACTTTTGCGACAAAAAAACACCGCGCCTCGAAATGAAGCGCGGTAATATATTCTCCATAAATTATTTCTTTCCCGGAAACAGATTTTCAAACATTTCATTCGTGGTATTGAATGTTTGGATAGCAATACCCTGTTCGACATCGGCCAACATCAACAGCATATCTCCCGGCTGGATATTAAACATATCCCGAACCTCTTTCGGGACAATGATCTGTCCTTTCGGCCCGACTTTGACCGAAGTAACAAATTTTCCCTCTACTGGCTTTTCCTTTCCCATTGTTTCACTTCCTTTCCGGGGGGAACGTAGTTTTACTTGTAGAAAAAATTTTACCACACAACTCACGCAAAGTCAATCGCGCCGTCCGATCTGAATATGAATTATAAAGTTTAATCTACCTGCATATAACAACATTCCATTGGGCAAATATGAATTATACAATGTAAATGGGTGATGTTATATGGCGAAAGTAGAAGATTGCCCCGGCTTTGAAACTTTCGGCGCGGATGTAAAGGCTGCGCGGAAAGCCCGGCGTCTGGCGCGTAAGGCGCTGGCGGAAATGGTAGGTATTGAGTGGCGGTATCTCGCCAACATTGAGAATAAAGGGACAATCCCCAGCCTCCCGGTCGTGATCCAGCTTATCAAGACTTGCGGGCTTCCTGTGGAACGGTATTTCAATCCCGAAGTGCTGCGCTCGGAAAGTGAGCAGCGCCAGCGGGTCGGCCACAAGCTGAAACTCTGTCCCGAAGAATACCTGCCGATCATTGAGGGCGCGATTGACGGGGCTATGAAAATTGAACAGCCAAAGAAGAAAGAAACGGGGGATGCCTGAAAACCATCCTCTGTTTTCTTCTGTTTGCGGGGACGCGGAAGCGTCCTTATTTTTTTGCACTTTTTTCCGGGGAAGTCCCTGTTTTGCGGGTAGTTTGGAGCTTTCCGAATGTACTTATAGCGGAGAAGAACAAAAACAGCAAGCAAAAGAAAAAGATTTTTGCATCAGCAGGCAGACCTCGCAAAGCGAATCTTATTTCCCTACGAAGTATTATCACGGTATTACCATGTATTTTGACCCTGATTTTTTTACAGAAGCCAACTCCAATGTGGATAATCTTTTTAATTTGAACTTGTCGCAACTGTCAGAAATCTACTTTGAAAAAAAGGATACATACATCGCAGAAGCCAGCAGTGAAATGGGAAAAATCCTTGAGAATTTATGGCAGCTCTATGAAACACCGTCCCCTTTTCACATGAAACTTTGCGTCTTAGAGTTGCTGCATCTGCTGTTAGATGCTGGAAATGTTGTCCAGGAAAAAACTCTTACCTTCTATACCAGCATACAAGTAGAAATTGCGAAAAAAGCAGAACAGATATTAACCGCTGATTTGAAACAGCATATTCCCATGAAGCAGATTGCACAGCAATTCGGCGTTAGTGAAACAAGTCTGAAAAACTATTTCCGTGGAGTGTATGGGAAAAATGTTTCTGATTATCTGCGCGATTTGCGTATGAGCATGGCAGAAAAGTTATTGACTGAAACCACGCTATCCATATCTGAAATCGCTGCACAAATTGGATATACAAAACAGGGTAAGTTTGCCGAGGTATTCCGTCAACAATTTCAGATGAACCCGCTGGAATATCGGCGCTCAAAAAAATTAAAAAATATTTAGGTAGGAGCCGAGAAATCTCTTTCGAGATAATGTCTCGGCTCCTGCCTATGTTCAAAACTATGTATAAATCAATTCTTGAAAAATAACTTCCTCCGCCTGCGCTTTCAGCGTGTTCATCAGCACTACCCAGCGCATGGGGTCACGGGCTTTCAGTTCCTCGGTGACGCCTGCCGCCTCCATCATGCGGGGCAACATGGCGTCCATCCGTTCACGCGCCGCCCGGTCAATCTCCAACAGGTGTGAGTACAGCTTTTCACTCAAAATCAAACTGCTGTAAAGGGCGGGCCGGTGTTCCTTCAGATAGCGTTGCCTCATACAGCCATACAAAGTTATGTACCCAGCCAGAATTCGGCTGGGTCTTTCTTTTTTGAGAAAGTTAATAAGCCGGGGTGCCGTACCCATAAATCTCATAGTACCCAATGGGGTAGCTGTTCTGGCGCACAGAATCGCCGGAGTTGCCTTCTATGGTGTAGACACGGCCATTCTCGACCTTCTCCACAATTCCCACATGGTCAGATTGCCCGTCTTGGCCTCCATTATCCCAGTCAAAAAAGATGATGTCACCGGGGCGCGGTTCATAGCTGTTGTCTTGCCACAGCCCATGCGATTGGAACCAGGGAACGCCCTGGGACGTGCAGGCCGCAAATTTCGGGATAACGCCGGCTTCGATATAACCGCACTCGTTGGCGCACCAGCTTACAAAGCAGGCGCACCATTCCACACGGCTGCCAAAGCCGTACCAGCTCCAGTACGGTTCGCCGCCGATGTTTCCCACCTGGGAGAGCGCCACCGTGACAATTTCGCCATCCCCTCCGGTAATGCCGTAGAGCACCTGGGACCAAAGGGAGTTGTTCTCATCGGCCAAAAGCTCCGTCATCTGTTCCCGCTGGTCCTCGTTAAAGCCGAACTGGTCTGCCATTTCCTCGGCGGTCTTATGGCTGACGGTAATATACAGATAGGTTTGCGTGACCGTGGTTTCCGTTTCCACGATGTTGCCGTTGCCATCATCGGATGTTTCAATCACCGTTTCCGTCTGGGTGGACGTGCTGGACGAGATCTCATTCATCTGCCAGAAGATGTCCTTCAAAAGCTCCAACTTCTCATCATCCATGGTAGCCACTTCCTGGGCGTTGTCCGGGTCGGTGGTGGTTTTGACAGCGTAAACCGCCAGCACCTCTTTCCACACAGCGCGGGAACCGGACATCTCCAGCACATCATAGCTGTGGGATGCCTTGATTTCGTCCAGATTCTCCTGGTAATCCGTATTGATCTCCTGTACGGCAGTCTGCATGGTCTGCCCGGTGCCCGAATCCTCGCCGGAAAAGAAAATTCCAAAGCAGGAGCCGATAATCATACCGATGAGGCAGATCACAATAATCACCAGCACGGCAATCCAACCGCCAGCAGCAATGGCCGCAATCAGCGCCTTGGTCGCCGCAATGATGGCTTTCACAGCCGCAACCGTAGCCTTGACCGCCGCCTTTGCCGCAACTACCGCAGTCCGGGCCGCTACACGGGCAGCATGGGCCGCAGCCCTGGCAGCCCGCGCCGTGGCCTGGGCAGTCCGCTGGGCGGCTTTGGCCGCCTGCTGACTGGTCTTGATACTGGCCTTGGCAGTCTTTTCCGCCGTTTTGATAGATTTGCTGGTGGTTTTTATTGTCCCCTTGGCCGTGGAAGAAGCCTGCTTGATAGTTTTGCGGCTCCTGTCCACTGTCTTAATGCCTTTCTTACCACGGTCCAGGGTCTTGATGGCCCCGCGCTCCTGACGGACCGCCTTGGCTGGCTCGGAAACCGTATCCGCCGCCTGACGCCCGCTCCAGCGTGTGGTAGGCTGTCCAGCCTGCCGAGCCGCCTGTTTCTCCGCTTGTTTTTTCGGCTGTTCGGCTGCGGCTTTCCGCTTTTGGATTTTCTCCTTGACCTTGGAGATGTTCTCCTTAGTCGTCTGAACCCCCTTGCGGCCTTGTTTATCAAACTGGTGGACCGCTTCATGGGTGACATTATCCACCCCAGCGGAAAGGCGGTCGGACGCATACTCACCGGGGGAACCGTCCTCAGCATACATCCCATGCTCGGCTTTATCCTTGGTGCGGATATATGCCTCCTTCATCCGTTCAGAAGCAACCGCCGCTTTATCAATCGCTTTAATGCCTTTTTTCTCAGAAACTCTTGTTTTTATGCCCTTGCCCATGGGCTTCACCTCCTTCCCAGGGCGGAGCCGCCCTTATTCCTCCAGTAGCTTGGCCACAACCACCATCCGCCCGTTGGTCCGAGAATACTCGCAGGTGGAAAGGGTGATGAGCTGGTCGCCATATTCCGCAGTCACGCCCGTATCATATAGGGAAAGTTCCTTGCACCCCTCAATATACTCATCAAAAGCGGCTTCGCTTTCTGCATTGACGAAATGGTAATACTTAAAGCCAGATTCCGAGTAGGCCACCGTCTTAAAGGCGGCGAGCACCGCGTATTCACCAAAGCTGTCCAGAGTATCAAAGCGGATGGTCTTGTGTTCCTGGTAGAAATCCTCACTCTCGTACTTGCACAGGTCGGAGAACATACTGCCGTTGTTCATGTGGTGGCCGTACAGCACCAGATTGTCGGAAATGCCGATGTCGCAGTTTTCCTGCATATAGGGCACCCCATAGCTGCTATACGACTTATCAAAAGCGTGCTTCAGATAGAAATTGGGGTTATCCTTGGTCTGCATGACGGGATAATCAATCCGGGTGCCGGGAATGGAAATCCAGCCCACCAAATCGCTGTTCTGTGCGTACACATCCGCATACTTTTCAAAGGCTGTGAGTTCGTCCGGCTCCTGGGCCGGATCATCGGCAAGCTCCAGCGTGGGCAGCTCTACATCTTCCTTAACCAAATCCGCCACCTCGTCAAAGGCTTCGGTGCTCTGTTTCTGATCCAGGTATTCGCGGGCCAGCATAGCCCCGGAGAAAAGGAACAGGGCGGCACAAAGGGCCGCCCCAGCAATCATCAGTCTGCTTTTTGCTTTGTCACTCATATTTTCACCCTCCTGTACTTATCGTGCCTGCTCTTTACTGGCGGCTTGGCGGCGCTGCCCGGCCTGGGCCGATTTCAGCCCCTGCAGCTCAGTTTTCACCGATGAACGCCCTCCATTGATTCGCTCCACCGTGAGCGCCGTGTCACGATCCATCTCAGAAAATGCCTTGCCGCAGGACAGCACAAAGCTCCGCAGCTTGGCAAGCACACCCTTATCCGCAGATAATTCCTTGCTTTCCTGGGGTTCCTTTCCCGCAAGGGCAAGCCCGGCGTTTTTGATGTGGCCGCCCGCCTGGTACAATTCTTCCCGCATGGCGTCCAGTCTCACGGCGAGCTGCCCCATGCTTTTTTCCGCATGGGCAAAGCCCCGTCCCATCCGGGAAAGAACCGAGGGAATACGCAGGGTCTGGGCCGCATGGCACAGGGCGGAGCGCCCTTTCTCTCGGAAAGTCTGCACCATCTGCTTTGCAGATGAAATGAGGTTTTCTTTTGCCGTGGAAACCATCACTTTGGTCTGGTGGACTTTACCCTCCACAGTGTCCACAAGCTGAGAGCACCGGGCGCGGATTCCTTTGTCGTGGAGCTTGCCTACCTCCAGACGCATTTCTTTCATTTCGTCCATCATCTGCGCCAGCTTTTCTTCCATACCGTCGATATAGCCCACCAGGGCCTGCACTTCTTCCTTCTGCTTTTGAAGCCCGCTCTGTTCCAGAACGGAAATCAGGTCTATGATCTGCGGATGGTCCCGCAGCGCAAGAGCTGGTTCAGCCATTGTTCATTCCTCCATTCTCAAAAGTATCATCGCGTCGGTTCCACCTGCTTTTTCGCAGGGGGTAGCTCCCGGCAGTATTCCGGGTAACGGATTTTCACGCCCTCCATAAAGTAAGGCGCAAACTCGCAGCAGAACAAATCCTCCGGGGAATAGGCGTTGCTGTGCTCCGGGTCGGTGTAGCCGTTCCAGAGATTGAAAGCAAGGCGGCACACCCGGACGGTGCCGCTGGTCTGCCAGCCGCCGTGCATACCATCCGGTTCAATGCAATCCTGCTTGAAATCAAACATCTGGCGGATGTTCGCCCGCGTTTCCGGGGCAATCCCCATCACATAGAAAAAGGCCCGGTGGTAACAGTCGTTCCTCCGCGCCTCACTCATCATATCCAAAAAGAAATCCCGGTGCTCCGGGGAGGCAAACCGGATATTGCTCATGCCGGCACCTCCTCGCCGCCGAATACGCCTTCACCGGGCTTGGTGGTCATCAAAGCATAGAGCCGGGTATCACGCGGGAACCGGTTGATGAACGGCACCAGGGCGCTGCCATACCGGATGAGGCCGCAGCCTGCGTCCGCATTGGTGACATAGCTCATCTGCTCATTGGAGATATTGAGGAGCTTCGCCAGCTTTGCCCGGTCGGACGCCGCCTGGTTCAGCATGACGATGAACTCCGAGTTGGAGAGCATGGTGCTGGCCTGGACGGAATCCAAAAGGTACTCCACGTTCTGGGTGATAGCAGTCGGGTAGGCCCCACGTTTTCTGAACTGCCGCCATGCGCTGTTAAAGAAAATGCCGCTTTGCTCATTCTCAAACATCACATGGAACTCGTCGATGAACACATGGGTGCGCTTGCCCCGTTTCCAGTTGAGGGTGACGCGGTTGAGGATCGTATCGGTGATGACCAGGGAACCGGCAGGCTTTAGCTGCTCGCCCAGGCCGTGGATGTCGAACACCACATAGGGCTTGTTCAAATCCACTGTGCTTTCCCGGCCAAAGATGTCCAGGGAGCCGGTGGTGTACAGCTCCAAGGAAAGGGCGATCTCTTTGGCCTTGTCCTCCGGCTGCTCCAGCAGCTTATTCCGCAGGTCGCAGAGGGTGGCCACCCTCCCGGCATTCTCCGCCTCCGGGTACACCAGGGCGGTGCAGCGGTCGATGATGGATTTATGCTGCGGCCCCACGCCGCGCTTGTCGATCTGCTCGATGAGGGACATGACAAACTGGCTCTTTTCCACGATGGGGTTTTGCTCACCGTAGCCCTCCACCATATACATGGCGTTGAGCCTGTCTTTGCCGCCCGCCACCAGGTGGGCCACCGTCGCTTTCTCCTGGCCCAGGGCTTTGACGAGTGCGCCAAATTCTCCCTCCGGGTCGCAGATCAGGATGTCATCATTGGCGTAATCCGGGTGAAGCATGAGAAACGCGATCAGCTCTTTAGCGCTGAAGGATTTACCCGCACCAGGTACGCCCAGCAGGAAGGCCGACTGGTTCAAAAGGTTCGCCTTGTTGCACATAATGAGATTGTGGGAAATGGCGTTCTCTCCAAAGTAAATGCCGCCTTTATCCTGGATTTCCTGTACCTTGAAGGGAATAAACACGGCCAGAGATTCCGTAGTAAGAGTGCGAAACGCATTGATTTTCCGCACCCCGATGGGCAGGGCGGTATTCAGGCCATCAAGCTGCTGGAACTTGAGCACCGCAAGCTGGCACATGTGCTTTCGAGCCACGGAGAGTACGGCTTCGGTGTCGCTGTCAAGCTGCTCCTTGGTATCGGCGGTGATGGCCAGGGTCATTACCGCAAACATCATCCGCTGGTCGCGGGTGGTAAGATCGTCCAGGAACTCTTTACTTTCTTTCCGCTGCAGCTCCATGTCATAAGGAACCACGGCGCTGAAATTGTTGTTGGCATTCTGGCGGCGCTGCCAGTTGGTAATATTGGTTTCCACACCCAGCAGGCGGTTTTCCACCTCCCGCACAGCTTCGTCCGTAGGCACCGGCACAATGTCGATGGAGAACATCAGATTGCGGTTGAAATCCGTCAGCTCCGTCACCATATTATCCTTAATATAAGAGGCGTAGTCTTTGAGGAACAGCACACGGCAGAACTTATCGCCCAGCTTCAGATAGTCGCTGTTTTTCTCGATCCCGTCCGGGCAGATATAGTCCTTGAAGCTGTGGCCCCGCTTCATCATCTCGCGGGCGTTAAAGACAAATTCAGTTTCCTCACCCTGGCGGTAGAAGTCGTGCAGGATTCGCAGGCGCTCGGTGGCGTCCAGCTCCACGCACTTGGAGCCAAGGGCCGCAAAGTGGGAAATCAAGTCGGCCCCCACGCGGGCAAAGTAGGCGCGGGCCTCCTCGATGTCCTTCTTCACCACGGAGATGGTGATATACTTCTCTTGGGTTATGCCGTTGGCTCCGGTGGCCTTGTCCAGCAGCATTTGGTTGTACTCCTTACGGTACTCATCCCGAAAATCCCCCTGCATGGGCATGAGAATAGACGTTTCAAAGTTGGCCTTGTTCATGCGGCGGTTGTTGATGGTGATTTTCGTCACCGCACCGGAATCCAGGGAATTGAGCAGCTCCGAGTAGGTGAGAAACATGGATTCCTTGTCCTCCCGGCTGGCCACCAGATAGTTGATGTCGCTGAATTTATAGGTTTTGGAAAACTTATTCCCCACAAGAAAAATACCGTCCGGCCAGATACGGCGGACGGGGATCACATCCTGCACCTTCCGGGGGACGGTGTAGCGTTCCTTTTCCTGCTTGGACATGGTTTTGATGGTCTTAATCATGCTTGGCCTCCTTTCGCTTGCTAAAGTGTTTCGGCTCCTGCCGGCGCTTCTTGCCGGGCCGCCCGGTTTGCAGCTCCTCGATGGTATCTTTCAGAGCCGCATAGTAGTAGTTGCTGTCCTCGAACTTAAACTCCTTCGGCTCCAGCATTTCCGAGCGCAGCCACGCCCAGATGAATTGTTCTGCTGTCATGCCGTGGTAGGTGATAAAGCCCAGCATGGCAAAGGGGGCCGCCCCCAAAATACACATCCAGGACAGGGTTTCCACCCCAAAGTACGGACGCAGGATAAAGTAAAGGCCCACGGCCACGCCGCAGGCCAGCACCGAAAAAATGAACTGCCGCATAGACAGTCCAAAGAACATACTCTCCGTGTAATTACGGATTTCCCGGTTGATCTTGACTTCCAAAATATCACCTCACAATCACATCGCCGGTTTCCAGGTAAACAATGCTGCTCTTGGGAATATAGGCAAAGCCCAGCAGCCGGTCGCCCACGGTAAAAATCTCGTCAGGGGCTGCTTTGGAGAAATGGCCCACAATTCCCTTTTCAGCGGGCAGGTCGTAATCCTCCACCATTGGGATGGCGGTTCCATCAATCAAGTGCAGCACATAGGTTTGATAACGCATTTGTTTTCCTCCTTTTTTACAGGCCCATCATCTCGCGCACCACGCGGTCGGCCATTTTCACCGCGCCCACGAGCACTAACATGTTAAATACCAGCTCCCCGATATAGCTCCACACCTGGGTGACAGCCGCCGCATTGGGGTCAATGGCAGGCGGGGACGCCGCAAATAGGGAAAAGATAATGCAGGCCAGCACAATGATGGCACCTTCAAGGCAGACAGCGGCATAGCTCTTGATAAAGCTCTTGCCCACGTTTTGGGTCGGTTCCCCGGCGAAGGTGGAGAGAGGGACGGGGGCGATGGCCGTATATAGTAGGGTAAGCGCCCAGCGCCTTGCCGCATTACTGCGGTAGGTTTCCAAACGCTCCCCTCCAAACCGGACGTACACCTCTCGATGTATCCGGCTTTCCAGATATCAGTCTAACTTTCCATTGTGCAGCTTTACATGGCAGGAGTGGCACAGCGCCATTGTCTTGCGTTTACGCGCAATCATTTGGCGTTCCCATTCTGCCTTACCACTTAAATCTTTCAGTTTTCGGACATGATGGATTTCAATATTCTCTGTTTCGGCTCCGCAGAACTCGCAGATATGGCCTTGCAACCGGTCTGTCAGCCGGGTATAGCGGCGGTTCTCGTTAGCCCTGCCAATAATGTCCGGGTTTTCCGTTACAACGACTTTGTCGTTATGACGCATGCCCTGATTGTAAAACACCACGGATTTTGTCCCGTTTTTCGTTGGATACGATACGGTAAAATCCCCGTTGTGGCAGTATTTGCGAATAATTTTCCGCATGCTCGTCCGATATTTTCCGGCGAAGGTCTTGTACATGCTGAACTTCATCACATAGAGGAAGGAGTTCAACACCGTTGCATTGTTTGCCAGCCGATAATAGTTGTACATGCCCCGTACTTCTGCATTGTACTGGTTCAGAATCTCAATATCATCCAGACGTATCAACCCCGGACGCCGTACCGGTTCCCATACCTCTTTGTTCCCATGGGTTTTGTCATAGCCGATTTTCAGCGCGCCATAGGAGAGAAGGCGGTTCAGCCATTTCTCTTTGGGCACATACAGCTTGACTTTTCCTACATAGGTTCGGCGTGTAACCCCCGTCTTTGTCCGGGTACTGTTTTGTTCCCGGCTGACTGCAATCAGATATCCGAGGAAGTGGGCGAAGTCACTTCCGTGGGTGATGAGCGTTTTTTCCGGGGACATCTCCAAATGGAGATGTCCCTTGATGAACGTCCCCACATCGGATTTGACCTGTCTTGCGTCCTCTTTGCTCCCAATCACACCAATCAGGAAATCATCAGCGTAGCGGACATAAACAACCCGTCTGTATTCCGTATCCATGGGGTCGCTGTAAGGGATAGAACGCAGTCGGCTATTAAGTTCCTGTATCTGCGCCATGACCTCCCGGCGTTTTTCCTCGCTGATTTTTGCTTCATTGCGTTTCAGCCATTCCTGTTTTCCGCGCCGGACATCCAACGGCTTTTTGTAGGCCGGGTTGATTTTCCGTTTTGTACCGCAGTTAAAGGATTTGGAATATTCCGCCATGAATACATCCAGTTCATTGAGGTAGATGTTCGCCAGGATTGGGCTAATCAGCGACCCTTGCGGGGTGCCGGAATAGGTGTTGTAGTACACCCAATTTTCCATATATCCCGCTTTCAGGAATTTCCAAATCAGGCCGATGAAATGCTTATCCGCAATGCGTCTGCGCAGTATCTGCACCAGCACATGATGGTCAACATGGTCAAAGCACCCTTTGATATCACCCTCAACAAACCATTTGACCCCCGTGTAATTCCGCTTGATATGTTGCAGGGCTGTATGACAGCTCCGCTTTGGGCGAAATCCATGGGAAGTAGCACAGAAGGTAGGTTCGTAGATACTTTCCAGTATCATGCGCACCACCTCTTGTACCAGTTTGTCATCAAAGGACGGAATACCAAGCGGGCGTGTTTTACCGTTTGCTTTCGGGATATACGTTCTTCTGGCCGGTTTCGGCTGATAGCTGAAATCCTTCAGTTTCTGAATGAGGGCTTCAATTCGCTTCATACTCATGCCATCGATTGTTTTCCCATCGCTTCCGGCTGTCATGTTGCCGGGTTTTGCTTGGATACGCTCATACGCCAGCAGAAAAAATGCAGGATTGTACAAGTTTCGATAGAGCCTTTGATAGTGGTAATCTTTGCTTGCTGCTTTTGATGTCAGACTTTCCAAAACGTTCTTTGGATTTCTCATAATGCCTCACGCACCTTTCCATTGATAGTTTGGTTGATATCCTGCCGCCCTTCGCCATGTGCAAGGCTTTCCCTTGCTCGGACTACTACGGCGGCTCCGTTGCCATACCGGATTTTCAGGCTCTGAAAGCCATAGCCTATAGGGGCGTTCCGGGTTAGGCAATCCCCGGTTAGGCAGTTTGGGACAGCGTGTTGTGATGTCGGAATGGGTTTTCGTCCGTTATCCGCTTACTGCGGTTGGCTGTCGTGGGTATTTCGCAATCGGCGTGTACCTGTCACCGATTGCCACGGCATGCGGCGAATACAACTATCCTGCGCCGCCGGCTCAAGTATGCCGCCTTGGACTGCCCTTCAAGCAATCCAGCTTTATTCCTCATTCACAACGTTTCACCTTGCCGTTCAGTAGTGGTTCGATAGTTTCCCAACTTACGACGTTACCGATATGCTACACTCCCCATTGGGTTTCCCCGCCGGATAAATCGGTTGGTGATAGGGTAATTTGCACCTCCCTTCGGAATACCTTTTCCTACTGCCGCGCTACTGGCAGAATCCCAAATTGCCCGCGAGCTGCTTTGGCTTACGCCGCAGCCCTTCCGGGCGCACAATAGAGCTTAAAAAATCTCCCGTAGACGGTCATTATCATAATGAAAGACAATATCGTGATAAACAGCCCGCCGATGAGCGTCACCGCCCAGAGGGGGATACTCTCGAAAAAGCCGCAGCTTTCCACTGCGTCAATGATTTCCTGCGGCAACACAGTCTGTTGGGCCGAACCAAAGCCCGCCGCGTTCATTATGGTCGAAACGAGGCCCTGGACAATATTAAAGAGAGCCATCATCAGCTCCAATCCATAGGTCACGACGCCTTTGGCAATAGCGAACCGAATGAACAGCTTCAGGGCGTGTTCCGGTTTTTTCACCTCGGCAAAGCTGCCGCAGGTGCGCATAACGCCCACCACAAAGAACAGCACCAAAAGCGCAAGGCCAATGGCCCGCACCGCATCGTGGATGTTGACAATGACGCCCCAGATGGAGCCGCCCTTAAACTGCTCCGGGCTTTGGGTGATGAGCTGCCAGATCTCGGACAGGTACTTGTTCCAGGTGTCGAGGGCATTTTGCAAATTTTGAACAACCCAGTTATCGGACATTCAACAACCTCCTTTCCGGCAACGGTAAGGGGCAGGCCGCCACGGGCCTGCCCCCACACTGCCGTTATTAGAATCAGCCGGTAATCAGGGTCAAAATCTCCTTCGCAAACGTAATCACAACACCGCCGGCCAGAGTGAGAAAACCATTGGCTCGCTGGCTGGGGTCATGGCTTTTCAGAGAAAGGCCGATCTGCACGACGCCGAAGCCCAGCAGAATCATACCAATGGCGCGAATCAGGCCGAAGATGAAATCGCTGAGGTTGTTGATAACCGTCAACGGGTCGCTGGCGGCAAAGGCCGTGGTGGTGCAGCAGCACAGCATGAGCACCAGGGCTGCATAAACAGCAAAGGCGCTCCGGCTCTTTTTGCCCATGGGCAGGCTGCGGGTTTCTTTCTTCTGCTTGCTTTCGTTATGAAACAGTTTCATTTTGGGTGTCCTCCTTAAATTGAAAGATATTCTCCATGTCCTCATCGGACAGAAGTTCGTAAAGGGTTTCCGGCTCCTGGATATTGGCAAGGTCGCCGGGGGTGAGGCGGCCAATGGTCATATCCGCCACGGCGTTTTCGGTGCCGCCGTGGGAATAGACGGGCGCGCCGCCATCGGTGGTGTACTTGATGTTGGGGTGCATTAAGAGGTCATACTTTTCATCCATCAGCGGCGCTTCGCCACGGATAAAGAGCAGGGCCAGGTTGTTGTCCAGCATACGGACCTCATCGGGCGTCATCAGCTCCCGGCCCGTGATCTGGTTGTTGGTGGAATAGCTGCCGGAATGCCCGGTGCTCTTGCCGTAGGTGTCCAGCCAGAGGGTGCTTTTCCCCAGGTAGTTCTCGGAGATCAGCTTGTGGGTGGACGTTTCGTTGCCGCCCAGGTACAGAAATTCATCACAGTTGCCGATGATGGATTCCCATTGCTTTTCAAACAGCGCCTTGAGCTGGGCAATGTTCTGGATGATGATGGAAACGCTGATATTCCGGGAGCGCATGGTGGCCAGCAGCTTGTCGAAATCATCCGGCAAGCTCACGTTGGCGAACTCATCCATGAGAAAATGCACCGGTACGGGAAGGCTCCCGCCGTGTATCCGGTCGGCAGAATAAAAAAGTTCCTGGAAAGTGCTGGCATACAGCAAACTTACCAAGAAATTGAAGCTGGCGTCGTTGTCCGGGATCAGCGCAAAGAGTGCTACTTTTTTCTCGCCCAGGCTGGAAAGGTCCAGTTCATCCGTGGCGGTGAGGGCCGCCACCGAGGAAAGATTGAATTTTTCCAGGCGGGACGCCAGGGTGATTTGAATGGATTTCAGCGTTTTGGCAGAGCCGGAACGGTAATCCTTGTAATACTTCACGGCGATGTGGTCCGGAGAGCGCATTTCCAGCCGGTCAAACAGCTCGTCCAGGGGGGATTGGTAGGAATCATCATCCTCCCGCACCTCCCCGGCTCGGAGCATCTCCATAATCATGGGGAAATTCTTCTCGTCCTCCGGCGCTTCGTACCACAGATAAAACACCAGCGCCATGAGGAGCATACTGGCCGCCGTGTCCCAGAAAGGGTCGTTGGACTGGCTCCCTTTCGGGGTAGTGGCTTTGAACAGGTTCGTCACCATCTTCTGCACATCGTTGTCGGATTTCAGATAAGCAAAGGGATTGTAGCAGTGACTTTTCTCCATGTTCAGAAGGTCCACCACCTTGATCTCATAGCCCATCCGTTCCAGCAGACCGCCGCAGTCACGGAGCAGCTCCCCCTTACAGTCCAAAATAAAAAGCGACGTATTGCATTGGCAGATGTTCACTTTGGCATAAAACCGGCTCTTGCCCGCGCCGCTGCCGCCCACCACCAAAGTGTTGAGATTGCGGCGGTGTTTCCGGCCATCCAGCCCCATGCGGACGTGCTGGGTAAAAATGCGGTTTTTGAACGGGTCCTTGTCCCGGTATTTCTTATTCACGGCCCGCGGATCGCCCCATTTGGCGGAACCGTGTTCTTCGCCTCTGCGGTAATTGCGCCGGGAGGAGAGATAAATGCCAATACCCAGCCCATAGGCGGCAATAAAAATGAGGACAGTTTTTACACTGTCCTCACACCACGCAATTTTGAATGGATTGTTCATTGCCGCAGGCAGGGCGCTGACAATCTCCGAAAGTCCCCCGGAAATGGCAGGCGCAATCAACAGGGCGAACCAGATCACCGGGACCAGCCCCAGGGCATAGAGCCAGGGGCCGCCCGCCTTGTTATCTGGCTTCATCCCGGCGCTTCGCTTTCTTGTCTTTTTGGGCTGGGGCGTCAATGGTTTTCAGCAGAACGTCCTCCACCGGGCCGGGGTCGCGCTGTTCCTCCAGCATATCGTTGCGCAGTTCGTTGAGGGCGCGAATCATGATCCCATGCTCATAGCTGTCCAGGGTGAGGACGACTTTTTCCTGTTTTTCCATGGGTCTACTCCTCCTTTACCGTTCCTGTTCCTTCTGCTTGCTGTCGCGGGTGAGGCCCATAGCCCTGGCCATACGGCCATTGAGGGATTTGAACGTATCCCGCATATCGGTGAGGGCAGCAGGAATATCCTCCCTGGGGACCTGCCCCTGAAACACGCCGTCCAGTTTGGAAATCTCATACTCTTTGGCGTCCACGCCATACCGCTTGCAGAGCATATAGCTGACCGCATAGGCTTTGTAGCCGTCCGTTTCCCTGGAATAGCCGTCCATGCTTTGGGCAAGCTGCACATTGGCAACCTCCAGCGAAACACAGCGGAAGATGTCCGGCGCGTCCATGCCCTTTTTCACCAGGATGGCGTTCTGCTCTGCGGAAAACATGGCACCACGGCCCTGGGGCAGCTCCTCCACAGCCCGGATGGGCACCGGGGAACTGGCGATCAGGCCCTTCAAGAGCAGGCGGTCATCGTAGCTCACCTGGGGCTGCGCCAGATCCCGCGCCGTGGTCTGGGAAATATCATAGACTTCCTTGGCGTAAAAGTTCTGGCCCACGCTGCCATCCTCACGGCGGTATGCCTTGCCCGGCTCCAGGATGATAATGGGCAAACGCTTCTCATCCTCCAAAATCTCGATCCCCTGGGAATGCCACTCCTTGTAGCCGCCCACACGCACCGCGTCGGGGCATTTATCCCCAATCAGCAGCGCATTGCGAGCAGAGTGGAAGGGAAAACGGCTCTGCACATCCAGATATGCCTCCATACTGCCCGTACCCTCGGAGAACTCTCCAAAAATCCGGTCCAAGGTGGCATAGGCTTCTTTTCGCTGCTTTTCCTCTTTTACCTGCCACCACTGGCGCTTAGGGCGCTCTTTCCGGCTTTCCTGTTTCTGCGGCGCGGCCTCCGCCTGGGGATGCTGTTCAAACAGATCATCAAAGTTATTCATCACAGATTACCTCTCTTTCGATTTGGGTTTCTTTTTGGGTTTGGGCGGCTGGTGCCGTGTGGTTTTCTGAGCCGCCTTCTTCTGGGGCGCAGCCGGCTCCTCGGCCCTGGCAGCCTCCGCCTCCTTCTTCCGCTGGGCCTGGATGTCCCGCAGCTCCTGCTGGACGGAAGGCTTTTCGGCCCCATCAGAAGTACCCCTTGCGGACTTGCTGCTGTTCTCGGAGATAGGCGCGGACGGATGGGATTTTTCCGCCGCTGGAGCAAAAGGGGCGTTCTTCTCTGCAGCCGGGTTCTCCGGCTGGGCCTTCTCCTTCTGGACGGGCTTTTCCATCAGCTCATCCAAAAGCTGATCGTCCTCGCTCTTTTCCGGCATGGCCTGCTCCGGCGCGGCGGGTTCGCTGCCGCGCTGTTCGCGGGATTTCTCAATGTCCTCCTTGATCGAAGCCGTATCCACAACGGTGAGCTTGAACTTCTCCACGATCCGGTTGGCTCTGGCGGCGTCATCCTCGAACACCAGAATGTCGATGGTATCATCGCCTTTCTTCACCGGGATAGGCGCATAGAGAATCCCGTACCCCTTGGCTTGCTTGGCAAACTCCGGGCAATCCTCCTTCTTGATGGTGTAAACCTTTAAGGGGCGCTTTTCCCGCAGCATAGCCTCAATGCGGGCTTTGCCCTTGGTCTTTTTCTGGTCTTTCAAAACCGTGTAAAGGGCGGCGGCCAGATTTTTAGCAGCAGAACCGGTGATTTTGAGGGCAAATTCAGCACCCTCCAGGCTCATCCGTACCACTTGCTCCGCCGCGTCGCCTGAGTTATACATCAAAAATCATCTCCTTCCTGGGGGAGCCGCCCGGCCCTGCTCCGGCTCCTGGCGGGCTTTCTCATCCCTGCCGGAGACTTCCTCACGGGCGGCCTGTATCTTATCCTTGATGGAAGTGGAGCGCAGGGCAATATCCTCGCACAGCTTCACCTCCCGGCGCAGCTCCTTGATCTGCGCAGACAGTTTGGAGATCTCAGCCCGGATGTGCTCCTGCTGGGCAGGGTCGGCCAGAACCGCCTTGGTGCGAAGTTTCCGGTACAGGCTTTTCCGCTGTTCCGTCAGGCCGGCAAGCTGAGATTCCACATCGGACTGATAGGCGTTAAGCTGCTCCAGGGTGTCAATGCGGTGCCGGGAAAGAAGGCGGGCTTCATCGGTAAGCTCCTGCGCCCGGATCAAATCCTCCCGCAGTGCATGAGGCACCCGCCTGGGCGGGCGGTTCTGCTTTTGGGGGAATACCCCCAGCAGATAGCAGTAGTGAAAGTAGAGGGCGCGGAACCCCGTCGCCTTTTTAGCCTGTTTCAAATCCCCGTGGAGCCTGCACCGAAACGGCTCCGGCCTGTGTTCCCGCTGGGGGCGGCGCTGGGCTAAAATCCGCCTGCGGATGTTCTCCATCGAGTAGTCCTCGCCAAAGTTACGCATGAGCTTGCGTCCACGGGGGTAATTCGGCGGGCGGACCGTAATATCCTTGCCCACCTTGACGTCATAGCCCATCTGCCGCAGATGATAAAAAAACTGCCGTTCCGTCATAGACTGACGGATGGCAGTATCCACATCGGCTTTGATAAGGGAGAGATAGGTGGGGCGGCCTTCCTGCTCGGCCCGCCATTCCCCGTAGTGCTTGGATTTTCCCCGCTGGGGGTTCTCAATGACAGAAAGCCCATACTCCCGGCACAGCCGGTCGGATTCCCGCTGCATATCGAAATAATCCTGCTCGGTACGATGGTACTTGATGCCGTCCACGAAGGAAACCGTGTTCACTACAAAATGATTGTGCAGATGATTTTCCCTGTCCAGATGGGTAGCCACCAGCACCTGGTATTTTTCACCCCACAGCTTTTTTGCCAGGGCAAGGCCGATCTCATGGGCCAGCTCCGGCGTGGCCTCGCCGGGGGCAAAGCTCTGATAGCCGTGGTAGGCCACAGTCCCGTCCTCCTTTCCGAAACGCTTTTTTACCGCTATCATCTCATCGCGGGCAGTAGAGGGGCTGCAATTCACCCCGGAAACAAACTGCCGCATGACCGTTTCGCCTTCGCTTTCCACCGCCTTGCCTGTTTTTTGCTGTTGGACGGCATATTCGATCACATCGGATAGGCCCTGGGCCTCCTTGCCATCCATATCCTGCTTTTCAAAGAAATCAGGATTTTCGGTCTTATCTGGATTCTCGATATAGATGAGGACCTTGCCCAGCCAGCCGTTCACCCGCCAGATGGACGTGGTAGCCACGTCACACCGCGCTCCGCTTGCCGCTTTTGCCGCAAGCGTCAAAAGGCTCACCGCTTCGCGGGTGCTCCTTCTCCCCACGAAGCAGGCTTCGCGGGGACCCCTTCGTGTCCATAGCGCGGGGAAGGATCACCGCTTTGGTGATGTCCCGGACGAGCTGGTCAAACTTCCGCATTTCCTCATCGTAGCGGCGCTCATCAATGACGCCCAGCACATGGGCTTTCTGGGCGATCTGGTTGAGGTTGCCGCCAATCCGGTGAAGCTCCCGCATAAAGTCGTAGTAGGCGGGCGGCGGCGCGTCCTGGGGAACCAGGCCGTTCACCAGATGGCGCAGGTACGCCTCGCGGGAAAGGCCGCTGCGTTTTACTTTCTTGTTAAAGGCTTCCGCCTCTTTTTTGTCCAGCCAGAACTGGACGTGTACGTTGCGTTTTCTCATTCTTCTGAATCCTCCTTTTTGCCGATGCGGTTGATTTGAAGCAGGCACATAATCAGCACGCCGACCACACCGCCCAGCAGAAATCCAATGGCAAAAAACAATCCTTCCATGAAAACCTCCATCCTTTCAAAAGGGGTATTAGGGGGCGTTCCCCCTAACAAGCGGCCTTTGTGGTATCACAAAGGCGATGCTTGCTGGTACAGCTACATTCCATTCCCCTGCGGGGAATCTGGGACAGTCGAAAAAAGAACTCATCGCTCGCCCCGGTCACGGGAATACCGCTTGGCATGGAACTCCACGCCGGTAAAATGGCTGGCGTCCAGAACGACCTCGCCGCGTTTCCATTGGTCCCTGGCAAACTGCTCGGCCTCCTCCCGGCTGTTTGCCGCCACCTTCATTTTCACCTCCAGCGTTTCCCGGATGGTAACATCATAATGGTTCATCGCTCACGCTCCTCTCTAAAAATGGGCAGCAAAAAAGAGCGTCTATTTTCAGAACGCTCTCCAAAAAAGATATTCGTTTTTACCGCGCCTTCTCCTGTTTCAAATGACGGGTGGGGATTGCCAGCAGTTTACGCACCCGGCCCTCCAAATGCTTCTCAATAGCCTGCAAATGTTCTTCCGGCAGGCCCAGGCTTTCGTGACGCTTGAACCGGAACCCGATCATGCGGCGAAGCTGCTCTTTCTGCTTTGGCCCCATGACTTCCGCACACACTTCCTCATAGGAGATGTTGTAGGGGTTAGAACGGGTTTTTGCATACTCGTCCAGGTTCGCATAATCTTCCTTGCCGGCATAGCAGAACAGGGACAGCCCGTTGTCAAAAATGGGGGCGGGCGCAATGATGTTGCCGCTGTGGTTATCCCGCAGGACGCCGAAGTTTCCAAAGTGGCGGTCCTCATTGTAGATCAGGGCGTCAAACACCAGCATACTGCGGATTTGCTCGGAAAACTCCGGCCCCAGCTTGTCGTAGTAGGCAAGGCAGGCGGCAATGCCCCCGGTTCGGACAATGCGCCCGATGGGGATATAGGCTGTGTCGATGTTGGTAAACAGGGCGCACTTAGAGGCGGTAATGCCTTTCCAGTTCTCCAGGTCATAATGCACGGCGTTCAGACGCATGGTTTCCGCAATCTGCGAAGCATAATACTCGCAGTACGGTTCCCGGCCCGTATTGGACGCGCCGGTCGTGCCGCCCTTGTAGAGATAAATCCCATCGTGCTCCACATAGCGCCACGCCTTGGGCAGCATACCGCCTGTGGTCAGCTCCGGGGAAATAGCTGAACTGTTTTTCCCGTGGCCATGTCCGGTGAACGCAACGGATGCCAGCCTCTCTGGAAATGGGCGCTCATAAAGATTGTATTGGGAGAACTTCCCCTCAAATCCTGACCGCACCACCCAATAGCTGTCGTTCAGCGACAGCCCCTTGCACACGTCGATGATTCCCTTGGTGTCGTTGTGGCTAAGGCCAAGGGTTTTCAAAATCTCGTCCACAAAGGCGCGGTTTTTGGGGATAACCCGCCGCTCCAGCCAATGAATGACGCCCTCGCCGGTGCGCTCCATATCCAAAGGCAGCAAATGGGCCTGCTCCTCGTTGGTGTATAAGATTTCAGCCACAAGGCCGGACAAGCCCTGCTTTTCCATGGAAAAGCGCATTAGCTCCGTATCATAAATGCGGAGACTGTAAACATGACTCATAGGCTCCTCCTTGTCGTTCAGTTCCAGTGAAACATCCTTTCCCAGCGCCGAGGCGATTTTTAAGATCATATCAAGCGTAGGGTTCTGTGTCCCACTTTCCAGGCGGTTAATGCCGGAACGCTGGATTCCCAGCCGCCTTGCCAGTTCTGCCTGGGAAATGCCCTGCTCCAGACGGGCCTCCACAAGCTGGGATATGATTTTCTGCCGTTTGCGCAGTTCATCCATACTCTCACCTCACTGCTTTAATGTTAACATATATGATAACAATTTGCAAGAGGGAGAATCTGTCGAAGCTGGGAAACCGGCAACTCACCGCTCCGGCTCTTTGCTGTGGCTGCCCCGAATGGGAATCCCCAGCCGGTGGCACAGAAAATCGTTCACATCCTTTCCACGGGGCGGCGGTTTGTTCTCCACCCGGTAGCCCTCCGGCATGACAGCCATGATTGCCTTGGCCGCCAGCCGGCCAGCGGTGTCGTTGTCCAGATGAAGATAGATGGTTTTCACATGGGGGTGGTCCTCCAAAAATCGGGTGAGGGCCACCGGCAGCTTGCTTTCCTCGATCTTTTTCTTTGGCTGGTACACCCCGGCCAGGGACAGCAGATTGTGCCGCCGCCAGTCGATCCCGTCCAGCCTGCAGAGAGTGGCATAGGACATGACATCAATGGCGCACTCACACAGATGGACTGCCGGATTTTCCACGCAGGCGGGCAGAGCAAAGGAAAATTGCTTATCGCTACCGCTTAAATCCCCGTGGAACCGGGCTTCGCTGATTCCCCGCAGGCAGCCGAACCGCGCCTTGCCATCCTTGTCAAAACCAACGAAAACCACGTTGCCGTGGCCCTTGTTCCGGCTCTCATAAATCCGTCCGGTCTGGACGCAGTAGTCCAAAATCTCCTGGTCAATGCCCCGCCCCTTGAGATAGGCCATCATCGCCCGGTTATCCGGGGCGGCCTGGGGCAGAAGCAGGTTCTTAGGCTTTTCCTCCTTCGGCGCTGGCACAAAGGAAGGCGGCGGGATAGCCGCCCTGCCGGAGATGGTTTCCATGGCCTCCAGAAAGGAATAGCCGTTGACCTTGATGAGATAGTCCAGCGCGCTGTAACCGCCGATCCCGCGGGAAAACCAGCACCATTTGCCGTTGGAAATCCGCAGGCTGTCATGGGTCTTGGTGCAGTAGACGTTGCCGGACACATGGACCAACTCCTGGGGTTCGCAGGTTTGCAGATAGGTGAGAAGATCCACCTGCCTTGCCCGTTCGATGGCTTCTGAATCGTAAAAAGGCATAAAAAAATACAGCCCCCTTCACATAGCCGTAGATTAGCCGCCCCATGTGGGGTAGCTGACTATGTAAAGGGGGCTGTACTCTTTTCAGATATGAAAAAAGCCGACCGGATCGCTCCAATCGGCTTTTTCTGCATATACTTTTGCGATTTATATGCAGATATGAATGGGGAATGTGCAGTTTCGGTCAGACAGCTTTAAGCCATAGCAGGTTTCCTTGCCTCGATATAGAGGTCGATGTCCTCCACGATATAATTGGCCCCGGTGGTGTGCAGGGCTTCATAACAGGAATACACATAGTCCCACACATGGTAACGGGTAAAGAGTTCCGCCACCTGCCTGCCAGTCAAGTGCTTGGCATTTTTGTAGGTCTCCACGCAATAAATGAGAAAATCGCCCTGTCTGGTCACATCCACCCTTCTTTCGCCACTGTATCACACTCTTAAATCAGTATGTGTCACTCAGCAGGAAATCCGCCAAATGCACGATCTTCACGCCATTGATATTTCCTGCCGCCAGCTCATCCAGCGTTACCACATATTTCGGATAGTGGTCTTTGATTTCGAGGAGATTGGCAACCTCCCGATCCGATTCCTCCGGCAACCTGCGGCACACCTGAACGTAGATACGCTCGTCGCGCTGCACTGCCACAAAATCAATTTCTTTCGTTTCATTCTTCCCGATATAAACTTCATAGCCCCGCCGCCGCAATTCAAAATACACGATGTTTTCCAGCATAGCGGCAATGGACTTCGGATTAAAACCCATGATGCAGTATTTCAGAGAAGCGTCTGCCAGATAGAATTTTTCCTGGGTTTTCAGCACGGATTTTCCCTGCAAATCATACCGCTGGCAGCGATAGATCACAAACGCCTTTTCCAGCCAGTTCAGATAGTTGTAAACTGCCTCCACGGATAGGGAGCGCCCCTCGCTTTTGAGGAACTTTGCAATGGCGTTGGCAGAAAAGGTCTTGCCCACATTTTCCACGATATACTTAACAACACGGTTGAACAAATCAAAGTTCATGATGTTATGCCGCTTTGTAATATCGTTGGTAATCACAGAGTTATAGATTCCCTCCACGATCTGATAGGCAGAGCGTTCGTCAAAGTTGCCCAGCGCCACAATAGGGAATCCACCCAGCCGCAGATATTCGTTTAACAGCTCCTTTGGGGAACGGGAATCCGTTTTTTTGAAATCCAGATATTCAGCAAAGGACAGGGTATAGACCGGGATGGAGATATACCGTCCCGTCAAATAGGTCGAGATCTCGCTGGACATCAGCTTGGAATTGGAACCGGTCACATAAATATCGGTGTCGGCGTTTTCCAGCAGGCTGTTGACCGCTTTTTCCCAGCCGGTAATTTCCTGTACTTCGTCCAGCAGCAGATAGTAGCGCCCATTGCCGGTCATTTGCTCCTTGATACCGTGATACATATCCTTGTCGGTCATACCGTCGTCAAAGTCCTCCGACGTATAGCGCATACTGATAATGTGGTCTGCGGCAATCCCGCTTTTCAGCAGATCATCCCGCAGCATATCTAAAATTGTGGATTTACCACAGCGCCGGATTCCTGCCAGTATCTTCACCAGCGGAACATCCCGATAGGTTTTCAGCGTGTTCATATATTGTGGTCGGATAATCATATCGTTCGCCTCCTTGTTCCTTACTAGTAGTATAGCGAAAAACTCCAAGAATATCAATAGTTTTTACTTGTAATCCGTAAAAACTTATTTTCTACAAAACCTTTTTTGGGTTCGAATGAATTTTGGTATGTAAAAGCGGCATGGATTTCTCCATGCCGCCTAAAGAGCTATTCCGTTTTGAAAGCGCCGATTTTCTTCAGATAGGCAAATCCATCTGCATGGCCCCGAAAGTAGATGTGTTCCCGTTCCATATTATCGGCCCGCATATACAGCCGGATAAATTCCTTCAAGGCTTCATGCTCCTCAGCGGTAAAAGAAAGTTCTCCCTTGCCCTCCAGCAGAGCGCCAATCACAGGATTTCGGCGTTTCAGTTCCTCCATCTGGGCCTTCAACTCGGTATATTCCGGGCTGGCAGCCGCCAAATCCATCACGATGTCGCTGTCGATTTCAGAAAACTGCTCGGAAATGCGCTCCGGGAGCAGGCAGTAGCTATCGTCCATCTATCATCACCCCTTGTTACGATTTTTATTATACTATACCTGCCCCGCAGCGCAATGGCAAATGTGCGATCACCTTTCTTTCTGCGCTTTGGCTTTCTGTTTGGCTTCGGCGGCCCTGGCCTGTTCCTGGACAGTATCCCATACCGTATCCATATAAGAGGTTTCCTGGTTCTCCCACCGCTCAAAAATCTGCTTCAAGGGCTTGTCAGATTTCAGCAGCGCCCTGGCCTGACTATCCTCCAGATCGTGGTATTCAAGAGACATCAGGATGTCCTCCCGCACCGTGTACTCATAGGCATGGTTCAAAATCTCAGCCGGCGGTTGGGAGAGCAGCCAATCCCGGAACTGCTCCTGTTCCGCAAACATTTTCTCATAGAGCCTGGTATTTAATTCTTCGTTGGTCATCGTATCCTCCTTTACCGTGCCAGCTCCGCAACCCTCCGGGCAGGCACATCCTCGCCCTCGTCTGGGGTATCGTCCATCAATGTTTTGTCCTTCTCATCCATGTTGAGCAGAATATTCAGCTCTTTCAAACGGGCTGTTTTCTCCGCCAGCTCCTCCTCGCGGGCAAAAGGGGCAGCCAGTTCGGTGCGGGCGTTTTCAAGCTGGGCATTGGTTTCTGCCAGCTTGGCCTGTTCCGACTCCAGTGCTTTCGGCAGATTTTCCAGGGCATTGTCCAGGCGGGTGATATTGCCGAACACATCCGCGCCCAGCGTCACCGTGTGGGAAAGAGTTCCTTTGAGGGTGATCCGGTATTCATTGCTCATCCCGTCATAGGCCAGCACCATGGAAAAGCCCCGGTACTGCCCCAAAAGAACAGCGTCGGAACCAGTCATGCGGGTGCAAACGTCAATGATAGCCTTGCCTGCGTCCTCTTTTTCGGTGTAGTGTTTGCCATCCACCTCCATGCCGCAGAAGCCCTCCTGAGCCTTGGGGTGGTCCGCTACCAGCGCCACATCCTGCTCATAACCCGCGATCCGTTCCGTGAGCCGGGTGATTTCCTCCGGGTATTTCCGATACACCAGTTCCTCCAGAGCGTACACCTGGTTCAAGTGGCTGGCTTTCAGCATATTGAGCCGCGCCACCTCCATATCCAGGTTGCACTTCTCGATAATAAGTGGGTTGCCGGTGGCCAATGCCTTGATTTCCGAATAGCTGAGGGCAGTTTCATCTACATCATCCGCCACACGGACGGGGGCCTTGCTGGTCATGATCTGGGCGATGAACTTCTGCTTGTTCTCCACAAGCTGGTAGAGGTAAGCGTCAAAAGTGCCTTCCGTTACATACCGATAGATTTCCACCTCCTCATTTTCATTGCCCTGGCGGACGATACGCCCCAGCCGCTGCTGAAGGTCGGAAGGCCGCCAGGGGCAGTCCAGGTCATGCAGGGCAATGAGCTTATCCTGGACGTTAGTGCCTGCGCCCATTTTGGCCGTGGAACCCAGCAGCACCTGCACCTGCCCGGCGCGCACCTTGGAAAACAGCTCCTTCTTTTTGGCTTCGCTGTCTGCCGTGTGGATAAAGGCGATTTCCTCCTCCGGGATACCGGCGTCCATCAGTTTCTTTTTTAGGTCGTCATAAACACTGAAAGAGCCATCGGTGGTAGGGGTGGACAGGTCGCAGAACACAAGCTGTGCAGAGCGTTTTTCTTTGGTCTGTTCCCAGATGCGGAACACATTCCGGGCGCAGACAGCCACCTTGCCATTGGGGTCATCCGGGGCCAGAGGCTGAATCAGCCGCATATCCAACGCCAGTTTTCTTCCATCGTTGGTAATGCGCAGCATATTGTCCACATGAGGATCAACACCGCCGCCGCGAATCTTCTCAGCCCGTTCCGCCAGCCCCTTTATCATCTCCTTCTGAAGCTCCGAGGGCTGGATTACTTCCGTGTGGAAGTTGGCCTTGGGCACGGGGAGTTTGAGCATATCCGCTGTTTGGATGTCAGCCACCTCCTTGAAAGCAGCCATCAGCTCCGGCAGGTTATAAAACTTGGCAAACCTGGTTTTAGCACGGTAGCCGGTGCCCTCCGGCGATAACTCGATGGCGGTGACAGTCTCCCCAAAGTTACTTGCCCAATCGTCAAAATGGATCAGGCCCATCTCCTGCAGGAGCCTGTACTGCAAATACCTCTGGATGGTGTAAAGCTCTACCATGGAGTTGGAGATAGGGGTGCCGGTGGCAAAAATCACGCCGCGCCCGCCGGTCAGCTCGTCCAGGTACTGCGTTTTCATAAACAGATCGCTGGATTTCTGGGCTTCGGTCTGGGCAATGCCGCCCACGTTTCGCATTTTTGTCGCCAAAAACAAGTTCTTAAAATAATGGCTCTCATCAATAAAGAGCCTGTCAACACCAAGCTGCTCAAACGTGACCACATCATCCTTGCGGCTCTGGTCGTTGAGCTTGGCCAGCCTTGTCTCCAGCGATTTCCGGGTACGCTCCATCTGCTTGACCGTGTAGCGTTCCGCCTTCTGCACCTTGGCCTGTTCGATCCCTTCCAGGATTTCCTCAATCTGGCGCTCCAAAATAGCCTGCTGGCGCTCCACGCTCATGGGGATTTTCTCAAATTGCGAGTGCCCGATAATGATGGCGTCATAGTCCCCGGTGGCAATGCGGCTGCAAAACTTCTTGCGGTTCTGGGTTTCAAAATCTTTCTTCGTGGCAACTAAAATGTTGGCGCTGGGATAGAGCTGGAGCCATTCCGCCGCCCACTGCTCGGTGATGTGGTTTGGCACCACGATCAGCGACTTGGTGCAAAGGCCCAAACGCTTCATCTCCATGGCAGCGGCCACCATCTCGTAGGTTTTGCCTGCCCCTACTTCGTGAGCCAGTAGGGTGTTTCCGCCATACAAAATGTGCGCAATGGCATTGATCTGATGGGGACGTAAGGAAATTTCCGGGTTCATGCCCTCAAACCGGATGTGCCGCCCATCATACTCACGGGGACGGACGCCGTTGAAGGTTTCGTTGTAAATACGGCACAGCAGTTCCCGGCGGTCGATGTCTTTCCAGATCCACTCGGCAAACTTCTGCTTGATGAGTTCCTGCCGGTCCTGGGCAATCGCGGTTTCCTTTTTGTTGAGGACAGGCTTTTTCTTGCCGTTCTCGTCCTCAATATAGTCAAATACCCGCACATCCCTTTGATTTAGAGTCTGCTCCAAGATGTGGTAGGCGCTCATCCGCTTGGTGCCGTAGGTGGTATTGGCTTTTACATTGCTGCGGTCGGCGTTTTTCTCCCGGATGCTCCATTGGCCGGTGGCTTCGGAGCGCAGGATTTTGATACGGTCCCGCACATAGTAATTGGGGGTGAGCAGCTCCACCATGAATTGCTGGTACACCTCGATGGGCACCCAGTTCGCGCCAATGCGCACGCCAATTTCTCCAGCGCCCAAATCCTGGGGCTGAACGGCTTCCAGGGCCTCCACATTCCTGCGGGCGGTTTCCTTCTGATTGTCAGGGGCCACTTCCAGGAATGCTTTTGCCATCCGCAGCTTTTGGCGCACTTTCCCGGAAAGGTACTCATCCGCCGTGACAAGAGGATAGCGGCTCAAATCCGCCAAAGAAGGCAGGATGTCCTCCGGGTTCTCCGCACAGCGAATATCCCGGTAGATCACCCCGGCAAGCTCTTTTTCCAGTTCCTCCAGGGATTTACCCGACAGCTCTGCCATATAGTCCATATCCACACGGGCTTTTTCCGAAATGGACACCGCCAACGCTTCACTGGCTGTATCCACACTGGTGACAGCCACATGGGGCCGGATGGTGCGCCGGGTGAACATATCGGCTTTTCTTTTTAGGTTGCCCTGCTCATCCAGCACCTCCAGAGAGCACAAGAGGCAGTAGCTGGAGTCCTCCGAAAAGGCCAGCTTGTTGCCGCGACTGTTCAGCAGCCCATACTTGGCGGTGAAGCTGTCGTAAAGGTCATTGAGCTTTTGCTGCTCGGCTGCAATCTCCTCATCCGGGTAGCCTTCGGTCTGGTACTCAATGAGCCTGCGGACACATTCCCGCAGCTCGATCATGCCCCGGATGCGGTTTTCCGCCGTGACGGAGACTTCCACCGGGTGCATGAGGCTGTTTTCCCGGTAGTATACTTGCCCATCTGCAATCGTGTAGCTGAAATTCTTCACTGTGGGGTCGGCAGGGATGGAGCGATCTTCCTCCTCGTCCAGCTCCTCCAGCTCGTAGGGCTTGATTTCCGCCTGCAAAAACTGGATGGCATTGGCAAGCTGCTCGGACAAATCTTCCCCCTCGCGGGCTTTGCAGGCGCTGTCCGGCCCGAACCGGGTGGATTCCATCACCATGTCGCCCAGAATCATCTCCGGGTGCTGCACGAAATAGCGGTTCATACGGATTCCGTTTTCATCCGTGTCCAAATGCACCCAATCCTGGTCTAAATCGGTGATGTGGTCGCGCTTTTGCAGAAAGATGATGTCGCTGGTCACTTCCGTTCCGGCGTTCTGCTTGAAGGTGTTATCCGGCAGGCGGATGGCCCCGATCAGGTCGGCGCGCTGTGCCAGGTACTTTCGGACGCTGGAGTTTTCCTTGTCCAGAGTGCCTTTGCTGGTAATGAACGCCACAATACCGCCGGGCCGCACCTTGTCCAGCGTCTTTCCGAAGAAATAGTCGTGGATCAGCCAGTGGTGCTTGTCGTACCGTTTATCCAGCACCTTGAAATCCCCAAAGGGGACGTTGCCCACGGCTACATCAAAAAAGCTGTCGGGCATTTGCACAGTTTCAAAGCCGTTTACGGAAATGTTGGCATTCTGGTAAAGCTGGCCCGCAATCCGCCCGGAAATGGAATCCAGCTCTACGCCATAGGCTTTGCTGCCCGCCAAATCTGTGGGGAGCAAGCCAAGGAAATTACCGGTGCCGCAGGATGGCTCCAAAATGTTGCCCTGGGTAAAGCCCATCTGAGCGAGGGCCTTATAGATTCCCCGGATGACCACAGGCGGCGTGTAAAAGGCGGTGAGGGAGCTGGCCCTGGCCGCTGCGTATTCCTCCGAATCCAGCAGAGATTTCAGTTCCTCATAATGGGGGCTGGTTTGTTCAAAGCAGTTTGCAAGGCCGCCCCAGCCCACATAGCGGGATAGGATTTCCTGTTCTTCGGGTGTGGCCAGCCGTTCCTCCGCCTCAATCTGCTTCAAGGTGCGGATGGCGGCAGCATTGGCCGCGTATTTCTCGCTGGGGGTGCCGTGGCCCAAGGCGTCGTCGGTGATGTGGAAATCATGGCGCTGATCCCTGGGGACCTCCGGGTGCAGGGTTGTGAAAGTAATGCGCTCACGGCGGGGGTGCTTCGGCGGCAGGGGGAGTGCTTCTTCTTTTTTAGGCTGTAAATCGGCCTGCTCTGGGCTGGCTGGCTGTTCCTCTGCGGCAGGGGCTTGTTTTGCCTGCTCAATGGCTCGTTCATCAGGGAAGTTCCCGTAAACCCGCAGCCATCTGTTCTCCTGAAGGTCATAGATACCCGCGCCATCATAGGCAAAGCCATCCTCGCCCTCCATAGTGCCGGCCACATATTTCTGCGCAGCTTGTTCGGCCTCCGCCAGCGTTTGGTAATCCAGCCGTTCATCATAGCCATTTTCGAAGTGGTGGTACACCACCACCTCAAAAGGCGGCTCCATGCGCTGGGCATAGCGGTCGATGTCCTCCATGGTGAGCCATTCCGGTTTTTCCGGCAGGGCGTCATAGAGTTCCCGCATTTTGGCGATTTGCTCTCGCACGTTCCCAGCCCACAGGTGCTTTTCCGCCCGTCCGCCAGCGCCCAGGAAGTAGTCGCAGTCGGCTTTCAGGCGGCTGAGTAAGCGGTAGTCATCCGAATCCTGCTCCGGCGTGGTACTGATGGATTCCAGCTCCTCATCGGAAACGGAAATAAGGTCGTCAAAATCCAGTTCGGCCAGCTCATTTTGGATGAGTTCATCCAGGCTCTCATACTGCCTGCGCTCCAAAAACTGCCCGCCCAGATAACGCTCAATACGGTAATGGACCAGATCGGCATTGACCTGGATGGGGATTTCCTCATCCGTGACAGTGGTGTAGGCAATGCCCACCTTTTCCAGATCACTGAAGTCGGCTGGGCTGCCATACTCGGCCTCGCAGAAATCGTTGATAAACTCTTTGGCGATCTCCAGTGAAGCAGGTTCCGTCTCCTCGGACAAAAACTCGCGCTCAATGAAGTCGGCAACATCCTGGCTGTTACCTTTGCCGCCATGAGCACGGTAATCCATCAAGCCTTCTTCGACCAGTTCTCTGGAAGCCGCATATCCGGCCTCCTCCAGATAACCGGCGATTTCTTCTATCTGCGCCTGTTCCGGGGTAAGGGCCAGGGGCAGCTCCCCGATCTGCTCCATACAGAGGGTGATGTCCACCGCGATTTCTTCTTCCGGGTCCGCATGATCCAGGAAGGATTGAAGCAGTCTGCGGATTTCCTCCCGCTGAACGGGGTCGTGAAGCTGCTGGGCAATATTTTCCAACGCTTGGGCGTCATCTTCACCATAGCCCATGCGGGAACCGTCAAACTCTCCCACAAAGCGCAGCACCTGGGCGGCCAGCTCCGGGTAGGGGTCTGCCGGTTCTTCTTTTTGAAGCGGTTCCTGTACCCTGGGTGGCACGGCGAACACCGGCGCGTCCTGGGTCACGGAAATGGTCATTTCCGAAGTGTCAGCAATCCGCTGGATTTCCTCCCGCACTGCCTGGGGCATTTCCTCATCATAAATCGTTACCGTGCGGTCCGGCGCGATGTGGGCAACCGTTTTGTAGTCCCCGTGTTCTTCCTCCAGCCGGTTCCACACAGTAATCCCATTTCCCAAATGGCCATAGCCCAGGTCGTAGGCTTTGGCTTGCGGCATAGCAGGAGCCGCAGGCTCCTTGTGCTCTGCAAAGAGCGTGAAGGTTCCCTGCCGGAAGGCGGTGAGGTTTTCAAATGCCTGCTGGCGCAGGGCATACATCCTGTCATCCTGCGGGGTGGCCTCCCAAACGGGGACCATCATCTGATAGATTTCTTCCACACGGGCCGGGTCGTCAAGCTGCGTCTCGATGAGCTTCACCGCGTCCCAATAGTCAAAGCCAAAGGGATAGGGGTGGGGCTGCTCCTGCGGCACATTCTCAAAGAAAGTGCGGATATTCCGGGCAAGCTGGTGCTTCTCATACTGCGGCATGGCGGCGCGGTCCTCATCGGGGAGGAACCGCCCCTGGGCGATCATGGCGCTGACGCGCTTTTCCACGGCGTTCCATTTCAGCTCCACCTTGGCGTAGGGGGCGGTAATACTGCCGTGGCTGAAAGAAACACCTTTACTGAGCTGGTAGGTCACATCGTCATTCCCACCGGAATGGCCGCTGTACTCGCCGTGGTAGTGCTTTAAGAAATTCTCCCGTTCCTTGCGCTCTGTGTGGTTGCGATAGAAAGAATACACGGCCAGCCGGTAATCGGTGCTGCGTTTTCCACCCCGGAGAAGGTTGTCGATCTCGTCCCCGGAGATGAAAAAACGCCGCTGGGGGGCGTACCCTTCGGCGGCGGTAAAGTGCAGCGGTTCCCGCTGCAGGTCGGAAAGCTGCTCCAGCAATTTTTGCGGACGGTGGAAATGGAATCGCAGCAGTTCCCGGTTCTCTCTGTATGCCTGGACAAACTGCTCCAGCTCATCCCGCAGGTTCTGCAGCCCCTCCGGATGGCCTAACAAATCGCTTATGGCGGCGCTTTCCTCTGGAAACCCATGATTTTTGCCGTAAATGGCATTCACCGTGGGAAGATAGCCCGCGTCGGCGGTGCCTTCTGCAAAATCCTGCCGGAGATACCATAGCTGCGCGGCCCGTTGCTGGCGTTCATACCCGTCCACCCGGTCCAGCTCGCTCTGGGGCATATACCGGCCCAAATCCAGCAGTTCCCGGATACGGGCCGCCGCCTGTTCCCAGGGGATGAGGGTGGCGCTGGAACGCTGGGCGCTTTCGCCCTGGGCAATGCGGATTCCCTCGGCGTTGTACCAGATGGCATACTGTCGGCCATCCAGATAAAAGCCAGCGCCGTTCTCTCCATAGTGCTCTGCCAGGAACCTGGCATTGTCCGGCTTATCCTTTTTGAAATAGGCGCAGATGATGAGGCGGCTGTTCTGGTCGTTGGCACCAATGCACAGCGCCTCGTCGATTACCTGCTGAGGCAGAGCCGGGTGAGGGAAAATGGATGGTTGGGCCGTACCCTCGGCCTGGGCTGGCTGCTGAAGCGCCGCAAAATCAAAAAGGGACATCTGCTGGCTCTCCTGGGTAAGGAGCTGCGGGATGTCCGTCTGAATGAAATATTCTTTTTTGTCAATGAGCTGGGCAGTCCACTGGGCCACAATATCCCAGGAAAAAACGGATTCCTTGGTGCGGGATGGGTAAGAGCCTTCCCACATGAGCAGGCCATTCTCCTGGGGCTTATATCCCAGGCGCTGCCCGTCAGCGATGATCTCAGTGTACCGGTCCTGATAAGCGGATTTCAGGTAGTCGGCCCGTTCCTGAACGTCGCTGTGAACCGAAAAGAAAAGCTCGATCTGATTTTTCTTATATTTCAGGTCATCATCTTTGTTGGCGATGATGGCCATGATCTGCTTTTCATCCAAAAGCGCAGGGAGCTGTTCGCCACCTGCGCTTTCTTCCGGTTCATCAATTAGCTGTAAATCAGCTCCGCCAGCACCGTTTCCTCCGCCGCGTTCTGCAGGTTGCTCATCATCTGCACCCACTTCATCTGGTCGCTGGCTTTCAGTTCCTCCGTCACGCCCTGGTTCTTGGCCATCTGCGCCACGATCTGCTCCATCCGGCGCTGGGCGGTCTGCTGGATCTCCGCCAGATGGCTGTTCAGCTTGCCGCTGGTCAGCAGGTTGGTGTACGTCACCCTGCGGTGCTCCTTGAGGAACTTCTTCCGAAGCAATGCGTATTTCCCATGGGGAACCGGCTCCTCCTGGGGCGGCAGAAGGTTCGGCAGATTGTAATCGCCCTGCCTGGTGTAAGTGATCTCGGTCATATTCAAAACTCCTTTCCGGCTGTGTGTTTTCCTGTTCAGTTACAGCATACTGGTTTTTCTGCTGGGGTTCAAATGTGCGATTTTCTTTTTGGGGCTGTCTTTGCAGGGCAAGAACCGTGCGGGAAATGGCGGAAAGGCACATCTGGGAGATGTCCCCGGTGGCCACGCCTAAAGCGTTCAACGTCTGCGGGGTGTTAAAGTCCGTCACATCCCGGAAATCCATGTCCTCAAAATATTCAGACGGGTCAAGGCCGCAGCGCACCAGCAGCATATATCCAATGCTGTTTTGCACCGCCCTGCGGTATTCCACTTCCAGGTTCAGCTCATCCAGTTCTTCCAGAAAGCTGCCTTCCGTGAGGGTTTTCAATTCTGCCAGGTAGTCGGGCATATTGTCCTCCACGGCGTTCTTTGCCGCAGAGAGCAGTGCTTCACCCAAATCCTCCTTGCGCTCCAGCTCTCCAAAGCTGTTTTCCAGCGTTTCAATGATGTCCGGCGCATATTCCTCCCGCACCGTCCAAAGGGGGACGGGGCGGGGAAAACGGGCCTCGTGGGTATCGGAAATGTCAAAGTAGTATTTCAGCCGGGGTTTGCCAGTATGCTCGCCGTCAAAAACGGCAATGCCGTTTGCGCCCCGGTTTACCCAGCGCCCAAATTGCCGGTTCCATCGCTCGATCTCCAGGACGGCGGTGGCGTCTGGGCGCTGGGCGTAGACAAGCAGTTGTTCATCGAAAGAAAGCCGGTAGTTACGGCAGGCAGAAGCCAGAAACGCCCGCCACTGGTCGGGAGCTGTTACGCTGCGCTGCGTTTCCTGGTACAGCTCCGTCAAGGCTTTATATCGTATCGCCATCGGTTGCCCCCTCCTTTTCTTATTCTTTTTTCGCAGCTTTCAGTTCTGCGCTGTAATCCTTATCCGGGTCATATTGATTGCACAGGGAGAGCAGCAACAGCCAGATGGTATTTCCGGCCTCCTTCGGGTACATCCGAAGCGCCACGCAGGGCGCATGGTCGCTGTCAACAAAGGGCCTCCCATAACGCATAAACTGGTCGATCAGCTTTTGGGCCATCTCCCGGTATTCTTCATAGGGGTTCTGTTCCGCCTGCTGATGGAGAACCGTCATCAGCAAGTTGAACCAGTCCTCATGCGTATCCAGTTTTACAGGCGGTAAAGACGCCATTTTTATCACCTCATCTTTCCATGGCGACGGCCTGCCGCTGCCGGGGAATGGAAAACCCGTAGACTTTGGCGATGTCGTCGCCCAGCCTGCGGGTCACTCTCGTAATATCGGCGCGGGTTGCAATGCCGCGATATAGTTTTTCTTTCAGCAGTTCAATTTGAGAAGGGCTGGCGCTGTCCTTGTAAACGCGGTAGAGGTAAAAGTTCGTGCCATCATGGTGGATGGCGTCGCACCGCAGATCGCCCAGCCTGTCCACATACCAGGTGGAATAATCCGTATCGGAATACAGGCAGTCCCGGATGTTGCCGCTGGGGATTTCCTTATATCCCATGCGCCGCCCATTCCACAGGCCCAGGTCGCCTACGACTAAAATCGGCTGGGAGAGCTGCACATTGAGGTTAGCGCGTTCATCATCCAGGTAATCCCCATTGATTTCATACATCAAGGAAATGCGCTCATTTTCGGATAAATCCGGGTATTCTGCCTCCAGATCGTCCCGCCAATCCTCATAGTCCAGGCCATAATTGCTCCAGATAACGTGTCTTTCCTCCTTCATCGGGCTTCACTTCGATTTCTTAAAGGGAATTTACCCAAACACACAGTTTTCCCGGAGAGTTCTTCTGTATCTAAATCCACGTCCCCGCAGTCATAATGCGTTCCATAGGTTTCGTTATACTTCTCCATAATAGAATCTGGAATATAGCTGTCACCATTAACCACGGCTCTGCCCTCCGTGAAAATCCGGGAAAGACATTTTCGTTTGTCCAAGTCGTTTCCAGAAACAAGCAGCTCCATTTCATCCGGCGTAAGAGAAAATGTCATACCTATCCGCGCCCAGATTTGATTATGCCTATTCTTCATCGGGCTTCACCCCGGTCTTTCTGCCTGGGCTTGATGGGCTGCCCCTGCTCGTCATAGTTTTTGGGATCGGCGGCGGGGGTCTGCCAGCCAAACATGGAGCCGGCCAGCATGGCGGCCTCCTGTGCTTTGGTGACGCCGTTTTTTCCATTGCTGTCCTCTGCAAATCTGCGATTTTCTCCGGCGTCCGCCGCTGAAAATTCAGGACAGGGGTTGTATCCTTTTTCGCCCCTGGTCAGAAGAATCAGCTCCCCGGATGAGGGCAGCGTACTAAAGCACTGTACAGGCAGAGAAGAACGCAGCGGGATCACGCTCCCGTGAGTTTGCTCCAAACGCTCTGCAAATTCGCAGATATGATAAAGGGCGCTGGAATACCCTCCGCTGGTTTCAAAATGGGTTTCGTCGATAAACCGGCAGGTGCGGTCGCGGGTTCCTCCGCCGCCAGTGAAAATGCGGATGTGGTCGCCATCGGGGATACGGAATAGCTCCTTGTAGCCGGGCGTGATAAACCGGATGCCCTGTTTGGCCTTTTCCATGTGGTGTTCCAGAAATCGGGCAACGTAGGCATAGAGGTAAAAGTTGTAGTCTCCATAATTGGGGTTGCACCGGAGCATATAGGTGTGTTGGGGCGTCTGCACCTTAAAACCGTACTCGGCGCAGTAGTTTCCCTCAAACTCAGCCTCCGGGTTCTGATAGCAAAACCTGGTCATGCTGTCACGGGTGCAGAGCAGCCCGTCCTTTTCCCGCAGAGTGTTGACCACTTCATCAAACTCCGCCTTAAACTCGTCCGTCTTGTATTCCCTCCGGTGGTCGAACCAGGAAGTGTAAAACTCCTGGCCGCCGCCAAAATCCCCGCGCAGATGGCCGATACAGCCGGTTTGCCCTTCAAGCTGGCTGCTCTGGTTGTACGCATACAGGCGATCTGCCGGGGTCATGCTGGTGATTTTCAGCTCCATCATCGTTCACGTCCTTTCTTTTTCGCTTGTCGGTTTTGCTCCGATATGGCCTTTTCCCGTGCCTGCCAATATTCGGGGTGGTGAATTTGCACGCTGCTATTGATAACAGCCTCATACGCGCCGGGGCCAAAGCGCTCGTTCACTGGAGCCTGGATCATCTTTTTATCCATCAGCTCCCGGAGAGCCACCTGCGCGTCGCAGTCCTCCTCAAAGCAGAGGTAGCCGCCCTCAACAAAGGCGCAGCCCATCGCTTCTTTTCGGAATATCTTTTCCGCCAGTTCCCGGCGCACCATAATTCCGCCATGCCCTGGGGTGGAAACGGAATAAACGCCGGGGCAGAGCGTTTCACATTCCTGAATATTGCCCCACGGGGAATAGGAAGGGGCCTCCGGCACAATGGCGTTTTGCCGCTGATCCTCCAGACACTGCACCTCCTCCTGCGCCCGCGCCACCAAATCTTTCTGCGCAGAAAACAGATCGCTGAAATAGTGGCCCCAATCGTAGTCCGTCCGGTTACTGCATTTCCAGGTGACAAACTGCTGGGGCGCTGTCAAATGAACGCCCAACACAAACTCGCTGTCGCCCACATGACAGGAATCCGTAATGATATATCCGGCGTTTTCTCTGTAATCCATCATCGTTCACGCTCCTTCGTCGTTTTCTTTTTGGCCTGTTCCTGCTGGATCGCAGTAAGGCCATGCTTGGCCCAGCCGGGAAGGTTCTCCGGCTGTATCGTACCAAGCACGTCCATGCGCTCATAGCGGCTTTCTTTGCCAGTATAAAGGTCAACGCAGTAACAGGCTGACCCCCTGCTGTGTGGGGAAGCCCCAAAGCCTCCCATACAGAGCTTGAGCTGACGGGTAGCCCTGCGGTATTCCCGGCGCAGCACCTCCGGCTTTATCACTATGATTTTCCCGTGCAGATCATCCTCATGGGAAATGGGGATGCAGCCCTCCGCTGTGATGGGGCGGTCGTCTATGCCCTGTATGCGGGGCTTGTTCAGCTCTATGTGGGTTTTCTGTGCTTGCTCGGCAACCCGCTGGCCGAACAGCTCCACAATCTCCGGGAAATCATCACTGGCCATCACTTCGCTGTATTCTGCAAATAAGGCGTTTTGCCGACAAAAGGCGCACATATACTTCATGCCGGTATCATCCTGCGGATTTTCCCCCAGGACAACCTCGCGGTCGCCTATATGCACCGCCTGGATAATCTCATAATCACCGGCCATGCGTTTTTCTGTGGAATCATCGTTCATCACTCTGCCTCCAATTCCTGTTTAATAAATACTTTGATTTCCTTTACACTGGCAAAATCCCGTTCATCCCCGGTAAGGTAGCGCACCGTGTCCTGCCATTGAGACAGCGGGTAGCTGTTCTCATCCATCCTGCACAGGTCCAAAAGGGCCGCCCGCCGCAGGATAGGCGAAAGATTTAAGTCGGAGATGAAACAGCCATGCCGGGCCGCCAGTATGTCCAGCAGGTGCAGTTCATTCATGGCAACACCTGCTTTCTTCAGCTTCTTTCAGCAATTCCTCCACCAGCCTGCCGCTGCGGACTTTATTCCGGTCTGCCAGCACCTTGTTCTGGACGCACAGCACCGCCCGGATGTTGGGAACGGTAATGCCGGGGATTTCCACCATCTCCTCCGGAGTGATGGTGAGAAGCTGCACCGGGGAGTAACCAGCCTGGGCAAAGATGCGGAACAGCCGTTGTTCAAATCGTTCTCTCATCTGCAAAGCTCCTTTCTTTTTTGGTATGTAAAAGGGGCGGCCCCGCATGGCCGCCCCCTGGCTGGTTACTTCTTCCGGCTTCTGACTTTCAGGAAAATCAGGCTGCCGATGATGAATACCACCAGCGCAATGGCAATGATCGTTTTCAATTCCATGAAATCATTCCTCCTAACACAGAATCAAGCCGCAGTTATTTCACGGTGTTTTTGCCCTTCTTGCGCTTGCCCACATAGGCCGCAACGCCCAGGGCGGCAGCGCCCATAGCGGACACGCCCATGAGAGCCGCCCACAGCCAGGGCTTGCTGTCATCGCCAGTTTTCGGGGTGTCGCGCAGCTCGTTGTGCATTTCCGCCACGGTGGTCTTATCCGCAAAAATCGTTACCGTCTTATCCGCAGGCAGCACATAGTTGGCGCTGGCCCCATCCGACACCTCGGACACGGTGTAATCGCCCACGCGCAGGCCCTCGATAAAGATTTCACCGTTCGCGTCCGTGGTGAAAATCTGCTCATAACCGTTGGCTCCGGTCACGCGGAAGGAGAAGCCCTCCACCTTGCCGTCGCTGGACGTCTTTTCAATCCGCAGGGAACCGGTCTGGGCCATGTTGGTGAAGCCAATCCCGGCCTCGTTCTCTACCTCGTAGATCTTGCCGTTCTCGCTGATCTCCACATAGTAGGCGTTTTCATCCAGCAGGAAGCCCTCCGGCGCTTTGGTTTCCTTTACGAACACGCCGCCGTAGAGGATGTGGGACATCTCATAAATGCCGGTGCTGGTTTCCTCCAGCTTGCCCAGCAGCTCGTCACCCTCGTCCAGCTCTTTGTTGCCGTTGGTGTCGCGGTATACCTCGAACTCGGCACCGGTGAGCTTGTTGTTGGGATAATCCTTATCCACCTTCGTCAAACGCAGGTCGCCGTAAATGCGCTCATTGGCAAGGGAGATTTCCACTACCTGCCCATCTTCCTCCACAGTAACGGGGATCACTTCATCGGAGAGGATGAACCCTTCCGGGCTTTCCATCTCTTTCAGCGCCCAATTCCCGTAGGGGACGCCTGCGAAGGAGAAGCTGCCGTCCTCCGCTGAGATGGCGGTGGCCAAGGCATTTTCTGCGGTAAACTCGGTTTCATCGGACTTAAACAGACCGATTACAGCCCCGCCCAGGCCCGTGCCGTTCTCATCGGTTTTGAGGCCCTTGATTTCGCCGCGGATCAGCTCGTTTGTGACAGCCTCGCCATCATTAGCGGAAATCTCTACCACGGCAACGGAAGGCCCGCCGTACTCAAAGGTGAACGGGAAGGTTTCGCCATTCAGCAGGTAATGGCTGTCAGTGGACAGCTCCTTCAGGTAGAAGCTGCCGAAAGGCAGGTCGGTGCTGCAAACGGCCTGGCCGTTCTCATTCACAGAAACGATTTCCAGAAGCCCGTCTGCCGGGATCACGGAACCATCCGCTGCGGTGATGTCCTCCTGTGCATAGAGGCCGAAGGTCACGGCGGAAATTTCGCCATTCATGCCAATCCCAAATGTTTCATCCTGCTCCAGCACCTTGTCAAGCGTCACAAGGGCTTTCTGGCGCTGATTGTAGAAGCTGGCAGAGGTTTCGGTGACTTCCACCTCCTGGCCTGCGTACACCAGCTCCACGTTGGTGATGTTCTCGCCGGTATCCACCATGCCGTGGGGGAATTGAATTTCTTTCACCTGGAATTTGCCCAGGTAGAGGGGCTGGCTCTGGGCCGTTCCGTCCTCGCCGGTGGTGATGGTGTCCACTACCTCGCCCGCAGAATAGCGCAGGGTGCCGTCCAGGGTGTAGATGTCCTCCAGGGCAGTAATTTCAAACACCGCGCCGGGCAGGCCCTGCACCTCGTACACCGGCTGGTAAACGCCCTCGCTTTCTACCACGGAGGAGAACACCTCGCCGGTTTTGCTGACTTTGATGATTCCTTTCTGGGCCATGTTGGGCTTAGTGACTTCGATCACCGTCACGCCGCCTTCCTCGCTGGAATTGTCCTCAGTCACATCAAAGTAAACCGGGGTACTGTCCAGCACATAGCCGTAGGGGGCCTGTACCTCAACCAGAGAGTACCCGGAGCCGTACTCCAGCTTTTCCGGGGTGACAAGGTAGCCCTCGGAATTGGTGTAGAACGTATCAATGGTGGTGGGCGTCGGATAGGTGAAGGTCATTTCCACCTTGCTGCCATCCGGGCGGTAAATCTGGAACCCGGCCCCCGCATAGGGGATGGTGACGCCGGTTTCCGCGTCCACCTTGACCACCTTGATGAAGCTCTCAAAATTGGCGTTGTTGATAAGGTAGCGGTAGGTCTGCCCGTCCTGAGCGATATACACTTCAAAATCGTCCATCAGCTCGCGGCCTTCCCAGCCCTTGGTCTGGCGGACGATATAGGTGCCGTAGGGCAGCTTTTTCGACTGTGCAAAGCCGTTCTCATCGCAGACGAGAACATCGCGCTCGGATTCCTTGGCATTTTCATAGCTGCCGGCTGATTTCAAAAACACCTGGAACTCCGCGCCAGATTCCGGGGTTTCGATCTGGGTTTCCCCGTCATCGGTGTGCTTGATGATGGCGATGTCGCCCTTGATGATCTGCTCCGTCACGTCGTTGGCGGTATCGTTCAGCTCAATCTCATACAGCTCTGGCTCCGCACCCACCTTGTGGATGGTGGAATCCAGCAGGTAGCCCTCGCTGGGGCTGATTTCACGGATTGTCCAGTCCGAATCGCAGACGTAATATCCGGTGGTGAACTGGCCGTTCTCGTCCGTGGTGAAGCTGTCGATGAGAGTATCTCCCTTATACAACCCATACACAGCGCCGGCCAGGGAACCGTCGCCCTGGGGCGCACCCGTTTCCACATCGCTCTTGGTGACGGTGACGCGGAATTTCTTCAGCACGTTGTTCACGCTCTTGTGGGTAACTTCATTCCACTCGATGGTGGCTGTCTGGGAATCCGGCACCACATAACGGATGGGGGTATCCACCTCCTCCAATACATAGCCTGTGCCGATGAGCACGTTTTCAAAGCGCGCCACACCGCTGGAATCCGTCACAGCATACTCATCCACCGGCTGCCCGGAGAGGGATGTGCCGTACAAGTGGAAGGTCATACCCTCCACCAGCCCGTCTTCGCTGGTTTTCGTCACTTCCAGGCTGCCACGCTTCAGCTTGTTGTTGAAATTCACGGTAGCAGTCTGGCCGCTGACGATGGTCACGCGCTGGGTTTCCTGGGGTTCATACTTATCAATCGACTGCTCGGTTACGGTATAAACGCCGGGGTTGAGGTCGGAGATGTCGATCTCGCCCGCCTCATTGGTGGTCTTGGTGGCGCTGTACCCCTCGCCGGTGATAGTGAAGTTGATCCCGGCTACCTGTCCGTCCTCGGAAGTCTTAATCAGCTTCATATTGCCGGTTTTCACTTCTAGGTTCAGATAGCCCACCATAGAATCGGACACGGTTTCCCCATAGGTGGCAAAGTCCTGCTTGCCGCCGCCGGTAATGCCATCCGTCCAAACCACAACGCCGCTGCGCTGGGCAGAGATTTTCTCTGCTTTCACCGTTACAGAACCTTTGATGGCCTGGGCGGAAGTGATGGTGAGCTGATTGCCGTCCACGGAGAAATTCAGCCCGGTGGTGCTGCTGGAGAAGGTGTAGTCACTCAGCACACCGTTGGTATCCGTGAGAGTGAGGGAATACTGCTGGCCGTCCCATTTCAGCTCATAGGCCCCGGCGTCGGCGGTGCTGCTGAAAAAGCTGGGAAGCATAGTGTGGCGCTTGACCGCGCTCTCAATGGCGGAATACTGGTTGAAAATCTCGCTGTATAGGGGATGATCGGCGCTGATATATTCCGTCACGTTGTTTTTGCCCTGAGCATTGGCGTCCACATGGTTAAACTGGCTGTCGCGCTCACCCACGACAGTTTCCCAAACAAGAAGCTGGGTAGCGATATATCCCGCGATCTTGCTGGCGTCCTCCGGGTCCCCGCTCATCCATGAAGTGCTGGCGTTGCCCTGCCAGCCATAGGTCATGATCCGCCCGATATATTCCTTGATGGTATCCGGCGGGATGGTGGGGTTTAAGTTGGACGGGTAGTTATCCCAGAAATCCTCACCGCGCCCGGTGTACTGGTCGCCGGTATTCACACCGACGCCCGGCTCAATACAGTAGATGGCCCTGCCATTGAATGCGTCCTGGGTGTGGACGGAAAAGCTGTCGTTCTCTCCGGTGGACCAGCCGCCCAGGAAATTCAGGGCGGGATGGCCCCAGCCGGCCTTGTTGGGGTCATTGGCACGGGGCAGGTCGATCATATACGTCGTCATGGTTTCGCCTGCGGCAAAAGCCGTGGTTCCTGTCCCTACGAACACGCCCAGGCACATGAGCAGGGCCATGAACAGGGACAGAGGCTTTCTCAATGCTTTCATCGTGTTACCTCCTTGAAATGGCCGCAAAAAAAGCACATCGCTCTGGATGTGCTGCTTGCGGCTGGATTCTGTTTACGTTCTAAAAAAGAGAGGCGCGCCAATCGTTCTCCACCTTATCCGTTCTGTCTGCAAACCTGTGGATTCCTGAAAGAATCAGCCTCCCCAAATATCTTCTTTTTTAGGCTGTTTAGGTTGTACGAGGGGGTGAGGTGTGGAGAGGGGGAACAGCGAAAACGCCAGTTCCCTGCAAATGGGCGCACTGCTCCCTTGGTAGTGGGTTATCTTTCTAAACTGCGCTGGCGCTTTCGGTAGAGTTCCAGCGCCTTAACAATGGTGTCCTCGATCTTCTGCGTGGGCGTCCCCGGCGCAAAAAACCGGCTGATTTTTTCCTTTGGGATCTTGAACTGTTCTTTTTGATTGGGCTTTTCCTCCTTCATAATGGAAACAAGGGCGTCTTTGGCCAGCCGTTCCTCGCCGGTCTTGGCTTCGGACATCTGGCGCATTTTGATAGCCTGGGCATGGGACGGGGTGCAGTCCATCTCGTCCATGATAGCGAACAAGTCCGCCTGTTCTTCTTTTCGCAAGTAAGACAGCTCCACCGCTGGGCGCATGGCAATCTGGAGCATTTCCTGGTCTTTGAGAACCGAGTTATCTACCAGTTCCAGAATTTCCGGGATGAGGTGGGTAAGGCGGATATATTTGCGTATCTGCTCATGGCTCTCGCCAGATTGTTCCGCAAGTATTTCCCGACTTTTCTTCCCGGAAAAATGGGGCAACACTGTTGCACCATTTTCTTTTGGTGGCCGCCCAGCCTGCCTTTTCATAGCGTCCAGCTTCATTTTGTAGGCAAACGCCTTTTCCGATGGTAAAATCTGCTCCCGCTGCAGGTTGGAGTCCACCATGATAATCGTGGCTTCATCATCGGTGAGCTGCCTCACAATACAGGGGATTTCCTCAAGCCCCGCTAAATCCGCCGCCTTTTTCCTGCGGTGTCCGGCCACCATTTCATAGCCGCCCGACCGTTTGGGGCGCACCAGGGCAGGGACTAATACGCCGTACTGCTTCACGCTTTCCGTCATTTCCTGCATGGCTGCGTCCATGCGAACCTTAAACGGGTGATTCGGGAAGTCGCTGATTTCCGAGGGCGAAAGATTGACAACCTTTTCAAGCCGTGCCTCGGCCCGTTCTTCCTCCGTGGAAAACAAATCATCGACTGAGGGAAGCTGGAAGTTTAGCCCGCTGCTTTTCGCCATCCGCCAGCACCTCCTTTGAAAAATCCGCGTAAGCCTGGGCCACCTTGCTTCCCTTGTCGTAGGCGTAAATACTCTTGCCTGCGGCGCTGATCTCTGCGGCTTTGATGGCTACGGGAATCTCGGAACGATAAATTTTCAACACGCTCCCGTAACTCTGCCGCAGTGTATCCGCTGTCTGTCTGGCAAGGTTTGTGCGCCCATCCACCAGAGTGAGCAGCACCCCGTCCACCTTCAGAGCCGGGTTGATCTGCCGCTTCACTTTATTGATGGTTTTCATAAGCTGGGTCATGCCCTTGGCGGGAAGATAATGGGCCTGCACCGGGATAATCACGCTGTCCGCCGCAGCCAGGGCGTTTATCGTAATCATGCCCAGGGACGGCATACAATCAATGAGAACCACATCATAGTGCTTCTTGACCTCATTGACATAGGTTCTCAGCGTAAACTCCCGGCTCATGGCGGTGACCAGGCTCATTTCCAGCGCGGACAGCTCAATGTTGGCGGGCATAAGGTCTACACCCTCGATGTGGTGCAAAATGCCCTCATCTGTGGTGAATGGCTCATCCCGGATCACTTTTTCCATGACCGTGGCCAGGGTGGTGGGCAGGCTGTCCTGGTCTTGCCAGCCCAGGCAGGTGGTGAGGTCGCCCTGGGGGTCTGCGTCAATGAGCAGCACCTTTTTCCCCAGACGGGCTAAACCAATGCCCAGATTCACCGTCGTGGTGGTTTTGCCTGTGCCGCCTTTCTGGTTGGCCAATGCGATGACACGGCCTTCCTTCGGGCGGCTTCTCTGTTCCGGCATTTTCATGTCCTCCTTCTTCGTAGATTTAGCCGCCCGTTGGCAAGACGGACGGCTATGTATGGGGAGTCTGAAAGATGGACATGAAAAAAGCCGCTTACTCTTTCTGAAAAGAATAAGCGGCTCATTAAGCTGCGATATGTAATTTTACATCTTCTTCACCGGGGCGCACATGGCTTTGAGCAGAAGTTCATCCAGGCAGCCGGTGTCCCGATTTTCACGGAGCATAGTATTGCGCAGGTGATTAAGGCTCTGAATCACAATACTGTTCTCGGCGGGGGTGAGGTATATCTTGAATTTCCGTTTTTTCATAGGGCGTTCCTCCTTTACGCTTTCAGTATATATGGAAGGAACGCTACGCCGCAAATGTGCGAGAGTTCATCCACTTGAAACGTAACAGCGGCAACTCAGAAGAACAAGATAAACTGGATTCGGTTTGGTCAAATCCTGACAAATCAGGACATCCCCTTCAAAAGAAAAACCGTTCACAAAGGCTGTCATGGAATCGAAAAAATGAAGGGGAAAATACCCTCTAAAACACCCCGATTTCGGCTCGCAGTTGCCCCATTTTTTAATCATAACGGGGTCAAAAAGGGCCTGTTGCCCCATTATTAATCAAGAAAAACCGGGTCAGGCAAGGTCAAATCCTTCCAAAATCGGACAAAGGACAACAGACTTTTTGGAAAGGAAAAAGCCCGAAAAACCGCATGGTTCCGGGCTTTTTGAGCTTTTTTGAATTGGTTTGTCGGGCCTGTTATCTCTTGGAGAACTGGGGCGCGCGACGAGCGGCTTTGAGGCCATACTTCTATTCCTCCTGTAGGAACAATTGCACAGCGGAATAATGAATTGCATGGTCTTTCGACTGTGACGGCGGTCGGCGATTATGCCGGCGGTATTGCAGGCAGCCTGGGAACTGCAAGTGTGACAGGACTGCTCAACGGAACACTTGGTGTCGGAAATTTCCTTGGATTCACCTTGTCCAATACGGAGGTAACAGGATGTTCCGGCGGATATCATGTGACGGCGGTCGGTGATTATGCCGGCGGTGCAATCGGACTTGCAACAGGCGGAACCGCTTCGAATGTTGTGCTTTCTGAGATTTCTTCGGTAGCGGCAAACAACCGTGCAGGCGGATTTGTCGGATGCGCGGGACCGGGTGATTTGGCAGGCAGCAACGGATTAAAGCTTGGCTTGCTCGGCATTGAGCTGCTGGAACTCAAAAACCTCTTATCCGTTGCGGAAGGTGTGCGCGTTCAGATTTCTGATTGTCATGTAACCGGTATTCAAACCGGCCTGAGGGTTTCAGCAAATGCATCGAATAATACGAGCGATGTGACGGATTTTGCTGCAGGCGGATTTATCGGCAAGAGCAACAGCACACAGATTACACGTTCGCATGTCAGTCAATTAAACTCTGTTACAGCACCGCTTTGGGATGGATTTGCGGGTGGATATGTCGGCACATCCCAAACGGGCGGTTTGGCTGAAGTGGCTGAAGAAGATAATATTCTGAAGCTGATACAACTAAATCAGTTGCTTGGAACTGTCACATACCTCATTCCGTCTTATACGGACTGTACGGTTCGTTTTATCGACGGCGGATACACTGAGGCGCAGGTAGCAGGCGGATTTGCGGGAGAAATGCAGAGCGGAAAGGTCAATAACGCTGTGCGCGGAGAATCTGACTGGTATGCAGTATATAATATTGATCATGTCAACGGGCAGACATACGGCGGCGGATTTGCAGGAATCATTTCTTCCGGTGCATTGGCAGATGCCGGCGGCGGCATTTCCATTCTGGGCGGAATTGACGGGCTCAATATTAATCTTTCTGATCTGCTCGCTCTTGTTGAGGCATATGTGCCGTATGTACAGTATGCAGGCGTTAAATCCGACAACGGATTCACCGTTGTCGCCAAAAAATTTGATGAAATAGATATTGCTTCCGGCAGTGCGGGCGGATTCGTCGGCTATGCGAGCGGTGCACAGATTTCGTATTGTGATGTGCAGAGTTTAAAACATACAACTGTAACACCGCCCGACGATCTTGAAGCAGTGGAGGCGCCCAGTTATTTTGACAGCACACAGAGCACATATGCTGTCACCGGCGGCCGGTATGCAGGCGGATTTGTTGGAAATATGAATATCGGAAGCGCGGCATCGGTCGGCGGCGGACTGAAAGTACTTGGCAGCAGCATACAGCTGTCGAATGTGCTGGATGTGTTATCGGTCGTTGTAACAACGATCGAACATTCTGATGTGACAGGCAGTGCCGGGGGATATTCCGTTTTAGCGAGTGCGGTCATGCCGCAGAGCCATACGATGCATGGCATGGCAGGCGGATATGCAGGAGCTGTGTATGGCGGTCATATTCAGGATTCTCATGCAAATCTTTTTGAATATGTGATCGGACAGATTGCGGCGGGCGGCTATGTTGGAGAAATGATGCCCGGTGATGCAGCACGATTGATGGAAAATGTTGGCGTTTTCGATGCGTTGGTGAGCACAGACACCGCTTTGGCTTCTTTGGTACAGACATTTATTCCTACCATTCGAAACAGTACCACCGATTGCGTGCCGTGTGGCGGTGCAGTACGTGCACAGGCATTTTCCGATGAGGCTGTGCAGCGCGGAATGGCCGGCGGTTATGTCGGTCATAATATGGGAGGCAGTATCTGGGGTCTCAATACAGATTCATGGAAAAGTACACAGGCATATGCCGGACCGATCAGTTTGTGTACAGCAGACCGTATTCGTTCCGTGTACGGTGCAGAATATGCGGGGGGATATGTCGGATTGATGGAATCTGCGGATACGGCAAGCACAGGAGGCGTAAGTCTGCTTGAGGGACTGGTCAGTGTAAACAATATTTTGGGTGCGTTGAGTGTTGTTTATCCAACACAGGAAAATACAGCAGTATATGGCCCTCTGGCAAATCTTGATTTGGATACATGGAATCGCTGGGTCGAATATGTTGGAATTCACGGTGGTTACGGATACACGCTGTCTCTCAATGGAAAAGCGGAGACGCAGCAAGAGCTTGAGGATAAGCTGAAACAGTATATATACGGTTTTCATGTTGTTGCGGGACGCAGTGAGGCAGACGAAATGCTTGCGCGTTCAGGCGGTGATGCCGGTGGTTATGTCGGATTGATGTGCAGTGGTACACTGACCAGTTGTATGGCATACGATGTGAAATTGGTGAGCGGATGGCACGCTGCAGGCGGTTTTGCGGGACAGATGCAGACCGGTGGGGCAGCGGATTTCGGAAACATCTCCATTCTTGGACTCAATTTAAATGTCGGTCAGTTGATCAAGCTTGCAGAAGTTTTTGTACCTGCAGTGAAACACTCTTCCGTCCAGGGATACACTTCCGGTATGACTGTGCAGTCCACAGGGCTTGTAACTGATGATGCAGGGTATGCCGGCGGCTATGTGGGTTGTTCCTATGGCGCACAGATTCAGCTTAACAGCGATGGACTGCCAAGCGCGCAGCTTTGGCAGTCTACGGAAAAATACCCTGCACCCCTCGCTTCGTGTGATGTGCGGAATTTGCGCCGGGTAACAGGACGCAATGCAGTCGGCGGTTATGTGGGGCTTGCTTCGGCAGCTTCACTGGCAAGCGTGAATACAAATGCATCCGATGGATTGCTGCAGGGAATTTTGGATCATGTGATTACAAGCGCCGCAAATTTGGTTGATTTGCTGCCTGCAACGGTTACAACAATCCACAAGGCTTCTGTTTCTCCTGCTGATGAGGCATGGGGCTTCGTTGTCAGCGGCGCATATACAACAGATAACGCAACGGTGCAATATGCGCCGTATGCCGGCGGTTTCGCAGGCTATATACAGGCGGCAGTTCTCGGAGAAAGGGATGCCGCAGGCGATATGCTGGCTGTGACAGGGCTGCACAGTGTTGACGGCGGACTGTATGCTGGCGGCTTCTTCGGTCTGGCCGATACGGCGGCTGTAGCAGAGATATCCGGCACTAATGCAGAGGGTGCAACCACCGACATTTTGGGTGCACTCATCAATCTCGGCAGTGTGGATGCCCTGGATGTTCTGCGTACCTATATCTATCATGCAAGTGTGCAGGGCATTAAAGAAGGCTATACCGTACAAGCGCATACTACGACTGCCGAAGGTATCATGGATGAAAAACGGCAAACCGGATGCGCCGGTGGATTTGGCGGCGGGCTGCTCAACGGAACCATTCGAAACAGTGCTGCAAGTGGCCTTTCCACAGTGCGCGGATGCAATTATACCGGTGGTTTTGTCGGCCATATGGGCAAAAGCGGTGTTGTTGATATCGACAGCGCTGAAATATTGGCGAAGCTTCTGGGTGCAACCGTGGGTGCACTTGATCTCTTTGGCTCTCAGGTGTACGACAGTAGCGTGCAGGGATATGCTATGGGTGCTGTCATTGAAGCGGCAGGCGGTGAACAGCCGATTGCCGGCGGATTTGTAGGATACAGTGATCTTGGCCGCATCGATTCAAGCCATGCAACGCAGCTGAAAAAAGTGACGAGCGAGCAGGTAGCCGGTGGTTTTATCGGTCAGACCGATATGAACTATATTGTCAGCGCACAGATCCAGTCGGTATTGCTTGAGGCAGTTTTGCAAGTGGTTAATGAATTGCTTGAAGCGTTATATCTCAATGACACAAGACTGGAAAGCATTAATCTGGGGGATTTGAACCTTGGTATTTTGGAGGTTGAGCTGTTAAGTGACGGAAATACGCTGAAAGTTGAATTGCTCGGACTGCCTATTACGGTGGCACTGTCAAAACAGGCGGATAATCCTGATCAGCAGACGGATATTGCGATTGTTACCATTGGCGATTCAGTGGTTCGCTTGCCCTGCAGTGAGCAGGACGGTGTTAAACGTGAAGACCTTGAAAATGCAGAGATCAATCTGATCAAAGGAAATCGAACGGAACTCAATCAGTGTACGGTTACCGGCGTGAATAACGGATATGACGTGTTTGGCGGTGGTGCTTCTCAAGATGCGGACGGTACGCATCCGATGGGTATCAGCGGTGGTTTTGTCGGCTATAACCATGAGGGAAAGCTGTCGAACTGCACAATGATACGCTGTGACGTGGTCCGCGGTACGGCTGACCGTGTGGGACCATTCAGTGGATATAATGATTTAAAATCAGTCTATGACTTCAATACAATTACGTCAATCGAGGGTAACAACAACCGTTATTCCATCTATCGCCCATTTAACAGTGCATTCACACAAGTCATCTTGGCTGGCGGTACAGCGTTTGCATCTGCACAGCAGGACACATCCGTGGATATCACTTATAATCGCTATGATGTGACGCATCTCGCGCTGTTTGACACGTTTAATGACTTAAAAGGCGCGCTGGAAACCGGAAAATCCAACACACAGCGTGAACTCCTTGTATATGTAAGCGCGGCGAAGGCTGTACTCATGATGGATGCCAATGCACCGGACAATCCGCAGCCGACAACACCGGAGCCTGGACAGACAGCAGACCCGTGTGAAGATACCGTCGATTTGACGATCAACAAAATCTGGGATGATTGGGGCAACTTTGACGGCTTGCGTCCCGGAGAAATTAAAATTGATATCTATCAGCAAAAATTTGCGCCGGATGGTAAAGAGATCGGTGAACAGGTCTTGTATCGAACGATCACACTGACGACAGAAGACCTTGTGCCGAACGACAGCAATCTTTGGCGCAAAATTGTGGCGGATCTGCCGGTGATCGAATACGAATCCGATGAACAAGGCGCGCCCACCGATCAAGTTAAAGCCTACTATATTTACTCGTTTGAAGAACAGGCTGTTGCAGGATATACTGAAACGCTTGGCTACAACGAGGGAATTTATGAAGTCACTATCACGAACCATCATGATCCCGAACTGCCGGATGTCGGCGGTATCGGCAGTCTGATTTTTGTTGTGGTTGGCGTAGGAATTCTTTTGCCGGCTTTGCTGGTGCGCAAGCGCCGCGGCGGCAGAAAGGAGGGTGCATGAGGATTGTTGCTTTCTGTATGATTCAGAAGGTGAAACGGGTATAAACCAAAATGATGCATGAAAGGAAATGACCAAAATGAAAAAAACATTCAAACGAATGACAGCGCTTTTGTTGGCGCTTGCCATGATGGTATGCGTTTCTGCTACCGCATTTGCCGCAAAGGGCGATGTTGTGGCAACCGGTAATCTTACTGTAACCGGCGATCAACTGATCGGTAAAGAGGTTACTGCAATTTTGATGTTTACCGCTCGCGCAACAGTGGGCGAACCATCAAACAGCTATGTATTTGACTCATATGTACTGGAAGATGCGTGGCTCGAGTTCTTTAAAGAAGAGCCTGGCAACGGCGGCATCGGTAAAGATGAGCTTGTGACTGTGGGTGGCGCGACATTCAGCGGTACTCCAACCAATGAGGAATACAAAGAAGCAGCGCTTAAATATGTAAAATCGCTCGAAAACGATGAGCAGAACAAAGGAACGCTTGCTGATTTTGCACACAAAGCACAGAAATGGTACCGCGCACATACTGCTGCCTTTACTAATTTGAGCGAGACACAAACAGCCACAGCTGTTTCCGTAACCCCAGGCGAGAAAAAAGGTAAAGCAACCTTTACAGATCTCAATGCCGGCTACTATCTGGTGTTCCCAGAGGGCGGTTCGACAGGTGAAGACAGCCGTGCAACGGATGCAATGCTCATCAACATTCCCACCGACGAATTGAATGCAACTTGGAACATCAAGAGCGTCTATCCAACCGTTGACAAAACAGTGCAGACTGATTCGAATGGTAATTATGCGGAAACCGGCAGTGCTCAGATTGGTGATACCGTAACCTTTAGACTCACATCGACCGTTCCGGATATGACCGATTATACGACGTATAAATTTAATTTCGTCGATACCATGTCTAACGGTTTGACTTTTGTACGGGACAGTGTCGAGGTGACAATCGATTCTGTTGACAATGAAAAAGTGCAGACTTCTTATAAAGTCACTCCTCCGACTTCCGGCAACAATAATACCCTGACAGTAGCATTTGAAAATCTGAAAGGTGTTTCTGGCATTCAAACGGGTAAGACGATCACTGTTACTTATAAGGCTGTTATCAACGAAAACGCAGTGACTACCGACCCGGTAACCAACAGTGCAAAAGTTGAATACAGCAATGATCCTGTGAGTGGTGGAACAGGTGAATCTACACCGAGTACAACGAAAGTTTACACATATGATATCAATGTGCACAAATACACCGGCAGCTGGAATGGAGGTACAACAGGCTACTTGGAAGGCGCTACCTTTATCCTCAGCAAAGAAGATCAGCTGAGAAATAGTGGCGGAGTCATCACAGACGGCAACTATGGTGCAGATTATGCCGATGTTATAAATGGCATTGAGCTGATTGCAACAGGTGATAATTATCGTGTCGCAAAAGAAAAAGAAGAAGGAACGATTTATTTCACAACCACGGACAAAGCAATCACCATCAGCGGTTTGGAAGCAGGCACCTACTATCTCCATGAGGTAAAAGCGCCTGCCGGTTATAACAAACTGACCAATCCGATTAAAATTGAAATTCGTGTTTCCGGTGAAACGGTCAATGAAAAGACACCGAGCTACGAGGATCCGGTTTACATCATCAATGATAAAACGGCCGAAGCGTCTGATTCGAATGTCATCCCTGTGCTCAACAACAACGGTATTACACTGCCTGAAACCGGTAGCATCGGTACGATTGGCCTGACCATTTTGGGTGTCGGTGTCGTGCTCGCAGGCATTTTTGTTCCGCGCAGAAAGAAAAAAAGCACACAGGCATAATTGATGAAAGAAAAGCTGTGGCGATTGATCCGCGTGTTGGTGATTCTGTTGGGTCTCGGGATTTTGATTTATCCGTCGCTCAGCCAGTATTTGGCGGAAAAAAACGGCAGTCAGGCAACGGCATCTTACGATGAGACGATCCGTCAAATGGAAGATGAACAGATTGCGCAGCTGCTGGCACAAGCACAGGAATACAATCAGCAGCTTGCCGGCATGACCGGCGGCGGTGCACCGCTGACGGATGAAAACGGGGAACCGATCACACTCGACAGCTACTGGGATTTATTGGATATTGACGGGAACGGTATGATGGGTTATATTTCGATTCCGCGGTTGAATACAACCATTCCGATTTATCACGGTACAAAGGAGAACGTTTTGCAAGTGGGTGTAGGACACCTGCAAAACACCTCGTTGCCTGTAGGCGGTGCCTCCACACATGCGGCGGTATCCGGTCATCGTGGACTTCCAACATACAGTTTGTTCACAGATCTAGACCGCATGAAAATTGGAGATCAATTTTTCATTAAAGTTTTGAATCAGACAATGTGCTATACTGTTGATCAAATTCTCACGGTGTTACCGGATGAGATGGATGCGCTTGCAATTACACCTGGACAGGATTATGTTACACTGATTACCTGTACACCATATGGGATTAACTCACATCGCTTATTGGTTCGCGGCGTGCGCAGTGCGTATAATCCGGAAGAAATAGAGAATACTTTACTGCAAAACGAATCGTTTTGGGAAAGGCTTCCCATGCAATACCGTCATATGTTACTGGGTGCAATGATTGTAGTCGGGGTTCTCTTGCTGCGTCTGATTATCATCCGCATTTTACGCTTATATCAAAAGAGGAGATGAAAACATGAAGAAGTCTCTGCCGATTTGTACAAGGCACTGCCGGCAGCTTGTGTTTTTGGTTGCGTTGCTGACACTGTTTGTGTGTCAAAGTGCACCGGCTTACGCCAGAGAACAATCGGGATCACTGCAAATAGAGTGTAAGGTGCATCACGATAATGATACGTTTTTTTTGGCAGGGGATACGTATGCAGTGGTGCAGATTGCAACTGTTTCGGTGGGAAATGCGGAGGGATCTCCGTCGTTTACCTATCAAATCTGTGAAGCGTTTAAAGCATTTGATTGTGATTGGGACAATTTGACCGATGAAGAACTGCGTGCAAAATCCAAAGCGCTGCAAGCATATGCTGAAAAAATGAATCTATTGTCAATAAAACAGACAACAGATCAACATGGGCAAGTTGTTTTTAATTCTCTTGAAACAGGATTATATCTTGTTGTGCGAACTTCGGTTTCTGAAAAAAATGAATCGTATCAAACAGATCCATTTCTTGTCAGCATTCCGGTGATGATTGATGATACATTGATTTATTCCGTAACGGCAACGCCAAAGTTTGAATATCATCCCGTTGTGGAGCAACCGGATACGGGAGATACTAATTGGCTGGTAGAGGGAATATTTTGGCTGACTACTGGGATGAGTTGTTTACTGGTAGGCTTAATATCATTCAAAAAAATAGGATAATATAAAAAACAGCAAATGTTGCGAATGAAGCAGCACTTGCTGTTTTTTATATTAAGTGAGAAAAGAGAAAAAAGAAAAAGAACTTTTTGATTCAGTAGGTATCAAACATATTGGACAGCGAACTCTAAAAAAGAATTCCATTGGAGGACTGCATAGGAAAGATGTTGGAGCGATAGTTGTAGATAGTAAGTTGTTTGGAAAATCTTACAGAGTGTAAAGGTAAGCGGGATAAGGTAGAATAAGTTTCGCCAAAATAAAAGATATGGTTTGCGGTCTCTGGTAGAATGAAGTTGCGACACACCATTCGAAAGGGCAGCAACCATGTCCAAGAAAATTGTACAACTAAACGAGGGAGAATCAAGAGTGAACTCAAGGAACTTGTGCGAGGTAGCGTAGAGGAAGCTCTCGTTGAGATGTATCTGTCCGGCATGTGGAGGATATCGCTGAGGCCCTGTGGGACAGCAAAGTATCGCCTTCCGCTAAATGAACAAATTAACAGGGTAACGACCGCCTTTTTCATTAGCAGAAATTTTGCTCAATTTTTTCTTCCATTAGCAGAGAGGACATTTTCATTATCAAAACAGCGATTTTTTTGCTAATTTTTATTAGCAAGCCGTACACCTGAAAGGCGGACGACATTAGTTCTAATTTCCATTAGCTGACGGAAGATTTGCTAATGAAAATCTGTGAATTTCACGATTTTTCTCTTTTCCCGTAAAAATGAAAAAACGCCGGAAACCCTTGATTTCACTGGGTTTTCCGGCGGAGTTTTTGGTGTTCCCGAGGTGATTCGAACACCCGGCCTACCGCTTAGGAGGCGGTCGCTCTATCCAGCTGAGCTACGGAAACATTTCCTTTTTTAAATATGCACAAGAAACAATCTTTATTATAATCGAAAAGGAGGAAAAATGCAAATCGAAATTGCGTTGTTCACAATATGGTTGTAATCTGTTCATTCGGGTGGTATAATGCACAATGGATTGACAAATAAAATTAGGAGGAAACATTCGTGCTGACGCAATTTGGTAAAAATAAAGGAAGTCTTATCCGCCGGTTTTCAGCAAATCCGGCACGTGTGATTGTGAGCAGTTTCGCGCTGCTTATTTTTGTCGGAACACTTTTATTGATGCTGCCGATTTCTTCTGCATCGGGTCAGTTTACCTCGCCGCTTGATGCGTTGTTTACTGCAACATCTGCGACTTGTGTGACAGGCCTTACAGTACAGAATACCGGTGTGTATTTTTCAGGATTTGGCCAGGGAGTGATCTTGGCGTTGATTCAGTGCGGCGGATTGGGACTTATTACGTTTGCAACGTTTTTTAACCTTGCCATTCGAAAAAAAGCCGGATTTAAAAGCATTCAGGTGGCAAAAGAATCCATCAGTTCAGATACGACAGTCGATATCAGTCGTTTGATGAGCATGATTTTGATTCTTACGCTTTTGTTTGAGCTGACCGGTGCATGTGTGCTGATGATCGCTTTTGTTCCGGAATATGGCGTACAGGGAATTTTTCACTCATTGTTTTTAGCCGTATCGTCCTATTGCAATGCCGGATTTGATTTGCTGGGCGGTGTTGGTGCACAAAGCAGCCTGTGTCCGCTTTACGATAATCCGCTCGTGTTAATCACGATTTCTGTACTCATTATTTCGGGTGGTTTGGGCTTTATTGTATGGCAGGACATCTATCACGCAAAGGTGCGCAAACGGCTTACACTGCACACAAAAGTAGTACTCATCGGCACAGCGGGTTTGCTTGTGCTTGGAACATTATTTATTGCATTGCTGGAATGGAGAAATCCCGGAACACTCGGTTCAATGGACGCGGGCGAAAAGGTCTTAAACAGCTTTTTCTTGTCGGTGTCTTCAAGAACAGCCGGATTCAATACATTTCCGCTTGAAAATATGACCGGACTCGCGAAACTTACCGTCATTGCGCTGATGTTTATTGGTGCAGCACCCGGTTCCACCGGCGGCGGTATCAAGGTTACAACGATGTTTGTTTTGATTGCAACGGTTGTTTGCGTGTTAACCGGAAAGAATGATACCGTAATCAATCATCGTAAAGTGGAAAAAGGCGTTGTGTATAAAGCGCTGGCAATTACAGTGGCGGCATTGATTGCGGTGATGATCTGTACAGCTGTTGTCATTTTTACAGCCAACCCGGAGATGTTTTCGGAAATCAATGCGCTGTTTGAATCGGTGTCTGCGTTTGGTACGGTTGGTTTGACCATCGGTGTCACAGAACACGCAAGTGTATTTGGCCGGATTGCACTGATTCTTGCCATGTTTTTGGGACGTGTGGGCCCGATGTCATTGGCACTTTCGCTTGCAATGCGCCCGATTCAAAAGAGTACCGTATTGCCGGAAGGCAAGATTATGGTTGGATAACTTAAAAAAGATTTCATATAAATTTAATTTTTCTATAGCATAACGTGTCGATTTATGGTATGATGAACTCGTATCAGGTATTTTGGTACAAGAAAGCGATCAGAAAAATTCAGATGAAATGTTGGAGGTTTTATGGAAACGTTTTTAAGTGTGCTTACGGCAGCAGGCGGACTTGCGTTTTTTCTGTTCGGCATGAATTTGCTTGGCAACAGCCTTGAACGTGCGGCAGGCGGACGAATGCAAAAAGCGCTTGAAAAAATGACAAGCAATGTTTTTAAAAGCTTGCTTTTGGGCTTGGTCGTCACTGCGACGATTCAAAGTTCTTCCGCAACAACCGTCATCGTGGTCGGTTTGGTCAATGCGGGCATTTTAAAACTGCGCAATGCAATCGGTGTTATCATGGGTGCAAACATCGGTACAACCGTGACATCGTTGATTGTCAGTCTTGCTGACCCGAATCATGCAAACAGTGCAAACATGATCTTAAAATTCTTAAAGCCGGAAACGTTTACACCGGTAATTGCGGTGATTGCAATTATTGTGATCATGTCCACCAAAAAAAGCAAACCGCGTATGATTGCAGAGATTATGTTCGGATTTGCAATTTTGTTCAACGGCATGATGATCATGACCGATGCACTCAAACCGTTGTCTGAGTCAGACATGTTCCGCAATATTTTCGCAACGTTGTCCAATCCGCTTTTGGGCATTCTTGTTGGTACAGTTGTTACAGCGATTATCCAGAGTTCGTCGGCATCTGTTGCAATCTTGCAGACGACCGCGGCAACCGGTGCGGTTCCGTTTTCGGCGGCGGTTCCGATTATTCTCGGTCAGAACATCGGTACTTGTGTGACATCACTGCTCTCAAGTATCGGCGCAAACAAAAACGCACGCCGTGCAGCAATGGTGCATTTGTATTTTAATATTATCGGTACCATTATATTCTTCATCGCCATTTATTTAATCCAGATGTTTATCGGCTTCCCGTTCTGGAATGATCCGATTTCTATGACCGGAATTTCGTACGTTCATATTACATTTAACGTTGTGACCACCATCCTGTTCATTCCGTTCACCGGTTTGCTTGAAAAGCTGGCTGTTTTGACGGTTCGCGGCAAAAAGAACGAAGGTCAGGACGAAGAAGTTCCGCAGGTTTCTGTGTTGGACGAGCGCTTTTTGCGTACACCGCAGCTGGCGCTTTCGCACAGCAAAGAGATCATTGAACTCATGGGCACTTATGCAAAGAAAAACTTCAAACGTTCTGTTACAATGTTCCAGTCGTTTGATTTAAAGAAAAAAGAAAATATTCTTGAGTTTGAAGATGCGATCGACCGTATGGAGGACAGATTGAACCGCTATATGGTTGACATGACCAATCAAGAGCTTAGTGAGCAGGACAGCCGTACAATCACCTATCAGATGAAGCTGATTGTGGAATTCGAACGTATCGGTGACTATGCAATCAATGTGCTTGAATTGGCAGAACAGCTTCATCAAAAGGGTGTGAAGCTTTCTGATAAAGCGATTGAAGAGCTTCATGCATTTTCGGATGCTGTCACTGAAATTATCGAGTTAGCGCTTGCGTGCGTTAAAGATAATGACAGCAAGCTGGCAACACGCGTTGAGCCGCTTGAGGAAATTGTCGATAAGATGGAAGACACCTTGAAATTCCGTCATATTGAACGACTGAAAAACGGTCAGTGCACGATTGACGGTGGTCTTGTGTTCCTCGAACTGCTGACAAACCTCGAGAGAATTTCCGACCACTGCTCCAATATCGCGGTGTATGTTATCGGTTATCAGCATCAGCTTGATACGCTGGATCGTCACGAATATATCAAACAGATGCACGAAGGTGAAGACAGCGAATACAGCCGCGTATTCAAAGAATACAACGAGAAATACTTTTCCCGCATCTGATTCTTTGCGAACTACAAAAAGCGACGGAACATTCCGTCGCTTTTTTCTTGTGTTTGAAGAGATTTTTCTTGACAAGCGGCTGTTTTTTTACTATAATAATAAAGTAATTTTGTGCTGGTGTGGCGGAACTGGCAGACGCCCGGGACTTAAAATCCCGTGAGGCTTTCCCTCGTACCGGTTCGATTCCGGTCACCAGCACCAGACCTGCGGTCAGCAATTCGCGGCCGCAGGTTTTTTGTTTTTATAGAGTGAGACGCTCGCAGCGAAGTCTGCCGCGGGAATCAAAGTAAGAAAATATGGAGTTTCTGCGTGCGCGGAATCAAAGCGCCTTAGGCGCCGCGGCCGCAGGTTTTTTGTTTTTATAGAGTGAGACGCTCGCGGCGAAGTTTGACGCGGGAATCAAAGTAAGAAAATATGCAGTCTCTGCGTGCGCGGCGTGCCCACCGCAGGTGCGCCTTAGGCGCAAATAAAAATATATTCAGAAAATTGATTTATATATCTTGATAACTGTTGACATATTATAATAAGGTTGATATAATGAGATTGACAAGAAAATAACACCAATTACGGATGATCTTAAGGGGTTGATTCCAATGAACAGGAATGCGCGTTTTTTATTTTAATTCAAAATAGGAGGCGAACCCTATGAGCAACCATTAAAAATCGTGCTGATTTGTATCGGTGCGATCTGTATTGCGGCGGTCATTTGCGTTTCATTTTTCCTTGTAAATCAAAAACCGCCGCAGTGGGAGCCGCTTCGGGAAATGAAGCAGTACAAAGAACTTCTGGAAGAACCGATTTTGGAAATAGAGGAGCATATGCCGCTGGATTCAGCCGATTGGGCAGTATTCGACGATGAAGATTTGGTGAAGATGTGGACGGATTTCATTCAGAGTGCCGAGGTGAAACGTATCGAAAAAGCACCGGACAGGAAGGACACTGTCGGCGGCGGACCTGGCGTTGCAGCGTTCAAAACGCAGTCGGGAGAGTATCGTATCTATTTTTATCGGCTGAATCCGGAAATTGATGAACAGGAAGAATGCATGCTCGAAATCGACGGATATTTTTATGAACTCAAGGACCCGAAATCACTTCCGTTTTATGAAACATTCACCGCAGGACAAGAACGTCATGGTGCTCAGTCTCCGTGGGGACCCCGTGATTAAGCTCGACGGAGAATCATAAAGTTAGGTGATTGTATGAAACGAATTTGTTTGAGTGGAATCATTGCGTTGCTTGCGGTAGCGGTTTTGTGCACGGGCTGTAAGCAGTATACGGAAACAGAAGAAAGCACGCTGATCCCCGATTTGATAGACAAACAGGAAACCTCTGTTCCTGCGCCGGACCCGCCGAAACGATCGGAACCGGAAGAGGAAACCGGCGAGCAGAGTGAAAAACTGCCGCCGCAGGCTGCGCATCAAAACCGCAAGGAGGCGATCGATGCGGTCGGCAAGGAATACGAAGACCGCATTGACAGCACGGTGCTTGCTGAGATGATTGCGCATGAGCAGGGAAGTCCAAGCGTTGATTTTGCGTTGTTTGAAACCGATCAGCAGGCGTATGTGACTAAAGTGCGTGCGCTGTTTGAAGATCGGCTGCCGTTTCGGTCGGAGGGATCGCTTGTAGGACCCAAAGCGCCGTCTTATGAAAAAGCATGTGACTACATTCGGGCAGAATTTGCCGATTGCATCGGCAAAAAGATCGACAGTCAAACGTTTGAGGAGTATCTGACGCTGATGAAAGCGGATATTGCACAGCAAAATCCGGTACCATATGAACAAAATCCGCAGAAAGCGTTTGATAACTGCCGGCGCATGCTCTGGGATTTGTGTGAATGCACGACTGAAGACACGCCTTATTTTAAAACACATCCATAACAAAAAGCCCGCCGAAGATCTTCGGCGGGCTTTTTAGCGTTCGATTATTTTGATTTTTCGGATGAGCTTTGGTACCGCAGTGCACGCATTGCATTCAAAATTGCAATTACGGATACACCGACATCTGCAAATACCGCTTCCCACATGGTGGCGATTCCGAAAATACCCAGAATCAGCACAGCGAATTTGACACCCAGCGCAAATACGATGTTCTGTTTGACGATCCGCATGGTGCGTTTTGCAATCCGGATGGCATCGGTGAGTTTTGTCGGATCATCGTCCATGATGACGACATCGGCTGCTTCAATGGCAGCATCAGAGCCAAGTCCTCCCATTGCCACACCGACGTCTGCGCGTGCGAGTACCGGTGCGTCGTTGATGCCGTCGCCGGTGTAGACAAGCGTACCGTTTTCTGTGGAAGAAGCGATGGTTTCGAGCGCCGACACTTTTGCATCCGGCAAAAGTTCTGCGTGAACGTCATCAATACCGACTTCGGCGGCGATCTGTTTGCCGATTACAGCGGAGTCACCCGTAAGCATTGCCGTTTTCGAGATGCCAACGCCGTGCAGTTGAGCGACTGCCTGTGCGGCCTGCGGTTTTACTTCGTCGCGGATGAGCACTGCACCGGCAAATCTGCCGTCCACCGCTGTGTATACGATGGTTCCCGGCTCGCTGACCGGTGAAACGGAAATGGTTTGCGAAGCCAAGAAGCGTTCCGTTCCGGCAATGACTGTATGACCGTCAACAATGGCACAAACGCCGTGACCTGCCTGTTCGGATGCCTGCTCGACAGAGGCGTTTTGTGCATCGGTGCAGGCGGCTTTTAAAGACTGTGCAATCGGGTGAGAGGAGAACGATTCAGCAGCCGCAGTGTAGTAAAGGAGCTGTTCGTCGGTGAACCCGTCTGCGGCAAACACGCCGGAAACGGAAAATCTGCCTTTTGTGAGTGTGCCGGTTTTGTCAAATACGACCGTCTGTGCATGGGAAAGCGCTTCTAAATAGTTGCTGCCTTTGATGAGGATACCGCGTTTTGATGCCGCGCCGATACCGCCGAAAAATCCGAGCGGAACACTGATGACAAGCGCACACGGGCACGAAATAACGAGGAAAATGAGCGCGCGCTGAATCCATTCGGCAAATCCGGTTTGCAGAATGAGCGGCGGCAGGGTGGCGAGAATCGCTGCGCCGATGACCACGCAGGGGGTGTACCATTTGGCGAAGCGCGTGATAAACGTTTCGGTCTTCGCTTTGCGGGAGGCGGCTTTTTCTACAAGCTCGAGAATTTTGGAAACAGTCGATTCGGTGAACGGTTTTGTTACCTCGATTTCGATGACCGCTGTCTGATTGATACAGCCGCTCAGCGCCGTGTCGCCCGGAGAGAGAACGCGCGGAACAGACTCACCGGTCAGTGCAGATGTGTCTGCAAACGATTCACCGGTCAACACCGTTCCGTCAAGCGGAATGCGTTCGCCCGGAGCAACAACAATCGTTTCGCCGATCTGTACTTCGTCGGGCGATACGGTCAAAAGATTGCCGTCCCGTTTGACAGTGGCTGTTTCGGGACGGATACTCAGCAGCGCTCGAATGGAATCTCTCGAGCGGTTGACGGCAACGCTCTCAAACAATTCGCCCACTTGGCTGAAGATCATCACGGCAACGCCTTCGGGATATTCGCCGAGGAAAAATGCGCCGACAGTCGCCAATGCCATCAGAAAGTTTTCGTCGAACACTTGACCACGCAGAATGTTCCGGGCTGCATGAAACAGCACATCCCATCCAATGAGCAGGTATGGCACAAGAAATACACACAGTCTGAGCCATCCGGATACCGGCAAAAAGCAGGCGATGAGCAGCAATACGACGGACACAATGATGCGGGCAAGCGTTTTCTTGTGTTTGGTTGTCAGTTTCATCTTAGAAAACACCCCTTTACGGCAGAACAATGCGGCAGTCCGCGTCAACTTTTTTGCAGGCTTTCTGTGCTTTTTTTAAGATGTCATCCATACGGGATTCATCGGCTTCGAGTGTCATTTTTTCAAGCAGAAAGCTGATCGATACATCTTCTACACCGTCAATTTTAGCAATAGCTGCTTCCATTTTTGCTGCACAGTTTGCGCAGTCAAGATTCTCCATTTTAAATGTCTGTTTCATCAAAAATCCTCCCTGTTATTCCTCAACGTGTTCCATACCTTGGTTGATGATTGTTTTGACGTGCTCGTCTGCGAGCGAATACATCACAGCCTTGCCGTCGCGGCGGTATTTCACGAGCTTTGACTGCTTTAAAACACGCAGCTGATGTGAGATCGCCGACTGGCTCATGTTCAAAAGCTGTGCGATATCGCAGACGCACATCTCCGATTCGAGCAGGACATACAAAATTTTAATGCGTGTGCTGTCGCCGAATACTTTATAAAGCTCCGCCAGATCGTAGAGAATTTCTTCGTCTGGCATCCGCTCGTTCACCGCTTCGACCAGTTCGTCGTGCGCATGGAGATAGTCACAGCGCGGGGACTCTGCTTCTGTCAATTTGATCACCTCATCATATGAATCATTGTTCATATGTTTATTATATCACCGGAAACGGAAAAGTCAACGGTAAATTGACGATTTTTGAAAAAAGAAAAACGCCTCCGATTGAAAGGAGGCGTTTTTAGCGATATAACGATTTTATTCCGCAAACAGTGCTTTGTTCGGACGTTCGCCCATGATAAGACGAAGCTCACCGCCCTCCATCATCTGTGCGTGGCTGAACAGCGGGGCGGTTAGTGGTTCGCCGTTTAAGGATGCCGACTGGATGTATTTTGCTTTGCCGGAAGCACCCTCAGCGATGACGGTGAAGACCTTGCCGTTTGGCAGTGTCAGTTCCACGCGGTCAAAAATCGGACTGCCGATGTCGTAGTTGCCGCTTGCCGGGTTGACTGGGTAGAATCCCATTGCGGAGAATGCCATCCATGCACTCATTGCGCCGCCGTCTTCGTCGCCGCAGATGCCGAGCGGGGAATCCGGGAACCACATATCGATGATTTCGTGGATTTTGCGCTGTGTTTTGTATGCCTGTCCGCAGTAGTTATACAGATACGGAATATGGAAACTCGGTTCGTTGCCCATGCAGAACTGACCCATCAGGCCGGTGGCATCCGGATACTGCATGAGGAATGTCGATTTGAGCACGCCGTCATACTGTTCGACATACAGATTGTCGAGTTTTGCGGCAAATGCGTCTTTGCCGCCCATCATCTCGACGGTGCCCGGGATGTCGTGCTGTGCGGCAAAGTTATAAATGTAAGCGTTGTTCTCAGCGAAATATTTGCGTCCGCCCTGACCGCCGCAGAATTTTGGATTATATTCTTTTGTGAAGGTGCCGTCCGCTTTTTTCGGATGCATGAAGCCGGTTTCTTTGTTGTAGACGTTCTGGTAATTAAGCGCCCGTTTCAAAAACAGTGCGGCTTCGTCGTGATGACCGAGTTTTGCGGCAAGCTGTGCAACACACCAATCGTCATACGAATGCTCGATCGTGACGGCAACCGACTGACGGTTTTCGAATTCATGAACAGCATCGCAGGTTTCTTCTTCATCCTCTTCAAGGCCCGGGAAGAAGCCGTTTTCATAATAGCATTTGGTCAGATCTTCTGCTTCACCGTCGCGCCACGGAAGCATGGTGCGCTTTGTTGCATTTTTGTATGCTGCTTCATATGCGAGCGGCAGATCAAACGAAACACCTTTTGCAGCAGCTTCTGCAAACAGAGAAACGGTGTGATGACCGAGCATGCACGGTATATTGCCGTTTAAATACGGGAAGCGAGGCAGCCATCCGCTCTGCTCGTACATTCTAAGATAGGAACAAAGTGTGTCCTCGTGTACCTGCGGCTCGAGCAGAAGCTGGAGCGGGTGCATGCCGCGGAATGTGTCCCAGATACCGTCGTCACAATAATAGCCATGGCCTTCGTCGTCATGAATCTTGCCGTCGAAGCCTTTATATTTGCCGTTTACGCTGTAATTGTGCATTCTCGAAGCGGCACGGTAAATTGCGGTGTAGAATGAACGCAGGTGCGATTCGCTGCCGCCCTGTACACGGACTTTGCCGAGTACGTCGTTCCATGCGGCGTTGCAGTCGCTGCGCACTTCGTCAAACGAGCGCGACAGCATGCCGTTTTGTGCGCATTCGAACAGGCTCTCCATCGAAAGCGACGATACAGCAAACGGAAGCGTCACTTCGCGGGAGGAAAAGCGTACAACAACTGCTTTGGCCTCTTCATTGATGTGCGGGCGGTAGTCCTGCGGGGTGGTAATGTCGTATGCTTCGACGGAAACGACATCACTGAGCGCAAAAATGGTACCGAGATACGGCGCGTCGTTTTTATGTCTTGCGGCGAAAAATGCGAGCAGGTTTCCTTCGTGTTTGTATGCTGTGCAGAACTTGGTGTAGAACACGACAGCCGGTTCGCACGATTCCGGGAATGTAAACGAGAACACACCAGTGTTTTTGTAAGCGGTGTGGCGTTCTAAAATGTCGTGGTCTTCAAGCAGAACTTCATAAAAATCAGGGCGTGCGGTTTCCATATCGTGGTCAAACACACTTGCCGTTTTCATGTAGTCGGGTGCATGGTCTTCGTAAGCGGTCGGCATCACAGCTGTAAGACCTGCGGAAAATCCGAAAATTTTGTCGGAGTTATAGCGGTCTTTCATGCCCGGACGAAACAGCGGTGCAACCACAGCCGCACCATGCGGGGACAAAACACTCGGCGATGTGGAGGTCAGCAGATGGCCTACAGTGCCGATGTTCGTGTCAACATAGTTTGTGTAATCGATCATTCAAATATCTCCTCTCTTTTTACGATCCCCAGGCGGGGACAACCAATTCGTGATTATGATAGCGCAACCAAACGAAAAATACAAGCATGAATTTTAAAATTTTGTTTACACAAATGAACGCAAAACCGTGTATGGTAAAAAGGCCGCTTTGCATCAGCGAAAGAGCGGCATGATTCCTGCGCTTTTTTGGGCGGACGGTTTCGTTTTTCTGTACAAATTCGAAACAAAAGAATCCGATTGTTTTTTTGTGAAAATCTTTGTATTCTTTTTTGTTTTATGTTATACTATAATCGATAGTATGTAAAGGAGCGAACGATTTGGAAAAATACATGATTCACGGCGGCCATCGTTTGGTCGGCGAAGTTGAAATCAGCGGTGCCAAAAATGCAGCCGTTGCAATTCTTCCGGCTACCATCCTTTGTGATGAACCTTGTGTCATTGAGAATATCCCCAATATCAGCGACGTTTCCAGCATTGTCGACATTTTAAATGAAATGGGTGCGAAAATCACCGTTATCAATAAACATACGCTTCAAATTGACCCGACCGGCATCAAAACGCCGGAAGTGCCGTATCAGATGGCAAGACGCATGCGTGCATCGAGCTATTTCATGGGCGCACTGCTGGGTAAATTCCACGAATCGAAAGTGCCGCTTCCGGGCGGATGTGATTTCGGTGTACGTCCGATTGACCAGCATTTAAAATGCTTTACCGCGCTGGGTGCGACGCACGAGGTGGAATCGGGCGTTGTTGTGCTGTCTGCCGAAAAACTCGAAGGCGCACATGTCTATTTTGATGTGGTAACGGTTGGCGCAACGATCAATGCGATGCTGTGCTCGGTGCTTGCCGAGGGACAAACCATCATCGAAAACGCCGCAAAAGAACCACACATTGTGGATTTGGCAAACTTCTTGAATGCGATGGGTGCAGAAGTGCGCGGCGCCGGTACTGATGTGATTAAAGTGCGCGGCGTCACAAAACTGCACGGAACAGTACACAACATCATCCCCGATCAGATTGAAGCAGGTACCTATATGGTGGCTGCTGCGGCGACGCGCGGCGATGTGCTGATTCGCGGCGTCATTCCAAAACATCTTGAATCGATCACATCGAAACTTCAGAGCATCGGTGTCACTGTGACAGAGTTTGACGATGCGATTCGTGTCACCGGGGACAAGCCCTATGTGAAAACAAACGTCAAAACAATGCCGCATCCGGGCTTCCCCACCGATATGCAGCCGCAGATTGCAGTGCTTTTATGTTTGGCGGAGGGAACCTCTTTGCTCACCGAGGGTGTTTGGGACAACCGTTTCCGCTATGTCAATGAGCTGCGCCGGCTGGGTGCGGAGATCTCTGTAGACGGACGTGTCGCCATCATTGAAGGTCCGAAAAAGTTCTCCGGTGCGCCGGTCAAAGCAACCGATCTGCGTGCAGGTGCGGCAATGGTGATTGCCGGACTGGTTGCTGACGGTGTGACGGAAATTGAAGATATCCGCCATATTGAGCGCGGTTATGAGGACATTGAAGAGAAACTGCAAATGCTCGGTGCCGATATCAAAAAGATTGTCGTGCCGGACAGCGAGATTGCAAAAGCACTGTAATATTTTCGTATCAAAGAAAAAGGGTGCAAGGCACCCTTTTTTTGCGTTGACATCAAAAGGAGAACCTTGACCCATGCCATTTTGTTATCCGTTGTGTTCCTCTTCAAAAGGGAATGCAACGTATTTCGGAACGCGTGAAGCCGGCGTTTTGATTGATATCGGGCTGTCGGCACGGCAGCTTTTTTCAAAGCTTTCACTTGCCTCGATCGAACGGAATGCGATTCGTGCTATTTTCATCACGCATGAGCACAGTGACCATATCAAAGGATTGCCGGTTGTAGCAAAACAGTTAAACGTGCCGATTTACGGTTCACGCAAAACACTTGAAGCGCTGATTGAAAAGGATATGATTCCGGCAGGCGCAACTGTGTGTGAAATCAAGCATAAATCGGCGGAATTTGCGGGACTTTCTGTCTCTGCCTTTGAAACACCGCACGATGCCGCGCATTCGCTCGGCTATCGTGTGACACTGCCGGACGGGCGGTATGTCTGCACCTGCACCGATCTTGGTCACATGACCGAAGAGATCTATGACCGGTTAAAGGGCAGTGAACTTGTTCTGCTTGAATCAAACTACGATCCGCAGATGCTCGAAGAAGGACCGTATCCGTCCTATTTAAAGCGCCGGATTGCATCGTCGCACGGACATCTTTCCAATGAGGACTGTGCCAATACGGTGGCAAGCTTGTTTGCGGATGGGACGACGCGTTTTTTGCTCGGGCATTTAAGTGAACAGAACAACCGCCCGGAGCTTGCCTATTTTAAAACGATTTCTGCACTTTCAAAGGCGGGTGCTGTAATAAACGAAGACGTTTCACTGATGGTGGCGCCGCCGCAGAACTGCGGAAAGGTGATTGCGCTTTGAGAAAGGGAGAACAGCCATGTTAACAATCCGAATTGTCTGTATCGGAAAACTCAAAGAGTCCTATCTGCGTGATGCACAGGCGGAATATGCAAAACGGCTCGGCGCTTTTTGCAAGCTTGAAATCGTGGAGCTGTCCGAATACCGTCTGCCGGACAAACCGAGCGAAGCCCAGATTCAAAAGGGACTGACGGAAGAGGGCGTACAGATTCTTGCAAAGCTTTCAGGCGTCTGTGTGCCGCTTTGCATCGAGGGAAAAACGATTTCCTCGCCCGCGCTTGCGGAGAAGATCGCTTCATTTGCAAACTGCGGCGAGAGTACGATCACATTTGTGATCGGCGGCTCGTTCGGTCTTTCGGATGAGGTCAAACAGCGCGGCGCGTTCAAGCTTTCGATGTCGCCGATGACATTTCCGCATCAGCTTGCACGCATTATGCTGCTCGAGCAGGTGTACCGCGCATTTCAGATTCAGTCGGGCGGAAAATATCATAAATGAAAAAAGCGTCTGCATCGCAGACGCTTTTTTGTATGGCGCGATTATACACCGACCAAGTTTCCGTAGACACCCGGCCAGCTGTTTTCAATGACGATAGCACCGGATGTTTTTTTATAAAAATCAACCGGACCTGCATCGCCGACGATGCAGTAGCCATAGCCCTGCTCCCACATGTCACACAGACATTTTAAGTAAAGTGCTTTGCCGACACCTTTGCCGCGTGTCGATTCGAGCACACCGGTCGGACCGAAAAAGCCGCGTGCGGTTGCGTCATAGCACGCAAATCCGATGACTTTTTTGTCTTTTACGGCAATGAAGCAGGAAGCGGGTGTGTTCAAAATCGCTTTGGTTGTTTCGCCTGCCCATTTTTCATTAAACTGCTCGCGAACAAATGCGATGATTTCGTAAAGATCGGGCGCCATTGCGCGTTTGATGAAGATTCCTTCTTCTTTCAATGCGGCAATCAGGTCGCCGCACGAATGATCGTGTGAGAGATTTACAAGCATATCCGGCATGGAAAGCTCCTCCTTTATTCTGATACTGTTAAGCTGGTTATATCATATTTTGATTCGAAATGCAAGAAGCGGCAGGCGGGATTTTCCTGTCAAAAAAGCGGGAATGCACTTGAAAAAAGATGTGATTTTCAGTACAATAAAAACTGTATAGGTATGACAATACGCAGACGGAGGAATGCTGCATGAAATATACAGAACGACTGATGATTGATTTAAAACGGCTTGGCATTCAAGCGGGCGATGTGCTGCTGGTGCATTCTTCGATGCACGCACTCGGTGTGCCGGAGCTTCGTGCAGAAGAAGTGATCGAAACATTGATGGAGATTTTGACCGACCAGGGAACACTGCTGATTCCCGCTCTTTCCTATGAAACTGTCACCAGGCAGTCGCCGGTGTTTGATATCCGCGAAACGAAAAGCTGTGTGGGTGCACTGTCGGAGTGCTTTCGCACGAAATATGCACAGTATCGGAGCGTCCATCCGACGCATTCGGTTTGTGCGTGGGGAAAATATGCGTACAGCATGACGGTTTGGCATGCGCTCGATGAAACGCCTGTCGGACCGCATTCGCCGTTTTGGCAGCTGCCGCTTCTCCACGGAAAGATTTTGATGCTCGGATGCGGACTGCGCCCGAATACCTTCATGCATGGTGTGGAGGAAATGGCGCGCGTGCGGTATGCCGTGGGACGCCAGCCATGTTTATACACACTCACAGACGGCAAAAAACATACGGTGCGGAAAATTTATTATCCGCACGCATTCGGTCCGCTGATTCAGCGGTATGACCGGCTTGCCGATCTTTTGACCGAGCCGCAGCTTCATATGGGAAAAGTCCTTCAGGCGGACGCCTATGTGATTGATGCAGCCGCAGCAGCAGAAGCTGCAAAGAGTGCGATCCGAAAAAAAGAACGCTTTTTTGTCGATGAACCGTAAGAAATTGGAGGGAACATGATGGCAAACAGATCGAATATTCTGTTCATTTTGGCAGACGACCAGCGCTTTGATACGATTCATGCGCTTGGAAATGATGACATCCACACCCCAAACCTTGACTGGCTGGCAGAGTCGGGTACTGCGTTTACGCACGCGCATATTCCGGGCGGCACCTCGGGCGCTGTGTGTATGCCGAGCCGTGCGATGATCAACTCCGGAAAAACGCTGTTCCATCTGTACGGCGCAGGACAGGAAATTCCGAAAACCGATGTGACAATGGGTGAGCAGTTTCTAAAAAACGGATATGAAACGTTCGGCATCGGTAAATGGCACAACGGCACAGAGTCGTATGCGCGCAGTTTCTGCGGCGGTGACGAAATCTTTTTCGGCGGCATGTGGGATCACTGGAATGTGCCGGTGAACAGCTATCACGAAGACGGTGTGTACGATCACATTGTGCGCACTACGCCGAATTTTTTGCATTGCAATCACCCGATGGATACGATCGCGGAGCGGATTACAGCCGGAAAACATTCGACAGAGCTTTTCACCGATGCGGCTGTCCGGTTTATTGAGCAGCCACATGAAAAACCGTTTTTCCTCTATACGGCAATGCTTGCGCCGCACGATCCGCGGACAATGCCGGAAGAATTTAAAAAGATGTATGATCCAAAAAAGATTTCGCTGCCTGAAAACTTTATGGAATCACATCCGTTTGATTTTGGCATCAATCCGGCAATCGGCGAGGACCGCGACGAAAATCTCGCCGCTTATCCGCGCACAGAACAGGAAGTTCGCCAACACATTGCAGATTATTATGCAATGATTTCGCATATTGACGCCTATGTCGGCAGAATGATCGATGCACTGCGCCGTACCGGCCAGCTTGAAAACACAATCATCGTGTATACCGGTGACAACGGACTGGCTGTGGGACGTCATGGCTTGATGGGCAAACAGAATCTGTATGAACACAGCATTCGTGTGCCGCTGATTTTGCGTGGCCCGGGCATTCCTGCGGGTGCGCGGCGCGATGCCTATGTGTATTTGATGGACATTTATCCGACGCTGTGTGAATTCTGTGGGATGGAAGTCCCGGCGCCTGTCGAGGGCAAAAGTTTTTTGCCGACACTGCTCGAGGATGCACCGGCGCGTGAAACACTGTATCTTGCGTACACGCATCTCATCCGCGGCATGAAAGACCGTCGGTTTAAGCTGCTTCGGTATAAAAATAATCCGGACTGCACACAGCTGTTTGATCTTCAAAACGATCCGAACGAGCTTTGCAATCTGTATCATGACGAATCGTATCGCGCAGTGCGTGATTCGCTTGAAAAACAGCTTCTTTCTGCGCACAGGATTTATGAGGACAATCCCGAAAACGAGTGCACCCGCGCATTTTGGCAGGAATAACACGCGCCTTTTTTGCATAGGAATGCAAAAAAGGGGAAACGCGATATGACAGCAAATTTTACTTCGTTTAAACGCAAAGAGATTATCAACGTGACAGACGGTATGAAAATCGGCTTTGTGGATGATATTTTATTTGACGCCGAAAGCGCGCAGGTGCGTGCAGTCGTCGTCTTTGGGAAGCTGCGGCTGTTTGGCTTATTCGGCCGCGGCGCCGATTTGACAATTCCGTGGAACGAGATTGAAAAAATCGGCGAGGATACGATTTTGGTGCGCAGTGATTCACTGTCTGCAGTGGAGAAAAAGGCAAAGCCCAATTTTTTTGAGCAGCTGTTTTCTTGATGCGCAGCAAGACACAGAAAAAAGAAAGGAAAAGCAAATGGCAAAGAAAAAGAAAAAGAAAGCAGGTGGCGCGATTGTCAGAAGAGGTGTCACGGTGTTGCTGGCACTCATTTTGATTTGTGCGGTGACGTTTGTGATTACGGTCAACTGGATTGACGTGCGTGCGAGAGAAACTGAAACTGTACCGGCATTGTTTGGAAACGGTTTTGTGCCGATTACGTCCGATGTAGCACAGGAACCGTTCGTGCGCGGTGATTTGGTGGTGATGTCGCAAAACGGACCGTATGCAGTGGGAGACTGCGTTTTAATTGAAAATACAACCGATCTTCCGAACGAAGAGCTGATCGATGGACGATTTGTTCTTGCGCGTATTTTGGCGGAGAACGACGGCAGTTTTCAGATTGTGACACGCACATCCTCTCCGCAGCTGATGACGATTACACCGGCGCAGGTGCTTGGCACTGTGGCGTACGTGGTCAAAGGGGTAGGTACGCTGTTTGACTTTGTGCGGATGCCTGTTGGCTTTTTTGTGATGATTTTAGTGCCGTTTTTTGTTTTGATTGTCTGGATTGCTGTGCTGTCATTTTTGGCGCACCGGCGTCGGATCAAAGAGGCAATGGTGCAGGAAGAGGCAGACGAAACAGAATCTGAACAAACACTCCGGATTGATATGATCAATGAAAACGTTTCGGTTACTGAAGAAACTGTCGATCTGCAAAAAAACGAGGAACCGAAACAAGATTCAGAGCAGGAACCAAAGCAGAAAACAGTGCCGGAATCTGTTGAAACAGTGAAAGAACCAGTGCCGGCAAAAGCGGAGGAAGACAAGCTGAACCCGCAGCCGCCTGTGGCTGATATTTTAAAAGAAACGATTGCCAAAAAGAACCCGCAGCCGGTATCGAAACAACAGAGCACTCGTTTTGATTATGAAAAAGGCGTGGATGCATTGCTCGATGAGCTGATGGCTGAAATCGGCAAATCGACTCAGACAATACCCGAACCGCAGCCGCCGGTGACACAAACGCCGGTGATCAGCGAAACAAAAACACAGCCTGTATCTTCTGAAATAAAAACCAAACAGGAGTCCGGCGTGACGTCGCGTCCGTCGTTTATGGATATGACAACGGATGAAATCATTGAGCAGTTCACAATGGAGCTTGAGGAAGCGCGTCTGCGTCCGCTTGAGGACATTCAGTCAGATGATTTTGATGTGAAATAAAAACGGTGTGTTTGATAAGGAGTATCGTATGAAAAAACGAGTGCTTTTGGCCGCTGTGCTGGCGGTCACAGTACTGTTTGGCGCGTGTAAGCCATATGTACCCGATGAGCTTTCATGGCTTATGGAATCGGGAGAAATCGTGGACTCCATCGCAGACCAGAGTGAGGAACCGGAGTCTGTGATGGGTGATTTAATGAACCAAATTGAATCAGCAAATGAAGCGGCGTCAGAGTCTTTAAGCAGCACGTCTGACAGTGCATCGGACACTGCTTCTTCGTCGGATTCCTCAAATGAATCGCCCGGCGGATCATCGTCACAAAGCAGTTCGAACGGATCGTCGTCGCAAGGCAGTTCAAACGGATCTTCGCAGGGAAGCAGTTCCAAGCCGTCAGCTGGCGGGAGCAGCAGTACGCCCTCTAATCCGCAGACCGCACAAATGCGCGGCGTCTGGATTTCGTATATCGAGCTTTCTGCGTTTGCCGGTTCGTCGCAGTCGACGTTTACCACAAAAATTGCATCCATGATGAAAACCTGCAAGCAAAAGGGAATCAACACTGTGTTTGTGCAGGTGCGTCCGTTTGGCGATGCGATTTATCCGTCGAAGCTGTTTCCGTGGTCAAGAACCGTGAGCGGTCAGACAGGAAAAGCGCTTTCATACGATCCGATGCAGATCATCGTTGCACAGGCAAGGGCGCAGGGGCTTTCGGTTCATGCATGGATCAATCCGTATCGTCTGATGAAAGACGGAGATATGCAAAAGGTAGATCAGTCGTATGCAATCGGAAAATGGTACCGTGCGTCAAATCGCGATGATTATATGGTGAATGTCAGCGGTACCTGGTGGCTAAAGCCCGGCAATGCCGAGGTGCGCAGCTTGATTACAGCGGGTGCAAAGGAACTGCTTACGAATTATGCGATTGACGGCATCCATATTGATGATTATTTCTATGCCGATGCGCCGTCAAAGTACGGCGATACGACTGCACAGGCAAAAGCGAACAATACAGCGCTTGTAAAATCGCTGTATCAAACCGTGAAATCGGTGCGCAGTTCGGCGCAGTTCGGCGTCAGTCCGGCAGGCGGATTCCGTGCAGACAGCAAATTGCCGGCGTCCGATACCGGATATCTCTCGACGGATCTTGCGCTTTGGTGCAGTAAATCCGGCTACATCGACTACGTGATGCCGCAGATTTACTGGGACTATGCGCACACCGTCCAGCCGTTTACAATGACGCTTGAAAAATGGAAGTCGTTTGTCACAGCGTCGAGCGTGAAGCTTTATATCGGTTTGGCACCGTATAAATACGGGTCCGATATCATCGAACGGCAGAAAGCAGATTCCGTATCGGGCAAAGCGGCCGGCTGGTGTTTATATCGATATGACAATATCAAATAGTGAGATAAAACGGCTTAGACAGGAAGGAAAGAAGTGAAAGGATGAAGAAAATAACAGCGAAACGAGCTGTTTTGAGTCTTGGGGCAGTGCTGGGCGTGCTGGTGTTAACAGCATCGGTTGTGTTTGGCTATTGGCTGATGGCAAAAAATCAGCGTCTGGCACTTGCTGCTGCCCAGACAACCGGTACAAACGAAACACTGGAGGAATCCGAAGAAGAGTCGATCTATGACAGAACCATTCCCGATCAGATTCGTGCGGTTTGGATTCAACCGGGCACAGACAGCTTTTTGCAGATGGATGAGACGTCTGTCACTGCGGAGGCTGATACGCTCGTTTCGAACATGGAAACGTATGAAATGAACACGCTGTTTGTCGATGTGTTAAAAGACGGGCAGGCGCTTTTTGCATCGGATCTGCTCAAATCGGAAGCGGTTGACGTGCTGTCGGTGCTGTGTGAAAAAGCCGCTGAAAAAGGCATCCAGGTCTATGCGGCGCTGCCGATTTCTACGCTCTTGGCGGCAGACGGCACACAGTATGATATTCCCGGCATTGCGTCGCCGCAGCTTTTGGAAGATGTCTCGGCTGAACTGGTGCAAAACTATCCGCTTACCGGTATCATGATTACAAAGAGCACGTTGGAGAAAACAGGTGCGCTGTATCAGGCGTATATGAACGCAGGCTCCGCAGCTTCGTTTGAAGACTGGGCGCGTTCGGTTTCCGAAGGAACAAGTGCACGCGTCGCACAGGCAGTTCATGCGGTGAACCCGTCGCTTCCGGTAGGCCTTTCCGTTTCGGCGGTCTGCCAGCGGCAAGAAGGATCGAAAGCGCCGTTTGCTTCGTTTGATGACGGCTATTTTGACAGTTTGAAGACTGCAAAAAGCGGAAACTATGACTTTTTGAATGTGTCAGTGCCGTATGCGCTGGATGATGCGGCTGTTCCGTTTGCGGATGCCGTTTCGCAGTGGGGAACCGTTTGCAAAGAGCAGAATTTGCCGATGGTGGTGACACACGCAGGTGAAAAAGCGTGCGCGCCGAATGGATTTGACGGCACGGATGAGCTTGCACGCCAGGTTTCCACTGCACTCAAATCGGGCAATTACTACGGCAGTGTATTCACGGGATTTTCTCATTTGCTCACTGATCCGAACGGTGCATTCACGCTGCTCATGAAATATTATCAGAACGAGTATGCAGAGGATGAATTGTTTAAGGATTTGAAAATCACGCTTCCTGCACAGAAGAACACTGTGACATACGAGGAATCCGTTCAGTTCCGCGGAAGCTTTGACTCGACACAGGAAGTAAAATTAAACGGTGAAGTGATCGAACCTTCGGAAAAAGGCGGCTTCAGTGAGTGGGTCGACTTAAAAATCGGCAAAAATGAAATCAAATTGGAGCATAAGGGAAAAACCGTTGTCTATACGGTGGAGCGCCGCGTAAAAATTATTGACAGCGTAACGCCGTCACAGAGTATGACGGTTGTCGGCGGCACAACACTGGAGATCGGTGCAATGGCATACAAGGGGGCGTCCGTTTCTGCGACATTAAACGGAAAAACGATCCGTCTGACTCAGAAGGACAGCGGTGCTGCGGATACTGCGGATGCGCTGTATGTTTACTACAGCGGAAGCTATACTTGTCCGCAGTCGACTTCGTCGGATCAAAAACTCGGCAGCGTATCGGTCTATGCAACGTATGCGGGCATGAGCGAATCCAAGCGCGGCGGCTCGATCACGGTCATGAAAACGGATGAGCCATCGGGCGGCGACGGTTCGGACAGTTCATCGTCGGGCGGCGGTGAAGAGAGCGGAAGCGGCGGTCAAGGCGGTGGCGCTGTTTTGCAGCATGCGGTCGTGACGAGCACGTATGCCGAAAAATATCCGTATTTGTCTACGCCAACGTATGCAGAAGGTGTGCTGTTCCCGCTTCCGAAAAATACCCGTGACGTTATTCAAAGCAAAAACGGAAGTTATTTAAACCTTCGTTCAGGCACAACCATTAAATCATCGGATGTTACGATTCAAAATCTGGCATTTGGCGGCAATAATACAATCAACAGCTTAAAAGCCGGCGTGGAGGGGACAGAAACTGTGTTCCGCATTGCGCTTGACTGGAATGCGCCGTTTTCGATTGCGTTGTCGCCCGGTCCTGTCAGTGACGAGGATGAAATCGGTGCAAGTTATCAGTTTGCAGCCAACACGGTCACGATCACACTCGATTATGCATCCGAGCTGCAGGCTGAAAATGTGGCGATGAATCTTTCGTCGAGTCCGATTTTCTCCGGTGCAAAGACACAGCGGATCTATGATTCGAAATTCAAAATGTATCGGTATCAGATCATTTTGACAATGCGCAAAACCGGAAAATACTACGGCTGCTATGCGGAATATTCGTCAAATACACTTGTGCTTCGGTTTAACCATGGTGCAACCTCCAATCTGTCGGGCGTAAAAATCTGCATTGACCCCGGTCACGGCGGATGGGACCCGGGTACAACAGCCGGAAAAGACGTGGACGAAAAAGAAGTTGCACTGCTTCAGGCGCAGGCGATTGCAGACGAGCTTCGTGCACGTGGTGCAACGGTTGTCATGACGCGGACAAGCGATACATATCTGTCGCTTGAACAGCGTGCACAGTACGGTGATACGAGCAACTGTGATTTGTTTATTTCGGTGCATTATAATTCAGCCGGCAATGATTCAGGGCCGTATGGCGTCCAGACATACTACAACACACCGTTCTCACAGCCGCTTGCAAAAGCAGTGCAGGCAGAGGTGCAAGGTGTGATGCCGTCAAGTAAATGGAACAAATATGCGCATTATAACTTCTATGTGACGCGGAGCAAACAGCGTCCGGGTATTTTGATTGAATGCGGATTTTTGTCGAATCCGTCGGATGAGGCGCTTGCAATGAGCGCGTCGCATCGGCAGAAGTTTGCAAAAGCAGTGGCACAGGGTGTCGTGAATTATTACAGCGCATATCGTTAAAGAAGGAGGAGATTTCCGTGCAGATCATCGATGCACACGCACATATTTTCCCGTCAAAAGTGGCCGAGCGGGCGGTCGATTCCATTGGTTCGTTTTACGACATCAAAATGGATGCCGGCGGAACGGCTGAGGCGCTTTTGAAAAGTGGTGAAAAAGCGGGAATTTCACGTTACTTGGTCTGCTCGGTTGCAACACGTGCGGATCAGGTGGAATCAATTAACCGGTTTTTGGCAGAAGAAACACAGATGCATCCGGCGTTTGTTCCGTTTGCAGCGATTCATCCGGGCATTGACAATATTGAAGAAACCGTGGAAAAAGCGATCGAAGCCGGATTTTACGGCTTAAAGCTGCACCCTGATTTTCAGCAGTTTGCAATCGACGATACGTGTGCAGAGCCGATTTACCGGGCTGCAGAGGGAAAACTGCCGATTTTGTTCCATACGGGTGACCGCCGTTACGATTATTCCGATCCGAAAAAGCTTGCACGTATGATGGATAAATACCCGGAGCTTGTTTGTATCGGTGCGCATTTCGGCGGATGGTCGTGCTGGAACGAAGTGGAGCAGGTGTACCACGGATATCCGAATGTTTACTTTGATACGTCGAGCTCACTTCCGTTTTTAAAACCGGAGCAGGCGGCAGAGTTGATTGAACGAATGGGAGCAGAACGGTTTTTCTTCGGCACGGACTTTCCGATGTGGACACATGAGGACGAGCTTGCACGGTTTCAGAAATTAAATCTTTCGGAAGATGTGAAAGAACAGATCCTCTGGAAAAATTTCTCGCGCGTTGTGCTGCATGAAAAATAAAATCAATATTTGAGAAGAAAATAGAATTGAAAAACGCAAAAAGATGCGTTATAATACTTTATAAGTTCGTCTGCCTGCGGGCAGCATGATAAACTGATAGAAGGAGATGCGAGTATGGATTTTAGTTACTTTGCGAACATTGACTGGACGCAGACCGGTTCGGTTGTCCTGGTCGGACTGGTTGTCGTATTTGCAGTTCTGATCATCCTGGTTTTGATCTGCATGCTGCTCGGCAAAATCTTCAGCTCAATCAGCAAAAACAGCGGCAGCGCTTCCAAAAAGGAAGAAAAAGCACCTGCAAAACCAGTGCAGACACCGTCTGCACCGAAACAGGAAGTACTTCCGAACGTGGAAGCCGGTGTGAGTGAAGAAGTGGTTGCAGCGATCACAGCTGCGATTGCATGCATGATGGGTCCGGACAAACCGTTTGCACTGCGCAGTGTAAAACGCGCAAAAACCGGCAGAAGCGCTTGGAATGCGGCTGGTATTGCGGAAAACACCCGTCCGTTTTAACTGAGAAGGAGGAGAATCTGACAGTATGTTTGACGTATTTGTAAACACGATCTCCGATCTTTGGACGACATCCGGTCTTGCTGCGATGCAGTGGCAGAACTGGCTGATGATCGGCATTTCGTTTGTATTGATTTATTTGGCAATCGTGCGCGGATTTGAGCCGCTCCTGCTGTTGCCGATCGCATTTGGTATGTTCTTGACAAACCTGCCGATGACCGAAATGTTCCACATGGATTTCTTTGTAAATAAAGAAATTGATTTTGGACAAGTCATGAAAAACGGCGGTTTGCTTGACTTCTTGTATCTGGGCGTAAAACTGGGTATTTACCCGTCGCTTATCTTCCTTGGCATTGGTGCAATGACTGACTTCGGTCCGCTGATTGCGAATCCGAAGAGCTTCTTGCTCGGTGCAGCTGCACAGCTCGGTATTTTCGTCACATTTGTCGGCGCTGTTATGCTCGGCTTCTCGCCGGAATTTGCAGCAGCAATCGGCATCATCGGCGGTGCAGACGGCCCGACTGCAATCTATGTTGCAAAATCACTGGCACCGACCATTCTCGGTTCCATCGCCGTTGCGGCATATTCGTATATGGCGCTCGTTCCGCTGATTCAGCCGCCGATCATGCGTGTGCTGACAACGAAAAAAGAGCGCGCTGTCGTTATGAAACAGCTCCGCCCGGTTTCCAAAACCGAAAAAATTATCTTCCCGATCGCAGTTACACTCGTTGTTTCGCTGATTGTTCCGTCGGCAGCACCGCTTCTGGGTATGCTGATGCTCGGTAACCTCATGAAAGAGAGCGGTGTTGTGGATCGTCTGGTGAAAACAGCCCAGAACGAGCTCATGAATATCGTTACGATTTTCCTGGGTGTTACCGTTGGTGCAACCGCAACTGCGGATTATTTCTTGACTTTCCAGACAATTAAGATCATTATCCTCGGTTTGATTGCGTTCGGCATCGGTACAGCAGGCGGTGTCCTGTTCGGCAAACTGATGTACATCGTGACAAAAGGTCAGGTCAACCCGCTGATTGGTTCGGCAGGCGTTTCGGCAGTACCGATGGCTGCACGTGTTTCGCAGCGTGTCGGTGCAGAGTCGAATCCGACCAACTTCCTGCTGATGCATGCAATGGGTCCGAACGTCGCAGGCGTTATCGGCTCGGCAGTTGCTGCAGGTGTTCTGCTCGCAATCTTTGCATAATATTTTAAAAGTAAAAAAGTTCTGCTTTCTGCGGAGCTTTTTTCTTTTTGTGGAATAAAATATGCCTTATACAATGGGTAGAACGCGTGAAATGTTGAAACACTGCGCAGAACTGTTGAAAACATTCGCGAATCAAGCCCGTTTTTCCACGCTTTCAACTGAGTTTTCAACAACACGGTGGAAATCGTGGAAAACTGTTTTGGGGAAAATTTTGTCCTTTGACAACGAAAAACTACGATGTGTATAATGGAAAAGAAAAAGCATGTTGGATTTGAGTGATTGTAGTTGTAAATAAAAATCGGATTGTGGTATAATAAAATATAAACGTAAGAAAAACAAGGAAAGGGCTTTCGGACATGGAAAAAGGAACACGAGATGTGCAGATGATCGGCGGACGCAACGCAGTGATTGAAGCACTGCGGACGGGCAAGACGCCGGATACTGTGTATATTGCAGAAGGAGAACTTTCGGGCAGTATCGGCAAGATCAAAGCGCTTGCCAGAGAATCGGGCGCGGTTGTCAAAACGGCTTCCAGAAAAAAGCTGGACGAGATGGCGCCGGATATTCATCATCAGGGTGTGCTGGCGATGTTTGCATGTGCAGAGTATTCGACTGTGGAGGAGATTCTGGCAGTGTCCGAACAAAAAGGAACCCCGCCGTTTGTGATTATTGCCGATGAGATTGAGGACCCGCATAATTTGGGTGCCATTCTGCGTACAGCGGAGGCAGCGGGTGCAGACGGTGTAATTATTCCGAAGCGGCGCAGTGCTTCGCTGAATGCCACGGTATATAAGACAAGTGCCGGTGCGGCATCGGTTGTCAAAGTGGCGCGCGTGCCCAATCTGGTTGCCTGCATCAAGGAACTCAAAGAGCGCAATATCTGGGTGTATGGCGCCGATATGGACGGCAATTCGTTTGATCAAACGGATTTGCGCGGTGCAGTTGCATTGGTGATTGGCTCGGAAGGCAGAGGAATGAGCCGTCTTGTCAAAGAAGCATGTGATTTTATTGTATCGCTGCCGATGCATGGACAGATCAATTCGCTCAATGCGTCTGTTGCGGCAGGAATTTTGATGTATGAAGTGGTTCGCCAGCGGAATGCGTGATAGAAATAGGACAAAGGAGTGGGGAAGATGGCAAACAAAATGAGCGTCGATGACATTTTGGAGGAGCTCAATCAAGGTGAACATATGAAAGTTGACCGTCAGGGCACATCTACGGTTGACATGGATAAAATTGATGAATTGATCCGCGAAATTCTCACCAAAAGCAAGGAAGAAGAATTGAAAAAGGACAGCCGTGAATTTACGGATGAAGAAAAAGCGGAGATCGAACGTGAAGTTCGCGTCCAGACCAATTCGCTGACCAGACGGTTTGCTGCAATCCAAACAGAACAGAAAAAAGGACATACAGCGGCAATCCGCGTTCAGATTTCAGGTGAAGTAGACAATACGCCGGCGCCGACGCTCGGTATGGGGGTAGAAGCATTCAAAGAGATGCATAAAGCGCGGATGCAGCGTGTTGATGCATTTGTGCTGGAGCCCAAAAAGCCGCCGGAGATTCAAAAAGAAGCGCCGACCGTTGATTCGCCGCTTTCCTTTGCGCAAGCAGAGGCGGACGAAGCGGATTTATCAACAAAAGCAGAGCCGCTCCAGAAAGAGATTGCGCCAGAACCAGAAGCCGTTTCAGCTGAGGAAGTGCAGACAAAAGAAATGGTGAGCGAGCCTGAGACTCCGGTGACACCAGCGAATGAAGATTCAAATCCGAAAGAACAGCCGACTGCACAGGAATCGTCTATACTGCTCAATGCGGCAATCGAAAATACTGCGGCAGAAACGATTGTGGAGACACCGCATCAAGAGAAAGCGCGTACGCTGAAAACTTCCACAGAGGAATATGAGCTGACAGAGGAAGATGAGTATGTATTCCCGTCTCAGCAGCCGCAGGTGGCAGCGATGATGCGGAAATGGCGCCGCCGTGCACAGGTGAGCTGTGTGATGTCAGGAATTTGTGCATTTTTAGGGATCTTGCTTGCTTGTGTTCAGATGGGGAAAGAGTCCATCTATTTGTTTGGTGTGGTGGAGATTCCGTCGCTTTATTATGCTGTTTCGAATCTTGCACTGCTTGTTTTGTGCCTGATTGCAAACTTCCCAATGTTTGACGCAATCGGCCGCGGATCGAAAAAAGATGGATTCGCGTTGATGACGCTGTTGTTTACCGCTGCTTGCGGCGTGTTCTTTACCTTTGCACCGCAGCAGATTGTATCAGGATATGCCGTCATGTATGCACCGGTGATGAGCCTTTCATTGTTTGCAGGTGCTTGTGCGCGCGTGTGGCAGGCAAAACGTCAGGAAAAGAGCTTTTTGTTTATGACGGAAGAAAACAGCGAACGATACGGTGTTTCGATTGCACAGGAGAATGCAGTATCAAGAGAATTGGCGCGCGGCCTCTCGGTGGAAAAAGAGGCGGTGCTTGCATCAAATGTGAAGGCAGACTTTTTTGACGGATTTTTGACACGTCAGCAAAAAGGAACACCGATCGATGCAACATACGGACGGTTTGCACTCGGGGCATTCTTTTTGGGGATTTGCTGTGCAGGCGGATATTATGCGATTACCAGCAATCTATACGGCGCGTTGACTGTTTTTTCAGCCGTAGAGGCGCTTGCGGCTGGCGTTGTAGCGCCTGTGATCTGTGAGATGTCCCTGCATGGCAGCAAAGCGTTGCTCGAGGAATACGGTGTTTCGATTCCGGATTGGGAGAGCGTGATGGATGCGGCAGATGTCAACGCTGCAATGATGCATGCGACTGATTTATTCCCGGAAGGCGCAGTGGAGCTGCACGGCATTAAAACATTCCAGGGAACACGGATCGATACGGCAATCGTGGACGCAGCCAGCGTTGTCTGCAAGGCAAACAGCGTGCTTCGCAATACATTTTTGTACATTATCAACGGCAGAGAAGAACTGCTAAAGCCGGTTGATTCCATTCAGTATGAGGATCTGATGGGACTGTCTGCGTGGGTCGATCAGAAACGGATTTTGATCGGCAACCGTGATTTGATGATTCATCATTCGGTTGCAGTGCCGAAACGCGAGTATGAAAATCAATACCGCGAGCAAGGGCAGGAAGTCATCTACTTGGCACGGGAAGGCGAGCTGTATGCCGCATTTATTGTAGAATTTGTGGCGACAGAATCGGTACGCACCATGCTGTCCATTTTGCAGCGTCAAAAGATTGGTGTTGTTGTTTCGTCGGTGGATGCGGCGATTGATGCGGATCTGCTGATGCGTGTGTTTGGACTGTCGTCGGAGGAAATTAAAGTGATCCCTGCAAGACTGCATGAGCCGTTTGAGGCAAAAATGCAGCCGCGTGAACGCATGAGCATCACACTGTTGAACAGCGGTGATATGGAGAGCTTTGCGGTGTCTCTGGCGGCCTGCAAGCTGCTCACACGCTGTGTACGCTTTGGCAAGCGGTTGTATTTGATTGGTACAATCTTGCTTTCGCTGCTGCTGACTGCCTTGTTTGCATTTGGACAAATGATTGCGCTCAGTGCAGCTGCTGTAGCCGCATGCAGCATTGTGCTTCTGCTCATTTATTGGATGTATCAGCGGAATTTGAGACTGTAACAGGAACCATTAAAAAACATTTTTTATCTATTTACTAAAAAAACACTGTGGTAACGAAAATTTTTTCGTAATATCACAGTGTTTTTTTAATTTTCGTATTGTATTGTATGTGCGAATGTGATATTATTTCTTTAACAAGCATCGTGCCATTTGTTTTATTTACCCAAAGACGTAAAACCTGTTTGGCGTTCGAGCAAAAACACAGCTGTGTCCGCGCCGCTGCTGTGTCAGTTTTAAACTGCGCGGAGAAATGGTGACACTATGAAACAGTACAGATCGAATCAAATCAAAAATGTTGCGGTTGCAGGCCACGGCGGCTCGGGCAAAACAACACTGGTGGAAGCGCTTTTATATTCAACCGGCGCATCGGACCGTTTGGGAACGGTTGCAGACGGAAATACCGTTTGTGACTATGATCCGGAGGAAATCAAACGGAAAGCTTCGATCAGCCTCGCGGTAGCGCCATATGAGTACCGGGATATAAAGGTGAATCTGCTTGATTGCCCGGGCCTTTTTGATTTTACCACCGGCTTGTATGAAGGTGTGCAGGCGGCAGGAAGCGTGCTCATTACAATTTCCGGCAAATCAGGCGTGACAGTCGGCGCCAGAAAAGCATACAAACTCGCAAAGAAAAAAGGAAAATCACGCGTGATTTTTGTTTCGAAGCTGGATCGTGAAAGCGCTGATTTTTACAAGGTACTCGAACAGTTAAAATCCATTTTCGGTCCTTCGGTTTGCCCGCTGGTCGTTCCGGTCATGCGCGACAAGAAGGTCGAATGCTATGTGGATTTAATCCAGATGAAAGCATATGCATATGAAAACGGCAAGGCAAAAGAAGTGCCGGTGCCGCAGAGCGATCATCGCATTGACGGTTTGATTGCGGCAATCAGTGAGGCAGTTGCGGAAACGGATGAGGAATTGTTTGAAAAATACTTCTCCGGCGAACAATTTACAAAAGAAGAGCTTGCAAAAGGCTTGCATGAGGGCATTAAAAACGGATCGGTTACACCGGTGTTCTGTGGTTCTGCACAGGAGATGGAGGCAATTGACCTGCTCTTAAACGGCATTGCAGATTTCCTGCCGACCGCACAGGAGATGACAGGTGTTGTGGCAGAAGATGAGATTGGCGATCCGGTTGAAATTATTTGCGACGAGGAAGGCCCGGTCGTTGCACAGGTGTTTAAAACGGTAGCAGACCCGTTTATCGGCAAGCTTTCGTATATCAAGGTGATTTCCGGTAAGATTTCGAGCGGTATGGAAGTTGTCAATCAGACAACGGGACAGACCGAAAAAGTCGGCAAGCTTTCGTATTTAAGAGGCAAAAAGCAGGAGGAAGCAAGTGTTGTGCCGGCAGGTGACATTGCCGTTGCCGCAAAGATGAACGCAGCAACAGGCGATACATTGTGCAATGGTGTTTCTGTGAAAGTGGAAAAACCGAAATATGATGCACCGTGCTATTCCATGGCGATTATGCCGAAAGCAAAAGGCGACGAGAGCAAGATTGCACAGGGTGTGCAGCGTCTGCTTGAGGAAGATGGCTCACTTGCATTTGCACAGAATGCAGAAACGCATCAGCAGGTCATTTCCGGCTTGGGTGAACAGCATCTTGATGTCGTCATCACAAAACTGAAAACAAAATTCGGCGCAGATGTCAATCTTGAACCGCCGATTGTTGCATATCGTGAGACCATTCAAAAGAAAGTCAAAGTACAGGGCAAACACAAGAAACAATCGGGCGGCCATGGCCAGTACGGCGATGTGTGGATTGAGTTTGAGCCGTATGAGGGCGAAGATCTTCTGTTCGATCAGAAAGTGGTCGGCGGTGCTGTGCCGAAGAACTACTTCCCGGCAGTAGAAAAAGGCCTGCGCGAATCGATTACCCGCGGTATTCTGGCCGGATATCCGGTTGTCGGACTGAAAGCAACACTGCTTGACGGTTCGTATCACCCGGTAGACTCCTCCGAGATGGCGTTTAAAACAGCGGCATCGCTTGCCTATAAAGCCGGCATGCAGCAGGCTTCTCCGGTATTGCTTGAACCGATCGGTCATTTGAGCGTTACGGTTCCTGATGCAAATACAGGCGATATGATGGGCGAATTGAACAAACGCCGCGGCCGTGTGCTTGGTATGTCGCCGGATGAGGATGGCACCACTGTGATTGAAGCAGATGTCCCGATGAGCGAGATGCACGATTTTGCAACGCTCGTCCGTCAGATGACACAGGGCAGCGGATCGTTCACGTTTACTTTTGAACGGTATGAGCAGCTTCCGAATCAGCTGGCAGCAGGCGTTATTGAGCGTGCAAGAGTGCTGTTTGGAACAGACGAATAAATAACCATAAACAAATAAGAAACACACAAAGAGAACAGCCAAATGGCTGTTCTCTTTGTGTGTTTATAAAAAAAGAAAGGAGAGGGGAAATCAATTTGATTGCTGCTTTTTCCAAGAGGTCAGCTGATCTTGGAGAATGCGAGCGATTTTGTCAATGCCGGCGGCTCTTAAGTCTTCTAGATATTTGGGCAGATATGTCTGGATGTCGACGCTTCCGGTCATGAGCGAAGAATAGTATTGCTCACACACGCGTTCGGCAGCTTCCAGCTCAGAAGCAAACGGTGTCGGATCAACCGTAAATCCAAGTGTCTGCGATTTTTGCACCGATTCATTGAAGTCACGGAACACATCCCATTTGTTCAGCGGTTCACCTTCGAGTGTTTTTAAGATGAACCAGTTTCCCTGTGTATACTGCACACCGGAATAGTCGTTGGAAATGCGGTGTACCTGACCTTTGTCGGTCAGTGTATAGTGCTTGCCTTCAATGCCGAAGTTGATCATGTTGCGTACTTCCGGATCTGTATTCAAGCAGTTTAAAAAATCGACGCTTTCCATCGGGTGAATCGTTTTGGCGTTCACGCACATAATACCGCCGCGTGCCGATTCCGTTGTCATCACCTTTGGGGAGATCGCCTGAGTAACGATATCATATCCGCGGTCAGCAGACCACAGGACTTCGGAATACGGGCCGCCCGAAGAAATTTTGCAGAAAACACGTTCATCTTTTACTAAGCTGCCGCTTTCTTTAATGGCAGCATCTTCATTGATATAGCCCATTGTATAATAATTGCGCATCGTGTTTAAACGGCTTTCGCCAAGCGGTGTTTCCAGAATATTGACCACCGTGCAGCTCTCATCCAGCGAGTTGACCATCAGCGGCAGATGTCCGAGAAGTGTTTCATATCCGTCCTGCGCGAACAGATTTCTGGCGTTTGTATCAAATTCAAACGGGATATATTCCGGTTCGTTTTTGGCAACTACGTCAAGAATCGGCGCAAGTGATTCAATCGTCTGATACCGCGAAATATCGATTTGATATTTGTCCACAAGATCTTTGGCAAACATGAACATTTCAAGCGCACATGTTTCCTTATTTGTCGGAATGCCGTAGATATGGTCGTTGAGCGTTACAGCATCCCAGTAAAACGGGTGAATCGCTTCATACATTTCGCTTGCAGACGTCTCAAGATACCCTTCGAGCGGCATCCAGACGCCTTTTTGCGCATTGCCGATAAAATCGCCTTGTGAAGGCGTGGAACAAAAGGCAACGTCAAAATAAGCACCGGAGCGGATGATTGCTGCCAAACGCTCGCCGTAATCGGCCCATGCAATTTTGTTATACGTAATGGTGACACCGATTTTTTCGGCAAGCAGTTCGTTGAGCGCTTCGTTGACTTCGGGTAAATCCGGATCTGGATTGCCGATGGTATAGTAGATCAGATTGATCGGCTCTTTTTCAGGTGTTGTATCGCTTTGCAAGGCGTTTTCACAGCCGGAGGAAACAAATATAAATAAAAAGCATACCAAAACAGTGAGAATACGACGGCTGCGGCTCATTGTTTTTCTTCCTCCTTCTGCATACTGCGCAGTTCGCTTGGAGAAACGTCATAATAGTGCCGGAACAGAGAGTAGAAATAGCTTTGATGCTGAAACCCGACACGCCGTGCGATGTACGAAATTTTTTCGTCTGTCGTTTTTAAGAGCTCATAGGCTACATGCATCCGGTATGCGAGCACATACTCACTGAACTTCATATGCGTTTCTTTCAAAAATGCTTGTCCGATATAGACACTGTTCATTTGGAACATATCGGCGATGTATTTGAGGTTTAAGTTTTCGCTGTACGAGCTTTGAACGATCAGCAGCACTTTGTTGGTGAGCTTCGAGAGGCTGGACAGCGGAACGTGCAGAATCGGGTCAATCTGCTCCATTGCCGTGTTTTGGGGAATGATGCCGTGCAGATCGTTTACGATAACCTTTTCAATGATGGTTTGGAGTTTGATTTTATCGATCGGTTTGAGCAGATAATCGCGTGCACCTGCTAAAAGTGATTTGCGTACATAGTTAAAATCATCATATCCGCTCATCATGATAAATACGCTGCTTTGTTCAGCGCGTGTGAGCTGTTCAATCAGCTCATAGCCCCATTCCTCGCCGATGCGTACGTCGGTCAAAATGATATGCGGCTTTTGTGACAATGCAAGCTTTACAGCTTTCGAAAAGCTGTAAGCAGCCTGAATATCAGTGATTTGATATCGGTTCCAGTCAATGATACGGCGAACGCCTTCAATGATGTGCGGTTCATCGTCTACAATAAGCATTTTATACATGTTCATTCTCCTCAAGGAAAGGAAGCGGATCAGTGAACAAAAATTCCACGGTCATTCCGGCTTCTTTGTTGTTGTAAATGTTGATAGCGATTTGATCGTTGTAAAAATAGCGCAGCCGGCGATATACATTTTGCAGACCGATGCTTGCGGATGAGGTCTGAAGTGATTCATCGTGCAGACGCTCGGATAAAGCGGCAATGGCCTCTTCACTCATACCGGTGCCGTTATCGGAAAACAGGATATGATAACCGGTTTCTGTGCGTTCGCCGACAATCATCAGCAGGTTATATGGATTGTCCGGACGGAATCCGTGTTTTAAGAAGTTTTCTGCAATCGGCTGCATCCACAGTTTGACGGTCATCATCGTCATCATTTCCTCTGCGATGTCGATTTGGCAGCAGAAATTGTCCGGATATTTAAATTCCATCAATCGAATGTATTCGTCTAAAATCGTTACCTCGTCAGAAAGCGGCAATTCGCTTTTGGCACGTACAATATGGCGATACATGCTGCCGAGGTTTGAAATCGCGTCGGATACTTCGGTATTGCCATAAAGCAATGCACGGGAACGAATGATCTCGAGTGTATTGTATAAAAAATGCGGGTCAATTTGGTTTTGAAGAGCAGCCATTTCCGCCTTTTCCTGGTCCAGCTTCAAGATGAATTCCTTTTTGACGTAGTCATTCATTTTTTCGGACATGTCGTTTAACTCTTCTGCAATCAAACCGAATTCGTCGTTTCGTTTGCGCAGAATGGTGCGCGTAAACTCACCTTGCTTTGCAGCGTTGATGGATGCAATGATATCGCTGACAAAGCTTGCATCATGACGGCTGCGATGCACGAAATAAAATAAAATCAGGAAATATCCGCATATAAAGATCAGAATCGTATAGAGAAACAATGTAGCTTGCTTTTGATATACGTCAGCTGCGTCTACAAACGAAATCAGCGAAACATTGTACTGCTTATCGGTCAGACGGGTATAGTAGGTGCGAGAGAATAAAGAAGACCTGAATTCACCGGTGACTGAATCAGAGGTGAGGATTTGCATGGAATAATTGTCGTACTCCTCTTTGGAACCGGTGAGTATAATGTTGCCGTACTGCGTTTCAAGCACGGTTGTTCCCCAGAAGGACGGCAGCGCACGGCCAAGCGTTTCTTCTTTGTTGAAGATGAAAAAGATTTTTCCCATCTCTTGTGAAACATCATTCGGATAGGGCAGCGTTTTTACATAGGTGTATGCGCCGTCGGTGTCGTATTGGAGTGAAAACAGATCGCGTTCAGGAACGGAAAACTCGAACGTGATATTGCCGCTTTTGGAATAATGAATCAGGTTCGCCGTTTTTTCGTTTGACAAAAATACGATAGACGAAATCTGATAGCCGGATTCGATGACAAAGTTTTTGCATTCACGAAGAAAATAACTCTCCTTTTCGTCATAGGACAAATGATCAAGTCTTGAGGAGAGATAGCTTTCAGCGTCATGAGAAAAGTACCGCAGAAAATCGGTTAAAATGGCTTCGTCTGTATAGACGCGGTTCATGAAAAAATCAATTCGTTGCACAGCGTAGTCGAGGCGGTTTTGAATGGTTTCAAATCCCGATGCAGTAGAGGCATAGAAACTGTTTGCCGCGTTTGTGATGATTTGTTCTGCGACAAACAAAAACAATAATACAGCACAAAAAAGTAAAACGATGGCTTTTTTGATGAGTCCGGAGTAATACATTTTGTGCTGAAACAGAGGAGGCATGGCAGAATTCCTTTCATTAAGATTACGTCTTCATTATAAAAGGCAAAGACAGGTTAAGCAAGTGCATTTTTGAACAAATTGTTTCGAACCTATTGTTTTTGACTATAAACTATCGTTTTTAGGAATAAAAAAAGCGGCGTTGCCGCCGCTTCTCGTCGATGAAATTGTTAAAATAAGCACAAAACACCTTTCATTGCAAAATCGGCAGAATCCGGACAGAGATGCAGTGCGATCTGTCTGTCATTGCATACCTGACGGATTTCATCGCCGAACAGCGCAAAGCTTTTGGCGATCTGCCCGCCGATGACGAGCATGCCCGGAGAGAACCGGTCAAGAAACGGTGCAGCTGCCCGCGCAAGACGGCCGCCGAATGCATGGTATAATGTGATGGCGTCGGGATCTCCTGCGAGCGCACGATCTGCGGCAGCTTTGACATCGGGCAAAGCGCGCAGTGACGGGATTTCGTTCATCATTTGACGAAGTGCAGAACCGGAAACCAGCCGATCGATGATATCTCCTTCGAACGGCGTGTCGAATACCCAGCCGCGCGGCGGTACGTCGTCGCGGGATTTAATCAGTGTGCCGTTTTCTACAAAGCAGGAGCCGAGTCCTGTGCCGATGCACAAATACATGACGCGTTCCGGACGCGTACCGCCGCAAAAACGATATTCGCCAAGTCCGAACAGATCCGCGTCGTTTGCGAACTGAAATGTCATCTGTGGAAAATGTTCACCGAAAAATTCGAGCAGGTTTACACCGTATAGCGCATCATATTTATTGATATCTTTCATCAGCGGGATTCCGGCTTCATAGTCGAACGGTCCCGGGAATGCAAGTCCGGCAAACTGCACATCCTGCGGATCGGGTGCATCATCCAGTGCATCGTGCAGTACTGCTTTAAAATGTGAGAGCAAGGTGTCGGCATTTTCTTTCGACCGGGAAGGAAATGTCCGAATCGGTGAGCAAAAGCTGCCGTTTTCGTCCAAGATGCGTGTTTTGATGACAGTGCCGCCAAAGTCAGCAGCCAGATAATGAGCCATACAACTCCTCCTTGTTTCGTCCTCATGTGTTTATTATATCAGAAAGTTCAAATATGTAAATACATATTCTGAAAAATGCAAAAAACAGTTGCATTATGTATTTACATAATGTATGATATAAAACGAAACAAGTAAAAAGGGAAGTGGTCATGTTGACGAAACAGTATAAAAGTTATCATAACTATGAAAAAGCGCCGGTTACTTCTGTTGCAGGGGAGATTACAACAGGGTTCGCGGCGATTGCGAAAAAGATTCTGGCTGCTTGCGAAAAAGAAAAGACGATTGTTGTGCTGGAAGCATATCCGGGTGTGGATCGTGCAGATTTGTTTGCGCTTGCAGATGCGCTTTCTCCGGTGTGCCTGATTGATGCAGATTTCTGCGCATTTTCAAAAGAAAAACTTGCAGATACATGGAAAGAAGAACTGACGGATGACCGCGTGTTCGGAAAAATGACGACGGCAAAGCTTTCCGATTATTACGAATCCGATGCCATTGAAGCGGCGCGCGCACAGCTTGACGCAGTCGACACAGGTGTGTGTGTCGTGGCAGGCACAGGTGCTTCGCTCATTCATCCGGGCGATGTGACAGCTTATTGTGATCTGTCCCGCTGGGAGATTCAGCTGCGCTGGCGTGCAGGCGGTACCAACTGGCGCTGTGACAATCCGGATGATCCACAGCTCACAAAATATAAACGCGGCTTTTTCATTGAGTGGCGTTTGGGCGATCGCTTAAAACAGCCGCTTTTGAAAACGATTGATTTTCTGATTGATACAAACAAAAAAGGGATGCCGAAAATGATGAACGGCGATGATTTCCGTGCGGCACTCAAGCAAATTGCACATCAGCCGTTCCGTACGGTTCCGTATTTTGATCCCGGTCCGTGGGGTGGTCAGTGGATGAAACAGATCTGCGGACTTGATCAAAACGAGAAAAACTTTGCATGGAGTTTTGACGGTGTTCCGGAGGAGAACAGCCTTTTGCTCAAAAACGGTGAAGATGTCATGGAGATTCCGGCAATGAATCTCGTGCTCAATCAGCCGCAGGCACTGCTCGGTACCCGGGTATACGGTCGGTTTGGCGCGGAGTTCCCGATCCGCTTTGACTTCCTTGATACAATGGACGGCGGCAATCTGTCGCTTCAGGTGCATCCGCTGACCGAATATATTCAGCGGACGTTTGGCATGCATTACACACAGGATGAAAGTTATTACCTGCTCGATGCTGAGGACGACGCATGCGTGTATCTCGGCATCAAAACCGGTACAAAGCCGGAAGAGATGATTGAAGCGCTCAAAGCAGCACAGGAAACAGGCGAGCCGTTTGATGCAGAACGGTATGTCAACCGCATTCCGGCGAAAAAGCACGACCATTTCCTGATTCCGGCAGGCACAGTGCACTGCTCCGGCAGAAACGCAATGGTGCTTGAGATCAGTGCGACGCCGTATATTTTCACATTCAAGCTGTATGACTGGGGACGTTTGGGATTGGATGGCCGTCCGCGTCCGATTCACATCGAGCACGGTGAGCAGGTGATTCAGTTTGACCGTACAACGGATTGGGTGCATGAAAATCTCGTCAATGCAGTGCGTGTGCTCCATGAAGATGAACATTTGAAAGCAGAGCACACCGGACTGCACGCACTCGAATTTTTGGAAACCACACGCTTTTGGTTTGATGCGCCGTTTGACCTTGAACGGAATGATTCCGTCAGCATGCTCAACCTGATTGAAGGCGAAGCGGCTGTTGTTTCTTCACCGACCGGTGCGTTTGAACCGTTTACCGTTCATTATGCGGAAACCTTTATCGTTCCGGCAGGTGCGGGTGCATACCGGATTGCGCCGCTTCATGAAGGTGAACACTGTGCAGTCATCCGTGCGGAAGTCCGCGGTTAATCAATCACAATATAAAAAAGAAAAAGACCTGTTTTTTTTAACAGGTCTTTTTTGATGCTGTAAAATCAGCCGATATATTTGTGCAGGATCTCGTACATTTCTTCCCAGTGTTCTTCCATTTCCGCAACGAGTTTAAACTGTGTGCGTGCGCGGACGAGGTTATGATCATCATAATGCGTGCGGAAGTACGTGTCGCCCTGCAAATAGTCGGTGAGAAAACGGATACCGCATTCGAGTGTCATGATTTTGGCACCCCACGGCAGGCATTCGCATTCAAGCGGTGTGAGCGCACCGTCTGTGCCTTCGAGATAGCCTTTGGTGTACAGCTCGTACAAATTCAGGTCAAAATGCACCTTGTCAAGATCGGGCTCGTCCTCCAGCGCAGTTGAGGCGCCGAAACGGACGGCATCGCCGTAATCAAACAATGCAAGTCCCGGCATAATGGTATCGAGATCGACGATGCAGATGCCTGCACCTGTCTGCGGGTCAAACAAAATATTGTTGAGTTTTGTGTCATTGTGTGTGACACGGCAGGGCAGTTCACCTGCTTTTTGCAGGTCAAACAGCCGGCTGCAGTCTTTTTTATGTCTTGCGGCAAATGCGATTTCATCGATTGCGCTTTCGACGCGGTCGAATTTGTCGGCAATAACGGCTCTGCGCAGGCTTCTGTATCGATGCGGTGTATCGTGGAAACGCGGAATCGTTTCATAGAGTGAGGATGCATCGTAATCTTTGAGCATGTAAAGAAATGCACCAAAGCTTTTTGCCGCCTGATAAAAATGATCGGGTACTTCGACTTTGTCGAGCGAAAAGGTGTCTTCTACATACTCATAGCAGCGCCAGCAGCCGCCTGCGCTGTCTTTAAAAAAGCTTTCGCCTTTTTTCGTACGCAGCACGGAAAGCGTTTCGCGTGAGGGATCACCGCCGCGCTGTTTGATTTTTTCTTTCAGGTATTCTGTGACACCGATGATGTTATCCATTACCTGTCCGGGATTTTTAAAAACATTCGTGTTAATTTTCTGGAGAATAAAGCGCTTGGTCTCATTGTTGTCGCGAAGCACAGAAACATTGAAGGTTTCGTTGATATGGCCGCTGCCGAAGCGGATTGCGTCTGTGATTTCGCCGCCAAAGTCATATGCAGCCAATGCTTGATTGCGTGCCGCATAGTTTAAGCTGTTTTTCATGATAGAGATTCCTCCGATTGGCCAAAGGCATGTTCAATATGCACCGAGATGAATGCGTGCGCAAACAAAAAGCGGAGCAAATGCGCCGCTTTTATTTTTATAAATGAGATATTTAATATTATTATACTCCGCTTTTTCGCGTTTGTAAAGGTAAAAGCGCTTTTTTAAGCAAAAAAAAAGGAAAATGCGGCGTGTATTTCGCAAAATCTGTCATTGTGCACATTGAAAAAGAAAAAAAGATGATGTATAATGAGGGCAAAATCAAATTTTTCAACTGATGATGAAAGAGGAAATGAAATGAAATTAGGTATGGTAGGGCTGCCGAATGTCGGCAAAAGCACCTTGTTTAACGCAATCACCAATGCGGGAGCAGAAAGCGCAAACTATCCGTTTTGTACGATTGAGCCGAACGTCGGTGTGGTGTCTGTTCCGGATGAGCGGCTTGACCGTTTGGCAGAAATGTATCACCCGGTGAAATTTACGCCGGCTGTGCTTGAATTTGTGGATATTGCAGGCCTTGTAAAAGGTGCATCCAAAGGCGAAGGTCTTGGCAACAAGTTTTTGGCGGATATTCGTGAGGTGGATGCGATTGTCCACGTTGTCCGTTGTTTTGAAGATGAGAATATTATCCACGTCGACGGCGAAATCGGCCCGGCGCGCGATATTGAAACGATTAACTTGGAACTGGTATTCTCCGACATGGAGATCATCGACCGCCGGATTGACAAACTCAGAAAGCTTGTGAAATCCGATAAAAAGAATCAGCCGGAGCTTGATTTGGCGCTTCGCATTCAGGAATGCTTGCAGGAGGGCAAACCGGCACGTTCACTCGATTTGACCGAAGAGGAAGCAGCACTTGCAAAAAACTTTTCGCTGCTTTCGATGAAACCGGTCATCTATGCGGCCAACATGAGTGAATCCGATTTTGTGAACAATATCGATACCAATCCGTTTTACAAACAGGTGTGCGAAATTGCAAAAGAAGAGCACGCGGCTGTTTTGCCGATCTGTGCAAAAATTGAAGAGGAAATTTCCGATATGTCTGCTGAGGACAAGGCAATGTTTTTGGAGGAACTGAATCTTCATGAATCGGGTCTTGACCGTATCATCAAAGAGGGCTATGCACTGTTAGGTCTGATCTCCTATCTGACCGCAGGTGAGCCGGAGGTGCGTGCTTGGACGATCACCAAAGGTACCAAAGCGCCGCAGGCTGCCGGCAAAATCCACAGCGATTTTGAGCGCGGCTTTATTCGTGCAGAGGTTGTTTCCTATGACGATCTGATGGCATGCGGTTCGATGACGGCGGCAAAGGAAAAAGGCCTTGTCCGTTCAGAAGGAAAAGAGTATGTAATGCGTGACGGCGATATTGTGCTGTTCCGGTTTAATGTGTAAGACAGGTTGAGGAGAAAGTTATGAATATTCTTGTGGTAGGATGTGGAAAAGTCGGTGCCCGGCTTGCAACTGTACTGGCGGAAGAAGGACACATGGTTTCAGTCGTTGACCGCAGTGAGGAGCGACTAGAATCGCTTCCCGATGATTTTGACGGAATGAAAACATGCGGTGTGCCGATTGATCAGGATGTTCTGCGAGAAGCCGGCATTGAGAACTGTGACGCGCTTGCGGCAGTCAGTTCGGATGATAACGTGAACATCATGGTCAGTCAGGTTGCCAAAAAGATTTTCGGCATTCAAAACGTGGTCACACGGATTTATACACCGGACCGTGAGGATGTGTTCTCGCATTTTGGTTTAAGCACGGTCTGCCCGACGCATTTGACGGTGAGCGCCATTCATTCCGCTGTTGTGGAACATGATTTGCCGCGGATGCTCAATATCGGATCGCATACAATGAAGTTTTCGATTCATCCGGTTCCGCGTGCATTGGTGGGCATGGCAGCGTTTGCGTATGATCCGGGCGAACAGTCTTCGCTGTTTGCGGTGCTGCACGAGGACGATACCATGTCTTTGAACAACAACTGCAAAGAAAAACTGAAAGTAACTGATCGGCTTGTGATCAGCACCATCGTGGATTGAGGAGGACGTGCAATGCGTGTTGTAATTGTAGGTGCAGGAAAAGTCGGATATTATCTGGCAAAAACACTGATGGAGCACGGGCATGTTCCGACATTGATTGACACAGACCGCACAACCTGTGCGTTTGTGGCAGATAATCTCGATGTTTCGGTCATTTGGGGTGACGGCACGACGACAGATGTGCTCAAAGCGGCTGGAACTGCACAGTGCGATGCATTTGTCAGTGTCACCGGACAGGATGAGGGAAATCTCATCAGCTGTCAGCTTGCCAAACAGGTGTTTAACGTCAAAAAAACGATTGCAAAGGTTAACAACCCAAAAAATGCACGCGTGATGCGCGAGCTTGGCATTGACATTGCAATCAGCAGTACCGAGAACATTGCAAGCCTCATCGAGCATGAGGTGGATACAGCGAAAATCAAACGGCTTGTTGCCATCAATCAGGGCGAGGCGTCGATCTGTGAGGCAGTGCTTCCGCCGGATTATAAGCTCCACGGCATTCGTCTGTCGGAGATTCGGCTGCCGAGTGTTGCGGTCATTATTTCCATCAGCCGCGGTGGTAAAACGATCATTCCCCGTGGTGAAACACAGCTTTTGTCAGGCGACAAAGTGCTGTTTTTGACGAAAAATGACGCGCTGTATAAAGTACAGCAGCTTTTAAAAATTGAAACACTGTAAAAAAGCGCAGAAAGCAGCCGGAAACCCGGCTGCTTTCATTGTTTTAAAGGGAAATCTTTACGGTTTATTCACTTCTTTTTTGTCCGATATGGTATACTTTCATTATAAATTGGTTTGAAAAACAGCCTTAATTCAAAAATCGGTTTGCAGGGAGGAAGATTTTAATGGCTTCTGAAAAAATTATGGTTGTCGACGATGATAAAAACATTTGCGAGCTGCTGCGTCTCTATCTCGAAAAAGAGGGCTACAGCGTGATTTTGTGTCATGACGGTCAGGAGGCGGTTGTGAAATTCAACGCGCTCAGCCCTGATATGATTCTGCTTGATATCATGCTGCCTTCGCTTGACGGCTGGCAGGTCTGCCGCGAAATCCGCAAAAAATCAAACGTGCCCATCATCATGCTCACCGCAAAAGGTGAAACGTTCGACAAAGTACTTGGTCTTGAACTCGGCGCAGACGATTATGTGGTCAAACCGTTTGACACCAAAGAGATTGTCGCCCGGATTAAAGCGGTGTTCCGCCGCATTTCGCAGACTTCTCAGGCAGAGGAAGTCAAAGAGGTTTCGTATGATAAACTTGTTGTCAACATGACACGCTATGAGCTGAAAGTAGACGGAAAAGTTGTGGATACGCCGCCGAAAGAGCTGGAGCTTTTGTTCCATCTTGCGTCGAATCCGAACCGCGTCTACACACGTGACCAGCTGCTTGACGAGGTGTGGGGATTTGAGTATTACGGCGATTCCCGTACCATCGACGTACATGTCAAACGTCTGCGCGAAAAGCTCGAGGGCGTTTCCGACAAATGGGCATTAAAAACAGTTTGGGGCGTTGGATACAAATTTGAGGTGAAAGATTCGCCGGCTTCGGAATGAGTGAAACAGCACAATGACGATGCAAAAAAGTATTTTCTCGAAATATTTTACGATCTGTGCGGCATTGATCCTTACAAGCATTGTGATTTTGGGCACGGTGTTTTTGGGATTTGCTGCACAGTACAACAAAACACAGACGTTTGATTCCTTAAACCGGAATGCCAAAAGCATCGGCAAACTGTTTGCGGAGTATTCTGCGGGAACGAGCGGGTTTACGCAGACAACGTTTGATGTCTATTTGAAAAATACCGCTGAAACACTCGGTGCCCAAATTTTCATTACCGACGCGGAAGGCAAGACGATTTACTGTACTGAACAAACGCCTTGCCGTCATACAGCGCAGACGATCCCGTCTGACATTATTACAACGCTTGTTACGACAGGAAATTATGCGGAGCTCGGGAAATTGGGCGGCGTGTATGACGGGCGGTATCATACCGTAGCTGTGACAGCGGCGGCAAATCTTCAGACATTTTGCATTTTTGTTTCTGTCTATGATATGGGACAGCAGCAGGTTTTTCTAAACGAACTGATCAAGATGTTTTTGATTTCCGCTGCGGTTGTATTGGTGATTGCGTCGATTGCGGTGTATTTCATTTCAGTACAGCTTGTAAAACCGCTTCGTCAGATGTCAGAGGCGGCGAAAAAATTCGGCAGAGGCGAGTTTGACACGCGTCTTGAAGTGACAAGCTATGACGAAATGGGTCAGCTTGCAATGTCATTAAATCAGATGGCACAGTCGCTGTCGACCACGGAAAGCGCGCGCCGCAGCTTTACGGCAAATATTTCTCATGAGCTGAAAACGCCGATGACGACAATTTCCGGCTTTGTAGACGGCATTTTGGACGGAACGATTCCGCCGGAAAAACAGCGGCATTATCTGACGATCGTGTCGGAGGAAACGAAGCGGCTGTCACGGCTTGTGCGCACGATGCTCAATCTTTCGCGGATTGAAGCAGGCGAAATGCAGATGAAGCGCACGAAATTCAATATTGTGGATACGATATGTCAGACGGTGTTTTTGTTTGAAAAGCAGATTGAAGAAAAACATCTTGAAGTCCGCGGGCTCGATCATGAAAAGGTCATGGTGGAGGCCGATCCGGATTTGATGTATCAGGTCGTGTATAACCTGACGGAAAATGCCGTGAAATTTGTAAACGACGGCGGATATCTGGCGTTTGATTTCTCGTCTGACGCAAAGCATATCTATGTGAGCGTCAAAAACAGCGGCACAGGGCTCACCAAAGAGGAAATCCCCAAAATTTTCGATCGGTTTTATAAAACGGATCGTTCCAGAGGACTGGATAAAAACGGCGTCGGACTTGGACTTTATATCGTTCGCTCGATTGTAAGTCTGCACGGCGGCGAAATCATTGTGCGCAGTACAGAGGGCGAGTTTGTGGAATTTATGTTCTCGCTGCCGTATATGCGTCAGGGCGTGAAATTCAAAAAGAATGCCGCGGCGGTTCTGGAATCGGAGAATACGTGACCGGCGTGTGAAAATAAGGAGGAGCTTTCATGCAGGAAGAATATAGACCGCCGTTTGAAGGCGGTGAAAACGGGCAGGGAGAACCGATGAATCATCATCCGGAAAACCCGATGCCGGCAGATGAAACAAATACACAGTCGTTTCATCAGCCGCAGCAAATGCATCAAAACGATCCATATTCTGCATCACCCAATCCGCAGCCGCAGTGGACCTATTGTGATTACGGTCCCATCGGCGGAACAGATCCGCAGCAGCCACCCAAAAAAGAAAAGAAACCGGGTATGGGACTGCGTGTGTTCGCGATTGTCATGAGTGTGCTGTTTGTGCTGTCTGCCGGCGGATTTGCTGCCGTTTTGCTGGGCGGTACGATGAAAAACACGCAGAAACCGGAGAATTCAGAGGCTTCCGGTCCGTTGTTTCAGACGGAGTCAACGCCGGACGGCACAGCGGACGATGAGATTGTCGAAGGACAGCCGCTTACAAACAGCCAGATTTACCGTAAGGTGGAGCCGGCAGTGGTTGGTATCGTGGGATATGTGCGTGGTGTGACCGGCACACAGCCTGCAAGCCAAGGTTCGGGTGTTGTGTTCCGTGAGGACGGATATATTGTCACAAACAACCATGTCGTGACCGATGAAGAGAGCGGCGCGGTTTATGATAAAATTGAAGTCATTCTCTCGAATGGCGACAGCTATATCGCAACGTTTATCGGCGGTGACCGGCAGTCGGATCTTGCCGTTTTGAAAGTGGATGCAACCGGTATGCACGCAGCGGTATTCGGTGATTCCGATAAGCTTGAGGTCGGTGACGAAGCAATCGTTATCGGTAACCCGAGCGGTCTTGCGCTTGCGGGCAGCTTTACCCACGGATATATTTCTGCGCTCAACCGCAGTGTATATGTGTCGACCCTCGGTTCAAATGTCAACTTTATTCAGACCGATGCAGCCATCAATCCCGGAAATTCCGGCGGTGCGCTGGTGAACAAATACGGTCAGGTCGTTGGCATCACCTCTGCAAAGCTTGCGGAGGAGGGATTTGAAGGAATCGGATTTGCCATTCCTGTAAACGATGCAAAACCGATTATTGAATCGCTGATTCAAAGCGGATATGTGACCGGCCGTGTCTATATTGGCATCACATACCGGCCGATCTCCGAAACGATCGCCGAGCTCAATTCCATTCCGCGCGGTCTTCGCGTCATTGCGATTGACGAGAATGCCGATGTCGCAAAACAGGGACTTCAAGTGGGCGATATCATCACAAAGCTTGACAATCAAGAGGTATATGACACCCAGACGGTGGATGCGGTGCTTGTTTCCAAATCACCGGGAGATACCATTTTGCTGACGGTTTATCGTGTGAATGAAGAAACGGGCGTGGCTTCGACCGTTGAAATTACCGCCGTTCTTGCGGAAAAAACAGCGTAATCTGAAAAAAGCCTGCCTTTTCAAAAAGAAAGGCAGGCTTTTTTATTGAAAGCGGAACTGCTGCATAAAGCTGCAGAAAGCTGTTTTAAAGGACAAGTCCACTTTCTCTGCACACTTCCGCGTGTGGTATCTTATTTTATGCAAAAGACAGACACGAGGTTTTTGTGTGCATAAATGCCTCTTGAATCGGTTGCTGTTTCGGCGTCTGAGTGAAAAAAAGATTGTGTGTTTGCAAAAACACAAAATAGTGTGCGGGATTTTACAATTTTTATGGAAGCAAGAGCAAGAAAATAGGGTGTTTACCTTGACGATGCGAGGCGAATTTAGTAAAATAATATTGGTATCGTCTGACTTTCTTTTGTGAAAGCAGTGGAATATTTGATAGGAGTTGTTTCATGAATATTATATCACCATCGATTCTTGCAGCCGATTTTGGAAATTTGAACAAGGAGATTGAACGCATCAGCGAAGCTCAATGGGTTCATATTGACGTGATGGACGGTCATTTTGTGCCGAATATTTCGTTTGGACTGCCGATTGTTTCTGCTGTGCGCAAGCTGACTGCACAGGTGCTTGACGTTCATTTGATGATTTCCAATCCTCTTATCTATGCGGAGCGGTTTGTAAAAGCCGGTGCGGATTTTGTAATATTTCATATGGAGTCGGATGACGATCCAAAAGAAGTCATTCGTGCAGTTCGGAATGCGGGTGCAAAGGTGGGCGCTGCCATTAAACCGGGTACGCCGGTAGAAGTGCTTTACGACGTGATGGACTCGCTCGATCTTGCGCTGATTATGACGGTGGAACCGGGATTCGGCGGACAGTCGTTTTTGTTCGACACGGTGCCGAAAATTCGTGCACTGCGCACATTTTGTAATGAAAACGGTCTGAACGTTCCGATTCAGGTGGACGGCGGCATCAACCTGGAGACTGCGGCAATTTGTGCACAGGCCGGTGCAGATGTACTGGTTGCCGGTTCGTATGTATTTGCAAGCGACGATGTAGCTGCGGCTGTCCATTCACTCATGCATCTTTGAAAATAATGCACTGATTGATGCGGTCGCCTGTGTTTCAAACACCGGCTGCGCATACTCCTCAATCAGGAATCCGGCTGTGTTTGACTCGATTCGCCAGGCGGCGTATGGGGCAAGCAGCTTTAAAAAAAGCGGATCTGCCGCATTGTACGAGTATAAAATCAGATAATAGATATGATTTTGATGATACAGTGCACTTTTTAAAATGATGTGTCCGAAATACTGCTCAAGCGTTCTGCAAACGCAAACGGCATGAAACAGAGAGGGCAGTTTGAATACATGTTCACACGGATGATGTTTTGCGGTGCCGGATGATTCTTTTTCTGAGATATATAAAATGCATCCGCCGTCGGCATACGGATAGGCTTCGATCAGCAGACTTTTGCTGATGAGATCTAAGCCGGTTTGCTGTTTTGCAGCGCGCATCAGCAAGATCAGTGCGCGGCGTGTCTGCGGATGCTGTTCATCGATCGTTTCGTAAGTCAGATTCAGGTTTGAAAGATCTGCGGCACTCAGTACGATTTTGATGCCGCGTCGATCAAACAGCTCTATTTTCAAAGACAATCACTCCAATGCAGTCTTCTTTGATAAACGGTTAAAAAAGCCTGTTTCTTGCATCATATTGCAAAGAATGATGTTTCATGCGGCAGGAAAAACACGGAGGAGAAAAAATGTCTCAAACGATAAAAACGAATACACAAGCCGTGATACGCCGGCGGGAGATCAATATGCTGCTGGTTTTGTGCGCGCTTTGTGTCATGCCGATTTATTTATACGGTATTCAGGTGCTGTGGATCATCGCATCCGCAGTGGTAACCGCGTTTGCAGCGGAATATGTCTGCACCTTGCTGCGCGGTCAGCGCAGAATCCAAAAAGGGGATTTTTCCCATTTGATCACCGCGCTGATTACGGCGCTGTTAATGCCGGCGAGTGCGCCCGTCTGGATGGTTGTGGCAGCTGTGCTGTTCGGCATCTGCATCGCAAAGCATCCGTTCGGCGGAAAAGGAATGAATATTTTCAATCCGGCAGCCGCAGGAATTGCATTTGTAACAATCTGCTGGCCGCAGGTGATGAATGAGTATCCGCAGCCGCTTTCGCAGACGCTCATTTTCTCCACAACACCGGCAAGTACGCTGCGTGTTGGCGGCACGCCGAACATTGGTGTGTTTGATTTGCTGCTCGGTAATTTTGCAGGTCCGATGGGCGCGACTGTAATGATCGTGCTGGCGGCATGCTTGCTGTTTTTGATTTTCCGCCGTACCGTTTCTTTGCGCGTGATTGTGCCGGTGATTGCGATTGTCGGATTTTGTGCCGTTTTCTTCCCGCGTTTGATGACGGGACGTATGCATTCGCTCGAATTTGAATTTGCATCGGGCGCACTGGTGTTCGGACTTACCTTTATGGCAAGCGATCCGTGCACACTGCCGAAAACCGGATCGGGTAAAATCATCTATGGCGTGCTGCTCGGTATCTTTGTCGTGCTGATGCGCCGGTTTGGATCGTTCGACGTAGAATTTGTCTTTGCGCTTCTTTTGGCAAATGCATTTTCGCCGTCCTGCGACCGCTATGCACGCAAACTCCGGTTTGCATGGTCAAGAATGAAACGGCGGCTGCGCAAATCCCATCATCATGCGGAAGCATCCGCAGAGAAAGCAGGTGATGCAGTTGAATAAGACGTTTTATCAGCGCCACCGCGAAAAACTCCAAAAATTAAACGGCTTGTTTATGACAAACCCTGTGGTGGAGCGCGGATTTATCTTGGCACCTGTTGTTGCAGCGGCATACAGCTGTAAAAATGCAGTGTCGCTCGGCATCGGCTTTATGATTATCACGTTTTTAACAGTGATGCTTTCTTCGTTTATTTCCAAACGGATTCCCTATACCATTCGTACGATTTTGTATGCACTCATCGGTTGTGTGGTCTTTGTTCCGACAGCAATGCTGATTGATTGGATGTTTGAAGATGCACTGTATACAACCGGTATTTTCCTGCCGCTTCTTGTGGCAAACTCGCTGATTGTTGTAAAGAGCGAATCCCGCTTCCACAAGCACAATAAAGGATATATGGCAGTTGATGTATTCAGTCATACCGTTGGATTTTTCATCGTCATTGTGCTGGTCGGCTTGATTCGTGAGTTCTTTGGTTCGGGCGCATTGTTCGGTGTTTCAGTGAACCAGCTGGTTGTTGCACCTGCACTGCTTATGCCGTTTTCCGGCTTTATTCTGGTGGGTCTTTTGGCTGCACTCGGAAACATCATCCGCAAGCGGATTGAACATCCCCGCTCAAAAGAGGAGGGCCTTCAATGAATGAATTTATGAGTGCGCTTCGGACATTCCTTGGTGATATGTTCACCTATGCCATGATTGCTATTTTTATTGAAAATACAATTTTTTCGCGCTCGATCGGCGTTTCAACCGTCTTGTTTTCGGTGCGCAAAAAATATAATATCTTTTTGCTTGGACTGATTATGACCTGCATGCTGGCAGTTTCGTCGATTGCGGTTTACTTCATTTTCCCGCTCTTAAAACCGCTTTCCTATTCCTATTATGTACTGCCGCCGGTTTATGTTGCAGTCATCGGTGTGATGTATGTGATTGCACTGCTGCTGACACAGAAATTCGCAAAAAAACGCAAGCAGGAAATTCTCTCGATTATCCATGTCGGTGTATTCAACTGTGCGGTGCTGGGTGCACTTTTGCTTGCAACCAACAACGTGACAGGTTCGTTTGGCATGTTTTTTGGATTTGCAATCGGTACAGGAATCGGCTTTATGCTTGCATCGTATACGGTGCGCATCGCATACGAGCACTTGTCGAGCGAATCCGTTCCCGAAGCGTTTCGCGGATTTCCGATTACGCTCATTTACATCGGACTTGTTTCCCTTGCACTGTATGGCGTTATCGGACATGAGCTTCCGTTCTAAGCGGACAGGCATATTTTTGTTTTTGACTGCATAAAACAAAGAATATCTGGAGTTTCCCATCAGGATGTTTGTTTTTTAAGGAGATTGTTATGGCAAGACCAAGAAAAGTTGTGCGAACAAAGCGAATTTATAAGAAGACGCATTCCAAATTACCGGGACGTGTGGCGCGCGGCGTGTTATTCGTGCTGCTTTTGGTGCTGCTGGTTGGGTTTGGATATATGGTGAGCAAGGCGATCGGCGGATGGCTTTCTGCAAAACCCGAGCAGTCTTTAGAAAGCACGCAGTCGAGTGTTCCGAGCGAGAGTACACCGGAGGAATCCTTGCCTGAATCGAGCGAAGAACCGGAGCAGACAGCAGTGCGCGGTGTTGTGATGACACCGGACAAGGCATCTTTGACCGGTACAGCGCTCACAGATTATCTGAATGAACTGAAAGCACAGGGATATACGACTGTGTTTGTCACATTAAAAGATGAAAACGGCGATGTCTGGTATCAGTCGGATGCTGCGGAAGCAATCCGGTTGAATACAGTGCGTGCGGATGCATTTGACGCACAGGCGCTGTGTGCAGAGATCAAAAAAGCAGGACTTACGCCGGCGGCGCATATCACGGGACTCAGAGACCCAAAAGCGGCGCATGTACGCAACGAAAACTCCTTTGCCTATGCAAATCAGCTCACGACAAACTGGCTTGATTCCTCTGTGGAGCTGGGCGGAAAAGCATGGCTTAACCCCTATATGGAGAAAGCAAGACTGTACTTGAGCCAGCTTGCAGCCGATGCGGCAGCAAAAGGATTTGAGCAGATTGCTGTCAGTGATGTGAACTTCCCGACGCGCAATACGCGGAATATGAATACCATTTTGACCGAACCGGCACGGACTGTGATTCTCGGTCAAACACTCGATGAAATGCAGGCTGCTGCCGGTGATGTACCGGTATATAACTGGGTGGATATGGCAGAGCAGACTGCACTGAGTGAAAATGCAGGACTTGTCGATCTGCGTGCAATCGGCTATGAGAAAAATGCACCGGAAGTAAGTCTTGATTCGATTGCGCAGCAAAGAAGCGTGCTTTCGCAGAAATTTGGCACAGAGGCAGATGATTTGACGATTGCAAAAGAAATGCTTCGTCAGATGAAAGCGGATGCAACGCTGTCAGGTGAACTGATGCCGGTTATTTTGCAAAAAGATGTGCAAACGCTGCTTCCGGTGCTTGAAGAACTGGAAATCGAGAGCTATCTTGTGGTATAATTGTATTATAGCGGGTGACCGCTTTAATAAAAAGGTTCCTTGGGACAAGGAAATTTTGCAATGGAAAGAGGAAACTGTCATGAAGGAAATGGAATTGTATCAACTGTGGAGCAAAACCGAACTGGAAGACGCAGATTTGAGCGAAGAGCTGGCAGCGATTGCCGGCGATACCGATGCGATCAAAGACCGTTTTTATCGTGAACTTGAATTTGGCACCGGTGGTTTGCGCGGTGTGATTGGCGCGGGTACAAACCGCATGAACATCTATACCGTTCGCAAAGCAACCCAAGGTCTTGCGGATTATTTGAACGAAGCAGTTGAGTCGCCGAGCGTTGCAATCAGCTACGACAGCCGCATCAAATCGGATAAGTTTGCAAAAGAGACCGCGCGCGTATTTGCAGCAAACGGAATCAAAGCATACATCTATCCGCAGTTGATGCCGACACCGTGCTTGTCGTTTGCCGTTCGTGAGCTTGGCTGTGATGCGGGCGTTATGGTAACCGCTTCGCACAACCCGGCAAAATACAACGGCTACAAAGCATACGGCCCGGATGGCTGCCAGCTGACACTTGAAGCAGCTGACCGTGTTTTAAGCCTGATCGAGAAGGTTGACCTGTTCCACGGCGTGAAACTGGTTGATTTTGATGCAGCAATCGAAGACGGCAGCATCGAGTATATCAAACCGGAAGTGGAAGAGAAATTCTTGGAGAACGTCAAAGCACAGGCGCTCGATCTGGAAGCTTGCGAAAAAGCAAACCTGAAAGTGGTATACACACCGCTCAACGGTACAGGCAACATTCCGGTTCGCAGAATTCTTGCAATGCGCGGTATCAAAGATGTAACCGTCGTCAAAGAGCAGGAGCTGCCGGACGGCACATTCAAAACCTGCCCGTTCCCGAATCCGGAGATTCCGGAAGCACTTGCACTTGGTCTTGACCTGTGCAAAGAGGTCAAACCGGACCTGCTGCTTGCAACCGACCCGGACTGTGACCGTGTTGGCATCGCTGTTCCGGACAAAAACGGCGAATATGTGCTCATCACCGGCAACGAGGTGGGCGCACTGCTGATGGAATACATCTGCAAACAGCGCACCGAAAAAGGCACTATGCCGAAAGATCCGATCGCAGTCAAAACGATCGTTACCACCGAGCTCGCAGCAAAAATCGCAGCAGATTACGGTGTAAAAGTCATCGACGTGCTGACCGGCTTCAAATTCATCGGCGAGCAGATTCTGTATCTTGAGCAGAAAGGTGAAACCGAGCGTTATCTGTTCGGCTTTGAGGAGAGCTACGGCTATCTGGCTGGTACTTATGCAAGAGATAAAGACGCAGTTGTCGCTTCGATGCTCATCTGCGAAATGGCTGCAAGCTACAAACTCAAAGGCGTTTCGATCCTCGACGCACTCAACAGCATCTATGAGAGATACGGCAACTACATCCACCGTCAGCAGAGCTTCACTTGTGAAGGCGCTGCCGGTATGGAGCAGATGAAAGCCATCATGACTTCGCTGCGCACCGATACACCGAAAGAGATCGCAGGTCAGGCTGTTGTCAGCTTCAGCGACTATTTGGCAAGCAAAACAGTTGATATGACATCCGGCGCAGAAACTGTCATTGAACTGCCGAAATCGGACGTTTTGTCGTTTACACTGGCAAACGGCAACAGCATTGTGCTTCGTCCGTCCGGCACAGAGCCGAAAATCAAAGCATACTACACTGCAATCAGCGCAACCAAAGAGGGTGCACTGGCTGCAATCGAAGAGATGAAAGCTTCGTTTACAAAAGTATTGGGCTTCTGATTGAACGTTCACACAAAAACACGGAATCGTTTACGATTCCGTGTTTTTTCTTTTATTGCAAATGAAGCAGCATTGTGTTAAACTGTAGAATGCAAACATGCATGCGGGAGGATTTTTCATGAAACGAAAATTATGCGCACTGCTTTGTGTGATTGCCGCTTTTTTGCTGGTGGGATGTACAAGCAGTGAACAAAAAAATACAGAATATTTACAGTCGGTACGCACAGCAATGACAGCGATTTCCGATGCCACCGAACCGTTTTCCGCCGATTTGGATGCCATGTTTTCTTCCATCACTGATGAAACAAAGAAAAAGGTGCTTGACGATCTTGCGGCAATGAAACAGGCGTATGCATCTCTGTCACAACTCAAGGCACCGAGCGAATATGAACAGGTGCAGACCCTGCTTGCGGAAAGTGCCGCAAAGGCAACCGCCGGTATTGAAATTTACGAAAAAGCAATCGGTGAATTGAGTCCGTCGACGTTCAATCAATCGTTTGTCGATTCCCTTGCACCCGGTGACGAGGCGATGAAAGAGGCGTTTGCAAAATTGGACGAGGTATCCGCATTGCTCACAAATGCAGAATAAGAAAAAGACCACCAATCGGTGGTCTTTTGTATTAAATGAGTGTTTTTAAAATGCTGTCGGCACCAAAGCGGAACGCACCGTACATCGCAGAGTTTGTGTAAAACGGAATGGTGACAGCAGGCGGCGGCAACGGAATCTGTGCCAGACAGTGCATGACCGTATCGGTGAGAATACTGCCGAAGCCGGTGTATTCACCGCCGATAATCACCATTTGCAGATTCAGTGTGTATGCAAGATTTGCAATCACGCGAGCAACGACGCGTGCGGTATCTTTTGCAAACTGAATACAGAAGATATCGCCGTTTGCAGCAGCTTCGATCATCATATCAAGATAGAAGGTATCATTTTTAAAGTGCGGTGCAAGCACTGAGGCGGCCGCTTCTTCGGGATGGGCGGCGATATAACGGCGAATACCCTCCAGTGAGGTGATGTTCTGCAATTCGTCATAACGGTGAAGCCAGTCGTTATAGACGATGGAATAGGCAAGCTCACCACCGGAATGCGCATGTCCTTCGTATAAATTGCCGTTTAAAATCAGACCGCCGCCGATTGCGAGTCCGATCCATGCAAATAAGAGGTTATCCACGTGTTTTCCGACACCGAAATGCTTTTCGCCGAGCGCGGCTAAGTCAATATCGTTCTTGACAGCGATTTTTCCGGCAAATTGCTCGTGAAACACATCTGCCAGATTGATTTTATCGCCGTTGCGGCATTCAAACGGAATATGCTGTTCATCGTAGCAGGAAGTCGGTGCTGTGATGACGAGCTTTCCGATTTGTTCATGCGGAATGTGGTGTGCTTTGCACAGTGCGTCAATTTGCCGCGGGACTTCGCTGTCAATCCATGCACCGGAAAAATCGGGCGGAAGAGAAATGAAGTCAATAAAAATCGGTTCACAATATAAATTGCAGACAGCAACCGGAATTCTGCCGCGTGTGATGTAGCTGATAAAATCGAGTACCAGCACATACCGTACATTTTTATTAAAATCCACAAGCATCGGTTTTTTGCCGATTTCGCTTTCGGAAAAGCCGATTTCCATCAACAGATCCCGTTCGATCAGTGCAGTGATGTTTGCGGAGACGGTGGGCTTGCTGATGGAGAGCTTTTTGGAAAGATCGGCTCTGGAAATCGGCCCGTGTTCAATGATATATTTGGCAATCGCACGCTGATTGTTCTGCTTTAACAGTGTCTGGTTACCTGCCGGCATATGTTCACCGCTTTCTGTTAGATACTCATTTGTATTATACGGCGCGCACGGCACAGTGTCAAGAAATTCGCAGGAATCAAATGGGAAACGGTTGCTTTTTGGCACCTCGCATGATATGATAAAACGCTGGAAGAATGGGAAAAAGGATGTGACGATTGATGCGGATGCGTGCGAAGAAATGGGCGCGGCCGGAGCTTGCGGCTTGTCCGTATTATGTGAAAGAACCGCAGGAATATAAAGGAAAATGGGACACGGTATTTTCAAAAAAACAGCCGCTTCATGTGGAGTTGGGATGCGGAAAAGGCCGCTTTTTGGCGCAGGCGGGCGTTGAAAACCCACAGGTAAACTTTATCGGGATTGATTTAATCAGCGATATGCTGGGTGTTGCGCGGCGTACAATCGAAGCAGCGTATGCACAGGCAGAGCGTCCAGTGGATAATATTCTGCTTGCGAGTATGGAGATTACACGGATTGACATGGATTTTTCGGATGCACCGGCCGATCAGGCAGAGCGGATCTACATCAATTTCTGTAATCCGTGGTTTAAGCCGTCCCAGCACAAAAAACGGCTGACACATCCGCGCCAGCTTGAGAAATACCGCGCCTTTTTAAAAGACGGCGGCGAAATCTGGTTTAAAACGGACGATGATCTGCTGTTTAAACATTCGATCGGTTATTTTGAGCAGATGGGATTCACCATCCGGTATCTGACTTATGATTTGCACACGAGCGGCTTTTCGCCGAATTACCGTACGGAACATGAGGAAATGTATACCGCACAGGGGATCAAAACCAAGTTTTTGATTGCAGTCAAACAGCCGGGCGAATTTTTGGCGCCAAGACGCGAAAAAAGTTTAGAAACCGCGGAAAATAAGGCTTGACACGGCTCTTCTTTTTCGGTATAATATCCACTTGTAAAGCTTAATTGCTTTACAAGCCGCAAAAAAGGATGTGGGTTGATGAGTAAGAATTTAAACGTTGCGGTTTTGCTCGATTTTTACGGCAATATGCTGACACAAAAACAGCGCGACGCCATCGACCTTTATTATAATCAGGATCTCTCGCTTTCGGAGATTGCCGAGCATCAGGAAATCACACGCCAGGGTGTGCGCGACTCGATTAAGCGCGGCGAGGTCTATTTGTTTGAGCTTGAGGAAAAGCTTCATATGTTCGATCAGTACATCGAAACGCTCAAAGCATTTCAGGAAATCGGCTATGTTGTCGACCGGATTGCACGGGAAAATGATGCGGTGCATCACTCGCGGGCGGTTTCCGATAATATCGATCAGATCAAGCGTGTGATCGAACGCTATGTTGAGAAAAACGCATAAGTAAGGAGAGGAACAGATTTGGCATTTGAATCGTTGTCCGATAAATTGTCTGCGGCGTTTAAAAAGCTGCGGTCCAAAGGCAAACTGACCGAACAGGACATCAAAGAAGCGATGCGCGAAGTCAAAATGGCACTGCTCGAAGCAGACGTCAGCTATAAAGTCGTGCGCGATTTTGTCAAATCGGTGAGCGAACGTGCCGTCGGTGCAGAGGTTATGGAAAGCCTTACACCTGCACAGCAGGTCGTCAAAATCGTAAACGACGAGCTTTGCCGGCTGATGGGAAATGAGAATCAGCGGATTCGCTTTGCTTCCAATCCGCCGACTATTATGATGATGTGCGGCTTGCAGGGCGCCGGTAAAACGACGCATGCGGCAAAGCTTGCAAAATATTTTATGAAGCAGAATCACCGTCCGCTGCTTGTCGCGTGTGACGTCTATCGTCCGGCGGCAATCGATCAGCTCAAGGTGGTTGGATCGCAGGTTGGCGCACCCGTGTTTGAGATGGGGCAGGGCGATCCGGTGAAAATTGCACAGGCGGCCATCCGCCACGCAAAAGACTATGGCAATGACATTGTGATTATCGATACCGCAGGCCGTCTGCATATTGACGAAACGCTGATGGATGAGTTAAAACGCATCAAAGCAGCCGTTTCACCGCAGGAAATCATGCTGGTGGTCGATGCAATGACCGGTCAGGATGCCGTCAATGTGGCAGAATCGTTCCACAATGCACTGGACATCGACTCGGTGCTTTTGACAAAGCTCGATGGCGACACCCGCGGCGGTGCGGCACTTTCTGTTCTGGCAGTGACCGGAAAGCCGATCAAATTCGTCGGTATGGGTGAGAAACTCGACGAGATCGAGCCGTTCCATCCGGAACGTATGGCATCCCGTATTCTCGGTATGGGCGATGTGCTCACACTGATTGAAAAAGCGCAGACAGCGCTTGACGATAAAAAAGCAGATGAGATGCTTCAGAAAATGAAGCAGAACAGCTTCGATATGAATGATCTCTTGGATCAGATGCATCAGATCCGCAACATGGGTTCGATGAAGCAGCTGTTATCGATGATCCCGGGCGTCGGTGCGAAAATCAAAGATATGGATATCGATGACCGTCAGCTTGTGTATATCGAGGCGATGATCACCTCAATGACAAAGGAAGAACGCGAAAAACCGTCAATCATCAATCCGAGCCGGAAACGCCGTATTGCAGCCGGCAGCGGCCGTAAGGTCGAGGACGTCAACCGCCTGCTGAAGCAGTTTGAGCAGATGCAGAAGATGATGAAGATGATGAGCGGCAATATGAAAGGAAAAAAAGGTCGCCGGATGCGGATGCCGAATTTCCCAATGCAGTAAATTTTTGATATTCTCCCGCTTACAGTGGGTTGAATCTATATATTTTAATACAATATGTAATCTATTTTTTTCAGGAGGACTTTTCAAATGGCAGTAAAAATCAGACTTCGCCGTATGGGCGCAAAAAAAGCACCGTTTTATCGCATCGTTGTGGCTGACTCGAGATATCCGAGAGACGGTCGTTTCATCGAAGAGATCGGCTACTATGATCCGACCAAAAATCCGTCTGTTGTAAAAGTTGACGCAGACAAAGCAAAAGAGTGGATCAAAAACGGTGCTCAGCCGACCGACACTGTGAAAAAATTGCTCAAAGACAACGGCGCTCTGTAATCAGACATCCGTTTTGCAAAACGCAAAGGAATCACGGAGGGCAATATGAAAGAGTTGTTGGAATCCATCGCAAAAGGCCTTGTCAATGATAAGGACGCTGTGAATGTGACGGTTGACGAGCCGAATGAGGAAGGCGTCACCGTATATCATCTTCATGTCGCACCAGACGATATGGGCCGTGTGATCGGCAAACAGGGCCGGATTGCAAAAGCAATCCGTGTGGTGATGCGCGCAGGTGCATCGCGCACAGAAGAAAAAGTTGCAGTCGAAATTGACTGATACGAAAAAACGGGAAGCGTTTGCTTCCCGTTTTGCGTATCAAAGAAAAGAATACGGAGGAACCCGGCATGAAAAAAGCGTTTTTGGAAATTGGAAAAATCGTTTCAACCAGCGGATTGAAAGGCGAAGTGCGTGTCCAGCCGTGGAGTGATTCGCCGTCGTTTCTGCTGTCGTTTGAAACGATGTATTTTGACGCAGGAAACGAAAAGGTCAACGTGGAAAAAGGCCGTTTGAACAAAAATATTGTCGTATTGAAGCTTTCGTGCGCCAACACCGTCGAGCAGGCAAATGCACTGCGCGGACGTATTTTGTATGTGGCGCGTGAAGATGTAAAGCTCGATGACCGTACCTATTTTGTGCAGGATCTGATCGGTCTGCGTGTGATTGACGCAGATGATGAAACGATCGAATACGGCACGCTTTCCGATGTCAGTCAGACGGGTGCAAACGATGTCTATCACATCGAGAAGGACAAGAAAGTGACGCTGATTCCGGCGATCCGTCAGGTCATCATTGATACCGATATCGACGCGGGCGTGATGAAAATTCGTCCGATGAAAGGGCTTTTTGACGATGAGGATTGATATTGCCACACTGTTTCCCGAAATGTGCGAGACAGTGCTCAACGAGAGCATCATTGGACGTGCACGCCGCGCAGGATTGATCGAACTGCACTGCCACAATATCCGCAGCTATACGACCGATAAACACGGCCGTGTGGATGACTACGGCTATGGCGGCGGAAAAGGCATGGTGATGCAGGCTGACCCGATTTTCCGCTGCTATGAGGCGGTGTGTGCCGAACTGCCGAAAAAACCGCACGTGATCTATCTTTCTCCGCAGGGCCGGGTGCTCACACAGCAGCGGTGTGTCGAATATGCGAAGATGGAGCATCTGTTTTTGCTGTGCGGCCATTATGAGGGCGTGGATGAGCGCGTGCTTGAAGAAATCGTCGATGAGGAAGTGTCAATCGGTGATTACGTTCTGACCGGCGGTGAGCTGCCTGCGCTCGTTTTAACGGATGCGGTTGCGCGGATGTGTGACGGCGTATTGGCAGACAGCATATGCTATGAAGAGGAAAGTCATTTTTCCGGATTACTCGAGTATCCGCAGTATACCCGCCCGGAAATCTGGCATGATAAACCCGTTCCGGAAGTGCTTTTGTCCGGACACCACAAGAATATTGCCGACTGGCGGCGTGCAAAACAGCTTGTGCGCACGAGCGAAAAGCGTCCCGATTTGTATGAGAAGTATTCCCTTACCAAAGAAGAACAAAAACTCATGCAGAAGCATCCGGAATTATTTGGGAAATAGAAAATAAATTCCTGTGCATTCTGCTTCTTGCGTTGAAAAAATTGTGTAAGAGTTGCACAATCGGGGGAAATCTAAAAACGGGGCGAAATGGCGAAAAAGCAGAAAATCGAAAAAAACGGTTCGGAATTTTTTTCGGATGCGTTGACGAGCACAATGATTATGTTATAATAAGATCGCACACTTTGATTTATACTATATTTTAATTAGATTTATGATGAAGAGGAGCGCTTGAGATGTACGTAAGTGAGGTAAAAGTTCAAAATCAGGTAGGATTGCATGCACGTCCGGCCACTTTCTTTATTCAGAAAGCAAATGAGTTTAAATCGTCGATCTGGGTGGAAAAAGATGAGCGCCGCGTGAACGCGAAGAGCCTTCTTGGTGTATTGTCGCTCGGCATTGTCGGCGGCACGGACATTCGCATCATTGCGGACGGTGTTGATGAGCAGCTGGCTGTTGACAGCCTGGTTCGTCTGATCGACAACGGTTTTACAGAATAATCTTACGAAAAGACTGCTGCAAGTGCTTTGCGGCAGTTTTATTTTTTTGTCATAGGTCTGATGTGCGCAAAAAATCAAAAGAAAAAACGCACCGGTATTCCGGTGCGTTTTCGTGCTTAGAGTCACTTCTTATTCAACAATGAATTTTTTGATATCAGCAAAGAACGCGTCTGCGTTGTCGGTATGTGCATCGAGTTTGATCGGTTTGGAAATGTCGAGGCTGAAAATACCCATGATGGATTTAGCATCAACAGCATATCTGCCGGAGATTAAATCGACATCGTAATCACATTTGCAGACGGTGTTTACAAATTCTTTGACATCGTTGATAGTGTTTAAGCGGATCATGACTGTTTTCATATGGAAACCTCCTAAAGTTGTTTTATAGTTTTTCACTATAATTCAAATATAACAGGTCAACTCTTTTTCGTCAACTGCTAATTGTAAACTTCATGAAAATCCTTTATAATTGTATTAAACAACATGCGAATATCGAGCGATTTTCCATAAATTGCATAAGAAATGACTCACGGGGGAACAGATGAAGGCATCATTTTATACGTTTGGCTGCAAAGTCAATCAATACGAAACGCAAGTGCTTTCGCAGTATTTTGCATCACAGGGATTTACGATCGTGCCGTTTGAGGAAGAAGCGGACGTTTATGTGATCAATTCCTGCACCGTTACATCGACCGGCGACAAAAAGACAAAGCAGCTGGTGCGTCAGACGAAGCGGCGCAGCCCGCACGCAGTGGTTGCGCTCACCGGATGTTTTCCGCAGGCCTTCCCCGAAAAAGCAGCCGCGATTCTGGAAGCGGATGTCGTGGCGGGTGCCAAAGACCGCCGCGGGCTGTTAAGTAGTGTGCGCAAAGCAATCGAAGAGAAACAGCGTGTCGTCACACTTTCACCGCACACACCGGGCGAACCGTTTGAGCCGATGCAGGCTGACTTTTTTGCAGAGCACACGCGTGCGTTTGTCAAAATTGAAGATGGCTGTGACCGATATTGCAGCTACTGCATTATCCCCAAAGCACGCGGTCCGATTCGCTCGAAACCGATTGAAGAGATTAAAACAGAACTTTCCGTTCTCGCACAAAACGGATATAAAGAAGTGGTGCTTGTCGGCATCAATTTAAGCTCCTATGGAAAGGAAACCGGTGCTTTCCGACTTGCCGAAGCGGTGGAAGCGGCTTGCTCGGTGGATGGAATTGAGCGGGTGCGTTTGGGCTCGCTTGAACCGGAGCTTTTGACGGACGATGACCTTGACCGCATGGCAAGGCAGAAAAAATTCTGTCCGCAGTTTCACCTTTCGCTGCAAAGCGGCTGCGACCGCACCTTAAAGCGGATGAACCGCCACTATACGGCAGCAGAATATGAAGCACTTGTTGAGCGGATTCGTGCGCGGTTTGATAACGCCGCGATCACTACCGACATTATGGTGGGATTTGCAGGCGAAACAGAGGAAGATTTTTTGGAATCCGTTTCGTTTGCCGAAAAAATCGGGTTTGCACGCGTTCATGTGTTTGCCTACTCGATCAGAGAAGGTACGCGTGCCGAAAAAATGGACGGACATCTTCCAAAATCCGTCAAAGAAGCGCGAAGCCGCGAGATGATCAAGCGAACCGATGCGCTTCATGCTGCATTTTTGCAGTCCCAACTTTTGACTGTCCAGTCGGTGCTGTTTGAAACCAGACAGCCTGACGGGTTGTATACCGGATATACCGAAAACTATACGCGGGTGACTGCGGCAAGTGATCGGGATATCTGCGGAGAAATTCTTCCGGTGCGTCTTGTGTCCTGCGACAGCGAGGGATGCAGCGGAGAGATCGTTTCCGGTGCCTTGCCGGAAGAAATGTGAACTTTATAGACAGGAGAGGAAAACCAGCATGTCAGTTTACAGAATTTATGTGGAGAAAAAAGCGCCGTTCGCCGTGGAGGCAAAAAGCATCCTTTCGGATGTTCGCACGTCTTTGCAGATGACGGCGCTTGAGTCGGTGCGGCTGATTAACCGTTACGATGTCGAGGGTGTATCGGAGGAAGTGTTCAGAAAAGCACAACCGACCGTTTTTTCTGAGCCCAGTGTGGATCATGTCTTTTTTGATCTTCCCGCATGTGCAGAAAACGAGCACGTGTTTGCCATCGAATATCTGCCGGGACAGTTTGACCAGCGTGCCGATTCGTGTGCACAGTGTATTCAGCTGCTTGTGCAGGGCGATCGTCCCACGGTTCGCAACGCACGGGTGTATATTCTCACCGGCGAACTGACAGCAGAGGAGATCGACACAATCAAAGCGTACCTGATTAACCCGGTTGAAAGCCGCGAAGCTTCGCTCGAGATGCCCAAAACACTGGCGCAGAACTATGAAGTGAAAACAACCGTTGAAACACTCGACGGCTTCATCGGTTTTTCGGAAGAGGAGCTTTCAAACTTTGTCAAATCCTATGGTTTGGCAATGGATTCGGACGACCTGGCATTCTGCCAATCCTACTTTAGAGATACCGAGCATCGTGACCCGACAATCACTGAGATCCGCATGATCGACACCTACTGGTCGGATCACTGCCGTCACACCACCTTCCTTACAAACATCGACAATGTCTATATTGCCGACGAAAATATCAAACAGACGTACGAGCGTTATCTGAAAGCACGCGAGGTGCTCTATCGCGGCAGAACCGATAAACCGGTAACCCTGATGGATCTGGCTGTGTTCGGTGCAAAACAGTTAAAGAGCGAAGGCAAACTGTTGGATCTCGACGAGTCTGAAGAGATCAACGCATGTTCTGTGAAAATCAAAGTGGACGTGAACGGTCAGACAGAGGACTGGCTGCTGATGTTCAAAAACGAAACGCATAACCACCCGACCGAGATCGAACCGTTCGGCGGCGCTGCAACCTGCTTGGGCGGCGCAATCCGCGATCCGCTGTCCGGCCGTGCATATGTCTATCAGGCAATGCGTGTGACCGGTGCAGCAAACCCGCTCGTTGCTGTTGAGGATACAATCGAAGGCAAACTGCCGCAGAAAAAAATCGTCACCGGCGCAGCAGCAGGCTACAGCTCCTACGGCAACCAGATCGGTCTGGCAACCGGACAGGTCAGCGAGCTGTATCACGACGGCTATGCGGCAAAACGTATGGAAATCGGCGCAGTTATGGGTGCAGCGCCGGCTGAGAACGTTGTGCGTGAAGTGCCGGCTCCGGGCGATGTTGTCATCCTGCTCGGCGGACGGACCGGACGCGACGGCTGCGGCGGTGCAACCGGTTCTTCGAAATCGCACACCATCGAGTCACTCGAAACCTGCGGTGCAGAGGTCCAGAAGGGCAACGCACCGGAGGAGAGAAAAATTCAGCGTCTGTTCCGTAACCCGGAAGTTACCCGTCTGATCAAACGCTGCAATGACTTCGGTGCAGGCGGTGTTTCTGTTGCGATCGGCGAGCTGGCAGACGGCTTGCACATTGACTTAAACCGCGTGCCGAAAAAATACGACGGCTTGGATGGCACTGAACTTGCAATCAGTGAGTCGCAGGAGCGTATGGCGTGCGTTGTCCGTGCAGAGGACAAAGACCGCTTCATCGCACTTGCCGGCGAGGAAAACATCGAGGCGACCCATGTGGCAACCGTCACCGATACAAACCGTCTGACGATGGAATGGAACGGTGCACGTATTGTTGACTTGTCGCGTGACTTCTTAAATTCCAACGGTGCAACCAAACACACCGATATTGAAATTACATCCGCTTCCGTGAAACCGGTGCACAACCGTGAAGTAACTGCAGACGACGTAGTCGAGCATCTTTGCGACTTAAACCTCTGCTCGCAGAAAGGCCTTTCCGAGCGCTTTGACTCGACCATCGGTGCGAACACCGTACTGATGCCGTTCGGCGGCGAGCACCAGCTCACACCGACACAGGGCATGGTCGCAAAAATCCCGGTGAACGGTGAAACAGAAACCTGTTCTGTCATGGCATGGGGATTTAACCCGTATATCAGCGAACAGAGCCCGTATCACGGCGCAATGTACGCTGTTGTAGAATCGGTTGCAAAAGCAATCGCTGTGGGCGGAAGCCACAAAAAATGCTGGCTCACATTCCAGGAGTATTTTGAGCGTACCCAAAACGATCCGAAACGCTGGGGTAAACCGATGGCTGCATTGCTCGGTGCTTATAAAGCACAGGTGGAACTGGGCATCGGCTCCATCGGCGGCAAGGACTCCATGAGCGGTACCTTTGAGAATATCGACGTTCCGCCGACACTCTGCTCGTTTGCTGTTTCGCTCACGACTGCAGAACGTGCCGTTTCGCAGGAATTCAAACGCTGCGGCAACCCGCTCGTGCTCATCACACCGTCCTACCGTGCAAACGGCGAGCCGGACTTTGATTCGGTCAAAAAGGTGTTTACACAGGTAGAAGACCTGATCGCACAGGGCGTTGTACACTCCTGCTCCGCACTTACTTACGGCGGCTTGTCCGAAGCACTTGCAAAAATGGCAATGGGCAACCGCATCGGCGCAAAACTGACCAAAGAGATTTCGCCGAAACTGATGTTCAACCCGATTTACGGTGGATTCCTCTTGGAAATCGACAGCCACGCAGACGTTAAAAACCTGCCGGTCATCGGTGTGACGATTTCGAAATACATCCTCATCCTGTCGAGTTCAGAAGTGGTCGACATGATGTACCTGCAGAAAAAATATGAGCAGGTGCTCGCTCCGGTGTTCCCGTATCAGAGCACGGAAAAACAGCCGGCACCGCAGGCTGTCAGCTATCCGGCAATCCGTGTGCCGCTGCTGACCAAAAAGCAGATTATCAGAAGCCCTGAGAAATTCGCAAAACCGCGCGTGCTGATTCCGGTGTTCCCGGGAACCAACTGCGAATATGACACCGCACGTGCATTCGAAAATGCCGGTGCAGAAGCAGAGATCTTCGTGATCAAAAACCTCACCAGCGCACAGATTGAAGAATCAGTGGGCGCATTTGCTTCGCGGATTGCACAGTCGCAGATGATTATGATTCCGGGCGGCTTCTCGGGCGGCGACGAGCCGGAGGGCAGTGCGAAATTCATCACCTCGTTCTTCAGAAACCCGCAGATCAAAGATGCGGTCATGGAACTGCTTGATACCCGCAAAGGCCTGATGCTCGGTATCTGCAACGGCTTCCAGGCGCTTATCAAACTGGGTCTTGTACCGTACGGTGAGGTCCGCGATATCACAGAAGAATCGCCGACACTGACCTTCAACACAATCGGCCGTCACCAGTCGATGATGGTGAACACCAGAATCTGCTCCACCAAATCACCGTGGCTGTATAACACACATGTAGGCGAAGTCTACAACGTGCCGATTTCTCATGGTGAGGGACGGTTTATCTGTAGCGCAAACCTGTTTGAACAGCTCAAGGCAAACGGTCAGATTGCAACACAGTATGTTGACCTTGCAGGTCAGCCGACTTACGATCTCTCGTACAACCCGAACGGCAGCTATATGGCAGTTGAGGGCATCACCTCGCCGGACGGCCGTGTGCTCGGTAAAATGGCACACAGCGAACGTGTCGGCAAACATATTTCCAAAAACGTATACGGCGAAAAAGATCAGAAGATCTTCCGTTCCGGTGTGGAATACTTTACAAAATAATATGCAGTGGATGCATGAAAAACGAGCTCTTTTAGGGCTCGTTTTTCTTTTTCTCGATAAAAAGCAAGTTTTTTTACATTCTGGATTTGCAATCTTTTAAAAGTCATGCTATATTGAAAGAAACAATGCGGAAAAGGAGAACCGTTGGCGTGAAACAGCAATGTTCCCAAAAGGAAAAACGGCAAAAGATGATTAAATGGACCATCGGCATCACTGCGATTGTGCTTGTGATTGTTTTATTGGTTTATATGATGCCATGGATCATTTCATTAAAAGACGAATCGGGCAGAAAAGCATTTCAGGACTTTATTTACAGCAAAGGAATCTGGGGTGTTTGCATTCTGTTTGCAATTCAGGTGCTTCAGGTTGTTGTGGCGATCATACCCGGCGAACCGGTCGAGGTGATTGCAGGGCTTTTGTATGGTACGTTTTGGGGATATGTGATCTGCACGCTCGGCATGCTCACGGGCACCATTCTCATTTTTTACGGTGTTAAGTGGCTCGGCAAGTCATTTGCGGACACGCTCAGCGACAGCAAAAAGTTTGAGCGGTTTTCGTTTTTGCACAACGAGAAAAAGCTTGAAACGATTGTGTTTCTGCTGTTTTTTATCCCGGGCACGCCAAAAGATGTGCTGACGTATTTTATGCCGCTTACGCGTATTCGGCCGCTTTCGTTTTTTATCATCGTGACGGTTGCGCGGATTCCGTCGATCGTTTCGTCCACATTTGTGGGCGAGAGCTTGAGTCAGGGACAATGGGTGCAGTCGATTCTTATCTTTTTGGCAATCGGTGCAGTGGGACTATTAGGCATCTGGCTCAATGACCGGCTGATGAAAAAACGCGAAGAGAAAAAGCAGGAGAGACAGACGCGTGAGAAGTAAAACGGAATGGTCAAAAGAGACAATCGGTGATGAGATCACGATATATACGAGCGCGGCGCATGCGTTTGGAATTGACGCGTTTCTGCTTGCCGATTTTGCAAAGCCGAAGCGCGGTGAGCGCGTCTGTGATTTTGGCGCAGGATGTGGGATTATTCCGATGCTGCTTGCACGCACAAAACAGCCGCGCGAAGTGGTCGGCGTTGAAATTCAGCAGCAGGGTGTGATGCAGTTTGAAGCGTCCGTGCGGGATTCGTCGACAGCGATGCCGGTCATTCCGGTCTGCGCCGATCTTACAAGCAGAGAAACACTCAAAGGCGAGCAGTTTGATTTAATTACCTGCAATCCGCCGTACAAAGCGGCAGGCGGCGGGATTTTGAGCGAGGAAACTGCCGAACAGATTGCAAGACACGAAACGATGTGCACGCTTGAAGATCTTTGCAAGACGGCAAAGCGGCTCTTACGGTTCGGCGGACGGTTTTGCATCTGCCAGCGGCCGGAACGGCTTTCCGATGCAATGGTGCTGTTTCGGCAGTATGGCATCGAGCCGAAACGGCTCCGGCTTGTGTGCCGGGACAAAGACAGCGCGCCGTGGCTCTTTTTGCTGATGGGACAGCGGGGTGCAAAGCCGCATTTGCGGATTGAGCCGAATTTTTTTGTGTATGAAAACGGCGAATATACCGCGGAAACGCACCGGATGTACGGCGGCAGTTTTGAAAAAGGTGAATGAGATAAGAGAAAGGACGAAGTGAATTTGTCAAAATTATATGTTGTGGGAACACCGATCGGAAACCTTGGCGATTTGAGCCCGCGGGCGCAGCAGACACTGCGGGAGGTGGACTTTATTGCCGCAGAGGATACACGCGTGACCGGAAAGCTTCTGCACTATTTTGAAATCAAAAAACCGATGATCAGCTATTATGAGCACAATTTGCGGCAAAAAGGCGAACAGATCATCGGACGGATTTTGGCGGGTGAAACGTGTGCCGTTGTGTCGGATGCGGGAATGCCGTGCATTTCCGATCCCGGTGAAGATTTGGTGCGGCTTTGTGCACAAAATAATATTCCCGTGGAAGTGGTGCCGGGACCGAGTGCGGTGATTTCAGCGCTTGCTGTGAGCGGACTCATTACGTCACGATTTACATTCGAGGGCTTTTTGTCGGTAAACCGGACATCACGCATGGCGCATCTGGCATCTTTGAAAAATGAAATGCGTACAATGATCTTTTACGAAGCGCCGCATAAACTGCTCACCACACTGACGGATTTTTGTGAAGCATTCGGCGAAGATCGGCAGATCTCCGTTTGCAGAGAGCTTACCAAAATTCACGAAGAGGTGCTGCGGATGACGATGGGTGAAGCGCTCGCACATTTTACAGAGAGCACACCGAAAGGCGAATTTGTGCTGGTTGTTTCCGGTGCGCCGGAGCAGGCAAATGAAGAAACACTTTCGTTTGAGGAAGTCTGTGCGCTTGGTGTATCTTTAGTGGAAGGCGGCGAACGGGCGACAGAAGTATCCAAACGGCTTGCAAAGGAATATGGATACAAAAAAGCAGACATTTATAAAGCGCTCGTTCAGTCGTGATTTTTTGAAACAGAATCATCACACAAACATCAAATGTGCATGATATAATGACTTTGTCTAATAATCGAAAAAACAGGAGGGTTTTTTATGGCAGCTCGTATTTTAGTGGTGGATGATGAATCGAGAATCCGGGATATCGTTTGTCAGTATTTGAAATTTGAGGAGTTTTCGTGTGCAGAGGCATCGAACGGCAAACAGGCCGTCGAGATGGCAACGGAGGGCGATCGTCCGTTTGATTTGATTATCATGGACGTTATGATGCCGTTTATGGACGGTATTACAGCACTGCGCATGATTCGGGAAAAATCGGATGTACCGGTGATTCTTCTGACTGCAAAAGGCGAAGAATACGACAAGATTTTCGGCTTTGAACTGGGCGCGGATGACTATGTCGTCAAACCGTTTTCGCCAAAAGAGCTGATTGCACGCGTCAAAGCAGTGCTCAAGCGCGTAAACGGCGGCGAGCCGGAGAAAAACGAAGAACCCTATCAGTATAAAGATTTGGTCGTCAATCCGATGTCGTATGAAGTGACGATTGCAGGCAAAAAGCTTTCGCTCACACCGAAAGAATTTGAACTGCTCGTGTGCTTTATCAAAAACAAAGGCTCGGTAATGACACGCGAGCAGCTGCTCGATGAAATCTGGGGATACGATTTTTACGGCGATTCCCGTACCGTTGATACACACGTCAAAATGCTCCGCAACAACCTTGGAGAATACCGCGAGCTGATCAAAACCGTTTGGGGTGTAGGCTATCGGTATGATGAAGAATAAGCATTTTCGCATTTCGCTGCTGTTAAAAATCTGGAGCGCCATCATGGCGGTGGTCATTGCTGTACTGCTGCTCATCTGGGGACTTCAGGTCGTGTTTTTGGAGCAGTACTATGTCGGAATGAAAAAATCGGAGTTTTCCGCTGTATGCGATCAAATCGCAGAGGAGATCAATCGATTTGGCTATATCGGTTCGCAGAACGGTATTTTGGACCTTGTTGCGAAAAACCGGCTTTGTGTACAGATTATCCAGCGAAGCGGACAGATCATCAAGGTCGAGGGCATGCCGTACGACTGTTATATTCACAAACGAAACAGCGGTGTCGGACAGGAACTCGTCCGACGTGCAATGGCGGGTGAGATTACAGGACCTTTGGATGTTTGGGATCAGGCGGCCAAAACGGAGTATCTGATTTTCTGTACGCAAAAATATTCCACATACGACGAAGATCCTTATGTTCTGCTTGTCAATCAAACGCTGGCACCGGTGCGGGAGGCCGCAACGGTCACAAGCAATCAGCTTGCATATTTGTCGATCATTTTGGTGGTACTTGCAACGATTGCGGCGTTTTTGATTGCACGGTTTATTTCAAAACCGATTCGGACATTGTCGAATGCGGCACAGGATGTTGCGCGCGGGAATCTTGATGTTTCGGTTCCGGTGAAAAACAACGACGAAATCGGCGATCTGTGCGAAAACTTTAACCGGATGACGACCGAGCTTTCCAAAGTAAATCGCTTGCAGCGGGAACTGGTTGCCAATCTGTCGCATGATTTGCGCACACCGCTCACGATGATCCGCGGCTATGCCGAAATGATTAAGGACATTACTGGTGACAACAAGGAAAAACGCGAGGAACAGCTCGATATCATTGTCGACGAAACGAACCGTTTGAACCGATTGGCAAGCGATGCGCTTGATCTTTCACGTATGCAGGCCGGTCAGGTCATGATGAATAAGACTGTGTTTGATGGTGCGAAAAAGCTGCATGACATTCTGTCGCGCTATCAGCTTTTGTCCGAAACAGAAGGCTTTACGTTTGTGTGCAACACGCCGGATTCCTGTTTTGTGTATGCAGATGAAATGCGGATTGAGCAGGTCATTTATAACCTTTTAAATAACGCGGTCAACCATATCGGTGAGCCGAAAGTGATTACAGCGTCGCTTGTTGTGCAAAACGGCATTGCGTATATTTCTGTGAAAGACACCGGCAAAGGCATTCGTCCGGAAGATCTGCCGCTCATTTGGGATCGGTATTATAAACCGTACCGCAAGACGGATCGTCCGGGTATGGGAACCGGACTGGGTCTTTCGATTGTCAAAGCCATTTTGAACGGACACAATGCACCGTTCGGTGTCGATACGGCGCTCGGCAAGGGAAGTACATTCTGGTTTGGCCTCACGGTGTATGATGAAACAAAGCCGCTGCCGAATGAAGAACATACAGCGCAGAAAGAAGAGGGAGCCAATGGATCAGCAAACGCAGGAAAAAATTGATGCGATTATTGAGATTTTAAAGCAAACGACAACGGGAAGATGTGCGATTGCACTGGCGGGTGCGCATGCAAAAGGCGTCGCCGATCCGTCGTCGGATATTGATTTGTATCTGTTTGCGGACGGCGCAAAGCCGTATGCAGCGCGCAAAGCGATCATCACGGCGGCTGCGGATGCGGGTACAACGCCATGGATTGACGAATCGTTTGATGCGACGCCGTGGGGCGGCAGCATGGATTTTACGTATCAGGGTACACCGGTGGAAGTAACGGCGCGCACGATCGAGAAGATGGATGCAGGTGTCAAGGACTGTTTAGACGGAATATTTTCAATCATTCCGGCAACATGGACGTCAAACGGATATTACACATATATCTATCTGTGCGAGGCAAGCTTCATTAAACCGGTATATGACCCGGACGGAGTCATCAAACAGTATAACGAGCAGGCGCGCGTGTATCCGAGAAAGCTCAAAGAGGCGATTATCCGCGAATTTATGGGCAGGGCTGATACATGGCTTGAGAACTTCCACTATGAAAGTGCGATTCGCCGGGCGGATCTGATGTTTATTGCGCCGATTCTGGTGCATACGGTGATGGATTTTGTGCAGGTGATTTTCGCGGTCAATGAAACGTATTTCACCGGCGACAAAAAACTGGAAAAGGCACTTAGCACGCTGCCGTACTGTCCAAGCGCACTGCTTCAAAACGTGGAATTTCTGCTGTCTGCACCGCGGGACGTTGATGCATTGCTTCGGCAGCGGGAGCTTTTGCGTGCGGTCAGAGCGGATTTATCTGCGCATATCGGCTGATCTTCTTTGAAAAAGATCAAATTTGTTGGATTTTTCCGAAAAAAACAGCTTGCTTTTTTGCTTTGGATATGATATTATATTGAATTGTAAGACTAACGCTTTGAAAGAGGTGAAGAAGTTGAAACAGGGAATTCATCCGAATTACGAACAGACTACAATCAAATGTGCTTGCGGAGAGGTTATCGAAACCGGTTCTACAAGAAAAGACATCAGAGTTGAGGTATGCTCGAAATGTCATCCGTTCTTCACCGGACGTCAGAAACTCAATGACACCGGCGGACGTGTCGACAGATTCAAAAAACGTTTCGGCATGTAATCTTTTGCTCCGGCACAAAATAAGCGATGCAGAATCCTGCATCGCTTTCTGTTTGTTACGGGATAAAAAATCGGTCGAAAAAACAGGAGGCGGTTCGTGTGACATCGTATAAAACCATTAAAGAAGCGGCAACGGCTGAGTTTGTGGAACGAAAATCGCGCTTTATCGGACACATTGCGCCGGTCAAAACCGAAGAGGAAGCGCAGGCGTTTGTAGCCAAAATTTCAAAAGAACACTGGAACGCCACACATAACGTCTATGCCTATGTCATCCGCGAGGGACAGATTTCGCGTTGTTCGGATAACGGTGAGCCGCAGGGAACTGCCGGTGTGCCGACGCTGGATGTGCTGCAAAAAGAGGGACTGACAGACGTTTGTGTCGTTGTCACGCGTTATTTCGGCGGCATTCTGTTAGGTACCGGCGGACTGGTGCGCGCGTATTCCCACGGCGCGAAAATTGCCGTCGATGCGGCGCATGTGATGCATATGGCACCGTGTATCCGTATGACGGTGCGGTGCGAATACGGATTTTACGGCAAGCTTACCTATCTTCTGCCGGATTATCAGATCCGGGTGGAGGACAGCGTGTTTGCCGAGGATGTGACATTGACGCTCATCATCCGCAAAGATCGCTATGAGCCGTTTGAAAAGGCACTTACAGAACTGTCGAACGGGCAGGTGTCGCCGGTGGTGGCTGACACGTTTTTTGACGATATGCCATGATTTTTTAAAAAAATTATTTTTTCAAAAAGGATTTTTTGATTTTTTTCTGTATTATATAGTTGGAACTTATTTTTTAGCGGAAAAGAGGCGAAACGATGACCATTCGCGAAACATTTGAGCAGATGGAACGGCAAACGCTGTCTGCTTATGCGGCGCATGTCACAAATACGCGCGGCAGAACACGGCCGGTGACACCATGTGATTTGCGTACCGCTTATCAGCGGGATCGCGACCGCATCATTCACAGCAATGCGTTTCGGCTGTTAAAACATAAAACACAGGTGTTTTTGGCGCCGTCGAGCGACCATTATCGTACTCGCCTCACACATACGCTTGAAGTTTCGCAGATTTCAAGGACGGCGGCACGTGCGCTTCGGTTAAACGAAGATTTGACCGAGGCGATTGCACTCGGGCATGATCTTGGACACACGCCGTTTGGTCATGTCGGAGAACGGGCGCTCGATACGCTGTGTGAAAACGGGTTTCGTCACAATTTGCAGAGTGTGCGTGTGGTGGAACTCTTGGAAAACGAGGGCCGCGGCTTAAATCTGACGTATGAAGTGAAAAACGGCATTGCCTGCCATTCGGACGACACCGCACCTGCACAAACATTGGAAGGTCAGATTGTGCGTATTTGCGATAAAGTCGCATATATTAACCACGACATTGAAGATGCAGTGCGTGCAGGTGTGCTGCGGGACACGGATCTGCCGTATGACTGTTTGTACATCTTAGGACGTACCAAAAGCGAACGGATTACAACGATCCTACGGTCAATCGTGGAGCATTCGACCGATTCGATCCGCATGGCGCCCGAGATTTATAAAGCGCATCTGCGGCTGAAGGACTTTATGTTTGATGAGGTGTACCGCACACCGGCCGCCAGAGCACAGGAGGACAAAGCGCACGGCGTGATGGAAGCGCTTTATACGTATTTTTATGATAATCCGGAAAAACTCCCCGATTTTTACGGACAGATTATCCGGCGGTTCGGTCTCTCTAAGGCGGTGTGCGATCATATCGCCGGCATGACGGACCATTATGCGGTGGAGCTTTACAAAGAACTGTTTATTCCGAAGTTTTGGACGCGCTGATCGGAGGGATGCATTGTGATTCCGCGCAGTTTTATCGAACAGCTTGTATCGCAGTGCGATATCGAAGATCTGATTCGTTCCTATATTGACATCAAAAAAGCAGGGCGTACCCTAAAGGGATTGTGTCCGTTTCACTCGGAAAAAACGCCGTCGTTTGTGGTGTATCCGGAAAGTCAGTCGTTTTACTGCTTCGGATGCGGAAAAGGCGGCGATGCCATCCGGTTTGTGATGGAGGCGGAGCATCTTGACTATCCGGAAGCGGTGCGGTATCTTGCCAAACGGATGGGACTTGCCGTTCCCGAGGATGGCGACGACCGTGCGGCACGTCACAAAGCACGCATTTACAGCCTAAACCGCGAAGCTGCACGCTTTTTTCACCGGTGCTTAAAATCACCGGCAGGTGCCTCCGGCTATGAATATTTAAAAGACCGCGGGCTTTCCGATGCGACGATTACAACGTACGGACTTGGCTTTGCGCCTGATTCGTGGGACAGCCTGCGAGAGTTTCTGCGCAGCAAAGGCTATACGCAGGAGGAAATGCTCGATGCGGCAGTCGTTTCCCGTTCGTCAAAAGGACATGTGTACGATAAATTCCGAAACCGTGTCATTTTCCCGATCATTGATTTAAAAGGAAGCGTCGTGGGATTCGGCGGACGTGTCTTAGACGACAGTAAGCCCAAATATTTAAACACGGATGACACGCCGGTGTTTAAAAAAAGCCGCAATCTGTTTTCGCTGAACTTTGCGAAAGGAAAGACGAACGGCAGGCTCATTCTGGCGGAAGGATATATGGATGTCATCTCCATCTATGCCGCCGGATTTGAAAACGTCGTTGCAACGCTCGGCACAGCACTCACGGAAGAACAGGCAAGGCTCATGAGCAAATATGCCGAAGAAGTCGTGATTGCCTATGACTCCGACGGGCCGGGACAAGCCGCAACGCACCGCGCGATCAATCTGCTTGGTGCGGCAGGGCTTTCGGTGAAGGTGCTCCGTATGGAGGGTGCAAAAGACCCCGATGAATATATCAAGACGTTCGGCGCCAAACGGTTTGAAATTTTACTAAACCATGCGTCCGATATGATCGCCTATGAGCTTGCGCAGGTCAAGTCCCGCGTCGATATGAAAACCGACATGGGAAAAATCGAATATGTCAAACGATGCGCTTACATCCTTTCGGAGATTGACGATCCGCTTTCGCGCGAAGTGTATGCGGCAACGGTTGCACGCGAGGCTGGGATTCCGGCGGAAACGGTGATGACACAGCTGTCCGCAGTACTTTCGAAAAAGCGGCGTACCCGTGAAAAAAAAGAGTGGGACGCCATCCAGACAAACCGCGAAGTCGTGCGCGACCGGTTAAACCCTGAGCGTGCGCAGCATTTAAAGGAAGCGGCAGCCGAGGAGGGCATCATCGCCTATTTGTTGCGTCATCCGGACGGCTATGAGCGGGTTTTGCGGGAAATTTCCCCCGACCAGTTTGTCACAAGCTATCATAAGCGTGTATTTTCCGCGATGAAACAGCTTTATGATGAGAGCGGGGATGTGTCGCTTTCATTGATTGGAACACTGCTTTCGAGCGAGGAAACAAGCGGCGTCGCACGGATTCTGGCACGTTCTTCAGAATTTTCAGTGACGGAGGAAATGCTCGCGGACTATATCCGGGTGCTCAAGTCGTTTCACGAGGTGCTTTCCGCTGATTCCGTCAAAACGGCGGATGCCAGCGAAATCGAACAGTACCGTCAAAAACTCAAATCAAAAAAATAACGGACTTGTCCGTTTTTTCATAGATCACCACGCGTTTTTTAAAAGGAGACTACTTTTATGGCAGAAAAGAAAAACACCGTTGCCGATTTGCTGGAACATGGCAAGGTAAGCGGCAAAGTCACAACACAGGAAATTACAGACGCACTCGAGGACTTGAACTATGACATGGAGCAGGTGGAGGAGCTCTACGAGTCGCTGAAAGCAAATAATATTGAGGTGGTCGAGAACTTTACCGCCGACTTAACGATTGATTTTGATCATAATGAAACCGATTCTGTTGAAATGCAGCTGCAGGCAGAAGGCGTGAATATCGATGACCCGGTCAAGGTTTACTTAAAAGAGATCGGCCGCGTGCCGCTTTTAACAACCGATGAGGAAATCAGCCTTGCAACCCGTATGGCAAACGGCGACATCAGCGCAAGAAAACGCCTTTCCGAAGCAAACCTGCGTCTGGTCGTCAGCATTGCAAAACGATATGTCGGCCGTGGTATGCAGTTTCTTGACCTGATTCAGGAGGGAAACCTGGGCCTTATCAAAGCGGTCGAAAAATTCGACTATACGAAAGGCTTTAAATTCTCGACGTATGCAACGTGGTGGATTCGTCAGGCAATCACTCGTGCGATTGCCGATCAGGCGCGTACCATCCGTATTCCGGTGCATATGGTCGAAACGATCAACAAAGTCAAAAAGGTGTCGAGCCAGCTTCTGCATAAAAACGGTCACGAGGCAAGCGCCGAGGAGATCGCAGAAGAGCTCGATATGCCGATCGACAAAGTGCGCGAGATTATGCGTGTCGCACAGGAGCCGGTTTCGCTCGAAACACCGATCGGTGAGGAAGAGGACAGCCACTTGGGTGACTTTATTCCCGATGATGAGGCGCTTGCACCGGATGATGCAGCTTCACACATCCTGCTCAAAGAGCAGCTGTCGAATGTGCTTTCGACATTGACCGAGCGTGAGGAAAAAGTGCTTCGTCTGCGCTTTGGACTCGAGGACGGTCGTTCTCGCACACTCGAAGAGGTCGGCAAAGAGTTTAACGTCACTCGTGAACGTATCCGTCAGATCGAGGCAAAAGCACTGCGGAAACTGCGTCATCCGAGCCGCAGCAAAAAGCTTAAAGACTTTTTGGATTAAAAGATTTGACTTTTCCGGAATAATGGACTATAATGTATAGTAATACAGTATAGTTTTGACCGGAAAGGGGTGTGCGGATGCATATTACATTGGAATCGGATTATGCCGTGCGGATTGTTGTATATCTGGCAAAGTGGGGATGCCGCTGTGATGCGAATACGATTGCGCAGAATACCGGCGTAACGCTGCGGTTTGCACTCAAAATCTTAAGAAATCTTGTGAGCGGCGGGATGGTGCGTTCGTTCAAAGGCACACAGGGCGGCTATGAACTGAATCGTTCTCCCGAAGACATCACACTGCGCGATATTTTGGAGCTTGTAGAGGGAAAATATGTGTTCAGTCGCTGTTTGGAAAGCGGTGACTGCACACGGCCGGAAAACACCTGCTGCAAAGTACAGCGTGTGTTCTCTGATATCAGCAAGACGGTACAGGAAAAGCTGGCTGCCGTTACAATTGCCGATTTGTTATAAGAAAGAAAGCCGATGATTTCATCGGCTTTTCTTTTTGATTTATAATTGTAAATATATTATGAATAATATGAATAAAAGATGAAGTTTTGCGGTTTCGCGCGGAGAAATCTGATACAATATCGATTGGAAATTGCTTTTATAAAAAAGGAGGCGGTTGCTTTTTATGTTTAACAGCATGACCGGCTACGGTCGGGCACAGGAAACTGTGAACGGCAAAGATATTTTGGTAGAAATGAAAGCGGTCAATCACCGTTATTTTGAGTGCAATGCACGGCTTCCGCGTGCATACGGTTATTTAGAGGAAAAGCTCAAAGCGCTTTTGAACACAAAAATTGCCCGCGGTAAAGTGGAAGTCGGCGTGACGATTTTTTCGACAGACAGCGCAGACACACAGGTTTCCGTGAATGAACCGCTGGCACGCAGTTATATTGAGGCGCTTCGCTCGCTCGGCAAACCGCTTGGTCTTTCCGATACACTCTCGCTTTCGACCCTGACGCGCTTTTCGGATATTTTTCAGGTGACAAAGGTGCCGGAGGATGAGGATGCCGTTTGGGAAAGTGTCAAACAGGTTGCCGAAGAAGCGCTCGAACGCTTTCTTTCGATGCGCAAAGCTGAGGGTGCAAGACTTTATGACGATATCCGCGGCAGATTAAACACGATTGAAGCACACCTTTTGAAGGTGGAGGAATATGCACCGCAGACAGTGGCTGATTATAAAGCGCGGCTGACTGCAAAAATTGAAGAAGTGCTCGAAAACCGGTCGGTCGACGAAGCGCGTGTGCTCACCGAAGTGGCACTGTTTGCTGACAAAATTGCCGTCGACGAGGAAACGGTTCGTCTGCGCAGTCATTTAAAACAGTTTGCATCCATGATGGACAGCGATCAGCCAACCGGCAGAAAAATCGACTTCCTTGTCCAGGAAATGAACCGCGAAGTGAACACCATCGGTTCTAAATGCCAGGATCTGCGCGTGACCAATCTGGTCGTCGAGATGAAAGCGGAGATCGAAAAAATCCGCGAACAGATTCAGAATGTGGAATAATCGGAAAGGGACATCGTGATGAAACTGATCAACATTGGATTCGGCAACATGGTTTCCGCTTCAAAGCTGGTTGCGATCGTCAGCCCGGAATCTGCGCCGATTAAGCGGATTATTCAGGATGCGCGCGACAAAGGCGTTTTGATTGATGCAACCTATGGCCGCCGCACGCGCGCAGTCATTGTGATGGATTCCGATCATGTCATTTTGTCGGCAATCCAGCCGGAAACGGTTGCAAACCGCGTGATTGAGCACGAGGATGACGAAGAGGAGGACGACGAGAGTGAAAGCTAATAAAGGACAGCTGTTTATCATCTGCGGCCCGTCTGGATGCGGAAAGGGAACGGTCATCAAAGAGCTTTTGACGCGGGAACCGGATATTTTCCTTTCCGTTTCGGCAACGACACGCCAGCCGCGGGAAGGCGAAGTGGACGGCGTTCACTATCATTTTTTAAAAACGGAACAGTTTGAATCGCTGATTGGCGAGGAGGGCTTTTTGGAGCATGCATGCTTCTGCGGAAACTACTATGGCACGCCGCGCAAACCGGTTGACGACCATATGGAAAACGGTCATCCGGTCGTTCTGGAGATCGAAGTGGACGGCGCCGAGCAGGTGCGCAAGCTTCGCCCGGATGCAGTGACCATCTACATTCTGCCGCCGAGCCTTTCGGAACTGCGTGCCCGGCTTGTAGGCCGCGGCACAGAAGCACCGGAGGTCGTTGAAAAACGGCTTGCACGTGCTGTGGAGGAAATTCCGTTTGCGTACACCTGCGACTATGTGGTGACAAACCATGTCGTCGAGGAAACTGCTGATGCACTGCGGTCGATTATCCGCTCGCAGTCATTTTTAAACAAACATATGACAGCCACCGTGGACGCGCTTCTTTCTGAAAAACAGGCCGTCTGCGAATAAACAACATGATTTTTTAGGAGGATTTTATTATGCATAGACCATCTGCTTCTGACATTTTACAGGGTAACCAGAGCTATTATTCACTCGTCATCGGCGTGGCAAAACGTGCGCGTGCGATCGCAGAGGAAGCCGAGGAAAACGGTGAAATTTTGATTGAAAAACCGGTTCAGCTCGCAGTGGAGCAGTTTGCAAGAGGTGACTACAAACTGGTTGAGCGCGAAGATATCGGCAAAACGCTCGAATAAGAGCCGGGAGGTGCAGCGAAATGCGAAGCGTTGCACACGTTTATGTGGAAAAAGCCGTCTATGCGATCGACACGCCTTATTCCTATCAGATTCCGTCCTCGCTTTTGGGTGAGGTGGCGGTGGGATGCCGTGTGCTCGTACCGTTTGGCGGCGGAAACAGAAAAGTACAGGGATTTGTCGCTGCGATCACCGAAGAACCGGACGATCCGCCTTTAAAGCCGATTGCAGCGCTGATTGACAAAACACCGCTGTTTACAAGCGAGATGACCGAGATGGCATCGTTTTTGGTGCAGCATACGTTTTGCACGTTTTATGAAGCGGTGCGCACGATTCTGCCGATTGGCACGAATGTGACGGTCGAACAGACCTTTCGCACAGCCAAACGGCTGACAGATGAGGAAATCACGGAATATCCGGCAAAACAGCAGCAGATTCTCAATTTTCTTTCCACATCAAAATCAGAAAAAGAATTGCGTGCATTGCTAAAAAGCAAGCAGTCCGCAAATAAAAACGCAGCCGTGCGCGCACTGCTTGATGCAGGCGTGATTGTCTGTGAAGAAAATGCCTGTCGAAAGGTTGCAGTGCCGACAGAGCGGCGTGTGGCGGTGTGTGAGACGTTTGATGCAGACACGGTGCCGCTTTCGAAAAAACAAGCGGAGCTTTATCGGATGCTGTGCACCGTCAAAGAAGCCGCACCGAAAGAGGTTTGCTATCTGTGCGGCGTGACCGAGGCGGTGCTCAAGGCACTCGTGCAAAAGGGCGGCGCGTATTATTTTGAAAAGGAATGTGCACAGTCGTTTTCGCCGGCACAAAATAAACTGTCGGTGCGGCACGAAATTGTGCTCAGTGAAGAACAGCAAAACGCTGCCGACGGGATTTTTGCACTTGTCTGCGAACCAAAGCCGAACGCCGCACTCCTTCAAGGTGTGACCGGAAGCGGAAAAACGCAGGTGTATTTAAAGCTCATCGAGCAAACGCTTGCCATGGGCAAAAATGCGATGATGCTCGTTCCTGAGATTTCACTCACACCGCAGATGGTGGGACAGTTTACCGCGCAGTTCGGCGAGATCGTGGCAGTCATTCACTCGGGACTGACACCATCCCAGCGGCTTTACGAATTTGAACGGATTCGGCAAGGCGCTGTGCGGATTGTGGTCGGCACACGAAGCGCCGTGTTTTCTCCGCTTGCCGATATCGGCCTCATCATCATGGATGAGGAGGGCGAGGGTTCGTACAAATCGGACGCGTCGCCTCGGTATCATGCAAGAGACATTGCAAAATGGCGGTGCGGAAAACATCATGCAACGCTTCTGCTCGGTTCGGCAACGCCGTCGATTGATTCGCGGTATCAGGCCGAGCGCGGGAAGTATGCGTATTTCGTGCTCAAAAACCGGTATGCAAATGCCGTGCTCCCCGAGGTGTTTTTGATCGATATGCGAACAGAACCGCCGGAAGCGGCATTGTCGTTTTTGAGCGGTACGCTGATCGGCGAACTTTCAAAAAATAAGCAGGCGGGTGAGCAGTCGATACTGCTTTTAAACCGCCGCGGTTATCAGGCATATGCGACGTGTATGGCGTGCGGCAAAGTGCTCACCTGCCCGTCCTGCGATGTGGCGCTGACGTATCACAGGGCGAACGAACGGCTGATGTGCCACTACTGCGGCCACAGCGAACCGGTCACAGCACGATGTCCTTCCTGCGGCGGGATTTTAAAACGCACCGGCGCGGGTACCCAGCGGATTGAAGAGGAGCTAAACCGATTGATTCCGGACATTCGTGTGCTTCGGATGGACACGGATACGACGTATTCGCGCCACGCGTATGAACAACGGTTTGATGCGTTCCGGCGCGGGGAATACGACGTGATGATCGGCACGCAGATGATTGCAAAGGGACTCGATTTTAAAAATGTGACGCTTGCCGCCGTGCTAAACGGGGACAGCGGTTTGGGCTCGGGCGATTTCCGCAGTACGGAGCGTGCGTTTTCGCTGATTACGCAGGTTGTCGGACGAAGCGGCCGAAGCGAAAAGGCCGGGCGTGCGTATATCCAGACGTATGCGCCGGACAATTCGGTGATTCAATATGCGGCGGCACAGGATTATGACGCATTTTACCGCGAGGAAATTGCACTGCGCAAAACGCTCATGTATCCGCCGTTTTGTGACCTTGTGACGATCGGACTCGCGGCGGCGGAAGAACAGACAGTCAAACACGCCGCCTCGACAGCACTTTCTGTGCTTGAAGAAGAGGCTACGCAGGCACAAGGGGTTGCGCTCAAGGTGCTTGGCGTTTCTCCGGCGGCAGTGGCGCGTGTGAGCGGAAAATACCGCTACCGAATTGTGATGAAGTGCCGCAACAACGCGCCGTTTCGGGCAATGCTAACAAACGTGTTAAAGCGGTGCGGACGGGAGCGGATTTTTTCAGGTGTGACGATCTTTGCCGATGTAAACGGCGAAGTGTTATAGACAAAGACGGATGAAAAAAGGAGGAAGTAAAACCAATGGCAAAACGAAATATTGTGGTGTTTGAAAAAGACGAAGATCAGATTTTGCGCAAGCGGTCGCGTGAAGTGACAGTGTTTGACAAAAAACTGCACGATCTTCTCGATGATATGAGAGAAACAATGTATGCAAACGACGGTGTGGGCCTTGCGGCAGTACAGGTCGGGATTTTAAAACGTGTCGTCGTCATCGACTGCGGTGATCGTCTGTATGAACTCGTAAATCCCGAGATCATCGAAACAGACGGCGAACAGACCGGCACCGAAGGATGCCTGTCGTTTCCGGAGGAATACGGCGAGGTGACACGTCCGAATCATGTCAAAGTGCGTGCATTCGATCGCGACGGCAACGAATATGAAGCGGAGGGCACGGAACTGCTCGCACGTGCGTTCTGTCATGAAATCGATCATTTAAACGGTGTGCTGTTCCCTGATCATGCGACCGAGATGTATGAAACGGAAGAGTCGTTTAAAAATAAGAGAAAGAGAAGAAGATAAATGAGAATTGTATTCATGGGTACGCCCGATTTTGCGGTTCCTTGTCTTGATGCACTGGTGCAGGCCGGTCATGAGGTGGTCGGCGTGTTTACACAGCCGGACAAACCGAAAAACCGCGGCCATCAGATGACGCCGCCGCCGGTTAAGGTGTGCGCGCAGTCGCATGACATTCCCGTATTTCAGCCGGTATCCTTAAAAACCGGAGAAGCTGCATCGCTTCTGCGTGCGCTTTCACCGGAGCTGGTTGTCGTGGTGGCATACGGAAAGATCCTGCCGAAAGAGATTCTCTCGATCCCGCCGCGCGGATGTGTAAACGTCCATGCGTCGCTTCTGCCGAAATACCGCGGTGCAGGTCCGATTCAGTGGAGCGTGTTAAACGGTGAAACCGAAACGGGTGTCACGACAATGTATATGGCAGAGGGACTCGACACCGGCGATATGATTTTGCAGATGAAAACGCCGATCGGTGAAAACGAAACGGCAGACGAAGTGCACGATAAGCTTTCCGAACTGGGGGCATCCCTGCTCATCGAAACGATCTATCAGATGGAAGAGGGCAAAGCGGCGCGTGTGCCGCAGAATGACGCGGAATCTTCCTATGCACCGATGCTCACAAAAGAGCTGTGTGCGATTGATTTTCAGAAACCGGCACAGCTTGTGCACAATCAGATCCGCGGGCTTTCTTCGTGGCCGTGCGCTGTGACGAAATTTGAAGGAAAACGGTTAAAGGTTTATAAAAGTGCGCTCATTCGCACAGAATATAAGGAAACGCCGGGCACACTGGTTGATGAAAACCGGTTTGTCGTTGTGTGCGGCGATCATCAGGGAATTATGTTCTGCGAAGTGCAGGCAGAAGGGGCAAAACGAATGAACGGCGCCGACTTTTTGCGCGGCAGACGTGCAAAGAGTGGGATTCTGCTGGGGTAAATACTCTTTTTTGGAGGAATGAACGATGCCTTATTTTTATATTGATTCGTATTACTGGATTTTGGTTGTTCCGGCGATGCTGATTGCGCTGTTTGCGCAGTTTAAAGTACAGTCGACGTTTAAAAAGTATAACCAGGTGCACACGATGCAGGGTGTGACGGCGGCAGAGGCTGCCCGCCGCATTTTGGACAGCAACGGCCTTTCCCATATCTGCGTTGAGCAGGTGGCTGGAAACCTCACCGATCATTTTGATCCGCGGAATAATGTGATCCGGCTGTCTGATTCGGTGTACGGTTCTTCGTCGGTTGGCGCAATCGGTGTGGCAGCACATGAGGCAGGTCATGCGATTCAATATGATGTGGGCTATTTTCCCATAAAAATTCGGGCGGCGATGATTCCGATTACGAATATCGGTTCGTCGCTTGCGGTACCGCTTGCGGTGTTGGGCCTTATCTTCGGTTATTTGTGGCTTGTAGATCTTGGCATTTTGCTGTTTTTGGCAGTGGTGCTGTTTCAGCTTATCACCCTGCCGGTGGAGTTTAATGCAAGCCGCCGGGCACTTCGTACACTCGAAACGGATCAGATGTTAAATCAGACAGAGCTTGCAGGTGCGCGGCGTGTGCTGTCGGCGGCTGCCATGACGTATGTGGCGGCACTGGTGGTTGCGGTGGCAAACCTCTTGCGTCTGTTAGCACTTCGCGGGAGACGGAACGATTGATGAAAACAGCAAGACAACTGGCAGTTGACGTACTGTTAAAAGTAGAAAAAGATGCGGCTTATTCGGTGATCGCACTTGACCAGGCAGTTAAAGCGGCAAAGCTCTCGGGTGCGGATGCGTCATTTGCGGCGGCACTTGTATATGGCGTGCTCGAGCGGCAGATCACACTTGATGCGATAATCGGTCAGTATGTGAAAAAAGGCGTGCGTGCGCTTGACCGCGAGATTTTGATTCTCTTGCGCATGGGCGTGTATCAGCTTTGCTTCATGGACGGTGTTCCCGCACGTGCGGCAATCAACGAGACCGTGTCGCTTGTGCCGTATGTCAAAAAGACGAGTGCACGCGGAATGGTGAATGCGATTCTCAGAAATGTCCAGCGTGCAGGTGCGGACGTTCTGTCGTTTTCGAAGAATTATGCACCGATTAAGCGGCTTTCGGTGGAAACGTCGTGTCCTGTGTGGCTGTTAAAACAGTGGGAAGCGCAGTACAGCAGAGCAGACGCCGAATCAATGGCAAAAGCGGCACTTGAGCGCCCGCCGCTCTACGCGCGGGTGAACCCTTTGAAAGCTAACGCAGATACGCTGTGCGACATGCTTGCCCGTCAAGGTGTGACGGCACAAAAACATGAATGGATTGAAAACTGCGTTGTGCTTTCGGATACGGGAAGTCTGCTGCGATTGGATGCATTCCGGGACGGATGGTTTCATATTCAGGACGCCGCCTCCCAGCTCTGCGCGCAGGCGCTCGGTGCACAGCCGGGCGATACGGTGCTCGATGTGTGCGCCGCACCGGGATCGAAAAGCTTTACGATTGCACAGCAGATGAACAACCAGGGTGTGGTTCATGCGTTCGATCTGTACGAGCACAAATGCCGCTTGATTGAAGAAGGCGCACATCGCTTGGGACTTTCGATTGTGGATGCCTCGGTGCGGGATGCGCGGACGGGCGACGATTTGCCTTTGGCAGACCGGATCCTTTGCGATGTGCCGTGTTCGGGCCTTGGCATTCTTCGAAGAAAACCGGAAATTCGGTTTAAAGATCCCGCTTCGTTTGCCGATTTGCCGAAGCTTCAGTATGAGATTCTTTCTCATTCGGCAAAGAACTTAAAACCGGGCGGGGTGCTTGTTTATTCGACGTGTACGACAAACAAAGCCGAAAACGAGGACGTGATTTTGCGGTTCCTTTCGGAAAATAATTGGGCTGCCCCGTTGAATTTATCAGAAAAATTCGGTAAAATAGATTTTATACAGGATTTTATGGCAGTATTGTTGCCCCATCAAACAAATACGGATGGATTTTTCTTTGCGGCAATGACACGCAGGGAATAATGCGGGGAGGAAGCTATGACAGCGCAGAAAACGGATATCAAATCGCTTTCGTTTGACGAACTGGGTACATTTTTGAGCGGACTTTCTCTTCCGCGGTTTCGCACGGCACAGGTGTTTGACTGGCTTCATCATAAGCAGGTCACGTCGTTTGGCGAGATGACAAACCTTTCAAAGGCACTGATTGCACAGCTTGAGGAATGCGCGTTCATCACGTCGCATACGATTGAAAAAAAGCTTGTATCAAAGATTGACGGTACGGTCAAATATCTTTTCTCTTTGCCGGACGGGTCGCTGTGCGAATCGGTTGTGATGACATATGAGCACGGCAAGAGTATTTGCATTTCAACACAGATCGGCTGCCGCATGGGATGCTCGTTCTGTGCGTCGACAAAAGCCGGATTTGTGCGGCATATGACGCCGTCGGAGATCATCGAGCAGCTGTATGCGGCACAGCGGGATTTGGGTGAGCGAATCGGTCACATCGTGCTCATGGGCATCGGCGAGCCGCTTGATAATTATGACAACGTGCTGAAATTTTTACGGCTTGTGAGCGATGAGCGCGGTGCGAATCTGAGTCTTCGTCATGTGTCGCTCTCGACCTGCGGATTGGTTGACCGTATTGACCGGCTGGCAGAAGAACAGCTTGGACTGACCCTCTCCGTTTCGCTCCATGCACCCAACGATACCATCCGCAACCAGACGATGCCGGTCAGTTTAAAATGGCCGATTGATGAGCTCATTGCCGCGTGCAGACGATATGCTGAGAAAACGTCGCGGCGGATTTCGTTTGAATATGCGTTGATCGCAGGGTTAAACGACAGCGATGCATGTGCGGACGAACTGGCGTCAAGATTAAAAGGAATGCTTTGTCATGTGAATCTCATTCCGGTCAACGAAATCAAGGAAACATCATATAAAAAATCGCAGAAAGAACGGATCTATGCGTTTCAGCAGCGCTTGATCCGCCGCGGAATCAATGCTACAGTGCGCCGGACACTCGGTGCGGACATCAGTGCCGCATGCGGTCAGCTTCGGCGGGAACAGCTTTGAATAAGGAGGGATATGGTTTGCAGTTTTACGGAAAAACAGACATCGGATGCTGCCGCAGTATGAATCAGGACATCTTTTGTGTGCATCGGTTTGATGATCGCCAGGGATTTGCGGTTGTGTGCGACGGTATGGGCGGGCAATCCGCCGGGAACATTGCGAGCGAAATGACATGCCGCATTGTCGCTGATACGCTGATTGCAGCGATTGCGCAAAATGATGCATGTGAAGCAGAATCCCTGCTGACAGACGCTGTCAAAGAGGCAAACCGTGCGGTGTACACACGATCGGTGACCGAGGCGGGACTGCGCGGAATGGGAACGACGATCGTTGCCGCTGTTGTGCGCGAGGATACTGCCTATTGCGCGCATGTCGGAGACAGCCGGATTTATCTGTTTCGAGACGGCGTGCTTTCACAGCTGACCCGGGATCACTCCTTGGTTTGGGAGCTGATGGAAAAAGGCGAGATCACACCCGAAGAAATGCGGACACATCCAAACCGCAACATGATTACCCGTGCAGTCGGTGTATCGCTCCGATTGGATGTGGATACACTTTCGACAGCGCTTTTGCCGGGAGATAAACTCCTGCTTTGCAGCGACGGACTCACCAGCATGGTGGAGGACAGCCGCATTGCGGCGCTTTTGCGTGCATACGGCGGACAATATGCGTGTGATTGTTTGATTGAAGAAGCGAAAAAAGCCGGCGGAACCGATAACATCACGGCCGCTGTGATCGAATAAAGGGAGGTTTTTGGCCAATGGATAAATATATCGGCAAAAAGCTTGACGGCAGATATGAGATCCAGGAGCTGATTGGTTTTGGAGGAATGGCCGTTGTTTTCAAAGCATATGACGTGCTCGAAAACCGGTATGTTGCAGTCAAAATTTTAAAAGAGGAATATCTCAACAACGAGGAGTTCAGACGCCGGTTCCGCAATGAATCAAAAGCGATTGCAATGCTTTCGCATCCGAATATTGTAAAGATTTTCGATGTGAATTTAAGCGATTCCGTGCAGTATATCGTCATGGAATACATTGACGGCATCACGCTCAAAGAATATATCAGTCAGCAGAAAGTTGTGCGCTGGAAAGAGGCAATCCATTTTACGGTTCAGATTCTGCGCGCGCTGCAGCATGCACATGACAACGGCATTGTGCACCGCGACGTAAAACCGCAGAATGTGATGCTTTTGCAGGACGGCACCATCAAAGTGATGGATTTCGGCATTGCGCGGTTTGCACGCGAAAACGGCCGCACAGTTGCGGATAAAGCAATCGGTTCCGTTCACTATATCAGTCCGGAACAGGCGCGCGGCGAACAGACCGATGAGCGTACCGATATTTATGCGGTGGGCATCATTTTGTATGAGATGCTGACCGGACAGGTTCCGTTTGACGGTGAAACACCTGTGGCAATTGCGATTAAGCAAATGCAGGAAGAGCCGCGGCTTTTGACGGATATTAACCCGGACGTTCCGGTGGGACTTGAGGAAATCGCACTGCGCGCGATGCAGAAAGACCGTGCGCTGCGGTATCAGTCGGCTTCCGAAATGCTTAAGGACATTGATGAATTCAAACAGAATCCGGATGTTGTGTTTGAGTATAAATATTTTAATGAGGACGGCTCGACCAAATATTTTGAACGTCCCGAGGTGCACGATCACGCAGCAAAGGCAAGCCGTGAAAAGCAGAAGAAAAAAGGCGAATATACGATCAGTATTTTGGCAGGTGTTGCAGTGGCATGCGTACTGCTTGCGGCGGTTGCGGTGTTCTTCTTCTTTAAAAGCCTCGGACAGAAAACACCGGACGTGGTGCTGCCGAATCTGACCGGAAAAACGGTCGAAGAGGCGCAGAAAGAACTGCCGAACGTCAAAATCGTCATTAAAGACAAAATTCCGTCTGCTGAATATGATGTAAACCAGATTATTTCGCAGGAACCGGCAAAGGACATGACAGTCAAAGTCGGCTCGGAAGTCGAGGTCATTGTCAGCAGCGGTATGCAGACGATTCCGATGCCTGATGTTGTCGAAAAAACGGTGTCGGAAGCACGTGAGGCACTCGCAGGTTATGAGATTGAAGAGATTCGCCAGACGAATTCCGAGGTAGAAGCGGGATGCATCATTTCCACAAACCCGAAAGCAGGCGAGGACCTGGAAGCAGGCGCAACGGTGACTCTGTTTGTAAGCCTTGGTTCGGCAGATCTGCCGGTTCAGGTGCCGGATTTGTTTGGAATGACAGTCGTTTCCGCGAGAAATCGCCTGACACTGCTTGGCCTTTCGCTCGGAACAGTCACCGAAGTGGAATCGGATGAGCCGGAAGGCACCATCGTTTCGCAGAGCATCAAAAAAGATTCGCGCGTTTCCAAAGGAACGGCAATCAACGTGGAAGTGAGCAAAGGCGCTTCTGCCGAAGAGATTTCTGTTCCGATCAGCATCAAATTCCCGAGTGATGCAAGCGATAAGAGCTATTCGTTTGTCATCAGTGTAAACGGAACATTGCTTGAAACAAAGCAGATTAACCCGAAACAAGAAGGAACACTTTCGATGGTGTTTGTGAGCATGAACGGCAAAGTGAACGGCAAAGTCACCGAGCAGGAGTATAACGAAGTCGAAATTACAGTCAACGGCAGGACATTTGCGAAATATGTGATCGACTTTAAAACACAATCGGCAAGCACAAAATTCGGACCGGATTATAGCCTCATCAAAGATTCTGCACCTGAATCTTCTGTAGAATCTTCAGAGGAATCTTCCGAAACTTCCGAATCATCGAAGCCTAATGCATAAAATACGCAAAGAAACAACGCAAAACGGACCCGATGGGTCCGTTTTTGTGAATGGAAAGGAATGACACAACGTTTGGAGACAAAAACAGGCCGGATTGTCAAAGCAATTGCAGGATTTTATTATTGTATGGCAGACGGTGTTTTGTACGAATGCCGCGGCCGGGGCGCATTCCGTAAAAATGAAATTACACCGCTGGCGGGCGATTTGGTTGAATTTTTCCCCGGAGAAGAACAAAAGGGCGGTACGGTTACGGCGATTTTGCCGCGGAAAAATGAACTGGTGCGGCCGCCTGTCGCAAATCTCGATCAGCTGTTTTTGGTGATCTCAATCTGTGATCCTGTGCCGAATATGCAGGTCATTGACAAGATGATCACCGTGTGCGAGTATAAGCATATTGAACCGGTTTTGATCGTCACAAAAATTGATCTGGCAGATGCTTCTTCCTTTTGCCGTGTCTATGAACAGGCGGGTTTTCAGGTGCTGTCGCTTTCAAACGAAGAGCCGCAGCATCTTGATACCATCCGGCAGATGATGGCGGGAAAAATTTCCGCATTTGCAGGAAACACAGGCGTTGGAAAATCGTCACTTTTAAATAATCTGTTTCCGTCGCTTTGCGTGGACACGGGCGAAATCAGCCAAAAGCTTGGACGCGGCCGGCATACAACGCGTCATGTAACGCTGTATGATGCGGGCGGCGGCGGATTCATCGCAGACACGCCCGGATTTGGTACGATGGAAATCGGTCAGTATGAGCTCATTCGAAAAGAGGAGCTTGCCGGCTGTTTTCGTGAGTTTTCGCCCTATGAGGGAGCGTGCCGTTTTGTCGGATGCTCGCATACGGCGGAGAAAGGATGCGCCGTGCGTGAGGCGGTTGCAGACGGTGTGATTGACAAGCATCGATACGAGAGTTACTGCGCGTTTTATGAGCAGGCAAAACAGCTAAAAGACTGGGAAATCAAAAAGATGAAAAAGCCATTAAGACGGTGAGGTGTCACACTTTTTGTACGTTTGCCGTATACTGGGGTATACACAAACAGGCAGGTGAGCGTTGTGAAACGATGCAAGTGCATGCTTGCGCCATTTTTGTACGGAATGGTGTGCGGTGCGGTCAGCGTACTGCTTTTGATGGTTTCGTTTAAATATGTGCTGCTGTTTGCATGTATCGGCGCGCTTGTTTGGCTGCTGCGCAAACGCATCTGAGAGGGAGGCCGATTTTCATGAAAGTTGTTGTGTTGAAAAGTCCAAAGTTTTTGGCAGGAATTCTTCGGCTCATATTTAAAATTCAAAAAGAGGATGTTTAATTGCGCAAACAAACATAGAAAAAAGAACGGATGCATACGCATCCGTTCTTTTTTGTCTAAGATTGAAATTTATTTGCGGGAATGCTATAATATTATCTAAATTAAACTGGGTGTGGTATACCTTTTGGAATAAGGCCGCATGAATAAATTGTATGAGAGAAAACGAGGGTGTGAAAATGGTCAAACGTTGGTCGATGAAAACAGTGCGCAGGGAAGATGTATCCGCGCTTGCGAGTGAATGCGGCATCAGCCGGCTGACGGCATCGGTGCTTCTGTCGCGCGGATATCGTACTTATGAACAGGCAGCGCGTTTTTTTGACCGGCAGTCACCGCTTTCCTCCCCGTTTGATATGGCGGATATGGAACAGGCAGTCGATCGGATTCAGACCGCACTCGATACACAGGAAAAAATTGCGGTATACGGTGACTATGACTGTGACGGCGTGACCGCTTCGGCACTGCTGTTTACCTATTTGCAGCTGATGGGCGCCGATGTGACCGTGTATATCCCCGAACGAACAACCGAAGGATACGGCTTGAACCGCGGGGCGATCAAAACGCTTGCGGATGAGGGCGTCACATTGATTATCACGGTGGACAACGGCATTTCTGCGGTGGACGAGGTAGACTATGCATCGTCGCTTGGTGTCGATGTGGTCATCACCGATCATCATCAGCCGGGTGAACTGCTTCCGGCGGCGGTTGCGGTTGTCGATCCGCATCGCAAGGATGATATGAGCACGTTTAAGGATTTGGCCGGCGTGGGTGTTGCACTCAAATTGGTCGGCGCACTTGACAACGATATGGAAGGCGCGCTCGAGAGCTTTTCGCATTTTGCGGCAATCGGAACGGTCGGCGATGTCGTGCCGCTCGTTTCGGAAAACCGTCGGATTGTCATGGAAGGGCTTTCATCGCTTCGGTACTGTGAGCTTCCGGGACTTTGTGCACTGATGGAGCAGGCAGGAATTGTACCGCAGAAGCTTTCTTCGCAGACCGTGGCGTTTTCGATTGTGCCTCGCATCAATGCGGCAGGCAGACTCGGCAGTGCGAAACTGGCACTTTCGCTTCTGTTAAGTGAAGACGCGGAGGAAGCACAGCAGCTTGCCGCATCGCTTTGCGATATGAATGCAAAACGGCAGGCGGAGGAGCAGCTGATCCTGTCGGAGATTGAAGCGCAGATTGCTGAAAATCAGGGACTTCTGCGCGGCCGGCTGCTGATTCTGCGCGGAGAACACTGGAATCACGGTGTGATCGGCATTGTGGCGGCGCGTCTTTTGGAGAAATACGGAAAGCCGACGCTTCTTATGTCGATGGATGAACTCGGGTTTTTGCGCGGTTCTGCGCGCAGTGTCGGTGATTTTCACTTGTTCAAAGCACTCTCGGCGAACTGCGAAACGCTCACACAGTACGGCGGTCATCGGCTTGCGGCTGGTTTTTCGCTCAAAGCGGAGGATTTTCCGGCGTTTTGTGCCGGAATGGAAGCGTATGCAAAAGAGCAGTTTGATTTTATGCCGCAGCAGGAACTTTTACTTGCAGGCGAATTGACTGCCGCTGATTTGACGGTTGAAACGATTTTTCAAATCAGTCAGCTTGAACCGTTCGGCGCGGAAAACGAAACACCGGTGTTCTTGATGAAGAATGCGCAAATTACAGCGATTACACCGCTTTCCGGCGGGAAACATCAGCGGCTATCGGTTGTGTTTGACAAAAAGGAAGCGTCGGTGCTGTGGTTTGGAATGGAAGCAAACGCCGTTCCGTTTGCAGTCGGCGCATATGTCGACCTTGCGGTTACGGCCGAGATCAATGAATACAATGGAAGACAGAGCGTTTCGCTCAAGCTGCGGGATATTCGTCCTGCCGATTTTGATGAAATGCGCTTTTTCAACGCGAAAGGCTATTACGAAAAAATCAAACGCGGAGAGCCGGTTTCGGACGGCGTTCGCGCACGTGCACTTCCGACAAGAGAGGAAATTGCCGTTGTGTATCGCTTTTTGCGTCAAAATGCATCGCTTTCATTCGATTCCGAACGATTGCTGTTTGCGTTGGGACAAAAAACAATCAATTATTGTAAACTTCTGGTTTTATTGGATATATTAAAAGAAGCTGATCTGCTTTCTGTGACATCGGGCGGCACGTTTGCGCTCTGTGCACCCACCAAAAAGGCAGATCTGACACAGACGCCGACATATCGGCGTCTGTCCTGATTGACGGAGCGGGGGAGGATTTATGGATTATTTATCGTTTGAGGAACTAAAGCAGCGGATGGAGGCAGCGGAACGAACGCTTGACTTTGATAAAATCAAAGAAGCGTATGATCTGGCTGTACAGGCGCATGAGGGGCAAAAGCGCATTTCCGGTGAGCCATATATCATTCATCCCATCGAAGTGGCGTGTATTTTAGCGGAGCTTGGCATGGATTCCGACTGTATCTGCGCCGGTCTTCTGCATGATGTGGTGGAGGATACGGACGTCACTGTCGAACAAGTCAAAAAACAGTTCGGCGCGGATGTTGCACTCATGGTGGATGGCGTGACAAAACTCGGTCAGCTGCCGCTGTTTACGAAAGAAGAGCAGCAAGCAGAAAATGTGCGCAAAATGCTGTTTGCTATGTCGGAGGACGTGCGCGTGGTCATCATCAAACTGGCTGACCGGCTGCACAATATGCGCACCCTGCGTTTTATGCCGGAGAAAAAACAGCGCGAAAAGGCACTCGAAACGATGGAGGTATTTGCACCGATTGCACATCGCCTAGGTATTCGCGCGGTAAAAGAGGAGCTTGAGGACTTAGCGCTCCATTATCTTGATCCGGTGGCCTGTCAGGAGATCGAGCGCACACTCGAGATGAACAAAACACAGCGGTCAAACTTCGTACAGAACATGCAGGACCGCATCATGGCACGGCTTTACGAATACGGAATGGAGCCGCATATCGAAGGCCGTGTCAAAAGTCTTTACGGCATCTACCGCAAAGTGTATATGGCAGGCAGAAGTTTTGAAGAGGTCTATGATATTTACGCGGTGCGTATCATCGTTTCGACTGTTATCGAGTGTTATAATATTTTGGGTATCATCCACGATATGTTCCGCCCGATTCCGAACCGGTTTAAAGACTACATCTCCACACCAAAGCCGAATATGTATCAGTCGCTTCATACGACGGTCATCGGACGCGAGGGCATTCCGTTTGAGATTCAGATTCGAACCTGGGATATGCACTATACGGCAGAATACGGTGTTGCGGCGCACTGGAAATACAAAGCCGGCATCACCGGCAAGGATAAGCTCGAAGAAGGGCTTGCATGGGTGCGCAAAATTTTGGAAACCCAGCAGGAATCCGAGGGTGCGGAGGATATTGTCAAGACGATCAAAACAGACCTTGCAACCGACGACGTGTTTGTGCTGACACCGAAAGGCGACGTCAAGAGCCTGCCGGCGGGGTCGACGGTCATTGACTATGCGTATGCGATTCACAGTGCGGTTGGCAACCGGATGGTGGGCGCCAAAATTGACTCACGCATTGTACCGCTTGACACACCGCTGAAAACAGGTCAGATTGTTGAAATTATCACATCGAAAAATAAAGATCACGGGCCGAACCGTGAGTGGCTCAACATTGCAAAGACGAGTGAAGCGCGCAGCAAGATTCGTGCGTGGTTTAAAAAAGAGCGGCGTGAGGAAAATATCGTCCAGGGCAGACAGCAGCTGGAGGCAGAATTTAAGCGCAATTATATCAATCTGTCTGCGGATGCGTATGCGGAATTTGTGCTGTCGATTGCAAAGCGTCAGCATTTTGAAAATGTTGATGATTTTTATGCGGCAATCGGCTACGGCGGTGTATTGCTGTCAAAGATTATGCCGCGTATAAAAGACGATTATCTGAAAATGACAAAGCCTGCCGATGTGCCGAATCCGGCACAGATCATTTCAAACGTGCAGCAGAAAGCATCCAACGGCGTCATTGTCGAGGGAATCGATCAGTGCCTTGTGAAATTCGCACAGTGCTGCAATCCGCTGCCGGGCGATGAGATCATCGGTTTTATCACCCGCGGTCACGGTGTTTCCATTCACAAAAAGGACTGCGTGAACGTGCGTGCGGCGCTCAAGGACGAGAGCCAGCGGGAACGGTGGATTCCGGCGCATTTTGCCGAGTCGGTCATGCCCAAAGGCTTCCGCACAACGCTTGACATTGTTGCAAACGACCGTGAACGGCTGCTTGCCGATGTGACAGTGACGATCGCGGGATTCCATGTGCCGCTGCATGAGGTGACGGCAAGAGAATTAAAAAATGCGAACGCAAATATCGTGGTGACCATCGGTATTCAGGGCGTCGATCAGCTTTCAAACATTATGAAAGCAGTCCGCAAGATTCCGGGCGTCATTTCGGTCGAGCGTTCGGGACGGTAATAAAAAGACGGGAGGACAAAACGAATGCGTGCATTATTGCAGCGTGTGCGCCGTGCCGATGTGACGGTTGACGGCGAGGTGATCGGGAAAATCGGGCAGGGATTGCTCGTGTTTCTCGGTGTGATGGACGGCGATACGGAAAGCGAGATGGAATATCTTGCACAGAAGGTGGCGGGCATCCGCATTTTCTGCGACGAAAACGATAAGATGAACCGCGGTATCACCGATATTGACGGCGATTTTCTGGTCGTTTCGCAGTTTACACTCGGTGCCGATTGCAGTCACGGAAAGCGTCCCTCGTTTATCAAGGCGGCACGTCCGGAGGTGGCGGTGCCACTGTATGAACAGTTCTGCGAAAGACTCCGCGCAATCACCGGACGCGATGTGCAGACGGGCGAATTCGGCGCGGATATGGATGTTTCGCTTGTAAATGACGGACCGGTGACCATCTGGATGGACACTGACGAGATGAGAAAGGGAAAAGCATGAACGTGTATTCGCTGGCAGTCGGCATCTTTCAAACGAACTGCTATATCATTGAAACTGAACAGAAAAATGCGATTGTGATTGACGCCGGTGCAGAGCCGCAGAGAATCCTCTCGCTGTTGCATGCACACGGACTGAATGCAAAGATTTTGCTGTTTACGCACGGCCATTTTGATCATATCGGTGCGGCGAGCGTATTGAAAGCACAAACCGGCGCGCAGACTGTTGTGCCTGCGCTTGATAAGGATCGCTTTTTAGCGCCGTGGGATGTCGACGGTGCATTCTTCCCAAGCTTTGCAGGATATGAAGGCGAAATGCCCGACCGGCTGATTGCAGACGGCGACACGATTTCGCTCGATGAGGTGACCCTCACCGCGATGGCTACGCCGGGACATACGCCCGGTTCGATGGTGTTCTGTACAGAGGATGTCGTGTTCACGGGCGATACACTGTTTATGGGCAGTGTCGGCAGAACCGATCTGCCGGGCGGCGATACGAAAACACTCATGCAGTCGCTTTTAAAATTTGACAGGATGGAGGATCAGACACGGATTTTGTCAGGCCATGGCGGGGAAACCATTCTCGCATTTGAGCGGCGAACCAATCCGTATCTGCAAAGATAATGACCATATATTTTAACGGACAGCAATTCAAATATGAATTAGAGGGCATCTGCAAGCTGTTTTTCCCGGTGGTGCGCTTTGAGCACCGCTTTGAGGAACCGGTGGCAAGTGAGGAACATGACTATGTGCTGACCTGCCGCGATGTCCAGGGAGAAAACACGCACCTTTCGGTGACTGTTTGTTTAGACGGCGAGAAAACAGCGCGTGAAGAAACGATCGCGCCGGAGATTTCGTTTGGCTCACTTCGTGAATACGATCAGGAGTGTGAGCGGGTGCTGTGCGTCATGCTCTATCGTATCTTGGAAGAACGCCTCGGTGTTTCACCGCGGTGGGGCATTTTGACCGGTGTACGCCCGGTGAATATCATTCAGCGCGAACGCAAAGCCGGAAAGCCGGACGAAGAGATCCGCGCAGGACTGCACGACCGCTTTCTTGTATCGGACGAAAAGCTTGACCTCGCGTTTTTGACGGCTGACACCCAGGAGCCGATGCTTAAAGAGCTAAAACCGGATTCGTTTTCGCTGTATATCGCGATTCCGTTTTGTGTGAGCCGGTGCAGCTATTGTTCGTTTGTGTCCCACGCGATCACAAGCCGGAAAGCAACCGATAAAATTGACGAATATGTCACATTGCTGTGCCGCGAAATCGAAAAGACGGCACAGGTCGCAAAGGATGAGCATTTATCGCTTGATACAATCTATGTCGGCGGCGGTACACCGACTGCGCTGTCGGCAGAGCAGTTAAAACGCGTGCTCGATGCAGTAGCGGCGTATTTTGATGTGCCGCATGTGCGGGAATATACCGTTGAAGCGGGACGCGCCGACACGATTACGCGAGAAAAGCTCATGGTGATCAAAGAAGCGGGCGCCACCCGTGTAAGCATCAATCCGCAGACATTTGAGGATGCGGTTTTGCAGAAAATCGGCCGCAAACACACCGCACAGGATGTGGTGGACAGTTACGAGCTCGCAAAAGAGTGCGGTTTTACCATGATTAACATGGATTTGATCGCCGGACTGCCGGGCGATACATATGAGGGATTCTGCCGGTCGCTTGATCGTGCCGTTTCGCTCGATCCGGCAAATATTACGGTGCATACGCTGTCGATTAAGCGCAGTGCCGATCTGTTTTTTGAAACGTCGATGCGCGATTATGTCAAATCCGACATGACGGGCAGAATGACGGCATATGCGCAGAAAACACTCATAAACGCCGGATATTTTCCATATTATCTATACCGGCAGAAAAATACAGTCGGCAACCTTGAAAATGTGGGCTATGCGAAAAAACACACGGAAAGTCTTTATAACATCTATATCATGGATGAAATTCAGACGATTCTCGCCTGCGGTGCGGGCGGCGTGACAAAGCTTGTGGGACTTGGAACCGAGCCGATTTCCCGCATTTTCAACTACAAATATCATTTTGAATACATCGATCGGTTTGAAGAAATTCTCTCAAGAAAGGATCGTATTTATGACATTTGCAGGGAAGGACGAGAACAACAAAGTAAGCGTCAGCTGGATTAACGGTATGGTGCTTTACTATCCGCAGAAGCTTGTGGAATGGTCGGAGCGGATGTATGAGGATCAGCTTTTGGAAACGGCGCAGAATATCGCAAAACGACGCGGTGAGTGCTCGATTCTGCTGCTGTCAGGGCCGTCTGCTTCGTCAAAGACAACGACGGCAGGAAAAATTTCTGCTTACTTAGAAGCGGAAGGCGTGCGTTCTGCGGTGATCTCTCTCGATGATTTTTTTGTGGATCGTGATAAACTGCCGCGCTTGCCAAACGGCAAAACGGATTTTGAATCGATTCATACACTCGATCACGAGGAACTTTCCCGGTGTTTTGATACGCTGTTGAAAAACGGCAGAGCCGATTTTCCGATGTTCGATTTTACCACCGGCAAGCGTTCGCCTGTACGCCGTGAGATCACAGTCGATCACGACTCGATTCTGGTGGTCGAGGGAATCCATGCGCTAAATCCTGAAATTACAGCGCAGCACGACAAAAACAGCTTTTTAAAGCTTTATATCAGTCCGAACTCCGACTATGTGCTGGATGATAAACGTGTGCTCACCGCACGTGAAATCCGTCTGATCCGCCGGATTGTGCGTGATCATTTTCATCGGAACAATCCGGTGGAGGGCACAATGGGGATGTGGGTGGAGGTTGTGCGCAGTGAGATTGCGAATATCATCCCCTATAAAAAAGAAGCCGATTTTATTGTGGATTCGACGGTTTTGTATGAGCCGGCGATTTGGACACACTATCTTTCGTCGGTGCTTTCTGCGGATGAGGTGAGCGCGCAGTACCGTGCAAAAATTATGCGTCTGCGCGAAGCGCTTTCGATGTTTGTGCCGCTTTCTGAGAGTTATCTCCCGGAAAAGACGGTGCTTCGTGAATTTTTGGCGTGACGTTGTATTTTCGCATAAAAGCGTATATAATAAACAAAAACCGTACACGTTTAAAAGGAGGATGAGCGGTATGGCATCAATCAATGTGGATGAATGGATGGAAAAACTGCGGTTCATTGCAGATGCGGCAGGAAAGAAAACCGGTGAAATGGTGGAACTGTCAAAATACAAAATGGAAACGGTTCGTGTTTCCGGCGAGATCAAACGGCTGCATGAAAAGCTCGGTATGGAAATGTATCGTCTGGTAAAAACGAACCAGAGTAATTCTGAGGCTGTGGAAACATTGACACAGCAGATCGATGCACAGTTTGCACGGCTGGATGAAATCGAGCGCACAATGGTCGCGATGCAGAACAAACAGCTGTGCGAGCACTGCGGCGCAGTCAATCCGAAAGATGCGGTGTATTGCTTAAAATGCGGTGAAAAGCTTTGTACCGAAGCGCCGGCTGCAGATTGCTGCTGCGAAAGTGCGGAAGATTCCTGCTGCTGCACAGGAACTTGCGGCTGCTGTGAAGAAGAAAATGCAGCGGAATAAATTTTCTCTTGACAACAAACGTTCGTTACCGTATAATATACCATTGTAAATTGAATACCTTATCGAGAGTGATGGAGGGACTGGCCCGACGAAATCCGGCAACCTACTGATGTAAGGTGCTAAATCCAGAGGAACGATCCGAAGATGAGGTTTTGACCCAACAAGGTGAAACAAGACGCTCAGGATGTTCCTGAGCGTTTTTCTTTGGGCTCGACAAGGAAATGATGAAAGGAGCTTTTTTATGGCAAGACATTTTTTCACATCTGAAAGTGTGACAGAGGGACATCCGGACAAGATCTGCGATCAGGTGTCTGACGCAATCTTAGACGAGATTTTAAAACATGACCCGCAGGCGCGTGTTGCATGCGAAACTACCACCACTACCGGTATGATTATGGTGATGGGTGAAATTACAACCGACACTTATGTCGACATTGCGCAGATCGCGCGTGATACCGTCGAGGAAATCGGCTATAACCGTGCAAAATTCGGCTTTGACGCCACCACCTGCGGCGTGCTGACTGCAATTCATGCACAGTCGCCGGATATCGCAATGGGTGTCGACAAAGCACTCGAGCAGAAAACCGGTTCGAGCGAGGACAACGACCAGACCGGTGCAGGCGACCAGGGTATGATGTTCGGCTACGCATGCGACGAAACACCGGAGCTGATGCCGCTGCCGATCAGCCTGGCACATAAACTGGCAATGTGTTTGACCGAAGTGCGCAAAAACGGCACATTGTCGTATCTGCGTCCGGACGGAAAAACCCAGGTTACCATCGAATATGAAGAGGACAAGCCGGTTCGTGTCGATACCATCGTCATCTCCACACAGCACGACCCGGATGTCACACTTGAAACCATCCGTGCAGACCTCATCGAACACGTTGTACGCCCGGTCGTTGACGGCGCATTGATCGATGAAAATACAAAATACTTAATTAACCCGACCGGCCGTTTTGTCATCGGCGGACCGGCAGGTGACTCCGGCTTGACCGGCAGAAAAATCATCGTCGACACCTATGGCGGCTATGCACGTCACGGCGGCGGTGCATTCTCCGGAAAAGACCCGACAAAAGTGGACAGAAGTGCGGCATATGCAGCGCGCTGGGTGGCGAAAAACGTTGTTGCAGCAGGTCTTGCAAAAAAATGTGAGGTCGAGCTTGCATATGCAATCGGCGTGGCAAAACCGGTGTCGATTCTCGTGGATACGTTCGGTACAGGTGCTTATTCCGATGAGAAAATCGCAGAAGCTGTAAGCCGCGTGTTTGATCTGCGTCCGGCAAGCATCATCCGCACACTTGATCTCCGTCGCCCGATCTACAAACAGGTGGCTGCATACGGTCATGTAGGCCGCGAAGATCTCGATCTGCCGTGGGAGAAACGCAACCGCGTGGATGAACTGCGCGCTTGCTTTGCATAATTTCACTGATTGCCTGCGTGTAACGACGCGCAGAACCGGTTCCTGCAAGGAGGAAAAGCGGTGAAAAAGCCAGTGAAAAAAAGACACAAGACAAAACTGCGTCCGTGGGTGAAATTTTCGATTTGGGCTATTGTGCTGCTCATCGTGTTTGCCGTTTTGGGTTATGTGATGAGCATTTTGACAGAATATCAGCACAACGAGCTGGATGAGAGCAATTTGGGCATTCAGGAAAGCGTCAAAGACGACGGTGCAAGTGATATTGTGAATATCGCGTTGTTCGGCGTAGATCGGCGCGGCGATGAAAAGCAGGTGCATTCCGATTCCATTATGATTTTGTCGGTGGATAAACAGCACAACAAAATCAAGCTCAGCTCTCTGATGCGGGATATGTATGTGAAAATCGAGGGTCATGGACAAACCAAGCTGACACAGGCGTATTTTTATGGCGGACCGCAGCTTGCTGTCAAAACGATCAATGAGAACTTCGGTACGAATATCACCGAATATGCAACGATCAATTTTGACGGAATGGCACAGATTGTCGATGCGGTAGGAGGCGTACCGATCGAGGTTTCAGAGAAAGAGCGTCTTGCCGCAAACGAAAATATCGAAGAGCAGGCGATTGTCGCCGGTTTAGGGGAGGACTATATCCAAAAAGCCGGGATGCAAACGCTTAACGGAACACAGGCGGTCGCATATGCGCGTATCCGCAAGGTAGGCAATGCCGATTTTGACCGTACGGAGCGTCAGCGTATCGTGATGCGTGCACTGTTTGAAAAGGCGCTTGCGATGAACCCGGTTTCCTATCCTGAATTTGCACGAAAGACGCTTCCGTATGTGGAGACGTCCGTGGATATCGGGGAGGTACTGTCGCTTTGTGGCATCATGCTGCGCGATGTTTCCATGGAAGAGATGCGCATTCCGCTCAACCGCCATTTGAATGGCAAGGGAACGATTTATGATACACTCGGACAGCAGTGTCTGCATGTGGATTTGCAGAGCGCTTCCGATGCATGGCGGGCGTTTGTCTATGATGATGTGAGCCCTGAGACACTTGCACAATCGGATGTGTCCGTGCCTGTATCGAAACAAGAATAAGAGAATATGAGAACCACTGTATGCGGTGCATGCAGTGGTTCTTTTTATATAAGAAAGAAAAGTCAAAAAAAGATGAAAAAAGGTGTTGACAAAGTGGGGGGTGTGTGGTATTATAATATAGCTGTCACGGAGGACAGGAAAAACAAGGAAATGAGAAGGAATATCGAGAGAGTCGCGGGAGCGAAAACCTCGAAAAAACTTCGAAAAAAGT
>NZ_JACJKY010000020.1 GCF_016901855.1 Merdimmobilis hominis | reverse complement strand
CACCGTCCGGCCGCTGCATTGGGTTACAGAAGCCCCGTTCAGTTTAAAACCGAACGGGGCTTCTGATAAATATTCTTTTTACTGTCTACTTTCTCTTGACAAGTGCAAGCCGTTTTTTTCGGCTTGCTTTTTTATTTACATCAATCGCATCTCCCACGCATCCTGCGGTGTCTTCTCATAATAACATTCCGTCAGTTTCTCTGACTCAAACACCTCGACCATCGGCAGAAAATCAACCGGCAAAGCATGTGCGGCAAGTTCGTCTTTTTTTATCCAAAAGACCTCGCCTTCATCTGAACTTTTGAGCACACCTGAAAACGTTTCGGTCCGGTAAAGCAGCACAACATATCGTGCGCCGTCATCCGTCTGAAACTGTTTTATGCCGCACAGACGGGGGTTCTCTATCGTCAGTCCCGTTTCTTCATACACCTCACGGATTACCGACTGCACAAACGATTCCCCAGGCTCCACATGACCGCCCGGAAACGTAACACCCGGCCAGTCTTTGCTGTTTCGATTCTGCACCAACACGTTTCCCGACGCATCGGAGATCATACACATATTCGTAAAAACAGCGCGTTCCTCGCGTGCCATTATTCCACGCCTTCGATCGGACGAACAACATCCTCGTCTGCATCATAGTCAACGCCTGCTGCCTCAAAGCCAAACAGACGATAAAAATCATGCCAGTAACCGTCGATGTCCGCACATTCGCCGAGCGTTTCGGTCGAGATGTTTTCCCAAAGTGCAGAAACTTCTTTCTGGATGTCTTCTTCCATCTCCCAGTCGTCCATGCGCACCATACCCGATTCATCGGTGCAGACCGACGCGCCGTACAGCTTGTCGTGGAACAGACGGTACATCTGCTCGATGCAGCCTTCGTGGTTGCCGTGCGCTTTCATGACCTTGTACAGAATCGAGATGTACAGCGGAACGATCGGAATTGCTGCACTCGACTGGGTTACAAGCGCCTTGTTTACCGAAATGTATGCACGAATACCGCCGCATTCTGCACTGATTTCCTCTGCAGTGCGCGCGAGGTGTGCTTTTGCACGGCCGATCGAACCGTCAAAATACATCGGATGGGTCAGTTCCGGACCGATGTACGAATATGCAACAGTAACCGCATGCGGCTCGATTGCATCAGCTGCACGCAGTGCGTCGATCCAGTCACGCCAATCTTCGCCGCCCATGACTTTCACGGTATGTGTGATCTCTTCCTCGGTTGCCGGTTCGATGGTCACATCGGAAACGGTGCGGTTTTTCAAGTCAATCGTTTTATTGGTATACGATTCGCCGGTTGTTTTGAGCACAGAGCTATAGACTGTGCCGTCAGCTGCCACACGTTTCGGTGCTGCTAAGCTGTAAACGACCATATCAACTTTGCCGAGATCCGCTTTGATCGTTTCGATCACTTTGTCTTTGATCTCTTTTGAATAAGCGTCGCCGTTTATTGTTTTTGCATACAGTCCGTCTGCTTTTGCAAATTCTTCGAATGCGGCGGTGTTATACCAGCCGGCTGTACCGGTACGTTTTTCGCTGCCGTTGCGGTCAAAAATCACGCCGAGCGTTGCCGCGCCGCACGAATATGCCGCAGAAATACGGGAAGCGAGTCCATATCCCATCGAAGCGCCGATGACGAGCACTTTTTTCGGGCCTTCGGTTTTTGCCTGTGATTTTACATAATCGATCTGCTCTTTGACAATCGCTTTGCATCCGTCCGGATGTGCGGTTGTGCAGATGAATCCACGAATTTTCGGTTTTACAATCATGTCGGTTCTCCTTTACACAAAGATTGTTTTACACAGCATACCATAAATCGACTTCTTTTGCAAGCAACGCAACAATCCGCTGTATTTTTGTTTATTTCTTCACTTCGAGAATTGCACCGCGGTTGCCGGATGTGACAAGCGATGCATACCGCGCAAGATAGCCGGTTTTGATCCGCGGCTCTTTCGGTGTCCATGCGGCACGCCGTTTTGCCAGTTCTTCATCCGACACGCGCACATTGATCGTATTTGCCATGATGTCGATATCGATGATATCGCCCTCTTCGACGAGTGCAATATTGCCGCCGACTGCTGCTTCCGGTGAAACGTGTCCGATGGCAGCGCCGCGTGTCGCACCTGAAAAGCGTCCGTCGGTGATGAGTGCAACCGTGCTGCCGAGTCCGCGTCCCATGATGGCAGAAGTCGGATTGAGCATCTCGCGCATACCCGGGCCGCCTTTCGGACCTTCATAGCGGATGACCACAACATCACCGTCGTGGATCTGATCGCCGTTGATCGCCGCCATCGCATCTTCTTCGCTGTCAAACACGCGTGCCGGACCGGAATGGCAGAGCATCTCCGGTGCGACAGCAGACCGTTTGACGACGCAGGAATCCGGCGCTAAGTTGCCGCGAAGCACTGCAATGCCGCCCGTTTTGCTGTACGGATTCTCGACCGGACGAATGACGTCGGGGTTTTTGTTTTTGCTCGATTGAATGTTTTCGCCCACCGTTTTGCCGGTACAGGTCATGCAGCTTTCATCCAAAAGGCCAAGCTTGCTGATTTCGTGCATGACGGCATACACGCCGCCTGCTTCGTACAAATCTTCCATATGATGCGGGCCGGCAGGTGCCAAATGGCACAGGTTCGGTGTGCGGTCGCTGATTTCATTTGCCATGTCCATATTGAGCTCAATGCCTGCCTCATGTGCAATCGCCGGCAGGTGAAGCATGCTGTTTGTACTGCATCCGAGCGCCATATCCATCGTGAGCGCATTGCGGAATGCCGATTCTGTCATAATATCACGCGGGCGGATATTTTTGCGGACAAGCTCCATGATCTGCATGCCGGCATGCTTTGCCAAACGGATGCGTTCGGAATACACTGCCGGAATCGTGCCGTTTCCGCAAAGGCCCATGCCGAGCACCTCGGTCAGGCAGTTCATCGAGTTTGCCGTGTACATACCGGAACAGGAACCACATGTCGGGCATGTTTTTTCCTCAAACTCCTGCATTTTTTCTGCGGAAATTTTTCCGGAAAGATATGCGCCGACTGCCTCGGATGCCGCCGAAAAGCTCACCTTACAGCCGTCCACAGTACCTGCAAGCATCGGGCCGCCGCTCACAAAAATGGTCGGAATATTCAGTCTTGCCGCCGCCATCAAAAGACCCGGCACGTTTTTGTCGCAGTTTGGAATCATGACGAGCGCATCAAATCCGTGCGCCATTGCCATTGCTTCGGTGGAATCGGCGATCAAATCGCGTGTGACCAGCGAATACTTCATTCCCTGATGTCCCATCGCGATACCGTCGCACACCGCGATTGCCGGAAAAACAACCGGTGTACCGCCTGCCATTGCAACACCCAGTTTCACGGCGTCTGCAATCCGGTCAAGCTCCATATGTCCCGGAACGATCTCATTCTGCGAGCAGACAATGCCGACCAGCGGACGGCTCATCTCCTCTTTTGTATAACCAAGTGCGGAAAACAATGCACGATGCGGCGCATTCTGCGCGCCCTGCATGATTGCTTCACTGTTCATCACTCAAACCCCTTTTCTGTTTTACAGTATTAAATTATCATTCATCATACGCGTTCTTGCGCGCGATGTCAAGAAAAAATGTTTCTTACGCCTTGCAATTCGACTTTCCGGTCACTTCATCGAGCACGATGCGAATCACCGCAGTCGCTTTTCGGTACTTTTCAAACGCATCGCCCGGATGTTCGCCGTAATGCGAAACAACCGCATGAAGTCCCGCGTCAAGCAGCGCATCGCCATCCGATAAAACCTCTGCATTTCCGAATCCGACCACGCTTTCATATTTTGCAGTCATGTCACAGGCAGAATCGCCGTCCACAATCGAAAGCACACGTCCGCACGACACACATACTGCCGGATTCTTTTCAATACACGAAAGTTTTCTGCCCGATTTTGCGCAATGTGCGTAAATCACAAGCTTTCCATCTTCTTCGCGCACGCCGAAATTCAGCGGCACTGCATACGGTCTGCCATCATCGCACATCGAAAGTGTAATATTTAGGCATCGCGCAAAAATCGCACGAATATCATTCAAATCGGTTATCTCTCTGTCTTTTCTGCGCATTTCTTATGCCTCCTCTGGTTTGATTTTTGCACGAGCCGACGGCTTTTTCGTCTTTTTCGGTGCAGGTCCTTCTTTACAAATCGGTTTCAACGGACACTCTTCACATTTCGGTGCACGTGCAGTACAGACATCCCGCCCGAACAATACAAGCCGATGGCAAAAGTCCCCCGATTCCACCGGATCAAGAATCGGCCGCAGGGCATCTTCCACCTTTTTCGGCTCTGTGATGCCGGTCGTAAGACCGAGCCTGCCGCAAATACGGATGCAGTGCGTGTCTGTCACGATCGACGGCTTGTGGTAAATGTCGCCGACAATCAGGTTCGCTGTTTTCCGACCGACACCCGGCAGTGTAATCAGTTCCTCGATGGTATCGGGCACTTTTCCGTCAAAACGCGAAAGCATCGCCTGACACATACCGATGGTATCCTTCGCCTTCATCCGGAAAAAGCCGCACGGCTTGACGATCTCCTCCACCTCGGCAAGGTCAGCGTTTGCAAATGCTTCGAGCGAATCGTAGCGTGCAAACAGCTCCTTTGTCACGATGTTCACGCGGGCGTCAGTACACTGCGCCGAAAGCCGTGTGGCAATCACCAGTTCGTATGGTTTTTCTTTATCATAGACAAGCGAACAAATCGCTTCCGGATATCGTTCTTTCAAAATGGCGACCGCCTGTGCCGCACGTTCTTTTTTTGTCATAAAACTCCCTCCTGCTGTTTTTTTAAGTATACCACGAAACCGGCCAAAAAGGGAATGCGGTTAGCAGAATGTTCACAGTTTGTCTGTTACTTTTTCCTTTACTATTCGACACAAAACCGGTATAATGAAAACAAAAATCATGATTTTTCCGGTTGGAGGGTCTTTTACACACATGAACCGCTATGAACATATTCCCTGTCCGATCTGCGGCAAACCTTTTACAAAGGATGACGACATCGTTGTCTGTCCTGTCTGTGGTGCACCGTATCACCGTGCTTGTCTGATGGAAAAAGGCGAATGCATTTTCCCACAGCTTCACGAATCGCACACACCGTGGACACCGCCGCAGCCCGAATCGGACGCACACACCGCTTCTGACGAATCTTCTGCCGAAGCGGGCAGAACGTGCCCGCGGTGCGGTGCTGAGAATCCCAATTCTGCGCTGTTTTGCAATACCTGCGGCACACCGCTTTCTATGCCGCATCAAGCAAACGCCCAGACACCGCCTTATTCGGCACAGCAAGGCACCAACGGCATGCCGCAGGGATTTGGCCCGATGCCGTTTGGTATGTTTGCACAGGCACAGTCCGTTCCGCCCGAAGAAGAAATCGAAGGCATTCAGGCACAGGACTATGCCGCATATATCGGCAGAAACGCGCATTACTTTTTGCTCCGTTTCCGTGAGCTTGCCCGCTCCAAAACAAAAATCATCAACTGGAGCGCATTTTTCTTCCAGGGCGGATATTTCTTATACCGCAAAATGTACGGCACGGGCATTCTCATCTTTTTGATTCAGATGCTCATCTCCCTGCCGCAGTATTTGATGACCTATCAGGCGATGACATCTGCTTCGACGCTGATGCCGTCCGACTCGTTCACTTCTATCACGACCATCAGCATGATTTGCCAGCTTTTAGCGCTTGCAATGCGGTTTGTCTGCGGATTTTTTGCAAACACGCTTTATATGCGCCACTGTCAAAAGCATATTGCAAAAGCGCGCGCTGTCACTTCTTCTCCGGAAGAATGCCGTGCACTGCTCGCGAAAAAAGGCTCGGTTGCAACAAAACTCATTGCCGGTCTTCTGATCGCTTATGCAGCAGTCAATGTTCTCGCATTTTTCATGCTTCTCTTCTTTTTATAAAGAAAAACGTTATTTTTAAAAACAAATTCTTGACAAAAGCCGCATTGCCTGATAAAATATCAGATGTATGCGGCTTTTGTTCGCATTTTGTTTATCCGAATGCCGGATAAACTCCTTCCCCTTTGCAAAACGCAAAGAGGCATATGTCCAAAAGGAGGTGCACCAACATGGCAAAACTCACAGAGAAATACGAAGCACTCATCGTTTTTAGTACCAAAGTTGGCGAAGACGGCATCAAAGCACTGGTTGAGAAAATCAATGCACTGATCTCCGCAAACGCAACCCTGGATTCTGTTGATGAGTGGGGCAAACGCAGACTGGCTTACCCGATCAACTATGAGACCGAGGGCTACTACGTTCTGTTCAACTTTACTTCTGCTCCGTCGTTCCCGGCAGAGCTCGAGCGCGTATTAAACATCACTGATGGCGTAATGCGTTCGGTTGTGACACTTCGCGTAAGCGAATAATCGGAGGTGTTTTGGTTATGCTGAATCGCGTTATTTTGATGGGACGGCTTACGGCTGATCCTGAGCATAAGCAAACTCCGAACGGCACATCCGTTACGTCGTTTTCGATCGCAGTTGACAGAAACTACGCACCGAAAGACGGCGGTTCGCGCCAAACAGACTTCATCAACATCGTGGCTTGGAGACAGACGGCTGATTTCATCTGCCGCTATTTTCAAAAAGGCCGTATGATTGCGATTGAAGGCTCGATTCAAACAAGGAACTACGAAGACAAAAACGGAAACAAACGCACCGCATTTGAAGTGCTTGCAGAGCAGGTCTATTTTGCAGACAGCAAATCGGATTCTGCACCGCGTTCGCAGGCACCGGCATCTTTCCCTGTTCCAAAACCCGAAAGCTTTGCGGAGCCGACCAAAGGCACCGGATTCAGCATCGGTGATTTTGAAGCAATCGAAGATGACGACAGCGATCTTCCGTTTTAAAATTTACAAGGAGGTAAAGTATTGATGGAGAGAAACCATAACGAAAGACCGGAACGCCCGAATCGTCCGGCAGGCAGAAGATCCCGCAAAAAAGTTTGCGCTTTCTGCGTTGATAAAGCTGAACACATCGATTACAAAGACGTTGCAAAACTGCGCCGTTATCTTTCTGAGCGTGCGAAAATCGTTCCGCGCCGTGTAACCGGCACTTGTGCACGTCACCAGCGCGAGCTGACTGTTGCAATCAAACGTGCAAGACAGGCTGCTCTGCTGCCGTATGTGAGCGACTGATTTTACATTGTTTAAAAAAAGGCGGTTTTTTCATAAAACCGTCTTTTTTTATATGATTTTTCCTCCAATAAAATAAATATTCCGGTGCACACTATCAAAAGCACCATCGATATTTGGAGGAATCTTTTTTATGAAGCGAAATCAAATACTGCGCAGTATCATCCATAAAACAGCCGCTGCAGCTGCGGCGCTTGCAACATTCTTTTTCGGCACTGCGTTTTGCTTAGAGCAGCAAATTCCCGAAAATTTTTACGTATCTCCCGGCGAAGAGCTGTCATTCGCCTCGCTTTCTTATCTAAAAAGCGGTTCGCCGATTTCCTATGACCAAACAAGTCTGGCAGGACAATCGCTCGGTACTTCCGAACAGGTGACTGTTCGTCTGTTCGGCATCTTCCCGATTACGCAAACGCACGTGAGCGTCAAAGAACGCGAAACTGTGACACCGGGCGGCACGCTGTTCGGCATCAAGCTGTTTACAAAAGGCGTGCTCGTGATTGACACCGCCGCCGTGGAAACACCGAACGGAACCGTCTATCCTGCCGCAGAAGCGGGTATCCAAAAAGGTGACACCATTTTGACGATCAACGGCACAGAAGTGTTCACCAACGAAGAAGTGGCCGCCTTGTTTTCAAGCGGTGCTTCCTCTTATGACATCGCCTATTCGCGTGATGACGTGGTATATCATGCGACATTGCAGCCGGCAAAAGGAATGGACGGAACGTATAAAGGCGGATTGTGGGTGCGGGATTCGACTGCCGGCATCGGCACGGTTTCCTATTACGAAAGTGAAACCGGTGCATTCGGCGGACTCGGCCATGGAATCAACGACGGTGACACCGGCCTTTTGATGCCGTTGTCTGCCGGTCAGATCTGCCCGGTTCATCTGTCGGGAATCAAAAAAGGTGTTGTCGGTACTCCCGGTGAATTGAAAGGCAGTTTTTCCTCAAACGAGCCGTGCGGTACACTCAGCCAAAACACGCAGACAGGTGTGTTCGGTACAATTACCGACGAAACACTCGCAGCGACACAGGAAGTGGAAGTGCTGCACAAGCAGGAAGTAAAACCGGGTGATGCTGTGATTCGCTGCACACTCGGCGATGACGGCGTCCAAGAGTACCAGATCCGCATTGATGAAATCAACATGAACGAGCAGGCGCTCACCAAAAACATGATCATCACCGTGACCGATGAAGCCCTGCTTGAACGCACCGGCGGCATTGTACAGGGAATGAGCGGCTCACCGATTCTTCAAAACGAGAAACTTGTCGGCGCTGTGACGCATGTTTTTGTCAACAATCCGACGCGAGGATATGGAATTTTTGCCGAAAATATGCTTTCTACCATGGAATAAACCGCGACAATCCTGTTTTTGCAAACAAATTTCCATTTGTTAGTAATTTTTTTGATTTTGCTGTTGCATTGTTTGGTAATATATGGTATCCTATAACTATCAACTTAGTGGAGGTATCCTTTATGCAAAAGCATTTAAAAGTTTTGATTGGAGATAATTCGATTCACTTTGGCATGGCTTGCAGTGACCTGCTCTCCCAGTGCGGTGCAGATGTATCGCTCGTTGCAAAAGACGGCAATCGCGTCCTGCAAACAATTTTCGACTGGAAACCGGATGTTGTCGTCATGGAATCGTTTATGTCCCAAAAAGATGCCATTGACGTGCTTCGTGCGCTGGACAAGCATCCGAATCCGCCGAAAGTCATTGTCGTAAGCGGCTATGACAATCAATATGTCGAAAACGAAGTGATGCAAAACGGCGCAAGTTATTATATGCTCCGCCCGTTTGACAATCAGGCGCTTTGTGACCGTGTGCTGTCCTTGGGCGGAATGAAATCAGGAAAACCACTCGATATCAACCATCCGGGCACTGCAACCGACGATCTTGAAGCAATCGTCACCGATCTGATTCTGCACATCGGCATTCCGGCGCATATCAAAGGATATCACTATATCCGCGAAGCCATCATTTTGAGCGTCAACGATCAGGAGATGATCAACTCCGTGACAAAGCTTTTGTATCCGACGATTGCAAAAACGTTCCAGACCACTTCTTCCCGTGTCGAACGCGCAATCCGCCACGCCATCGAGATCGCATGGGACCGCGGCGATGTGGACACGCTCAACGACTATTTCGGCTATACGATCAACACCGGTCGCGGAAAACCCACAAACTCCGAATTTATTGCAATGATCGCAGACAAGCTTCGTTTAAAGCTCAAACGAATGAATGCAGTCGCTCGATAACATGCTTAAAAACACAAAAGTTCCTTTTTGACGAAAACAAAGCCGTATCACGGTTTTATTTTCTGAAAGAAGGAGCTTTTTTATTGCAAAACAAGCAAATCACAGCGATTTTCTTTCTTTTTCGCATCATTTATGGTACAATAAAAAGAATCAAAAGAAAGAATATCCGTTGTTTTGGAGGAATTATGCAGCTACAACAACTTGACCACATTTTGATGCGTGTGCAAAAGCCGTCCCGCTATACCGGCGGCGAATTAAACAGCGTCATGAAAGATAAAAACGCCGTTTCCATACGGTTTGCATTTTGCTTTCCCGATACGTATGAAATCGGTATGTCACATCTTGGCATGAAGATTCTCTATTCCCTGTTAAACCACCGGGAGGACACCTGGTGCGAACGTGTATTTGCGCCATGGGTCGATTTTGAAGAAGCATTACAGCAGGAAAACATCCCGCTTTATGCGCTCGAAAGCCTTGACCCGCTTTCTGATTTTGATGTAATCGGCTTTACGCTTCAATATGAACTTTCCTACACAAACATTTTGAATATGCTCAAATTAGGCGGCGTGCCGGTGCTCGCAAAAGACCGTCCTTCGCTCAAAAACCTGGTTGTTGCCGGCGGTCCGTGTGCATGCAACCCGGAGCCGCTTGTCGACTTTGTGGATCTGTTCATGCTCGGTGAAGGCGAAGAACTCATGAACGAGCTGATGGATTTATATCGTGCTTCGAAAGAAGCGAACGAATCAAAAGCAGCGTTTTTACAAAAAGCCGCTCAGCTCGAAGGCATTTACGTTCCGTCACTTTACGATGTCACTTATAACGAAGACGGAACGGTCGCACAGATCACCGCAAAAGACGATGCACCGAAAACCGTCAAAAAACGGATTATCCGCGACTTTGACAAGGTATTTTATCCGGAGAACTTCATCGTTCCGTTTATGGGTACCGTGCATGACCGTGCTGTCGTCGAAGTACTGCGCGGCTGTATCCGCGGATGCCGCTTCTGTCAGGCAGGATTTTTGTACCGTCCGCTGCGTGAAAAGAAACCGGGCACCATCTGCGCAGAATGCCGTGATTTATGTGAATCGACCGGCTATGAAGAAGTGTCGCTCTCGTCGCTCAGTACGAGCGACTACTCGGACATGGAATCACTGCTGACGGAATTATTTGACTACACGCAGACACGCCATATCAACATGACACTTCCCTCTTTGCGCATCGACAACTTCTCCGAAGAACTGCTCGAAAAAATCAAAGCCGTGCGCAAAAGCGGCTTAACGTTTGCGCCCGAAGCCGGTACACAGCGTATGCGCGACGTCATCAACAAAAACATTTCGGAAGAAGACGTTATGCACAGCTGCCGTCTGGCATTTGAAGGCGGCTATTCGTCTGTGAAGCTTTACTTTATGATCGGTCTGCCCACAGAAGCAGAAGAAGACATCCGCGGCATCATTGAGCTTGCACAGCGCGTGGTGGATCTTTACTATCACACTGAAAACCGTCCGAAAGGACAGTCGGTCAATGTGACGGTTTCTGTTTCGACATTTGTACCGAAACCGTTTACGCCGTTCCAGTACGAACCGCAGGACACCTTTGCACAGATCGAAGAAAAACACCGCATTCTGCGCGATGCGGTCACCAGCAAAAAAATCTCGCTCAAATATCACCATTCCGATGCCTCGGTTTTGGAGGCGGTGTTTGCCCGCGGCGATCGCCGGCTTTCACAGGTCATCTACAAAGCATTCCAAAAAGGCTGCACGTTTGACAGCTGGGACGACCAGTTCCATTACGACCGGTGGATGGAAGCATTCAAAGAATGCGGTCTTGATCCTGCCTTTTACGCAAACCGCCGCCGTTCATTTGACGAAGTTCTGCCTTGGAGCCACCTTGATTACTGTGTGAGCGAAGCCTTTTTACAGCGGGAAAACAAAAAAGCGCACGAAGCATCGGTGACAAAAAACTGCCGGATGCAATGTGCAGGCTGCGGCGCCAATACATTAGTGGGAGGGAAATGCTTTGATTGATATTCGTGTTTTTTATCACAAAACCGGACGCGCACGGTATATTTCCCATCTTGACATGATGCGCTGTATGCAGCGTGCCATTGTGCGCGCAAAGCTGCCGGTGTGGTACACCGAAGGCTTTAATCCGCACATTTATCTGACGTTTGCACTTCCCCTCTCTTTGGGATACGAGAGCAAAAGCGAAGTGATGGACCTGCGCTTAACCGACGAAGAATTCTCACTCGATGAAGTGACAATCCGTTTAAATCAAACGCTTCCGCCGGATATCCGCGTTGTATCCACTGCAAAAATCGTGCACAAGCCACAGGCAATCACCCATGCAATCTACACGATCCGCCTGTTTGCCGGCAACTGTTCCGCTGAGGAACTGCGCGCGCGGTTTTGTGCGTTCATGGACAGCGAACAGATTCTGGTGGAAAAACGCGCAAAACAGGGACGCCGCAAAATCACCAAACAGATTGACATCCGTCCGATGTGTGCATTGTTGTCCTGTGAAGCTGCCGAAGATTCTGTTTTGCTCACACTCAAAACCCAAGCCGGCATTCAAAGCAACTTGAATCCGTCGCTTTTACTGGATGCATTCGTACAGGCAAACGATCAAATGCCGCTTCGCTGGCAGATTTGCCGCGAGTCGCTTTTAATGGCAGACGGCACATCGTTCTGCTGATTCACTGCATAAAAAATCACCTCAATCGCTAGCGTTCTGCTGACGAATTGAGGTGATTTTTTGTGTTCATTTGAGATTACCGTTTGTAGCTCGCTACAATCTCACCGATATACATACGATGAAAATCTTTGTCCGGATAGTTCGGCTCAATCACAGAACGCTCCACAAAGCATTCCTCTTTGAGGTCCTGCGCATACAGCTTACGGCATACGAGCACAAGCGAAGCTTCTGCCGGTGCGGCACCGCTGTCGAGCGTAATCGGATGCAGACCGCATGCTTCCCACTTGTTCACTGTGCGGCCTGACTCTTTGCCGCAGAATGCAAGCATTTTCCGGTATTCCGGATCATTTTCGAAAAACGAGAGTGTGAATGTGTGGTGTGATTCCATAAATCCAAACGTATGACGCTGCGGGCGAACATAGACCGTTGCCACCGGTTTATTCCATAAAATTCCCAGTCCGCCCCAGCTGACTGTCATCGGGTTGCAGCTGCCGAGCGTACCGCCTGTTAAGAGCGCCCAATCCTTTCCGATCAATGAAAACGGGTTTTGTGTCAGTTCATAGGGAGAACATTGAATGAATTCAGTCATGATGAAAAAATCCTCCTGCTGTTGGTTTCTATAAATGCTATGATACACTGCTTTTCCGCTTCTGTAAAGGGGGAGAAAAGGAGAGTTTTTTTCATTTTTTGCTGAAGAATCAATGATTTTCTGTTCCCGCACACATCAACGTCCAGAATGAAATCTTGCATTTTAAAAAAAACCGCTGTAAAATAGATAAGAACGTGAAAAAACAAATTGGAGGGATAACGTGAGAATCGGATTGGACATCGGATCAACTACGATTAAATGCGTTGTATTAGACGATCAAAACCATTTTATTTATCAATCATATGAACGTCATTTCTCGCAGATTATTGAAAGCTGCGGACAGCTGCTTGCAAAAATTCGCAGCCGATTTCCGGAACAGCAGGAAGCATATCTTGCAATTTCCGGTTCTGCGGGAATCGGTATTGCAGAAAACACTGCCATTCCGTTTGTACAGGAAGTATATGCAGCGCGTGTGTGCGTCAACCGTCTGCTTCCGAACACGGATGTTGTCATTGAGTTAGGCGGTGAGGATGCAAAAATTCTGTTTTTAACAAACGGACTGGAAGTGCGCATGAATGGATCATGTGCCGGCGGAACAGGCGCATTTATCGATCAGATGGCTTCCCTTTTAAGTGTTACACCCGAAGAACTCGACACACTTGCAAAACAAAAAGAAAAAACATATACAATCGCTTCCCGCTGCGGTGTATTTGCAAAAACCGATATTCAGCCGCTTTTGAATCAAGGCGCACGCAAGCCGGACATTGCGGCGAGTATTTATAATGCGGTGGTGAGCCAAACAATCGCAGGATTGGCGCAAGGCCGGGAAATTACAGGAAATATCGTGTACTTAGGCGGACCGCTCACCTTTTCTTCTTCGCTTCGCCAAAGCTTTGACGAAGCACTTCATACCACCGGCGTTTGTCCGGAAAATTCGCTTTACTATGTGGCAATCGGTGCGGCATTCTGCGCAGATCAGCCGATTGACTTAAAAAAAGCATCCGACGCCATCGCGCATTATCAGGCAAAAGGAAACTTCTCTTACCGCGCGCCGCTGTTTTCCGATCAGGCGGAATACGATGCCTTTTTAGTACGCCATAACCGCTGCCGTGCAACACGCGGCGATCTTTTAAGTTATCACGGCAAAACGTACATCGGTATTGATGCGGGCTCTACGACGGTCAAAGCCGTTGTGATAGGCGAGCAAAACGAGCTGTTGCACGAGGTCTATCTGCCCAACAGCGGCAACCCTGTTCCGCTGATCCGCACCTTTTTGACCGAATTATACGAACAAAAACCGGATATTCAAATTGCAGCGGCAGCCGTCACCGGCTATGGTGAAGAACTGATCCGCAGTGCGTTTTGCGCCGATTATGGCATTGTCGAAACCGTGGCGCATTTTACGGCGGCAAAATCGTTTTTGCCGGATGTGCAGTTTGTCATCGATATCGGCGGCCAGGATATCAAGTGCTTTAAAATTCACAACGGCGCCATCGATAACATCTTTTTAAACGAAGCATGCTCATCCGGATGCGGTTCGTTTTTGCAGACCTTTGCAAATGCACTCCACTATTCGCCGGAGGAATTTTCAAAACTCGGCCTGCTCGCGAAAAAACCGGTCGATCTCGGCTCCCGCTGTACGGTTTTCATGAATTCATCCGTCAAACAGGCGCAGAAAGACGGTGCATCCATTGAGGATATTTCTGCCGGACTGTCGCTGGCGGTTGTCAAAAACGCGCTGTATAAAGTCATTCGTGCGTCATCTCCGGGTGAGCTCGGCAAAAAAATCGTGGTGCAGGGCGGCACGTTTTTAAACGACGCGGTTCTGCGTGCATTTGAACAGGAAATCGGTACCGAAGTCATTCGCCCGGACATTTCGGGATTGATGGGCGCATACGGTGCGGCACTGTATGCAAAACAAAAAGCACAGCCCGATCAAAAAAGCACGATCATCTCTCAAAAAGAGCTCATAGAATTCACGCACGACATCCGCGTTGTCACCTGCGGACTGTGCAACAATCACTGCCGCCTGACTGTAAACACCTTCCACGACGGCAGAAAATTCATCGGCGGCAACCGCTGTGAACGCCCGGTGACAAAAGCCGCTTCGTCGGATGAACGAAATCTCTACGCATATAAACGGCAAAAACTGTTTTCCTATGCGCCTGTGGAAGGCAAACGCGGCACAATCGGCATTCCGATGGGACTGAACATGTATGAACTGCTCCCGTTCTGGCATACCTTTTTTACAAAGCTGTCGTTTACTGTGCACCGCTCGCCGGTGTCGAGCCGCGCACTCTACACAAACGGTCAGCAGACGATTCCGTCGGATACGGTATGTTATCCGGCAAAGCTGATGCACGGTCATGTGCAAGCGCTTATCGACGAAGGCGTCAACACGATTTTCTATCCGTGCATGTCGTATAACTTCGACGAGCACTTAGGCGACAACCACTATAACTGCCCGGTCGTTGCCTATTATCCGGAAGTCATCGGTGCAAATATGGCGTCGCTTCAGGGAAAAACACTCATCAAAGACTATGTCGGCATTCACCGCAAAAAGGATTTCCCCAAAAAGATGCACGCTGTTTTATCGCAGTACTTCTCGGATATTACGCTGAAAGAAGTACAGGATGCGGCAGCGGCTGCCTATGCGGAATATGACGCATATCTTTTGGATATCCGCAAAAAAGGCGAAGAAATGATTGCACAGGCACGAAACGAAAACCGCCAGATTATCGTACTGTCAGGAAGACCGTATCATGTCGACCCGGAAATCAACCACGGTATCGACAAGCTCATCACAAGCTTTGGTGCGACAGTCATTTCAGAGGATGTGCTGAGCGTGCACGCCAAAAAGACAAAACGAAATGTTTTAAACCAATGGACCTATCATGCGCGGCTGTATGCGGCAGCTGATTATGTGAGCGCGCAGCCCGACATGGAACTCGTGCAACTCGTTTCGTTTGGCTGCGGCGTCGATGCGATCACAACCGACGAAGTCCGCGACATCTTAGAACGAAACGGAAAAATTTATACACAGATTAAAATTGACGAAATTTCAAACCTTGGCGCGGTGACGATCCGCCTGCGCAGTTTGTTTGCGGCAATCGGACGCTGAGGAGGCATACTATGGCAAAACTGATCTATGATAAAACAGGACGGCTGCTGTTCACAAAGGAAATGAAGCGTGAATATACGCTTCTGTTTCCGATGATGGCGCCGATTCACTTCACGATTTTAGGCAACGTGTTCCGTCATTTCGGCTATCACCCGGAACTGCTCACGACAACCGGCCCGGAAATTGCACAGACGGGACTCAAATATGTTCACAACGACACCTGCTATCCGGCAATTTTAGTCATCGGACAGCTGATTCACGCGCTTCAGAGCGGAAAATATGACCTTAACAAGGTGGCGCTGATGATTACCCAGACGGGCGGCGGCTGCCGTGCGTCCAACTATATTTATCTTTTGCGCAAGGCACTCAAAAAAGCTGGGCTCGAACACGTTCCGGTCATCTCCGTAAACCTTTCGGGCATGGAGAAAAACCCGGGCTTTAAGCTCACACTGCCGATCATCCGCCGCGCTGTCGGCGCGATTGTCTACGGTGACGCTCTGATGCTGTTAAAAAACCAGACAAAGCCGTATGAACAAAACGATGGTCAAACGGATGCACTCGTTGATCACTGGACCGACTATCTTGTCAAAAAATTAAACAAAGGCGAAGGCTGCTCCAAAAAGGAAATTCGCGAAACACTCAAACAGATTGTGGCGGATTTTGCAAACGTGCCGGTTTGCCGTACACCGAAGGTAAAAGTCGGCGTGGTCGGCGAAATCTACGTCAAATACGCAAGCCTCGGCAACAACAACCTCGAGGACTTTTTGGCATCACAGGACTGCGAAGTCAATTTACCGGGCATTTTGTCGTTCGCACTGTTTAAAGTGGATAACCGGTTAGAGGATATCAAACTTTACGGCGGAAGTAAACTCAAATTTTTCGTGGTCAACAAGCTGATGCGTTACTGCGAGGCACTCGAATCCATTTTGATTGAAAGCATCAAGGAGGCGCCGCAGTTTATCCCGCCATCACCTTATCAGCACACAAAATCGCTCGTCAAAGGCGTGATTGGCTACGGTGATAAAATGGGGGAAGGATGGCTTTTGACAGCGGAGATGCTCGAACTTGTGGAAATGGGCTATGAAAATATCGTCTGCACGCAGCCGTTTGGCTGTCTGCCGAATCACATCTGCGGAAAAGGCATGATCCGCAAAATCCGCGAAATCGACGAGCGGGCAAACATCGTTGCAATCGACTATGATGCCGGCGCAACCCGTGTCAACCAGGAAAACCGCATTAAATTGATGCTCGCCGTTGCAAAAGAGCAGCTTTCAAGCAAGGAGGACACATGTGGAATCTGATCGTCTGCTGGGTACTGTACTTTTTTTGCTACAGTGTCTTAGGCTGGATGTGTGAAACCGTCTATTGTTCGATCGGTGCAAAAAAACTGGTCAACCGCGGCTTTTTAAACGGTCCGCTCTGCCCGGTATACGGATTCGGTGCACTCCTCGTGCTGAGCGCACTGCGGCCGCTCCACGGCAATCCGCTGCTCATTTTTTTCGTGGGCGCCATTGTCACAAGTGCACTCGAATATGTGACCGGCTGGCTGTTGGAAACCATTTTCCACATGAAGCTGTGGGATTATTCGAAGCGGATATTAAATCTGCATGGACGTGTATGCTTACGCAACAGTGTATTGTTCGGGCTTTTGTGCGTTGTGCTTGATTTATGGATTCACCCGCTGTTTGCACGGTACATCGAAGCACTGCCAACACTCGAGCTTGGGTTGTTGTGCGGATTTTTATGCGGAATCTTGTTCAGCGATTGTCTGATCACCGTGTACACCTTCCTGCGGGTCAACGGTCACATTCAAAAAATGCAAGCCGCTGCAGAATCGTTTCATCAAACGGTTAAAACGATGCGGGAGGAACAGCATGCACAGGCTTCCGCCGCTGTTGCGGAGCTCCGCGCACAGCTTGAGCGGATGCAGACAGATACACATGCGCTCGAACGCCGTATTCTGCGCGCATTTCCGCAGATACAGTCCAAGCGATATCCGGAAGCGATGGAAAAACTCAAAACTGCTGTGCGTGCGTATGTACGAAAGAAAAAACAATAAAACAGGACAAAAAAATCCGCGTTGGCAAAAGCCCACGCGGATTTTTCATATTCTGTTTTACTTAACAGCGTGCATTGTGGCGATCCACAATCTCGCCGACATATTTGATCCGGTCGATGTTGCCTGTCGAAGACATCTCGTCCGAAATGCCGAGAATCAGCTGTCCTGCAAACATGTCGATAATCTGCTCGGTCTGCTCTTTGAGCATCTCAATCGGATACATCTCATCAAACAAAAGTGCTGCAATGCCGTCCACCAAGTACACGTCATCGCCGAATGCTTCTTTGATTTCCTTGAGTGTCACATCGCCCTGCGGCTTCGGTGTTACCGCTTCAATGCCGTCCAAGCCGGTTTCTTTTGCATATTTCAAAATCGCCTTGGTATCGCCGTCCCAGTGCGCAAATGTGAACTGTCCCTGCTTGTGCAGAAGCTCGTTGCGGTGCTGATATTCCGGCAGTACATACTGCTCAAACAGCGACGGCGGAAGCGTTGCACAGTGCACGTTGTCACCGAAGTTGATCCATTCAAACTTGCTCGTTTCAATCATCTTGATGAAACGGTCATGGTTCTGGCTCTTGATTTTAAAATATTCTTCGCAGACGTCCGGCATATCCATCAATGCAAAAATACCGCCTTCAACACCCATGGTGTCGTTAAACAGCGACTGCACATTGATGCGCGGGAAATAGATCGAACCCAAGCCGTTGTTTCCCCAGATCTCATAAACCCGGTTATATGCTTCCTCGTCGAACACATAGTCCTGATGTGCTTCAATGTACATCTGAACTTCCATGTCCTTTTGGTCTTCGACCCACCATTGTTCAAAAAACTCGCCGTAGTTTGAACGGTTTCGCTTTAAGATACAGTCGATCGTACCTTCAGGTGTTTCGACGAAATGCTGTGTCCGCAGTTCATCCAGTTTCTTTGAATACCGCTTGATCGACGGATCTTCAATCAGTTTCACTGCTTCGTTATAATCATAGATACGGTTCGAGCAGTCAAGTGCATCATAAAGCTCACGAATGCTCATACCGGTATACGGTGCAGGCAGCGGCTCATTGCGATACTGTCTATCGGCATACCAGCAAATGATACGCGGCTGCCAGAGTACTTTACCGTTTGCTTCGCCGCGGATAATCTGCCGGTTCAGCGTCAAAAAATCGCGATTGTTCATCTTTCGCTCTCCCTGTATCTCTTACCGAAGCGATTCCCACGTTTTGAAGATGCGGTAAACGTTGTCCGGATTTGCGCCCGGGCCGAACTCGCACTGTGCGATACATCCGCCGTTGTCCCAGAGATTCTCGTAAACGCTCTTGACGGCGTTTTCAATCTGCTCCGGTGTTCCCTCCGGAATCAAGTGCTGACGGTCAATCTCACCCCAGAAGGTGATTTTGCCTTTAAACTGTTTTAATTTATCAACACCCATGCAGAAAATCTGGCTGTTCATTGCATCGAGTCCGATGTCAATCAAACGCGGAATGATGTCGAGCGTATAGCCGTCCGAGTGCATGAACATTTTCTTGCCGTGTTTGTGCGCAATGTCGATATAGTCGCGGTACATCGGACGGAAATACTCATCCCACAGCGCCGGGTTAATCAGCAGTGCTTGCTGTGAACCCCAGTCGTCCATCATATTGAGTGCATCGACGTCTGTCTGTGCCCATTTGGTGAGCAGGCGGCAGTAAAAGTCGTGCATTTTCTCCATGAATTCGAGCATTTTCTTCGGCGGGTCCATCAAATCCATGTAGAGATTGACGGTACCGCGGATAAACTGAAGCTGCTCAAACGGACGCGGGCAGCAGCCAGCCATCATAAATTTATCCGATGCATGATACGACGCGTTGACCTGGTCAATATCAAAGGTCAAAAACTCCTCCGGGATATGGACATTGTCCGCATCTTCCCAGTCATCATCTTTGACAATCGGCTCTTTGACCTCACCGATAATACCTTTGTGAATGTTTGTAAAAATGCAGCCCCATTCGTCCACATAGGTGCCAACCTCATACGGATCGCCCTGTGTTTTCGGGAGTGCTTCATACGTTGTCTGCGGGCCGTCAAAATCCCATGTGAAATCCTCGCGGATTTTTTTCATCATTTCAGGATATGTAAACTCTGCCCACGGCAGTGTCCAGATTTGACGCGGAACACGGCCGTCTGTATTTTTAAAATTCAGCGTGTCCAATACAAGCTGTCTTGAGGTACGTTCCATAAACCTATCGTTCCTTTACGCTTCTTTATAAGGGGTGTATGTTTTTGCAACCTCGACCATCAGTTCAGCTTTTCTAAAATCAGAGCCGGACGGATATTCACAGCCGGTTGCCAGCATATAGCCGCTGTCTTTGCCGAAAATGTCGATCTGACGTTTGCATTCTTCCACCCATGCTTCATCGGTGCTTGTAACCACCATCGGCGGCGGCACACAGCCGATAAGACCCAATGTCTTGCCGTATTTTTCTTTGCATTCTGCAAAATCGGCGCAATCTGCCGGCGGATGCAGGAAGGAGAACGCAATCGGATTGGTTGCTTCAATCTGTGCATCAAAATACGGCTTTTCACCGCAGTTGTGAATCATAACCAGCACACCGCGTTCATGACAAACATCCGCAAGCGCTTTGATTGCGTCACTCTCCATCTCGATCCACATATCTTTCGACATAATTGTACCGGAAGCAAACAAGGTATCAAACATCACGCCCTGAATAATGTTGCTCTCCTTACTCTCTCTTAACGGTAGATTGCTTCTTCACGCCAGATTTTCTGCATCAGCTCATAACGCTCGAGCGGCAGTCCGGTATATGCACAGTTGGATGTAGAGAAAATGAAGCCATATCCCTCTGCCATACCTTCACGGATGCAGCGGCGAACATCTTCTTCCGCCTCTTCCACTGTACCGGTCTGCAAAAGACCGCAGTTGACGTTGCCGATCGTGCAGACACGGTCGCCGTATTTTTGGCGGACTTCGAGCAGGTTCATGTGACCCTGCGGATCAATCGAATGCAGCGCATCCGGACCGCAGTCAACAATCTGATCGAGAATCGGATTGATGTTGCCGTCGGTGTGTTTGATTGTATAGAAGCCGAGACCTCTGTATGTATCGATGCATTCTTTCAAATGCGGTGCAACAAGCTCTGCAAAGATGTCCGGCGAGAAGAACGGGTTGACGTTGAATGCATAGTCCGAGCAGAGTGCAAAGCCATCGAGCAAACCGGTACCCGAAAGTGCTGCTGCACGTTTAGACGCTTCCTCCTGCCAGCGTTTCTGCTGATCGTGAATGCTGTCCGGATCTTCATACATTCTTACCGAGAAATCGATCATGTCATCGCCGGTCGGAATGCTTACCGTTGTATCACCGTGCATCATCAGGAAATACTCATCGCCTGTTTTTTCACGGATTGTCTCAAGCAGCCATTTGGTGTTTTCGAGATCACCCGGATTCGGATGAACAAAAATCGCATCATGATTATAGCGTTTGGCCGTCATGATATAGATATCAGCCATTTCTTCAATGTGAAGTTTCTGCTCCGCATAAGACATCTGATTCCACTGCTCATAAAAACGATGGGAAGGGTGTACCTTCCCAAACGCTTCCATTGTGAGGAAAAAGACAAGTTCAAACTGCGGAACATGACCGATGATCGGTTCGCGCCGAAGCGCTTTTTCAAATCGTTGTTTATGGGTATCAGCCATGGTTCCGTCTCCTCCCTTTTCTTAAATTACGAGCAGAAACCAACTGCAACTTCAGCTGCGGTTGCTGCATCCGGTGTGTAGGAATCTGCCTGTACGCTGTCGCAGAAGTCCTGAGTAACAGGTGCGCCGCCGATCATAACTTTTGCACGGATGCCCTCTTTTTTGACGAGGTCAACAACGTTTTTGATCTCACCCATGGTGGTGGTCAGCAGTGTGGAGCAAGCGATGATGTCTGCATCGTTCTCTTTTGCAGCCTGAACATACTGCTCAGCAGAAACGTCAACACCCAGATCGATAACGTTCATGCCTTTGCCTTCCATCATCATTTTTACGATGTTTTTGCCGATATCGTGCAGGTCGCCTTTAACTGTACCGATGACAACGGTGCCTTTGCTCTCAACGCCTTCCTGTACGAGGTACGGTTTGAGCATGGTGGTGCCGGCATTCATTGCACGTGCAGCGATCAAAACTTCCGGAACGAATACTTCGTTTTTCTTGAATTTTTCGCCGACAACGGACATACCGCTCAGCAGGCCTTCTTCCAGAATCACGTTCGGTGCAATGCCTTCGTCGAGTGCTTTCTGGACGAGTTCTTTAACGTTTTTTACTCTGCCTTTCTGGAGGAATTCGCTCAGTTCTACTAATGTTGTGCTCATAATACATGATCCTTTCTGAATAAAAATTTTTTCGTGTTAATATATAACTCAGCATCACGCTGATGTTATTCGGTATAAAAGCTCATCTGCTCGACGTACTGATCCATGAAAAACGGACTTTCTGAAAGCTCGATGATGTGTGCCTGTTTTGCAATCGAACGCGCACTTTCGCGGCCGCGCTCGCTCAAAAGATCGGCAGCGCCTGTACCGGCTGCATTGCCGAGCACTTTGACGCAGTCTGCCAGTGAAGCAGGAATCAATCCAATGGTTGCCGCAGCCTTCGGATCAATATAGCTTCCGAAACCGCCGCAGATATAAAAGGTTTCCGCTTCATCAGCTGAAACACCACAGTGGTGCAGCATGGTGAGGATTCCGGCGCAGATCGATGCTTTTGCAAGCTGAATCTGACGAATATCGCGCTGTGTCAGTATGATGCCGCTGTCACCAATTCGGACAAGCAGCCCTTCGTCATCCTCATCGATGAGCGATTCATATGCGCCGCATTCTTCGTTGATTGCGCCCATTTCATCGACAATTTCTAATTCGACAAGCAGTGCCATCAGCCGGATGAGTCCGCTTCCGCAAAGTCCCTGCGGTGCTTCTTCGCCGATCACATGATAGCCGATCGTCTTGTCCGCATTCAAAAAGACGTTGTCGATTGCACCCGCACCCGCCGGCATTCCCTGGCGGATACATGCGCCTTCGAGCGCCGGTCCTGCCGCTGTCGAGCAGGTGACAAGCTGTCCGTCATGGACAAGTGCCATTTCACCGTTTGTGCCGATATCGGCAAGCAGTGCTGTCTTTTTCCCATTCAAAAAGTCAGCTGCTTCCATTGCGCACACCATATCGGCACCCACATACGCCGAAATGCACGGCGGCAGATAAAGCACTGCATTTTCATATGCAGGAAACCATTTGGCCGCGGGCTGTTCCTCATCAAAGAGCGAAACCGTCCGAAACGGCGAAACTGCAAGCGGTGCCGGATCATATCCATAGAAAAAGTGAAGCATCGTTGTGTTGCCGGTGACGACAATCCGTTTGACTTCGCTCGGTACTGCAATTTGATCGATCGCACGATGAAACAGTGTGTCAATCTGCGACACGATCGTCTGATGCAGTGTCTGCGGCTCATTTACACCGATACGTGTAATGACATCCGCACCGAACGCACCTTGCTTGTTGTGCTCGCCAATCGCACGAACCCGCTCGCCGTTTTGATAGGTGTAAACTGCAATCGTCGTTGTTCCGATATCGACCGCAATGCCAATTCCCTCTTGCGCAACCGTCTTTTTGGTGCCGTCAAGCATCACAGAACGATCATCCTGTTTGCTCTGCAAAATGGTAATGGTACAATCTCCGACTGCCGATGCCGCACAAGCCATGCGAATGCCGGAAGCAATCTCTTCTTTTGTCAATCGGCGTTTTTCCGCTTCGGTCAGCGGAGAAAGCGCGCCTTCAGCACGCACCTTGCATTTGCCGCAGGTATGATTGCCGCCGCAGGGCATCGGAACAGAAAACGGCTCTGTAAAATCGGAAAGAAGTGTTTCCTTTGAAAATTCGGCGGTGGTTTGTGTCCCTCCGTTTTGAATTTTTGCGATAAACATGAATGTTCCTCCGGAATAGATTGGTTAACGCTCAGACAACGATGCACGAAACATAGGTAACCGTTGCTTCGCCGTTATAATATTTTAAGCCGCAGCGATTGCATACATCGCTCACAAGCAAACCGTATGCCTCCATCGGAACGACAAGCTTTTCCGGAAAACGGCACGGTGCATCCGGGCAGGTGCACGTTTCACAGGTGGTGCATCCGCCTGCGCCAAGCGGCAACAGATCCGGGAACTCTTTGCGCAGTTCGTCCGCCGCCTTTGCAAACAGCTTCTGATGCGCTTTTCCCGCAGCCTCCATTCCCTCTAAATCAAAGGAATCTTCAAGCTTTGTAACAGAAATCATCACAACACCCTGTGTACGGGACTGAATCCGGTCGGTGCACTCCTCAAGTGTACCGCAGTACGGCGGACAGCTCCATTTTCTGCCGTATGCACCGCAGCGATCCACTGCGCACATATTCCGCACTTCAGTAAGCGGCTTAAGATCGCTTGGAGAAATGAGTGCCGCATCGGTGAAGCCGATTTCTTTTACAATTTGAACCAGTTTGCTGTAATCCATAAATGTTTCGCCTCTTTTTTCTTATGCGCGTTTGTCGCCGCGCCATTCACGAACGGTATCCACCATCGCAAGATATCCTTCGGTCGGAACATAATCAGGAATCGAGTTGCCCGAACCGAATGCAATACCGCCGTGACCTTTGACACGCTCTAAGCAGTCAAGCACATATTCGCGGATTTCCTGCGATGTTTTGCGGCACAGTACGTCGGTATCAATACCGCCGAAGTTGCCGATTTTGTCGCCGTATTTTTCGACCCAAACAGAGAAATGTGCAATACCGTCTTCGTTTGAATGTTTTGCGTTGATGTTTGCTTCGGAAATAATCGAATCGAATACTTTAAACAGATTTCCGCACGAATGCAGCAAAAACGGTTTTCCTTTTGCATGCACCATATCGGTGATCCGGCGGTACTGCGGCAGGATGTGCGCACGAATATCTTCGGTAGACAGCAGCGTCATGGTGTTGAAGCCCAAGTCGTCGCCGAACCGGCAGACACAGAACACATCGGAAAATTCATCGAGGAATCGTTTCCAGATCTGTGCATGCACATCACCGAGTTTTTTGAACAAATCGGCATACAGTTCTTCGTTGTCGCTTTTCATAAAGCAAAGATCCATGTAACCGACCAGATCCTGCACTGTTTCAAACAAACCGTTGCCTACACCGCCGATTGCTTTCATTCCTGCCGGGCAGGTTTCAGCAAAATTGCGCATATACGGCGCATACGCGTCAAAAAAGCGTGTCGGCAGCTCGTCAAACGGATATTTTTCAAAATCCTCGCGCGTTTTGATGACGCCTTCTTTGTGTGCGCCGAGTGCGCCGCCGTCGATCAAAATGCCGCAGCTTGAAAACTCCATCGAAGCCGTGTCATAGCCCATCTGTTTAAAAAAGTCCCAATATTGACGGAAGCCCTCGCGGCTCTCTGCCATATCTTTGGAAAACATTAAGTCAAACGGCCGTGTGCCCGTTGTTTCACGAATCACTTTTTCGCCGACCAAGTGCTCGTAAAGCGGAACACGATCCACCCATTCATTGTTTGCAACCTTGACAATGTTGCGGTAATCCGGCTCAAAATCTTTGTAGCGGATAATTTCCATTTAAAAACACCTCTTGTTTCTTTTCTCGTTTGCTCATATAATAGAGAAAAGTGTTTTGACAAAATTTCGTACTGTTTCTTTAAAACCGACCGTCTGTTTTGTCTTCATTATAGCAACTTTCACACGAAATTCTATGTATATACATCTTTGATTTTTGGACTATTCTTTTTTGAACGGAGTGATTTTTGTGCCAGAGTCCATTTTTCTTGAAAATCCCGAATCAACAAACCAGATTCCGAACTATCCAATCGAGTGCTATCACTCTGTCAATCCTGTAAAAGACAGCACCTCGCTTATGCACTGGCATTTCTGCTGTGAAATGGTGTTTGTATACAAAGGAAGAGAGCTTGTCAATATCGGCGGAAAAACACTCGTGCTCAATCCCGGCGACATTATCTATATCTATCCGCAGCAGGTGCACGAGTTTGTAAACGGTGCGGATTGTTCCGAAATTGCACTTTTAAAGTTTGATACCTCTTTGCTTCTTTCGCAAAAAGTATTCGACATCGAGCAGGAGTATTGGTCCCCGTTTTTAACAGAGAGCGGCTATCGCTGTCTGACATTCAACCATGCGCTTTCCGATGTACAACCTTATCTCGATCTCCTGCTTTCCGAAACGGAAACGCGTTCTCACGGATTCCAGATCCGAATGCGCCATGCGATATGCATGCTGATGTCTGTCCTATGCGACACGCTCATGCCGTTTCCGTCGATTGTACCGGGCAATATGATCTCCAAAAAAGAAACAAAACAATTCAATATGCTCTTACAGTATATCGCAACACATTTTTATGAGGATTCATTGATTGATACCGCTTTGGAATTCTGCCATTTAAGTTACAGCAATTTCGCGGTCAAATTCAAACGGCTCTACGGAAAGACGTTTACCGATTATGTCAATCACGTCCGCATCTCCTATGCACAGCACATGCTCACAAACACCAACGAACCGATGGCAATTATTTCAGAAGCATGCGGCTATCACGACCCCTGCTACTTCAGCCGCATTTTTAGAAAGCTCACCGGCACAACGCCGCTCTCCTATCGGCAGGCACACACAAACAAATAAAAATTCCCGGTATCTGTACAGATACCGGGTTGCTTTTTGTATACGAACTTGGTATAATAGAAATATACTTACATAGTATATTTTAAACATATAAAGGAGCGATTCAAAATGAAAAAAGAAACATTTTCCGTCAAAGGCATGATGTGCGCACACTGTGAAGCACGCGTCACCAACGCGCTCAGCGCACTCGATGGTGTAAAATCCGTCAAAGCCAGTGCCAAAAAAGGCGAAGTCACCGTAAAGTATGAAGAAGCCGCTCTTTCTTCCGATACCATCCGTACCGCGATCACTGAAACCGGCTATGAGGTTTTGGCGTAAATGGAAACTGAAAAACTGACTTGCAAAATCGGCGGTATGATGTGTGCCGCCTGTGCCGCTAATGTCGAACGCGCGCTCAACAAAACACACGGCGTTTTGGACGCACAGGTTAACATTGCGACCGAGCGTGCAACGATTGACTATAACCCGAACGAAGTATCCAAAGAACAGCTTGCACAGGCAGTCAAAGCGGCCGGATACGAAATGATTGATCGGGCAAAAGCGGCTGAACTGGAACGCATCAGCAAAGAAAAGGAAACAGCCGACAAAAAACGCCGCATGATTATTTCCGTTGTATTCGGCGCACTGCTTCTCTATACGGCGATGGCGCCGATGGTTCCGCTGCTCGACCGGCTGTATCCCTCATTTTTGCTGCCGGACAACAACCCGCTGCTGTTTGCCGTGACACAGATCATCCTGCTCATTCCGATTCTGATTGCGGGATTCGGATTTTATACCCGCGGATACGCCGCACTGTTCCGATTAGCGCCGAATATGGACAGCCTTGTTGCCGTATCAACGACGGCGGCGCTCGGCTACAGCCTCTATTCGACAGTGCTGATTGCTTTGGGCGATATGCATGCGGCACACCGGCTCTATTTTGAGAGTGCCGGTGTCATCATCGCGCTGATTCTGCTCGGAAAATTCTTGGAATCGAGAAGCCGCGGAAAAACAGGCGAAGCCATTCGTGCACTGATGTCACTTGCGCCGAAAACCGCAACCGTTTTAAGAAACGGCGAGCCTGTCACGATTGACGCTTCGGACGTGAAGCTTGGCGACAGCGTACTGATTCGTCCGGGCGAAAGCTTGCCGGTGGACGGCACGGTTGTTTCAGGTCAAACATCGATTGACGAAAGCATGCTGACCGGCGAGAGCCTGCCGGTTGAAAAACTGCCCGGCGACCGCGTATACGGTGCGACAATCAACCAGACCGGCAGTATCGTCTATACAGCGGAACGTATCGGTGAGGACACCGCACTGGCCCGCATTGTCCAGATGGTAGAGGATGCCGCCGGCTCCAAAGCGCCGATTGCACATTTGGCAGATGTGATTTCCGGATGGTTTACGCCGGTGGTCATGTCGATCGCACTGCTCGCGGCAGTCATTTGGTTCTTTGTCAAATGGGATTTCGCATTTTCGATGCAGGTGTTCATCTCCGTGCTCGTCATTGCCTGCCCGTGTGCGCTCGGACTTGCAACGCCGACTGCCATCATCGTGGGCACCGGAAAAGGTGCGGCGAACGGTGTACTGTTTAAAAACGCCGCCGCTTTGCAGCAAACGCACCATATCAAAACGGTCCTGTTCGATAAAACGGGAACGATTACCGAGGGTGCGCCGACTGTCAGCGACTTCTTACCGGTTTCCATGCCGGAGGACACCGTGTTAACGCTTGCCGCTTCACTGGAACAGGCAAGTGAACACCCGCTCGCACAGGCAGTCGTATCGTTTGCACAGAATCGCGGTGTGCCGCTCAAGGAAGTGACACAGTTTCAGGCGGTCGTCGGAAACGGCATTGAAGGTATGATCGACGGCGTATTTGTAAAAATCGGTACCCCTTCCTATCTGCAAATCCCGATGCCTGCGCAGGCACAGACATTTGCACAACAGGGAAAAACACCGATTCTTGTAAGTGCAGACGGTGCTCTGTGCGGCATTCTGGCTGTCACGGATCCGATCAAACCGACAAGTGTCCGTGCAATCCGTGCACTCCACAACATGGGAATCCGCACGGTAATGCTCACAGGCGACAACGAAAAAACCGCCCGCGCGATTGCCGACCAGGCAGGAATCGATCTTGTTCACGCACAGATGCTTCCTGACACAAAAGCGGCTACCATCAAACAATACCAGACAGACAGACATCATCTTGTCTGCATGGTGGGCGACGGCATCAACGATGCCCCTGCTCTCACAACGGCAGATGTCGGCATTGCAGTCGGTTCCGGCACAGACGTTGCGATTGAATCGGCAGATATTGTCTTGGTGAAAAATGATCTGCGCGACGTTGTAACGGCCATTCGGTTAAGTCACATGACAATGCGCAATATCAAACAGAATCTGTTCTGGGCATTCGGCTATAACGTATTAGGCATTCCGATTGCGGCAGGTGTACTGTACCCGGTGTTCGGCGTGCTGCTAAACCCGATGATTGCGGCGGCTGCAATGAGCCTTTCGAGCGTATCGGTTGTCACCAATGCACTTCGCTTAAACTATATGAAACTCAAAAAAGACGATCTTAACTGATCGAACCGTATAAAAAACGCAGCCCTTTTTATAAGGACTGCGTTTTTTATTCATTCTGCATGTTCTGTTTTTGAAAATGTCGGCGCATGTGACGCTTCAATGTCATACGGCGTGGTCTGATACACAAAATAGTTGAGCCAGTTTGTATAAAGCAGGTGCGCATGCGAACGCCACATATTTTTCGGCGCTTTGGTGGGATCATCATCCGGAAAATAGTGTTTCGGAATGTCAGGATTCAATCCTTTCTGAAGGTCGCGCTCATATTCTAACCGAATCGTTTCTGCATCATACTCCGAATGACCGGTGACGAAAAACTGTCTGCCGTCCTGATCGCAGACAATATGAACGCCTGCTTCATCGGAAACGGACATGATCTTGAGGGCCTCAATTTTCTCGATGTCTTCCGCACGCACCTCTGTATGGCGGGAATGCGGCGCCAAAAACGTATCGTCAAAGCCGCGGAACAATCTCGATTTCGGTGTGCGCATCTGATGCGTAAAAATGCCGGACAGTTTTTTTGCAAGCGGATATTTTTTCACGCCATAATGATAGTAAAGCGCTGCCTGTGCCGCCCAGCAAATATGAAATACCGACTGGACATTCGTTTTCGTCCACTCCATAATGCGGCACAGTTCCTCCCAGTATTCCACTTCCTCAAACGCCAGATGCTCAACCGGCGCACCGGTGATGATCATGCCGTCATAAAACCGATCTTTGACATCGTCAAATGTCTGATAAAACGAAAGCAGATGATCCTCCGGCGTGTGCGTGGAAACATGGCTTTTTGTCTGAAGCAGATCCACCTCAATTTGAAGCGGTGTATTTGCAAGACAGCGCAGAAGCTGTGTTTCGGTCACAATCTTTGTCGGCATCAAATTTAAAATACATATTTTTAACGGGCGGATATCCTGATGAAGCGCCCGATATTCAGTCATTACAAAAATATGCTCCTGTTCGAGCACTGCACGTGCCGGTAAGCTGTCGGATATTTTAATCGGCATGATAAAAAAGCTCCTCCTTCATTCCTTTGAAGCAAAAATAGACGCAAAATTGTCTTGTTTCATGATATCAGAAAAAGCGCGATTCCGTCAAGCGTTTACCGGCAGAAACAACGGTTTTGACTGACACCGCCTTTTGAAAAGCGATATCTTTTGTGAGGTTCCTGTAAATTCTTTTCGTTTCTTGTTGAAAAGCTGTTTTCAAAACATACGAAATGTGCTATAATGAACACGAAATTTAAGCTTTTATAAAAGTGGTGACTAAAATGAAACATGATGAGAATCAAACGGCCATGTACCATTTGCGCCGCAAAAACAGAAACAGAATTTTCCGTCTGATTTATTCAGAACGTGAAATCTCCCGTCAGGAAATTGCAACCACACTTTCATTAAGCCTTCCGACTGTCAATCAAAATTTAAAAGAACTGCATGCCGAGGGACTGATTGAGTTTGCAGGTACATTCAGCTCAACAGGCGGACGCCGCCCCACGATTATTGCGCTGGCTTACCGTGCGTTTGCCGCAATTGGCATTGAGATCAGCGCAAGCGCCATTCGGTTCATTGCACTCAATTTGTTGGGACAGCGCATCGGCTCTTCGCGCGTAATCCGCCGATTCACTGACACAGACTCCTATTTTGAAACACTTTCTTCAAGCCTTGAAACCTTTTTGACCCAAAACAACGTCGACCGCAGCCGCATCCTCGGTGTGGGCATTTCACTGCCGGGCATCATCAGTCCCGATTCGAAAACACTGGAAATGGCTCCTTCACTCGGTGTTTCGCATTACCCGCTGTCCCGTTTTTCAGATGTGATCCCATATCCCTGCCTGTTTGACAATGACGCGAGTGCCGGCGGTTTTGCTGAGCTGTTTGGCTTAAACGACAAAAAAACAATGGCATATCTCTCGGTCGGCAAGGGGATCGGCGGCGCTTGCTTTTTTAACGGCGAGCCGTATGAAGGCATGACCAGACGCGCTGCGGAATTCGGACATTTGTGCATTCATCCGCAAAACGATGCGCTCGTCTGCGCCTGCAGCAAAAAAGGATGTCTGGAAGCATATTGTTCGACCGATCGAATCTCGTCTGACTTTTCCATTACAGTCGAGGAATTTTTAGCCCGTGTGGAAAACGGCGACACGGCATGCTGTGAACGATTGGATACGTATCTGTCCGATCTGGCAATCGGAATTTCCTCCATTTATACGGTGCTTGACTGCGACATTATTATCGGCGGTCAAATCGCTTCTGTTTTGGCGCCCTATATGGATCAGCTCACCGAAAAAGTAAACGCGCATATTCTGCCGGGCTCCAATCACCACTTTTTGTCTTTGAGCAAGCTGCATTCGCTCACAAACTGCACCGGTGCGGCACTTCGCTGGATTCAGCGGATTCTTGAAGACACCTGAAAAATAAGACATGCTTCGTCTTTTTGCAGTTAAGAAGTGTTACAATGCGTGTTCGGGCACAAATTTTTATTGACAAAGTGCTCATTCCCGTTTACTATGGAAAATAACAAAGATGTTTTTCGCGAAGCGCACGAAAACATCACAAGGATTTTTTACAATAAAGGAGTGCTGCCAATATGAACTGTCTGCTTGGCATTGACATCGGTACCTCCGGTACCAAAACTGTTCTCTTTGACGAAAACGGCACCCCGCTTGCCTCCTCCACCGTCGAATATCCGCTGTATCAGCCGCAAAACGGCTGGGCGGAGCAAGATCCGGACGATTGGTACCGCGCAAGCGTACAAACCATCCGCACCGTCATCGAAACAAGCGGTGTTTCGCCGGAATCGATCAAAGGCATCGGTCTTTCCGGTCAGATGCACGGACTCGTTATGCTCGATGCTTCGGGCACTGTTTTGCGCAAGAGCATTCTGTGGTGCGACGGCCGTACCACGGAGGAATGCGCCGAAATCACGGAAACCATCGGTGCAGAGCGTTTGATCGAACTGACTGCAAACCCGGCATTGCCCGGCTTTACCGCCGGAAAAATCCTCTGGGTCAGAAAACATGAACCGGAGCTTTATGCAAAATGTGCGCATATTTTGCTGCCGAAAGACTACATCCGCTACAAACTGACCGGCGTATTTGCAACAGAGGTTTCCGACGCTTCGGGCATGAACCTGCTCGACGTGAAAAACCGCTGCTGGAGTGAAGAAGTCGTCAGCAAACTGTCGATCGATCCGTCGTGGCTGCCGAAAGTTTATGAGTCGCCGGAAGTGACCGGCTATGTGACCGAGGAAATCGCTGCACTCACCGGACTTTGTGCCGGCACACCGGTTGTCGGCGGTGCAGGCGACAATGCCGCAGCCGCAGTCGGTACCGGCGTTGTCGAGGACGGCAAAGCATTCACCACAATCGGTACATCAGGCGTTGTGTTTGCACACACCTCCAATATGGTGATTGACCCGAAAGGCCGCGTGCATACCTTCTGCTGTGCTGTTCCGGGCTGCTGGCATGTAATGGGCGTTACACAGAGCGCCGGACTGTCGCTCTCGTGGTTTCGGAACAACTTCTGCACCGCAGAAATGGAAACCGCAAAACAGATGGGTGTTGACCCGTACTATCTGATGGATAAAGAGGCTGCAAACGTACCGATCGGCGCAAACAAGCTCTTGTTTTTGCCGTATCTGATGGGCGAACGCACACCGCACCTTGACGCAAACTGCCGCGGCGTATTCTTCGGTCTGTCTGCGATCCACACAAAACGCGATATGATTCGTGCCGTTATGGAGGGTGTTTCCTACTCCCTGCGCGACTGCATGGAAGTGTTAAAAGAAATGGGCGTTGTGTCAAACGAGATGCTCGCCTGCGGCGGCGGCGGAACCAGTCCGCTGTGGCGGCAGATGCTTGCAGATCTCTATGGCTGCCCGGTTAAAACGGTTGCTTCCAAAGAGGGTCCGGCGCTCGGTGTTGCAATTTTGGCAGGTGTCGGCTGCGGATTGTATCCATCGGTCGAAGAAGCATGCCGCAAAGTGATCCGCACAAACGAGCCGCAGCTTCCGGATCTTTGTGCACACGAAGCATATGAGCATTTCTACGCGGTCTACCGCAGTCTTTATCCCGCGCTCAAAGATTCTTACAAAGCACTTGCTTCCCTGTAAGAAGAAAGGATGATCCAACATGAAACTTTATTCCGTATTTGACGAAGCGTTTAATGCGTATGGCCGCGTCATCAAAGGCTATGATACCGCTGCCCTGTTCGCTTTCTTAAAAGAAACAACCGACTGTCCGTCAGACGGCGTGATCTACGTACCGTCCGACAAGACGCTTGAAGCACTGCCGCTGTTTGATGCACTGCAAACCCGTTTTTATGGCGGTATGCCGATTCAGATCGGCTACTGCAACGGTACCAATACCATGCTCAACTGTGTCGAATATCACCGCGACAGCGAGTTAAACGCTGCTGCTGACGATATCGTACTGCTGCTCGCAAAACAGGACGAAATCAAAGACGGAAAGCTGTCCACCTCGAATGTTCATGCATTCTGTGTTCCGGCAGGCACACTTGTTGAGCTGTATGCAACAACGCTCCACTATGCGCCGTGCAGTGCGTATAAAGGTGCAGGCTTCCGCGTTGCTGTGATTCTGCCGAAAGGCACAAACGAAGCAAAACCGGAAATCGGCAGTGACGAAGGCGAAGACCGCCTGCTGTTTGCAAAAAACAAATGGCTCATTGCACACGAAGATGCACCGGAAGTCAAATCGGGTGCTTATGTGGGTCTGACCGGCGACAATATCAACATTGACCGCTTAATTTAAAATCTAATACATAAAGGAGTCTTTACAATGAACAACATTCCTGCTGTCAAAATGGGAATCATCTCCGTAAGCCGCGGATGTTTCCCGATCTCGCTCTCTGAGCGCCGCCGCCATGCAATCGCAAACGCGTATGACGGCGAACTGTACGACTGCCCGGTTACTGTTGAAACCGAAGCAGACGTCAAAAAAGCAATCGAAGACGTGAAAGCAAACGGTGTCAACGCACTGTGCGTCTATCTGGGCAACTTCGGTCCGGAAACACCGGAAACGATGCTTGCACAGTATTTTGACGGTCCTGTAATGTATGTGGCTGCCGCTGAGGGCGACGGCGACATGATCAACGGCCGCGGCGACGCATACTGCGGTATGCTCAACTGCTCGTACAACTTAGGTCTGCGCAACATCAAAGCATTCATTCCGCCGTATCCGGTTGGAACCGCTTCCGATATCGCAAAAATGATCGCAGAGTTTGTTCCGGTTGCAACTGCACTGCTCGGCCTGCGTTCGCTCAAAATCATCACCTTCGGTCCGCGTCCGAGCGACTTTTTCGCTTGCAACGCACCGATCAAACCGCTGTTTGACCTGGGCGTTGAGGTAGAGGAAAACTCTGAGCTCGACCTGCTCGTTTCCTACCGCGCACACGCAAATGACGAACGCATTCCGGCGCTCATGGCAGAAATGGCAGCTGAACTCGGCGAAAACAATCCGTATAAAGGCGTTCTGCCGCGTTTGGCACAGTATGAGCTCACACTCCTCGACTGGGCAGAAGAACACAAAGGCACCCGTGACTATGTCGCATTTGCAAACAAATGCTGGCCGGCATTCCAGACCGAGTTTGGCTTCGTTCCGTGCTATGTCAACAGCCGCCTGACCGAAAGAGGCATTCCGGTCAGCTGTGAGGTCGACATCTTCGGCGCACTCAGCGAATACATCGGCATCTGTGTCACCGGCGAATCGGTCACACTGCTCGACATCAACAACAGCGTACCGGCTTCCATCTATGATGAGGACATCAAAGGCCGCTATGACTTCCGCCTGGATGAAACATTCATGGGCTTCCACTGCGGCAATACACCGGCATGCCGTTTGAAAAACCCGCATATGGGCTACCAGCTCATCATGAAACGTCAGCTCGAACCGGAAAAAGCAGAGCCGGATATCACCCGCGGCACCATGGAAGGCGACATCGCTGCAAGCGATATCACGTTCTTCCGTCTGCAGGGCACTGCTTCGGGCGAACTGAAAGCATATATCGCACAGGGTCAGACACTCGACGTCGCATCCCGCAGCTTCGGCAGCATCGGCGTGTTTGCAATTCCGGAAATGGATCGTTTCTACCGCTATGTGCTCGTAGAGAAACAGTATCCGCACCACGGTGCAGTTGCATTCTCGCACTGCGGCAAAGCACTGTTCTCGCTGTTCAACTTCTTGGGCATTGCGGACATCGCATATAACCGTCCGAAATCTCTGCCGTATCCGAACGAGAACCCGTTCTGCTAATCAATAAGAATTTTTAAAAAAGCCATGCAATCCTTTGGGGATTGCATGGCTTTTTCTTTTTCGTTATAATAAGGAAAAAGGAGGTAAGTGCATTGGAAAAGTCATTTCGCATCGGGATTGTACAGCAAAAAAGCACCCCGTTTGCTGTTAAACAGAATACACACTCCGCATTACAAATGATTAAGGAAGCAGCGTCAAACCGCGCGGATCTTGTTCTGTTTCCTGAATGCTTTTTAACCGGATACGCGTTTCCCGAAGTTGATGAAACACTTCCCTTCTTAGTTTTACAGACATCCCCCGCCTATCAATCATGGAAAGCACAAGCGCTTTCACTCACCGGCGATGCTTTCCAAACGATTCGCCATGCCGCGAAAACGCATCGAATCGGCGTACTCATCACTGCACTGACAAAAGGCACAGAGCGTCCCCATAACACAGCGATGCTCATTGACAAAAACGGAGAAATCCAGTTTGTATATCACAAAGTGCATACCTGTGCGTTTTCCTTTGAAAAAATGATCGAACCGGGAAATGAATTTTTCGTCGGCGAAATAGACGGCGTGAAAATCGGCGCGATGATCTGTTATGACCGCGAATATCCTGAAAGTGCACGCATTTTGATGCTCAAAGGCGCAGAATTGATCGTTGTTCCCAATGACTGCACCATCATGGCACCGCGGCTGCGTACATTATGTGTCCGTGCGTATGAAAACATGGTGGGGGTTATCATGGCAAATCCACCGGGTGCAGGTGCCGGATGCTCGTGCGCATACAGCCCAATTCAGTGGAAAGACGATACGAATGCTGTTGATCCGACCTTATGTCTGGCAAGCGAAACAGAAGAAGGAATATTATATGCTGATTATGATCTAGACGCGCTGCGTGCCTACCGCGAAAACGAAATGATGGGCAACACATTCCGCCGCCCGGACGTATACGCGCCATTGCTTTCAACCGAAATCTCTCCGCCGTTTCTGCGGGAACATTAAAAAAACAGCCATCCGTTTTCGGATGGCTGTCTTTGTTTACATCAGCGATTCATCATAGTGTGCACGAATGCCGCCGATACATTTAAGCCTTGTACGTGCCGCTGTGACGTGTGCTTCTCCGATTTGCTTCACTGACAGCCGCACAGGCACCGCAACTGCACGCAAATGCATGCCGATCAGCGTATCGCCGATATCAATACCTGCATGTGCACGAATCGACTCCACTGCGGCAGGAGATTTAAACGACGCATAGACTGCCGTTGCAAACGATCCGCCTGCTTTTGGCTGTGGCACGACGTTTACGCATTCAAGGCCATATGCATCTGCACACGCTTGTTCCACGATCAGCGCACGATTCAAATGCTCACAGCACTGTGCCGCAAGGTAAATCCCATGTTCCTTTAAAATCGGCAAAATCGCAGCCACAACTGCACCCGCCGCATCGACGCTCGAATGTGAACCGATCCGCTCACCGACAATTTCACTCGACGAGCAGCCAACCACCAGAATCTGTCCGCTTTTTAAGTGTGCGGTATCAATGAGTTCCTGTACCGCAGCGGCAGCTTCTCTTCTGATTTGTTCTTCCATTGTTTTTATGCCTCCCGTTTTTCCGTTAAGTCAAGTATAATCCTCTCACCGCCAAAAATCAACACTGCAGCGCTTGCACACGCATATACAAACGCGGTATAATATTGATAAACAAGCTGTCAGCGAAAAAAGGGACTGCAACACGGAAGGAGCGCATTGGATGGATTCAAATACTGTACTGCATGAACTGGCTCCCGTTTTCGACAAACAATCACGCGTGTTGTTTTTGGGGACAATCCCGTCGCCGAAATCACGTGAAAAAGGATTTTATTATGCGCATCCGCAAAACCGCTTCTGGCCGGTGTTGGCTGCCGTGTTCGGTGAAGAAATCCCGCAGACAACAGAACAACGGCGCAATTTTGCACTTTCACACGGGATTGCGCTATGGGATGTGCTGGCCTCCTGCACCATTCGCGGTGCGGATGATCAAAGCATCAAAGACCCTGTGGCGAATGATTTATCGATCATTCTCAATCACGCGGATATTCGCGCAATCTTTACGACAGGAAAAAAAGCGGCAGCGCTCTATAAAAAATATTGTCTGCCGCAGACAAAGCGTGAAGCCATTGAACTGCCATCCACAAGTCCAGCAAACTGCCGATATTATACACTTGAACGGTTATGTGATGTTTATAGGAGTGCATTGCATACAATTTTGCTGTAATCGTTTCGTTTTCCCCCTTTTCCTTGACTTTATAGGGGGAATATCGTATTATAATATATAGAACCTCTGTTATTGATACGTATTTTGTTAATATTTAGCAAGTAAAAAACGAAAGGAATTTACTTAATGAAATATTGCATCAACATGATGTCTCGTGCAGATTCTGTTCAAGGTCAAGGCGTGGCTTCTGCATATAAAGAACAAGTTGCTTTGGTTGAAAATGGATTATCTGATCGTTTTTATGTCACATATAATTCCAAAAAGCCCGGAAACATCAATCATTATCATACGGTGAATTTTCCATTCTATCTCTCCATCTCACGCGCAAAGCGAAAAGGCAGCACGGTTGGCTATGTTCACTTTTTACCGGAAACGCTGGAGCAGAGTTTAAAATTGCCGAAGCTCTTTAAAAAAGTGTTTTATAAATATCTGCTGTCCTTTTATGGCCGTATGGATTATCTTGTAACCGTCAACCCGTACTTCATCGACCGTCTTGCCGCATATGGCATTGACCGCAGCAAGGTTACATACATTCCGAATTTTGTGAATGAAAACGATTTTTTCCCGTTTTCCAAAGAAGAAAAGACAGCAGCCCGTCAAAAATACGGCTTAGATCCAAACAAATTCACAGTCGTTTGCGCCGGTCAGCTTCAAACACGCAAAGGTGTCTTTGACTTTGTAGAATGCGCAAAACGCCTTCCTGACATTCAATTTTTATGGGCAGGTGGCTTTTCGTTTGGAAAAATCACCGACGGATACGCTGAAATTGAAAAAATCGTTGCAAATCCACCGAAAAATCTTGTATTTCCGGGCATTGTCGCTCGTGATGAAATGAATACCATTTATAATCTTGGTGATGTGATGTTTTTGCCTTCGTTTGAGGAACTGTTCCCCATGACAATTCTTGAAGCAATGAATTGCAACATTCTGCTCCTTCTGCGTGACATCCCCATCTATGAAGCAATTTTATTTAATTATTATGTCAAAGAGCCGGATTTGGACGGATTTGTCCGTGCATTAAAACGCCTTGCAACTGATCCTGCATTTTATGAAAAGGCGCAAGCAGACGCTTGGCGTGGACATCTCTTCTACAATCGGGAGCACGTTCTTTCCATGTGGGATGCGTTTTACACGCGTGTGATGGATGAACAATCTAAAAAACAGGCTCACACAAAATAGAGAGGAGTATTATGGAACTTAAAAAGAGAAATCTGATTTTTCTTGGGATCTTCTTGATCGCACTGGTTGGATACGTCATTTGGTCAACAGGATGGGACACCATTATACGGACGTTTAAAATCGCAAATCTCGGATGGCTGTTCGTTGCGCTGCTTTTGATGATTTTGTTTTGGCTTTTAGAAAGTAGTGTCTTTCATTTGATTGTACGATGCTTCCATAAAAAACAACGTTTTCGGTCCAGTGTAACCACTTCAATGATCGGTCAGCTGTTTAACTGCGTTACGCCGTTTTCCAGCGGCGGTCAGCCTGTTCAGGCATATCATATGACGAAAACAGGAATCCCGCTTGGAATTTCCAGCAGTTGTCTGCTGATTAAATTTATTGTGTATCAAATTGTTCTGACGATCTACTCCATCGTTGTATTGGTTGCAAAATGGGGATATTTTTCTTCTCAGATCAGTGGATTTGGCTATCTTGTTTTCATTGGCTTTTTAATCAATACCGGTGTGATGTTCTTTTTATTCGCCATTTGCTTTTTTAAGAATCTTACGCAGAAAATTGCATTTGGTGTGATTCGTCTGTTAACCAAATTAAAGCTTCTGAAAAAACCGGATGAGATCACAAACCGTGTCGCAAAGGAACTCGCTGAGTTTCATGAAGGATTTTTGCTGCTGCGCAAACACCTGCGCATGATGATTACAACATTCGTACTCACAGCCCTTCAATTAACCGTGCAGTTCTCTATTCCGTATTTTTTATGTTTAACATTTCGTGTTAACACGCTGTCGCCTACCCTTGTAATCTGTGCACTGTCATTTGTGACGATGATTTCATCGTTTGTTCCGCTTCCGGGTGCATCTGGCGGCGCGGAATACAGCTTCTATACATTCTTTTCTTCCTTTTTCAAAGATACGTCACTCATCAATTTGATTCTATTATTGTGGCGGTTGCTGACATTCTATCTGCCAATCATTGTTGGTCTTTGTGTGTTTGTATTTGCACTGAGAAAAATGAAAGGCAGCAAAGGGACACCTTCTTGCTCGACAACCTAAACATAAAAACGGCACAGCTGATTGTTGTGCCGTTTTTCTATAGGAACAAGACGAAGTCAGTTCATTTTATTTATAATATATTTTTCGATTTCACCTTTGATAACGTTTTGTTTTTCTACCGTAAATCCAGAAAATAAATGATATTTTTTTCTTGCAAAAGTCCGCAAAAACGGAATTATGTCTATTTTGGTTTTATCAATATGTAAGATCAAAGTTTCGTGATCTTCCGATACTTTTTCGATTGCTGAAAACGGGATCGTTCTGATCGGTACAACAAAAATAAAAGCCAACACATTCCTCACCGTTGCTGTGGCATGAATTCCGTTTTCATCTATCACAAAAGCGTAACCCAATATTGCTTGCCTTATCAATGTAAATAAAGAAAATGTCCATGATAATACAACTGCACCAATTACAATCGTAAACATTATTTTAGTTTGAGCATCCATCGGCATATTATCTTCCATTAAGATTTTATTTGTATTCAAAAAATACAGACCATACCATCCCAATAGAACGATGCCCAATAGAAGAAGAGAAACAATATAAAACTTTAAATTCAATTTAGTCTTAAATCTCATCTATATCACCGCCTGAACGTATTGTAGCATAAATATTATATCGAATCAAGAATAACGCAAACGTGCTACAGGCGGCGAAATTTAAACACACGTACCCGCGCGGGCACACCCGCACCTGCGGTGGGCGTTTCGCGCGGACTAAGTCCGATTTCCTCTGTCATCCCCGATGCGAGCATCTCATTAAAATAAAAAAACTAAGTCCGGACGCGCGGGCTAAGCTCGATTTCCTCGCGTCCGAAGATCACGAACAAAAGGAAATTATCTATTCCGCGTCGATGCTTCTTTCTTCGCTCCCGACGCGAGCATCTCGTTAAAATAAAAAAACTAAGTCCAGACGCGAATTACGTCCAGACTTAGTCTGGTGGCTCCCCCAACTGGACTCGAACCAGTGACACCCTGATTAACAGTCAGGTGCTCTA
>NZ_JACJKY010000019.1 GCF_016901855.1 Merdimmobilis hominis | reverse complement strand
TGGCGGTGAGGATCCACCTGTTCCCATCCCGAACACAGAAGTTAAGCTCACTAGCGTCGAAAATACTTGGCTGGAGACGGCCTGGGAAGATAGATAGACGCCGTCACAATGTTTGACAGTGCGTTGTTTCAAACGAGACAACGCATTTGTTGAATCTTGATTCTTCACATAGAATCAATGAAAATGAAAAGATTTCTCTTGACATTTTTGGTTCTGTGTTATATAATATTTCATGCAGTTCCGTGGTAGGCGGACAAATTCGGGCCTTTAGCTCAGTTGGTTAGAGCATCCGGCTCATAACCGGACGGTCTAGGGTTCGAGTCCCTGAAGGCCCACCATTATTGCATGATCGTTTATAGGGGTTTAGCTCAGTTGGTAGAGCAGCGGTCTCCAAAACCGCGTGCCAAAGGTTCGAGTCCTTTAACCCCTGCCAGTTGGCCCGCTAGCTCAGTTGGTTAGAGCGCTAGCCTGTCACGCTAGAGGTCGTCGGTTCGAGCCCGATGCGGGTCGCCATTGCTGATATGGCTCAGTAGGCAGAGCACGTCCTTGGTAAGGACGAGGTCACCAGTTCGAATCTGGTTATCAGCTCCAAAAACAGCGTCAGAACTTTGTTCTGACGCTGTTTGTTTTTATTGACACAAAAGAGGGAGTATCATATGAACATCATACAACTGGACAAAACATACGCCGATGGATTTTTGCATTTGCGGATGCAATTATTCCGCGAATTAGGTGAACTTCATGAAGATGCAGATTATGAAGCACTGCAAACCGCCACCAAAACATACTATCTTGACCACGTTAATAAAGATTTGTTCAGTTGGGGCATTCAAGTGGAAGGTCAGCTTGTGTCAATCGGTTCATTATGTCTGTTTGAGAGGCTTCCGTATGCGGAAGATTTGTCTGGACGGGAAGGTTATATTTTGAATGTTTATACGCATCCGGATTTCAGAAACCGTGGATTCGCCGGTCAGATTCTTAAAACCATTCTGGCATATAGCGCAGAGTTGGGATTGAAGCGGCTGTGGCTTAGCAGCAGCACACAAGGAAAATCACTCTATGGGAAATTGGGATTTTGCGAAAAAAATCATGAAATGGAATATTTCTTGGAATAAAAATTGTTTGAATAGAAAAGGCTGCTCATATATGAGCAGCCTTTTTTCGTTGTGCTTAGTCGAGTGATATCGAAAGCGTCACCGGGCAGTGATCGCTGCCTAAGATGTCTGAACAGATGGTCGCTTCTTCTACTTTGTCAGCGAGCCGTTTGCTGATGAGAAAATAGTCGATGCGCCAAAACGATAACTCCACCAGGAATATGCTTCGGTACGATCAGGATACAATAACCGGAACGTATCCACAAAGCCTGCATCGAGCAAAGACGTGAATTTCTCACGCTCTTCGTCGGTAAATCCGGCGTTTTTGCGGTTTGTCTGTGGGTTTTTCAGATCAATTTCCTTGTGTGCAACATTGAAATCCCCGCAGACAATGACGGGCTTCTGCTCATCCAGTGCACAAAGATACGCACAGAACGCATCCTCCCACTCCATGCGGTAGGAAAGCCGCGCAAGCTCTGCCTGCGAATTCGGCGTGTAGACGTTTACCAAAAAGAATGCAGGGAATTCGAGCGTGATTACGCGTCCTTCTGTGTCGTGCTCCTCTTTGCCAATACCAAGATGAACAGAAAGCGGCTTGTGCTTTGAAAACACAGCAGTGCCGGAATAGCCTTTGCGCTGTGCACTATTATAATAAACATCATAGCCCTGCGAATCAAACGATGCCTGTCCCTCTTGCATTTTTGTCTCCTGAATGCAGAAAAAGTCAGCATCCTGCTCACGCAGTACATCGAGGAATCCCTTCTCAAGACAAGCGCGCAGCCCGTTTACGTTCCATGAAACAAATTTCATTCCGTTTGTTCCTTTCTTTTATTCCGCCAGTGTGCGCTCGCTCATTTCGCGTGCAAACTGGTTACGGTATAATGTGTTATAGTACCCTTTCTGCTGTAACAGTTCTTCATGGGTACCCTGTTCCACAATTTTACCATCGCGCACCACCAAAATCAAGTCAGCCTTGCGGATCGTGGATAAACGGTGTGCAATCAAAAATGAGGTGCGGTTCTTTAGCAGATGAGAGATCGCGTCCTGAATGAGCTGTTCTGTTTTGGTGTCGATCGAGGACGTTGCCTCGTCGAGCACAAAAATACGCGGATCAGCAAGCACAGCACGTGCAAACGAGATGAGCTGCTTTTCACCGGTAGACAAACGGTCGCCGCTTTCGCCAACGTCCGAATCGTAGCCGTTTTCCATCGAGAGAATCAAGTCGTGTGCCGAAACAATCTTGGCAGCTGCTTCGATTTCCTCCTCGGTGGCATCAAGACGTCCGTAACGGATGTTTTCACGGATGGTGCCCGAAAACAGATGCGGATTTTGCAGAACATAGCCCAGGTTGCTGTGCAGCCACAGCTGCGAACGTTCTTTGTAGTCCTTGCCGTCAATCAGCACACGGCCGCTTGTTGGCTCGAAGAACCGGCAGGCGATGTTGACAAGCGTCGATTTACCTGCACCCGTTTCACCGACGATTGCGACGGTTGTACCGGCTTTGATATGGAGATTAAAGTGCTCCAAGATATACTCCTCGCCGTCCGGGTATTTAAACGTCACGTCATCAAACGTGATGTCACCTTTGATCGGTTCCCAGTTTTCGCGTTTGGGCGAAAAAGTGTCGCCGTATTTTTCGATGACTTCCGGCGTGTCGACGATGGTCGGCTTTGTTTCGAGCATGTCGGTGACACGTTCGATGTTTGCCTGCATGGAAATCACGTCTGCAATGATGCGGGCGAGCTGCTGAATCGGTTCAAAAATCGTCAGCGCATACGTAAAAAAGACCGATAACGTGCCGTAGTCCATGGAGCCGAACGTCACCATCGAGCCGCCCTTTGTGAGCACGACGGCAACCGCAAGCGAGCTGCACGTTACGATGATCGGAATATAAACTGCATTCAGTGCAGTGGCGTGCACGGAGGATTTGTACATATCATGTGCAACACCGGAGAATTCCTCCGCGTTTTTATCCTCGATGACAAGTGTTTTGGATGTCCGCGCACCGGTGATTCCTTCGTTGAACACGCCGGTCATCGTGGAGTTCAGCTTCCGGATTTTGCGGTTTAAGTTTAAAATTTTGCGCTGAAAGTAAACCGTCAGCACCGCAATCACCGGTACCACAATCATAATGAGCAGTGCCAGCTGCCAGTTTAAAAACAGCATCGATACAAACGTGCCGAGTACATACGCCAAGCACCACAGCATATCCTGAAGACCCCAGCCGATCAGACCGCCGATGCGGTTGGTATCGCTCATGGTACGCGCGAGCATATAGCCCACCGGTGTGACGTTGTAGTAGGAAAACGACAGTGTTTGCAGATGAACGAACGTTTTTTGTTTTAAGTCACGTCCTAAGTACATCTCGATTGAGATCGCTGCACGGCAGAACAGCACAACCAATGTGCATTCGAGGATGATTACCAGCAGATATAAGATGCAAAACGGCGTGAGGGTGGAAAGATTCTGCTGTTCAATAAAGTGGGTAATCGCATAGCGCTGAAACAGCGGATACGAAATGGAGATTCCCGCGCACACAAGCTGTGCGGTCAGCAAAAAGGCAAGACGCGCACGGTATGGACGCAGAAACGGCAGAAGCTTTTTCCAAACCCCAAGATGAAACGACTGACGGTCGATTTCTTTGACTTCCGTCATGGAGTCACCTCCTTGTTGATGTTTGCAAGCTCTTCTTCGAGCGTTCCTTGAATTTCATAGATTTGGCGGTAGACGCCGTTTTCTTTGCACAGCGTTTCATGCGTGCCGGACTGGACGACGCGGCCTTTTTCCATCACAAAAATGCGGTCCGCATTCATCAGTGTTGTGATGCGGTGCGAAATTAAGATGGTTGTCCGTTTGTTGGTGGCCTGTTTTAAAGCCGAACGGATTTTTGCGTCCGTTTCGGCGTCCACAGCGGAAAGAGAATCGTCAAAAATCATGATCGGCGCTTCCTGCATCAGCATTCTAGCAATCGCAACGCGCTGTTTCTGACCGCCGGAGAGTGTGACGCCGCGTTCGCCGACGACAGTGTCATATCCCTGTGCAAATTCGCAGATCGCTTCGTCAACGGCTGCCACGGAAGCACTGTGCCGGATGGCGGACAGCTCATTTTGAAGCGATGTAATGCTGATGTTTTCGCGGATTGTTTTCGAGAACAGGAAGGGTTCCTGTAATACAAAACCGATGTGCCGGCGCAGATAATCGCGGCGGATGTTTCGGATGTCAACACCGCCGATGGTGATAGTGCCGCAGTCGTTCGGCAGATCGTAAAGCCGGTCGAGCAGGTACATGAGCGTCGATTTTCCGCTTCCCGTCGCACCGAGAATGCCAACCGTTTCGCCTGCGTGAATCGTCAGGTTGATGTCGTTCAAAACCGGATTTACACCGTGATAATCAAACGAAACATGGTCAAACACAATATCTCCGTCAAGCGGCGGACACAGTGCGTTCGGGTCGTCGTCTTCCTCCGGCTCGTTTAAGATTTCATTTAAACGGCTGATGGATACGCCGGTCTTGCTCATTTCGGAGAGAATGCGGCCAAGGCTTCGCACCGGCCACACGAGCATGGAGTTATACGCAGAGAACAATAAAAAGTCACCGAGTGTAATCGAACCTGCATATGCTTCGAGCGCACCTAAAATGACAATGACCATGACCTGAATTGCGGAAACGAGGTCGCCGATGCCCCAGTAAAACGAGAGCCAGTGACCGAGCTTGATCCAAAGTGCGGAAAACAGGTTGTTTTTCTTTTCAAATCGGTCGATCTCATAGGCTTCCCGGCCGAATGCACGCACCACGCGCACGCCGGTGAAATTTTCCTGTGCAGCGGCAGATAAGTCGCCTTCCGCTTCGTCAGCCTTCCGGAAGTTTTTCGAGATCTTTGCATAGAACACACCGGAATAGAGCATGACAACCGGCACAAACGCTGTCGAAATCCAGGAGAGCTTCACACTGATGCTGAACATCAAAAGAAGCGACAGCGCAATGAGAAAAACAGTGCGGAACATCTCGAGCAGCTGTGCGGACAAAAAGCCGCGAACCACCTCAACGTCAGAGGTACAGCGCTGAATGATGTCGCCCGTCTGATGGGTGACATGCCAGTGATAGGAAAGCTTCTGCACATGGGAAAACAGCCGGTTGCGCAGCCGCTCGATCATGCCTTCCGAGGCTTTTGCCATCGTGTAGCGGCAAAGATACGTAAACAGTCCCGATAAGACCGAAAAAACCATCGCCATAATTGCACAGGCGATTAAGTTTCGCATGGTATCCTGCTTGTCCGGCATTAAAATCGACGTCAGTACAGCGGGAAGCGCACTCGGCTGATCGCCGAGGACTGTGTCGATTGCAAAACGAATTACCTGCGGCATCAGGTAGTTGAATACGATTGATAAAATCGTCGTGACCGCAGAGGTAATCAGCAACAGCCGGTATCCGTCAGACAGGGAGGAGAGCATCGAAAACGGATTGGATGAAGGTTTTTTCAAAAAAACGCCTCCTTTTAAAAAAACGTATACGCTGCTTCGTGAGCACAGCAGCATCAGATGAATTGTGCGGCAAATAGGCTGCCGCAAGTGCTTCCACACCTAATAGAATAGCAGATAATTTTTATTTGTAAAGATACTTTTCAAATATTCCTACAAAATAACTGCTGTTTAGTCGATATCTTTTGAAATATTCTCTATAATTTGAGGAAAACCCGCAGGCATGCCAATGTGAGCAGCAGTGCACCCGAAATGAATCCGCATTCAAAATGAAGCGCAGTCCCTACACGTTTTCCGATCAGATTGCCAAGGGAAAATGCGGCAAGTGTAAATAAAAAGGAGAAGAACACCGTATGACAGACGCTCACCGCGCCTACACCACCGCCGATGCCTGCCGCCGCGCCGTCGAGTGAGAGTGCCAGTGCCAGCGCGACCGCTTCTTTGGCAGAGATGGTTTTGGAATGATCGGAGTCGGCGGCAGCGCTGTCTGCACAGATATGCAGGATCACGCGCAGGTCAAAAAAGCGGAACTGGAGCCGCCGGGACAGCGACGGATGACAGCGGATGAGCTGTTTTACAGTGCTGTCGCAGAGCCGTACGCACGCAACAGTGCACAGCAGACAAAATGACACAACGCCTGCGGCAGAAGCCAGAACTGGCATTGCCAGTGCACCGAGAAAGACCGCGCCGCCCGTTACCAGCGTGCAGACGGATGCGATTACCAACAGCGAACCAAACGGCACCTTGATGCGCGATGCACCGTATGAAAATCCGACCGCCAGCGTGTCAGCCGATACAGCCGCCACAAGCAATGCTGCGTGCAGCAATGTATGTAAATCAAAAAAAGCTTCCATCAAAACGCCTCACCTTCTTGTTTTAGTCTATGCAAGGCGGCGTGTTTGCGTTTACTTTCGATGCAATTTATGTTACACTATATCAGGCTTGGCGCATTGAGACGGAAAAGAGGGCGGAACAAAATGGAATATACATTGATTCGGTCGGCAAGAAAAACGCTTGCAGTCGAAATCAACAGACAGGGCGAAGTGATTGTCCGCGCCCCCAAAGCGATGTCACACCGTCAAATTGAAGCGTTTCTTTGTCAAAAGGCGGATTGGATTGCACGCACGATAGACAAGCAGAAAGAAACGTACTCCCCGCCTGTACCGCTTGCAGAACACAGCACGGTGTGGCTGCTTGGCATACCGCGAACGGTGACGTTCGGCGAAACGCGGTGCTTTTGTGCATCTCATGTGGTGGTACGCGATGATGCGCCGATTGACACACAGATTCGCGCACTTTTCATGAAAGAGGCGAATGCGTACTTAAAACAGCGGACCGCACTGCTCGCAGAGCAGCTTGGCATTGCGATCTCGGGCGTAAAAATCACATCTGCGAAAAAGCGCTTCGGCTCGTGTTCCTCGAAAAAAGGAATCTGCCTGTCGTTTCGGCTGATGTCCGCACCGGAAGCGCTCATTGATGCGGTGATTGTGCACGAGCTGTGCCATACGGTGCATATGAATCACGGAAAAGCGTTTTATGAGCTGCTTTTGCGCCTCTTGCCCGATTATCGGGCGCGGCACAAGGCACTGTGTGAAATTTGGGCGCCGCGCTTTTTTGACTGGTGACTGTGCAGGTGCGATTGCTCAGTGTATAATTTTAAAAAGTAAGGAAAAGGAGTTTTCATTTTATGAAGCATGCGATTGATTTGACACGGGGAAATATTCTCGCCGTCTTAACAAAGCTTGCCATGCCGATTATGGCGACATCGCTGATTCAGATGGCGTACAACCTCACCGACATGATCTGGATCGGCCGGCTTGGTGCAAGCGCGGTGGCAGCAGTCGGCTCTGCGGGTATGTTCATGTGGCTGGCGAGCGGGTTTACGACGATTGCCCGTACCGGCGGACAGGTCATGACCGGCCAGATGCTCGGCGCAAAAGAGCAAGAACGGGCGTCGCTGTATGCGCAGAACGCCTTGCAGTTCGGCATTGTGTTCGCACTGCTGTATACCGTGGTGCTTGTGGCATTTGCAAAACCGCTCATCGGCTTTTACCGCTTCAACGAAGCATCCACCGTGCGGGATGCCATCATTTATTTGCAGATTGTGGGCGGCGGTATGGTCTTTTCATTCGTCAACATGATTTTCACCGGACTTATTACGGCGGCGGGCAACTCCAAAACACCGTTTCTTGCAACCTCGGTGGGCCTTGTGGCAAATATTATCCTCGATCCGGTGCTGATTTTCGGCTTTGGCCCGATTCCTGCACTCGGTGCTGGCGGTGCGGCGATTGCAACCGTCGGCGCACAGATCATCGTGACGCTGATGTTTGTGCGTTATTGCCTGCGTGATTCGCTGTTAAAGCGCGTGCGGCTGTTTTCCCGTCCGGACGGCGCGTGTATCAAAGATATTGTACGCATCGGACTGCCGTCTGCTGTGCAGGAAATGATTTTTGCAGGTGTTGCGATGGTGATTGCGCGCATGGTTGCGTCGTTTGGCGATGCGGCAGTTGCCGTACAGCGTGTCGGCAGCCAGATCGAGTCGATTTCCTGGATGACCGGTCAGGGCTTTGCGTCGGCGCTCAGCTCGTTTATTGCACAGAATTACGGTGCAGGCGACTTTCACCGTGCCAAAAAAGGATATCATACTGCGGTGTCCATCATCATCGGCTGGGGACTGTTTTCGACGGCGCTGCTTGTGTTCTGTGCAGGCCCGCTGTTTCAAATCTTTATCCCCGATGAAACGATTCTGCCGATGGGAATTAGTTATCTTGTAATTCTCGGTTATTCGCAGGTGTTCATGTGTGTGGAGATCGTTGCATCCGGTGCATTTTCGGGTTTCGGAAAAACGCTTCCGCCTTCGATTGTCGCAACGCTTCTGACAGCGGCACGTATTCCGGCGGCAATGTGGCTGTCTTCGACTGCGCTCGGACTCGACGGCATCTGGTGGAGTATTACCATTTCGAGTATTTTAAAAGGAATCGTGCTGGCGATTCTGTTTTGGATGTATGAACGGCGGCTTGCGCGTGCAATGCCGCAAAGTAAACAGGAACAATCGACTGTGTCGATCTGAAAAAAGGCAGTGCTTTTTCTAAAAAAGCACTGCCTTTTTAACGTCCTTTTTACGAAAGAACAAAAAACCACAAAAAAATAAGCAAATTTTTTGTATTTTTCGCATTTTGCTATTGTAATATATGGATAAACAGTGCTATAATATAAGAAACAATTATGGGCATTATACCGAATCGCGAAATTGCCTGTAATCATGCGGAATCCGGGTTTTTTAAAAGCCCTTCCGGTTCTGCTCCGCAAAACAAGAAAAAACAGGTTCTATTTTCTCTTTTGTCTGCATATATATATAAAAGCGTTCAAAAGCAAAAAGGATTTGTTTTTTTGAAGGATGGTGAATGATCATGATGACAAAAAAAGAGCTTTTCCAGGATGATGTGTTTTTGTTCAATACTGGAGAAGCACAGCGTGCTTATCTGATGATGGGCTGTCATAAGGTGGAGGAAACAGGAGAATATCGCTTTTGTGTTTGGGCACCGAATGCCAAAGGCGTCAGTGTCGTCGGTGAATTTAATGACTGGGATCCAGACAAAAACCCGATGGAGCCGCATGAAGGCGGTTTGTTTGTCGCTTATGTCAAAGAGGCAAAGCACGGCGATATGTATAAATATCTGATTCATGGCTATGACGGACAGGATTATTATAAAGCCGATCCGTTTGCATTTTACAGCGAGCTTCGTCCGGGAACGGCATCGCGTGTGTATGATCTTGCCGATTATGACTGGACGGACGAGAAATTCTTAAAAAAACGGGCGCGCACCAATTTGCAAAGACGTCCGGTTTCGATCTATGAGATGCATCTTGGATCGTGGCGCCAGCATGAGGACGGCAGCTTCTTTACATATCGTGAAACGGCCGACGAGCTTGTGCCGTATTTAAAGAAAATGGGCTTTACCCATGTGGAAGTCATGCCGCTTACTGAGCATCCGTTCGATGGTTCCTGGGGCTATCAGGTCACGGGATATTACAGCATCACATCGCGTTATGGTACACCGGAAGACTTTATGTATATGGTGGACAAACTGCATGAAGCAGGCATCGGCGTGATTCTTGACTGGGTGCCGGCACACTTCCCGCGGGATGCACACGGACTGCGCCGTTTTGACGGTACTGCGCTGTTTGAGCACGAAAACCCGATGCAGGGCGAAATGCCGCAGTGGGGTACGATGCTGTTTAACTACGGCCGCCCGGAAGTACAGAGCTTTTTGGTGTCGAGTGCGATGTTCTTCATGGACGTATACCACATCGACGGTATGCGCATTGACGCAGTCAGCTCAATGCTTTACTTAAACTTCTGCAAGGAAGACGGTCAGTATGTGCCGAATAAATACGGCGGAACCGAAAACCTTGAGGCGATTGCATTTCTCAAAAAATTAAACAGCGTGCTTTTAACCAACTATCCGGGTATCATGATGATCGCGGAGGAAAGCTCGGCATATCCGCTGGTGACAAAACCGCCGTATGATGGTGGTCTTGGTTTTACATTCAAGTGGGACATGGGCTTTATGAACGATTCGCTTAAATATATGGAAACGGATCATCTGTTCCGCAAATATAAGCACAACAACCTGACATTCTCTATGCAGTATGCATTTTCAGAGAACTATATCCTGCCGTTCTCGCATGACGAGGTTGTCCACGGCAAGCATTCGATGGTGGACAAGATGTTCGGCGATTACTGGCAGAAATTCGCATCGCTCCGCGCGTTCTATGGCTATATTTTTGCACATCCGGGCAAAAAGCATCTGTTCATGGGCGATGAGTTTGCACAGTTCATCGAGTGGAATTTTGCAAAAGAGCTCGACTGGTTCCTGCTTGACTATGACTCGCACAGAACCATGCAGACATATATGAAAAAACTGAATGCGTTTTATCAGAAGCACCGCGCATTTTATGATATCGAGGACAGCTGGGAGGGCTTCGACTGGATCACGGTCGATGATAAAGATAACAGCGTCATTGCGTTTATGCGCATTTCCACACCTTGGCGCGGCAAGGTGCAAAAAATTGTAAGTGTCACGAACTTTACGCCTGTTGTGCATTACGATTATAAGATCGCAATGCCCACGACCGGTGTGCTTCGTGAGATTTTAAACAGCGATGATCCTTCGTTTGGCGGCAGCGGTGTCAAAAACCTGCCGGAAATCGAAGTCACCGCAGATCCGTTCCATGGCAGGGAGGCAAGTGCATCAATCACGCTTCCGCCGCTGGCAACCGTATATTTCATGTTTGACGAAGATCAAACAAACAGGAAACAGGGGGATTAAACCATGAATGTGAAGAAAAGATGTGTCGCAATGCTGTTGGCCGGAGGTCAGGGCAGCCGCTTGTATGCGCTCACGCAGAATCGTGCAAAACCGGCCGTTCCGTATGGCGGAAAATACAAAATTATCGACTTTCCGCTGTCGAACTGCATCCACTCCGGCATCGATACCGTCGGTGTGCTGACCCAGTATGAGCCGCTTGAGTTGAACGCATATATCGGCAACGGTGCAACATGGGATCTTGACTGCATGTCGGGTGGTGCATATGTGCTGCCGCCGTATGTCAAAGGTAAAAAAGGCGAATGGTATTCGGGTACTGCAAGCGCAATCTATCAGAATATCCACTTTATCGAGCAGTATGATCCGGATTATATTTTGATTCTGTCCGGCGACCATATTTATACAATGGACTATGAAAAAATGATCGATGCGCACGAGAAAAAAGGTGCGGATGCAACGATCGCCGTTATGGAAGTACCGATGGCAGAGGCTTCCCGTTTCGGTATCATGAACACAAACGAAGAAATGCGCATTGTGGAATTTGAGGAGAAACCGCCGGTTCCGAAAAACAACCTGGCTTCCATGGGCATTTATGTGTTCACATGGGCAAAACTGAAAGAATATTTGATCGCAGACAACCAGGACCCGAACTCGTCGAACGACTTCGGCAAAAACATCATTCCGAACATGCTCAACAACGGCGAGAAAATGTATGCATATCTGTTCTCGGGCTATTGGAAAGACGTTGGAACAATCGACAGCCTGTGGGAAGCAAACATGGACCTGCTTGCTGAGGAGCCGGAGCTTGATCTGCGCGATGATAACTGGAGAATCTACGGCAGAAACCTCGTACTTCCGCCGCACTTTGTCGGTGACAATGCTGCTGTGAAAAACAGCATCATCGGCGATGGCTGCACCGTTTTGGGCACAGTCGAAAACTCGATTCTGTTCCCGAACGTCACCGTTGAGGAAGGCGCAGTCGTCAAAGACAGCGTTGTCATGCAGCACACGATCGTCTGCAAAAACAGCTCCGTCACACGCGCAATCGTTGACGAAGACGTTACCATTTGCGAAGACGCTCAGATCGGCGGCGAAGGAAAAATCACCGTTGTCGGTTCAGAACTTACCATCCCGAAAGGTGCGGAGATCAAAGAGGGCGAGATGCTCTATCCTCGTGCGAAATAATCGGGTACGCGATAGATTGTAAGATAAAGGTGGAACAACGATATGAGAAAAAATGTATGCGGCTTGATTTATGCCGGCGAAGAAAACCTGAATCTCCGCGAACTGGTCAATAAAAGAAGTGTTGGTGCACTTCCGGTTGGCGGCAGATACCGCGCAATCGACTTCATCCTCTCGAACATGGTCAACTCCGGAATCCGCAATATCGGCGTGATTCCGCGCAGAAACTATCAGTCCATGATGGACCATCTGGGCTCCGGCAAAGAGTGGGACTTAAACCGTAAAGACGGCGGTTTGATCATCATTCCGCCGTATGATACCAGCGAAAACTATGGTGCACATCAGGGCACGATTGATACACTGCAGGGTGCAGCGCCGTTTCTGCGCCGTGCACCGCAGAAATACTGCCTGCTCGCAAGCTCCTGCGCTGTCTATACCGAGACCTATGACAAAATGTTTGAATTCCATATGGAAACCGGTGCAGACATCACATTGATGTACAGCGTACAGGAAAACGCAAGCGCAACACTCGACCGTTTCTCCGACGTTCGCTTTAAAACAGACGAAGACGGCCGCGTAGTTGATATGAAAACACACGGTACCGCAGGCTCGTACGATAAAATGTCCCTGGGCATTTACCTGATCAAAAAAGACCTGCTTCAGTACCTGCTCGATGACGCTGCTTCCCGCGGCAAATACAACATCGACACCGACATCATCATGAATCACCTCGATACGCTCAAAATTTATGCGTATGAGCACAAAGGATACGTCGGACAGCTCCGTTCGGTTGCTTCCTACTTCAGCACCAACATGGATCTGCTCAAACGCGACGTACAGGAAGACCTGTTCGGAAGCGGTACAAAAGTATACACCAAAATCAAAGACGAAGCACCGACCCGTTACGGCAAAGATGCAGTTGTCAAAAACAGCCTGATCGGCTCCGGCTGTATCATTGAGGGTACCGTTGAGAACTCGATCATCTTCCGTGGTGTTACCATCGCAAAAGGCACCGTTGTCAAAGATTGTATCATCATGCAGGCAAGCGAAGTGTATGCAAACTCGCAGCTGACAAACGTCATCCTCGATAAGAAAGTAACCGTTCGTCCGAACTCGGTATTGGCGGGCAGCCGTGAATATCCGGTGATTATTCCGAAAGGAGCGAATGTCTGATGGCAAAAAAACCGGTGGCATCTGTTCTGATTGCCGGTTCGGAGTGTGCGCCGTTTGCAAAAACGGGCGGCTTGGCCGACGTCATCGGAACATTGCCGCGTGATTTGATTGCGCTGGGTCTTGATGTGCGCGTGATGATCCCGTATCACAGCATCATCAAGAAAAAATACGGCGAAAAAACAACACACCTGACCGATTTCTGGATTCACCTTGGCTGGAGAAGCCAGTATGTCGGCGTGGAAGAGCTTGTCCACGACGGTGTGACCTATTACTTGATCGACAACGAATATTATTTCGGCGGTCCGATCTACAAAGGCGGCGAAGCGGAAGGCGAGCAGTATGCGTTCTTCCAGCGCGCGCTGCTTGAGTCGCTTGAAAAAATCGACTTTATTCCGGATGTTCTGCACTTAAACGACTGGCAGACCGGCATGATTCCGATGCTGTTAAAAACACAGTATCAGAAAACAGCACTCAAAGATGTAAAAACAGTATTTACCATTCATAATATGATGTATCAGGGTACATACTCGTTTGGTACGGTGCGTGATTGGTTCAATGTCGATCCGTCGTATTATAATTCTGAGTGCCTGGAAGCATACGGCTGTGCAAACTTCATGAAAGCGGCGCTGGTGTTCAGCGATAAGATCAATACAGTCAGCCCGACGTATGCGGATGAGATCAAAACGGCATATTTTGCATATGGAATGGAAGGCATTCTCAATGCAAGAAGCCGTGATCTGGTCGGCATCTTAAACGGCATTGACGTTGAGGCGTTTAATCCGGAAACTGACAAATTCTTGAAACATCATTTCTCCGTTGATGATTTGAGCGGCAAATATGAGAATAAGAAACTTCTCATGCGTGATCTTGGCTTGACGGTTGATCCGTCTACACCGCTGATTGGCATGATTTCGCGTCTGACCTCGCAGAAAGGCTTTGACCTTGTGATGCGCGTGTTCAACGAAATCATGGAAGAGGATGTGGCAATCGTTCTGCTCGGCACAGGTGATCCGATGTACGAGAGCTTCTTCCGTGGAATGGAAGCATCGTATAAAGGCCGCGTCTGCTCGTATATTGCATATGACAATGCGCTGTCGCATCAGATCTATGCAGCGAGCGACCTGTTCCTGATGCCGTCGAAGTTTGAGCCGTGCGGTATTTCGCAGATGATTTCGCTGCGGTACGGCACGCTGCCGATCGTCCGTGAAACAGGCGGATTGCGTGATACAGTGACCCCGTACAATGAATTTACGGGAGAAGGTAACGGTTTTTCCTTTACAAATTACAACGCACATGATATGCTTGAAGTAATTCGGCTTGCGCTTCGTACAATCAGTGATCCGAAAACACGGCTTAGACTGATTGAGAATGCGATGAAAGAAGACAACAGCTTCATTGTATCTGCGAAAAAGTATCGTGATTTGTATCTGAGCTTGTTGGACTGATCCTGTGAAGTGAACGAGAAAAGGCCGGAGAAGATTCTCCGGCTTTTCTTTTGTTTTTGGTATGGATGATAGATTTGAAATATTGGGGGACTTTTTCTTTATGAAAATCGAGCACAATTCTGCCCGCTGCTGCTATCGTACGCCGCTTGGTGCTGTGCGCACCGGTGATCTGGTGACGCTGCGCCTGCTTGCAGAAGATCCGCAGATTCGCTCTGTTCGGGTGAAAACGTTTTTTTATGAAGACAGCACAGAATATGATATGACCCGCATGGACCGTTTTTTTGTCTGTGATTTGATTTTGCCGCAGTCGCCGGGCGTGCTGTGGTACTTCTTTGTGATTTCCTATGCGGACAAAACGATCTATTACGGACCGCCGATGGGCAGAACGCAGGGAGAAGGCGTCATCTACGACCAGCCGCCGGCAAGTTTCCAGCTGACGGTTTATGATGCATCGTTTCAAACGCCGGAATGGTTCCGCGGAACGATTATGTATCAGATTTTCCCTGATCGGTTTAAACGCGGGGATAAGAAAAATCTCGAACGCGGTGCCGCTTACCATAAGAGCATGGGCAGAAAAGTGGTTGTGCATGAAAACTGGGAAGAACCGGTGCTGTATCAGCCGCTTGAGGGTGAAAAATATTATGCGCCGTGTGATTTTTACGGCGGCGATCTGCGCGGAATCATTGATTCGATTCCGTATTTCCAGTCGCTTGGCGTTGGCGTGCTGTATTTAAATCCGATTGTGGAAGCCGCATCCAACCACCGGTATGATACCGGAAACTATAAAAATGTCGATCCGATTCTCGGAACACCCGAGGATTTTAAAGAGCTGTGCGAAAAAGCGGAGCAGGCTGGCATCCGTGTCATGATTGACGGTGTGTACTCGCATACCGGCTCGGACAGCTTATATTTTAATAAACTTGGAAACTATCTTTCGGTCGGCGCGTATCAAAGCGAGCGCTCGCCGTATTATTCGTGGTATACGTTTTTGGGCTCCCGCGATTCCTATCAGTGTTGGTGGGGATTTGATACGCTGCCTGAAGTCAATGAGCTAAACCCTGTTTGGCAAAAGGATATTATCACCGGTTCGTTCAGCGTGTTTTCCTATTGGAAACAGCTTGGCGCGATGGGTATTCGGCTCGATGTGGCGGATGAGCTGCCCGACAGTGTCATCGAACTGATGCGTTCTTCGTTAAAAGAGGGCAATCCCGACCGCGTGCTCTTGGGCGAAGTCTGGGAAGATGCAACAACGAAGCAGAGTTACGGCGCAAAACGGCAGTATGCGCTCGGCAAGGGATTGGATACAGTCATGAACTATCCGTTTAAAAATGCGGTGCTCGGATTTTTGAACGGTTACGGAACCGCATATGATCTGCAAAACTTCCTGCTTTCTCAGCAGCTGAATTATCCGCAGCCGATGTATTATGCATTGATGAATCTTGTTTCGAGCCACGATGAACCGCGTGCGCGCACCGTGCTCGCTACCGGAATGAATGGCGAAGGACTTTCGTGTGAAGATCAGGCAGAATTTGTGCCGACAGCTGACCAAGAGGCGCGCGGTGACAAATTGATGCGTTTGGCCGGTGTGTTTCAGATGACCGTGCCGGGAACACCGTCGATCTATTACGGCGACGAGTGCGGCATGCATGGATGGAAAGATCCGTTTAACCGCCAGCCGTTTGCTGTGAAAGATCCGGAATTGGTTGAATTTTTCCGTTCGATTACCGCAATCCGTAAAACGTATTCGTCGCTGTCCCGCGGAAAGGCCGTGTTCTTAGCGCCAAGCGATGGTGTGATCGGTATTGTGCGGTATATCAATGCGTATGGCGATGCGTTTAAAAAAGCCGGCGAAGACGAAATGATCCTAACCCTGATTAACCGCAGCAATGAACCGGTCAGTGCAGAGGTGCAGCTGCGTTCCTGTGTGGAAGGTATTGCAAGCGACGATCTTGTGTGGTTTGAGTCGGTTCAGTTCCCGCAGGTAGAGGTGCTGTGCGGAAAGAATACATCCGTGTGCATTTTGCCGGATCGTTCGATCCAGGCGGAGATGCCGCCGTGCAGTTTTTGTATGATTCGGTTGGTGTGACAGATGGAAAATAAGAAAACAGAACAGGAAAATAAACTGGCAGATGCACGAAAGACGATCAATGAAGTCGATGCAGCACTCGCAAAACTGTTTGTACAGCGGATGGACGCTGTGGCAGATGTGATTGCATATAAAATGGAACATGGTCTTCCGGTGTTTGATCCTGTCAGAGAAAAAGAAGTGCTTGTACGATGCGGCGATGCGATTGACTCGGATGCATACCGGCCCTACTTCGTTTCGTTCATGGAAAACGTGATGGAACAGTCAAAGCGGTATCAGCGTTCGGTATTGTTTGACGGCACAGTCGGCTATCAGGGAACCGAGGGGGCTTATGCACAGATTGCGCTTTCAAAGCTGTTTCCGAGCCATCGTGCGCAGGCGTTTGAAACATGGCAGGATGTGTTTGAAGCAGTGATGCGCGATGAAATCGGCTGCGGTGTCATCCCGTTTGAAAATTCGTATACCGGTGAGGTCGAGGAAGTGCTCGATCTTTTGTATCGGTATCCGGTGTCGATCCGCGAGATTTATGACTTGAAAATCGAGCATTGCTTGGTGGCACCGCAGGGCGCGTCGATTGGGACAATTCAGGAGGTCGTTTCTCATCCGCAGGCGCTTAAGCAGTGCGGCGGCTATATCAAATCGCATGGATTCCATGCAACCGCATATGTGAATACTGCATTGGCTGCAGAACATGTTGCCAAAGAGGCCGATCTCCATAAGGCGGCGATTGCGTCCAAAGAAACGGCAGAGCGGTTCGGTCTTTCGGTGCTTGCAGAAAAGATCAGTGAAAGCGCACAGAATACGACGCGGTTTATTGTGATCGCAAAACAGCCGGCGAACGCAGGCAATCATTTTTCACTGTTGTTTACGCTGCGTCATGATGCCGGTCAGCTTGCCGCTGTCATGCAGATAATCGCACAGCATGGATTTAATATGGAGTGTGTGCGTTCAAAAGCGGTGCACGATGTGCCGTGGCAGTATTATTTTTATGTGGAACTCGAGGGCGATGCATCGAGCGAACAGGCAAAACAGCTGTTTTGTGAAATGCAGGTGCGCTGTACAACGTTCCGTGTATTGGGTGTTTATTATAAATCATAAACGATCATATAAAAGCCGGTCTGCCGTTTTTTTAAAATGGCACACCGGATTTTCTCGATTTTTTGAGAATAGTTTCTTTTTGGGAGGAATGGTAAATGGAACAAATCGCATTGACGCTTGCAGCAAAGCAAACAGTTCATCCGATTTATGTGGGTGCACAGGCGCATGCTTCTTTGCATGAATGGGCTGATCTTTCGTGCAAGACGCTCATTTTGACAGACGACGGCGTGCCGCGTGCGCATGTGGAAGCGATTGCATCACAGTGCAGCAATCCGGTTATCATGACCGTCTTGCAGGGAGAAGGTGCAAAAAGCTTTTCGGTATTTTCTGATGTGTGTGAAATGCTGCTTTCTCATAAATTCGGACGAAAAGACCTGCTCATTTCGGTGGGCGGCGGTGTCATCGGTGACTTAGGCGGCTTTTGTGCGGCGTCGTATATGCGAGGCATTCGATTTATCAACATTCCGACCACCAGTTTGTCACAGATTGATTCAAGCATCGGCGGAAAAACGGCAATCAACGTGCACGGCGTCAAAAACATCGTCGGCGCATTTTATCAGCCGGAGCTTGTGATCGTCGATCCTGATTTTCTGCACACACTGCCGCGCCGTCATTTGAATAACGGATTGGTGGAGGCGGTGAAAGCCGGCTTGATTGCAGACAGTGCGCTGTTTGATTTGTTTGAGCAGGAGAATCCCTATGACCATCTGACCGAGATTATTAAGCGGAGCTTGCATGTAAAACAGCATGTCGTTGAGAACGATCCGGAGGAGAAGGGACTCCGTAAAATCCTCAATTTTGGTCATACGATCGGACACGGTGTCGAGAGTGTGTATGGACTTTCGGGTCTTTTGCACGGAGAAGCGGTTGCAGTCGGTATGATGCCGATGCTCGGAAGTGACAGCCTGCGCGAGCGGGTAGCGCGCGTATTCGAGAAAATCGAGATTGATCCGTACAAGCCATACGATGTTCCTCAGGTACTTGAAGCCGCAACCCGCGATAAAAAAGCACAGGGTGATACTGTGTCGATCATCGTGGTGAACGAACCGGGTGAAGCGATCATCGAATCGATTTCGTTTGACCGGCTTGCGCAGATCATGCGGGAGGGTCACCAATGAAAAGCAGTACAGGACAATGCTTGGAACTTACGCTGTTTGGTGAGTCGCATTCTGCGTCGATCGGCGCCATTTTAAACGGCATGCCGGCAGGTGTTCCGGTGGATGAAGCGGAAATTGACCGTCAGATGGACAAGCGGCGCGCCAAAGGAAATATTTCGACAAAACGCCACGAGGCTGACCGCGTGATCATTGAAAGCGGCATTTTCAATGGATATACAACCGGTACACCGATCGGTCTGCGCATTGAAAATACCGTTCAGCGCAGCAAAGACTATGAGGAGGCGAAATTTCTGCCGCGTCCGTCGCATGCCGATTATACAGCGTTTTTACGATACGGCGGCTATCAGGATTACCGCGGCGGCGGCCATTTTTCGGGACGGCTCACCGCGCCGATTGTGGCGGCGGGTGCGATTTGTATGCAGGCGCTTGCACGCCGCGGCATTTTGATCGGCAGTCATATTCGTACATTACATACACTCAGTGACCGGCCGTTTTCAACAGACGAAGCACTTCTTCGTGGAGAAATCGCGCAGATGAACGACGCAGATATCGCGGTGCTCGACGAAGCGGTTCGCGTACAGATGATCGAACGCATGGAAGCCGCGGCAAAAGCGGGCGACAGTGTCGGCGGAACCGTGGAAACCGCGATTGTCGGGCTTCCCGGCGGCATTGGCGAGCCGTTTTTCGGCTCGGTGGAAAGCCGGCTGTCTGCATTCCTGTTCAGCATTCCGGCAGTCAAAGGCGTAATCTTCGGCGCCGGCGACCAGATGTGCGCCATGTACGGCAGTGAGGCAAACGATCCGTTTTATATGAAGGACGGCAAAGTTTCCACAAAAACAAATCACAACGGTGGAATCAACGGCGGTATTACAAACGGAATGCCTGTCCGATTTACAACGATGATCAAACCGACGCCGTCGATTTTTTTGCCGCAGGAAACAGTCGATCTGCAAACGGGTGAAGATGCCGCTTTGCAGATTCACGGACGGCATGATCCGGCGATTATCCACCGTGCGCGTGTCGTATTGGACAGTGCGGCGGCGATTGTGATGCTTGATCTGCTGATCGAGCGATTTGGCCCGGAATGGGTCGCAGAACCGAAAAAGGAGGCATTTCCATGGCAGAATACGGACTGATCGGAAAAACGCTTTCACACAGCTTTTCAAAACCGATTCATGAACAGCTCGGCGGCTATTCGTATGAACTTCTGCCGATGGAGCCAAAGGAGCTTGACCGCTTTTTAACGGAAAAGAAATTTCGTGCGGTAAACGTGACAATTCCCTATAAAGAAACAGTCATTCCCTATTGCGACGAACTGGATGCGCACGCGGCGGCAATCGGCGCGGTCAATACGATCGTCAACGAAAACGGCCGGCTGATTGGACACAATACCGATTTTGCCGGAATGATGGCGCTTGTCCGTGCGGTAGGTGCACAGGTGCAGGGTGCGCATGTGCTCATTTTGGGAAGCGGCGGAACATGCAAAACGGCTTCGGCTGTTATGCGGTCACTTGGTGCCGCTTCGATCACAGTGGCAAGCCGGTCAAATAAGCCGGGCACCGTTTCGTATGAGCAAGCGCAGTCGCTTTCGCAGATTCAGATCATTGTGAATGCCTCGCCGGCAGGCATGTTTCCGAATAATGCAGAAGAAAATTTTCCGCTTTCCCACTTTAAACAGTTGCAAACAGTGATCGATGTGGTGTATAATCCTATCAAGACAAATCTTGTGCTCGATGCACAGTCGCGCGGAATCCCTGCAATCGGCGGATTGTTGATGCTGGTTGCGCAGGCAAAATATGCGGCGGATTATTTTCTGTCAAAAACGCTTCCCGAAGAACAAATTGACGCGGTGTATGAGTCGCTCATCAAAGAAAAGAAAAATCTTGTGCTGTGCGGCATGCCGATGAGCGGAAAAACAACCATTGGCAAACGGCTCGCGAACATGATGAACCGCCGATTTGTTGATTTGGATGATGAGATTGTCAAACGGGAGAACAAATCGATTCCCGAAATTTTTGACGAAGCTGGGGAAGCGGGATTCCGCAAAATTGAAGCAGAAGTGGTGCGTGAATGGGCAAAGGAAAACGGCTGTTTGATTTCATGCGGCGGCGGAACCGTGCTCTCACAGGCGAATGTGCGCGCACTTTTGCAAAACGGTGAGATTTGTCTGATTGACCGGCCGCTTTCTTTGCTCTCGGTGGGCGAAGGGCGTCCGCTTGCAAAAAGTATGGCGGAGGTGTCCGCGCTGTATGACGCGCGAATGCCGGTTTACCGGGCGTGCTGTACGTTTTCGGTAACAAATGACGCAGACTTGTCCGCAGTCTGCAAGAAAATCGAGGAGAAATTTTATGAAACTGCTTGTACTAAACGGGCCGAATCTTAATATGCTTGGGATTCGGGAACCGCAAATTTACGGTGCGCAGACATATCGTGATCTGGAAGCCTTTATCCAGGGTATATGTGATGCGGAAGGGATCGACGTGCAGATTGCACAGACAAACCATGAAGGTGAACTTGTTGATCTCATTCAGAGTGCCTACCAGAATGCGGACGGCATTGTGATTAACCCCGCTGCGTATACCCACACCAGTGTTGCGATTCTCGATGCAGTCAAGGCAGTGGCGCTTCCCGCCGTGGAGGTTCACTTGTCCGACGTATCAAAACGGGAATCGTTCCGCCAGATTTCGTATGTCAGAGAAGCGTGCTGTGCGACATTTGCAGGTTACGGTTTCGATGGCTACCGTCTGGCGATCCTGCATTTAAAAAAAATGATCGAACAAGACGGAGAGTGACTTTTTATGATTATTACCTTAAAGAAAAATGCATCCAAAGAAGAAGCCCAGAAAATTATCAATCAGATTGAGCAAAAAGGCCTTCATGTCACAGTGATTGAAGGTGCAAACTATAACGTTTACGGCGTTGTCGGCGATACCACTGTTTTGGACGAAAAAGTGATTGCGGCAAATCCGGCGGTTGACAATGTCCAGCGTGTCGCAGCGCCGTATAAAAAGGCAAACCGGATGTTCCATCCGGCGGACAGTGTGATCGACGTTTCGGGTGTGAAAGTCGGCGGCAATGAAGATATCGTTGTCATCGGCGGTCCGTGCTCGGTAGAAACACGCGAATCCTTGTTCCAAATTGCAGAGGGTGTTGCAGCAGCAGGCGCCAAAATGTTCCGCGGCGGCGCATACAAACCGCGTACTTCGCCGTATGCGTTCCAGGGACAGGGAACACTCGGCGTTCAGTGGCTGACTGAGGTGCGTGAAGCATATCATATGCCGATCGTTTCCGAACTCATGAGCATTGACAAATTGCAGGAGTTTGACGAAAATGTCGATCTCATTCAGGTCGGTGCGCGCAATATGCAGAACTTTGACCTGCTCAAAGCACTCGGCACGATCAGAAAACCGGTGCTGTTAAAACGCGGTCTTTCCAATACGATCGAAGAGTGGATCATGGCGGCAGAGTACATCATGGCAGGCGGCAACGAGAATGTCATTCTCTGTGAGCGTGGTATCCGTACATTTGAAAAATATACCCGCAATACGCTTGACTTGAGCGTCATTCCGATTATCAAACAGAAAACACACCTGCCGATTATCATTGACCCGTCCCACGCGACCGGCGACTGGCGTCTTGTGGAGTCGATGTCACTTGCAGCGATTGCCGCAGGTGCAGACGGCTTGATTATCGAGGTTCACAACAATCCGGAGTGTGCATGGAGCGATGGTGCACAGTCTTTAAAACCGGATAAATTCAAGACACTCATTGAAAAAGGCCGTGCGATTGCAAAAGTTGTCGGCCGAGGCATGTGAGATGCAGAAGACCATTTCTCCGAAAGCGGTATCGGGGTCGATTTTGATTCCGCCGTCGAAAAGTGTTGCGCATCGTGCACTCATCTGCGCCGCATTGGCACATGGGCAAAGCCGTCTTTCACATATCGGCGATTCCGATGATATGAAGGCGACGATCGGTGCGCTTTCTTCCATGGGAGCTTCATTTGAACGTGATGGAGATACGCTGATCGTAACAGGTACAGGCGGCGTACCAAAGCTGGAACAATGTACTGCTGACTGCATCGAATCCGGTTCGACGCTTCGATTTTTGATTCCGGTATTTTCGCTCTGCGGCGGAGCGGTCACGCTGACCGGCCGCGGACGATTACTTGAACGTCCGCAGACCGTGTATGAAACATTGTTTGCATCACAAGGACATTCCTTTTTCGTGGATAAATCGGGCGTGCATCTCTATGGTGCGGTGAAAAGCGGAGAGATTACAGTTGACGGAAGCGTGAGCTCCCAGTTTATCACGGGACTTTTGTTTACACTCCCGCTTTGTGACGGTGATTCGATCATCCGGATTACGCCGCCGTTTGAATCGGCTTCCTATGTGCAGATTACGTGCGACGTACTCTCACGATTCGGGATTGTGGTTGAGCAGGTGAATGATAATACGTTTCGGATTCCCGGGAATCAGCGGTATAACCCGTGTGACATGGCAGTCGAGGGTGATTATTCACAGATGGCGTTTTTCGGTGTACTTGGTGCGCTGTGCGGTGAAGTGAAAAGCACGGGACTTTCGCAGGACAGCCTGCAGGGAGACCGTGTGATCTGCGAATTATTAGAGCAATTCGGTGCGCAGGTTGACCGATCGGAAGATTCTGTGTGTGTGCGGCGTGCACCGCTTACCGGCCAGGTGGTGGATCTTGCGGATTGTCCCGATTTGGGGCCGATTTTGATGGTATTGGCTTCCTTTGCGAATGGAGTGACGCATTTTCTTCATGCAGGGCGGCTTCGATTAAAAGAATCTGACCGGATTGCCGCAATGGAAGCTGAGCTTTCAAAGCTTGGTGTCGATATGTCGTCAGATGCGGACAGTGTGACGATTACTTCCCGCCGCCCGATGACCGCGCCGTGCATTGTGGAGGCGCATAACGATCACCGAGTCGCAATGAGTCTTGCGATATTTGCGCGTGTGGCGGAATATCCGGTCACGATTAACGGCGCAGAGTGTGTGAATAAATCCTATCCAAATTTCTTTGAGGATCTTTCTTTTTTAAAATAAGTTTTCGAAAGCATCGATGCAGAATTGCATCGATGCTTTTTTGTAAAAAAGTTTTTATATAGATTGACAAATTGTTATCAATCGTATACAATAAAATTAGAACAACTGGAATCATTTTTATAAGGCGTTCGATTGAAAAAGGAGGCGGTCATATGAAGAAAGCAATCAGTCTGTTTCTTGTGTGTGTGGTACTGCTCTTATCCATGTCTGGCTGCAGCGTCAAGGCGCAAAAAGACAGTCTTGCGGCGCGTGCGGGATTGACCTCTTCCTCCCAGATTGAAACTGTTACGTTGTATGCCGGCCGCCATCCGGATGAATGGAGCGTAGACGAACCGTTCGGTCCGAAAATTGATCCGATCGATCTGACCGGAACCGCGGAAGGAAACAAGTACATTGAAGCGCTGTTTTCCGATGCGGCTGTGGAAACAGAAGGGCCAGAAGCGGTTCTCGGAAGAGGATATCCACTGAACGGATTTATTCTATATTCATTTAAAGAAGATGATACGCTCGATTATACACAGATGACCGTGAGTGTGTATCGGGATGAAACGCCGTATACAGTTGATGTTTCGCTGGAATATACAGATGATAAGCTCTGGGAAATCATGCAGGAAGATGATCTTTCGCGCGACGGTTATCCGCGCGGCCCGGGACTTTCTTCTTATCTTCTTCCGGATACCCGTGAGGTCTGGAGCAGAGAATATATTGATGCGATCTTCGCCGAACAAGCGAAATAAACAAACGAAGCGACAGCAAAACGCTGTCGCTTCGTTTTTATACACCTTTTAGAATAAATACAGGAATTGCGGGATTGTTTTTCCGGTTTACAAAATTGCCGACGAGCACCGTGGCGATTTTCGGGTCGATCGACGAAAGATAGGAGAGCAGAGCATCGCGTTCGGAAGTGCCGTTTTCTTTTCCATAGTAAATGCTAAGGCTCATCACACCGTCGGGTGCAAGGAGTTTAAGTCCCTGTTCGATGGCGCGGATACTCGTTTGGGCGCGAGTGAATATGTTGTGGTCACCGCCCGGCAGCCATCCGAAATTAAATACAATCGCGCGAACCGTCTCCAGTTCGGCATCCTCCGTCATGCGGTCGTGACTTTTTTGAAACACCTGCCCGATGTGCGAGAGATGTTCTTTCTCTAACAGTGCGGCTGTTTCGTGCACAGCGTCTTTTTGAATATCATAGGCGAGCACACGGCCGCTGTCTCCGACTAACCGGCATAAAAATACCGTATCCCGTCCGCGTCCGGCAGTCGCATCGATGCAAAGATCACCCGGCTTAACATGTGATGATAAAAATGAATGTGCAAGTGTTAACGCGTTGAATGAGGGCAAGGGGATTCCTCCTTTTTGAGAAAAACCGCCGCAGCAGTCTGCGGCGGTTTTGATTATTGCTGTTTTTTCTTTGTGCGTGTGGCAGATTTGATCGTGCGGCGGATCGAACGAACGGTACGCTCGCCGTGTTCTGCCAAGAAGTAGATAAACCGGTTTGTGACAAGATCCATTTCACCGGTGAACTCGGTGAGCTCGCCGCCGAATCCGCGTTTGACCGCATACAGTCCGTATAGCGGGTGATCCTCGGGAACTTCGCCCGGCACACCCATTAGATCGTAGATTTCGCATCCGCGTTCGAGTCCCCAGCGAATCTGTTCCATACGCATGAGAAAAGTGGCTTTCTTTTCGCGGTGGTGATCGCTTGTGCCGCTATAGACCGACCAGACTTTGTTGCCGTAGCACACGACCAGGCTGCAGCAGCAGACCTCGCCTTCGTATTCCATCACATACAAGCGGGCATATTCGGGTGCGAATGCGTCGTAAAGCCGATAGAAATATTCGATCGGACGGTGCGCAAATCCCTGACGGCGGGAGGTTTCCTCCACCATTTCATATAACAGCGGAATGTCCTCACGCGTGCCGACACGGCTTGTGATGCCGAATTTGACAGCGCGGCGCACGTTTTTACGGGTCTGTTTTTCAAATCCGGCCATGATGTCATCTTCCGTGCGGTCTTTGATGTTTAACCGGAAGACAAAATGCGGCTGTGCGGCCGAAAAGCCGGACATCGACGTATCAATGCGGAAGCCTTGTTTTTTCATGAGATCGGAAAACTTCGTGTCCTGAATCGGAACGTCCGGGTCCATTTTGAGCTCGTAGCAGCGCATTTCTTTGCAGAGCGCTTTTGCCTGTGAGATCAAATCGGCGATCGTTTTCTCGTCGTGAACGTCGCAGACCGGGCCGCGCGGTGCATACATCAGCGAGTAGCCGAATACCGGTGTTTTGCGGATCAGTACATGGAGCGTTCCGGCAATCGAGCCATCTTCACGCTGACTGACTAAAATACGGCTTGTCCACTCTTTTTTGACGGTTCCCCAGCGAGGTGACTGCATGAAATGTCCTTTTTTATTGGCAATGACAAATGCGTCGATTTCTTCGTTTGAAAATGTACGGGATGTTCCCATCCACGCTCTCCTCCTTTGCACCGGATGCCGGTGAATTTATTTTACGGAATAACGCAGCAAGCCGCAGTTTTCGAGTGAAAACTGCGTATACGCCTCATTCGTGAGGTCGTGAAAATAGGTGTGAATCACACGGCAGACACCGTTATGGCAGACAAGCAAAACCGTTTTGTTGTGATGCTCTGCTTTACATTCGTCGAGCAGGCCGTAGACGCGGTGTGCAAGCATCATCATCGATTCGCCGCCCGGATACCGGCAGGCAAACTGTCGTTTGTTCGCTAAAAATGCTTCCGAAAACCGGTCTTCGCCCTCGAATATGCCATAGTCCTGTTCGATCAGCCGTTCATCCACCAAAAGTTCGCCGCCGCAGACAGACTGAATAATCTGTGCGGTTTCCTTTGCGCGTGAAAGCGGTGAACAGATGATGGTGTCAATCTGTGTGCCGCAGAGTTTCTGTGCAAGTGCATGTGCTTGTTCGATGCCGCGCGGTGTGAGCGGTGCATCCGTTCTGCCGCAGATTTTGTTTTGCACATTCCACGTGGTTTCCCCGTGGCGGGTGACGAGCAGGTGCATAAAACGCCTCCGTGTTGAGTCAAAAAAATAGATGCAGGATTTCCTGCATCTATTAGTATACCACATTTTTCTTTTGGTGCAACCTTATAAGAACAAACCGTTGTAAATTGCATCAAACAGCGTGCCGGTTGCGTCTGAGGTGTGCTCCCAGTACATCATACCGCCCAAGCTGTTTTCTTTGACGTATTTTGCTTTGTAGGAAAGCGACATCGGGTCGTCATACGAGATGAACGAATAGCCGTCGAACAAAAACGGCGCTTTTGCGGTTTCATCGAAATATTTGACAAACTGCGGGCTCTTTTCGTAGATCAGTGCGATTTCCGTATAGCGCGGACCGAAATCGCCGATTGTTTCGGCTTCCTGGTGAAGACCGTGGTTTTCGCACGATTTGACACCGTCCCAGCGTCTGGAATAAAATGCCGCGCCGATGACGATTTTTTCTGCCGGAACGCCTGCGTCAAGCAGCAGTGTGACACCTTCATGTGTGCTGAATTTGATCGGTGCGTCTTTTGGCTCAAACAGGTTTGTGTGGTGACCGGTCGGCTGGTTCCAACCGCGCAGATCGTATGTCATCAGGTTGACAAAATCCAAAAGCGGATGAATTTTGTCCATCTCGATGTCGTCGAGGTACCACTGACCTGCTGCAGCAGCCGTTGTGAGGAAGCATTTTCTGCCGCGTTTTTGTGCATATTCGTCGAGTACTTTGCGGTATGCGGTCATCAGTGCGGTAAACTGATATTTTTCCTCTTTGTTGCCATAGTAACCCGGAAATTCCCAGTCGCAGTCAATACCGTCAAAGTCATAGCGCTCGACGACTTCCATGGTCGAATCGACAAACGCGTTTAACGATGCTTCGTCAGCGGTTGCTTCGCCGTGGCCGATCTGGTTGCCGCCGCCGGTCGAGAGCAGAATGTTCAAATTCGGATTGTATGCGCGCAGTTTCGGCAGAAACCGGAAGTATTTTTCAATGGCTTCCACATTGATTTTCTTGTCTTTGACAATGCCGAATGCAACATTCAAATGGGTGAGCCGTTTTGCCTGGCTTTCGGTGATATGCGGCAGACCGGAAGCAACGACATATCCGGCAAAAATCGGGGAGTTCATAAAAACATCCGCCTTTCTGTATAGATTCTTCTGCCGCTATTTTGCCACAGGAAATATCGTTTGTCAACGCGGCGAACAATATTTTTGTATAGAATCTTGTACGGAGAATTTGTGTGTGATATGATAAAAGAAAAGAGCCTATAAAAAAGGGGGATGTTTGATGCAGCAAGTCACATTAGGAAGAACCGGTATTACGGTCAACAAAAACGGATTCGGTGCACTGCCGATTCAGCGGGTGAGCACAGAATATGCCGGGATGCTTTTAAAAAAAGCGTATGCAAACGGAATCCGTTATTTTGACACCGCACGTTCGTATACGGACAGTGAGGAAAAAATCGGACTTGCACTATCGGATGTGCGCAAGGAGATTATTATCGCAACCAAAACGCCGTCCACCACAGTGGAGGGCTTTTGGAATGATCTCGAGACCAGCCTGCGGCTGTTGAAAACGGATTACATTGACGTATATCAGTTCCACAATCCGTCGTTTTGTCCGAAACCGGGTGATGGAACAGGTCTTTATGAAGCGATGCTTGAGGCAAAGAAGCAGGGGAAAATCCGGTTTATCGGCATTACAAATCACCGGCTGCATGTCGCAGAAGAGGCGGTGCGCTCGGGACTGTATGACACACTGCAATTTCCGTTTTGCTATCTGGCGACCGAGAAAGATTTAGCGCTTGTGAATCTGTGCAAGCAACAAAACGTCGGATTCATTTCGATGAAAGCGCTGTCGGGTGGTCTTATTACAAACAGTGCGGCGGCTTATGCATGGCAGGCAAAATTTGACCATGTACTGCCGATCTGGGGCGTACAGCGCGAATGCGAGCTCGACGAATTTTTGTCGTATCAGGATAACCCGCCGGTGATGACAGAGGAATTTGAGCAGCTGATGGAAAAAGACCGCACCGAGCTGATCGGCGATTTCTGCCGTGCATGCGGCTATTGTATGCCGTGCCCGAAAGGAATTGAGATCAGTCAGTGTGCACGGATGGCACAGCTGATTCGCCGCAGTCCGTCCGCCGGTTTTCTGACAGAAGAAAGTCAGGCGATGATGATGAAAATTGAAGAGTGCATCGGCTGCGGTGCATGTAAGAAGAAATGTCCGTACGGACTGGATACACCGACATTATTAAAGAAAAACCTCGCAGATTATAAAGAGATTCTGGCGGGAACAAAAACAATATAATAATAGAAAGAAAATAAACCGGGAATCACACGAAAAGGTGATTCCCGGTTTGCTGTTTTTTGCTTTTTTGCCGCGGATTGTTACTCACACAGACAACCGCGCAGCTCATCTAAAAAGGCGGCGATGCTTGACTGTCGGTACTGATAAAAAATACGCGTCCCGATTTTTTCCACCGATACAAAGTCAGCACCAATGAGCAAATTCATATGATGTGAAACGGTGGCGGGTGAGAGGTTAAGCATTGCGCACAAATCCTGACCGCATAACGGCCCTTTCGCGAGCGCTAACAGAATTTGAAAGCGGTTTTTGTCGTCGATGGCTTTGAGCGGGTCTGCAAACGCATCGAAATCTGCGGAATACGCCGCTTTTAAGTCAATGATCACGTCGACATAGATGCCGAGAAAAAAGTCGTTCGTAAAATTTGAGAAAAAGGACAGACTATGAAATTCGCCGATCATCGGACGCACGACAAGCTCGTCAAAATCAGCGGTAAAATGGTAGTGCACCGAGAGCATTTCGGCAGGACGGTCGCCAAGCTTTTCTTTCATGCGGGAAAATGCGTTTTGAATCGCGGAATCAATAAAACTGCGGTGACGTTCATAGACGTTTGCCGCCGTTTCAAGTACCGGGCGAATTTCCTCGGCGTAATCAAAAAAGTGCTGATACAGCAAAAACGTTCGCCAGCGCAGCCGGTCGGAATAGGGGGAAGCGGATGACTCAAGCGCGGCGAACAACGCTTCTTTTGTAGGAAACGGTTCTGTGTCTTCGCTCGGCAGACAGGCGGAAGAAAGGTGGAGGCGCGTTTCTTCGCGGTCTGTGCACTGGTCCGGGAAGCTGAAATAGTAAGAAATCGCGGTGGCAGGCGACTGCCGGCAGCTTTGCTTGTCATCAAGGTGGAAAAAGAAGTCCATGCGGTCGTCATCAAGAAACGAAATGGACGCCATGACATCGCGTTCGAGCGCACGAAGCGGTTCTGTATAGGACGCGAACGCAGACTCGGGCAGATGATGCTTTTTGGCAAACTCTCCAAAATACGTGTCGACGGACTCTTCGCCGCCGTCAAACTGTGCGTTGTAGACACGGGTGATGAGTGCTGCCGCGTCAAGCAGCGGCAAAAAGTTAGGTTCAAATCGAATGTTCATAAATTTATTCCTTTCGTTACTTGATTGCAGAAAATCCTTTCATTCGGCGGATACAGAGCGAAAAAACAGAAAACAACACGCCGCACAGAAAGAAAATGGCCGGAATCGGCAGAAACAGTACCAGTGCCGAACAGATTAAAGTGATAAACGGCGAGATGCACATCAAGAGTGCGTTGCTGATACCGCTGATGCGTGCCATGTAGTCTTTGGGGACGGTTTCCATAAAAATGCTGCTGAAGAGCACACTTAATACACCGACACACACACCCGACCAGCCGAATGCCAGAATCGTCAGGACTGCCGGCCAAAGTGCGGTGGTATACGGCGCAAATGTCAGCAGAAGATAGACCGGAAACAGAAGCAGAAACGACCAAAACAGCACCGTGCGCCGCGCAAACACTTTGAGCAGAAACGGCACAAGGAATGAACCGAGCGCCATGCAGGCGGACATCGAGATGCTTAAAATCGAGAGCATATTGGCATCCATGTGCAGATAATCGCCGATATAAGACGCCTGAAATGCCCCCATCGGTGCAAAGATGCCGTTGAGCATTGCGCCGATCAGCAGAATAAACGGCAGAATCGTGTTTACGCGAATGAGTCTGAATCCGTCCTTGAAATCGGAAAGATACCCGGAAATAGAGTTTTCGTTCGATGCTTGCTTTGAAAAATCATACCGAACCCATGCGGTCATGACTGCACAGAACAGAAACGTTCCTGCATCAATGAGCAGTGCGGTGTGGCTTCCGAAAAGGCCGATGATCGTGCCGGCGATCGCTGTGCCTAAAAGTTCGAGCGTTTTGCTGACACCGCCGCTTAAAGAAGCGCCGATCGTGTATAGTTCAGCCGGCAGGAGCTTTGGTGTGAGCGCATTTGCGGCAGGCATTTCGAATGATTCCACGGTAGAATTTACAATGATAAACAAAAACAAAAGCGGCGCTGTGAGCAGGTCAAAGAAAAACAAAACGGCACAGCCTGCGACTGCCGCACCGCGGATCAGATTGCAGACGGCGCTCACACGCACTTGATTCATCCGTTCTGTCAGCACGCCGGCAATCGGTTGGAGCAGGATACTCGGCAGATAGTTGATTGCAACCGAAAGCGCAAGCAACGAGGGATTGTGCGTGACTTCATACACAATCCACGAAAGCGCGATGGCGTCGAGTGAATCGCCGAACCGGCTGACGCATGAACCGATGAGCAGTTTCAGAAACTGCGGGTAAGAGAGAAGCGGTCGGTAAACAGATAGTTTTGACATATGTTGAATCATCTCTTTCTATGATTGTCTAAATACAAGATATCATATTGTTCGACTTCTGTCAATACTACTATTTCGATTTTTATAAAAATACCCCATCCGAGGGTACGGATGGGGTATTTATTTCGATTGAATCGAATCAGATCTGATGGGTGTCGAGCCAAGCGGCGATTGTTTCGGTGATTTCTTTTAAACAGCCATCTTCAAGCGGGGATTTTAAGCCTGCTGCATGAACGGTGTCCACGAATGTCTTGGTGCCGCCCGAACGGACGAATGCGACATACGTTTCCCATGCTTTCTTCGCATCATTCAAGAACAATGCAAAGAACTGGAGGGCAACGGTCTGTGCCAGGCAGTAATCAATATAATAGAACGGGCTCGTGTAGATGTGGAGCTGACGCTGCCATCCTGCACCGCGGCCGTAGAACGGGAGATTGTCAAAGTCGATATACGGACGGTACTGTTTTTCGAGTTCTGCCCAGGTCTGGTTGCGTTCCTCCGGTGTCATATCCGGTTTTTCGTACATGAGCTGCTGGAAGTGATCGACCATTGTGCCGTACGGGATGAATGCCAGTGCGTCCTCTGTGTGGGACAGCTCGTACTTCGCGGTTTGATCTTTAAAGAACAGATGATGATACGGCGAGGTCAAAAATTCCATCGACATAGAGTGTGTTTCGCAGGTTTCGTAGGTCGGTTCCATCTGTTTTTCAATCGGATGCTCGTGGGTATCGATATAAGCCGCGAATGCGTGGCCTGCTTCGTGGGTGAGCACATCGACGTCATCCGAGGTGCCGTTGAAGTTCGAGAAGATGAACGGCGATTTGTAATCCGGCAGTGTGGTGCAGTAGCCGCCCGGTGCTTTGCCCGGTTTCGACAGCACATCAAACAGATCGTTTTCAAACATCAGTTCGATGAATTTTGCAGTTTCCGGTGACATCTCGGTGTACATCTGTTTTGCGGCTGCAAGCAGTTCATCCGGTGTACCCTGCGGTGTTGCGTTGCCGTCTTTAAAGGTAAACATTAAATCAGCAAACGTGAAATGATCGTCGCAGCCGATGCGTTTTGCCTGTGCAGCACGGATTTTGTTGACAAGCGGAACAAGATCTTCGATGACCTGGCGGCGGAAGTTAGCAATCTCGTTTGGACCATAGCAGTTGCGCATCCGGCGGATATAGCCGAGCTCTACATAGCTGTGAAAGCCGAGCGCTTTTGCCTGTTCGGTGCGGTTTTTGACAAGTTTCGTGTAAAGATCGTCGAATTCTTCGCGGTGATCGTCAAAGAATTTGCCTTCTGCCTCATAAGCGGCACGGCGAAGTGCGCGGTCCGGATTTTGTTTGTATGCAGCAAGCTGCGGGATTGTGCAGACTTTTCCGTCAAACGGAATCTGTGCGCTTGCATATAATTTCTGATAGGAAGCTTCTAAACGGCTTTCCTCCTGCATGAGCGGAATAATTTCCGGTGAAAAGCCTTTTAATTCGAGCTCCGTATTCGTAAACCACAGAGAACCGATTTTGTCTTCGAGCTCCTTGCGTACCGGTGATTCGCAGAGCATCTTGCTGAATGCAAGGATTTTTTCGTTTAAGAGCGGCATTGCATTGTCAAGTGCTTCGCGTTCCGCTTCATAAAAAGCATCGGTTGTGTCGACCGTGTTGCGAATGTATGCGATCGAATATTCGGTTGCAAGTGTGTTTAAAATCTCGCGCGATTTCAAAAACAGCGCAAACTGACCGTCTGCATCCGGTGTGTTTTTAAGCTGTTCACACAGTTCGTCTAATTGTTTTGGGAGTGCGTCAAGATCAGGACGCGTGTAGGGCATTTCAGAAAACTTCATGGACAGATAACCTTCCTTTACTGTATATTTTCCGTAAATTATCGGAAATATAATGATAAAATCATCATACACCAATCAGATTGCGAAGTCAAATTGCAAATTCAAAAGAATGAGATTTCGTTTTTTTGAAAAAAATCTGCAAAAAAAATCAGTATCACGTATTAAAATGCATGGATTTCGATTCAATTATTCATTTCGGGGATAAAAAAATCGAATTTTTTTTGTTTTTTTGCTTTGAAACATTGATTTTTTAAATCAGGTGTTGTATAATAAGGCAAATACCTATGGGAGGGATTTTGTAATGAAAAAAGCATTGGCACTCGTGCTTGCACTTGTGATGGTCTTTGTGTTTGCAGCATGCAGCAACACAACAACCACAGAAGAGTCGAGCACAACAACTGAGCACAAAGTTGGCGGCCAGATCGTTGTCGGCTCTACTACAGACCTTGACGACAACATGATGGACGGCTGGACCAACGGTGCACAGAACGCATCCATCCGCAGCCTCATCTTTGGCTATTCCCCGATTACTTACACAAAAGAGGGCGAATTCAAAGTTGATAACCAGGTTGCAGAATCTGTTGAAGGTGTTGACAACGAAGACGGCACCAAAACATTCACCATTAAACTTCAGAAAGACCTGAAATGGAACGACGGTACAGCAATCACCGCAAAAGACTATGTCTTCTCGATCTTGCTGCACACTGCACCGGCTTACTATGCATTGGAAGCACAGGATACAATGACCTATGCAAACTGCTTTACCGGTTATGATGCATACTTTAACGGTGAAACAAAAACATTCTCTGGCGTTCGTCTGATCGATGACTACACCTTCTCGGTGCAGATCGTTGCTGAAGAGCTTCCGTTCCACTTTGATATCGCATATGCATCAATTGCTCCGTATCCGATGGCAGTTATTGCTCCGGACTGCGACATCACAGATGATGGCAATGGCGCAACAATTTCCGATAACTTTACAGCTGAGTTGCTCCAGAAAACAATCAACGATACCGAAGAAGGCTATCGTTATTATCCGACAGTAACTTGTGGCCCGTACGAGTTCGTAAGCTACGACAAAACAACCAAACAGGCTGTTCTGCAGATCAATGATCAGTTCAAAGGCACACACGACGGCGTGAAACCGTCTATCGAGAAAATCGTGCTCAAATCCGTTACTGACGCAACTCAGATGGATGAGCTCAAAAACGGCACAGTTGACCTGATCGCTGGCGTTTCCGGCGGTACAGCAATCAACGCAGGCCGCGACCTCTGCGACGAAGGTCTTGCACAGTATGCTTCTTACCTGCGTGCAGGCTATGGCCAGATCACATTCGCTTGTGACTTTGGTCCGACACAGTTCACAGCTGTTCGTCAGGCAATCGCTTACTGCCTCGACCGTACTGAGTTTGCAAAACAGTACTCCGGCGGTTTCGCACAGGTTGTAAACGGTGAGTATGGTCTTTCCTCCATGGAATACAAAGAGAGAAAAGACGTTATCGACGCTGAACTGAATCCGTACAACAAAGACCTCGACAAAGCAAAAGAAGTCCTGATCGCTGACGGCTGGACCCTCAACGAGAACGGCGGCGAATTTGTTGAAGGCGTTGACAAAGTTCGTTATAAAAACGTAGACGGCGAACTGATGGCACTCGAAATCAACTGGGCTAACACCCCGAACAACCCGGTTTCTGACCTGTTAAACACCATGCTCCCGGGCGAGATGGAGAAAGTTGGCATGAAACTGAACCCGACAACTGTTGAGTTCGGCGTTCTCTTGAACAACATGTACCGTCAGGGCATTGATGAGCCGACCTACCACATGTTCAACCTCGCAACTGGTTTCGTTCCGATCCCGTCTTACTGGTACGAGATGAGCACCGATGAGAAATACTTCGGTTCTTACAACCAGAACTACATCAAAGACGAAGAGATCGAGCAGATCGCTCTCGAGATGAAGAAGATCCCGTCTGACGACAAAGAAGCTTGGCTCGACAAATGGGTTGAGTATCAGAAACGTTGGAACGAGCTGCTTCCGAACATTCCGCTGTATTCCGATCAGTACCACGACTTCTACTCCAACAAGATCAAAGGTTATGAGCCGGACGGTCTGTGGGCTTGGGAGAGCGCAATCCTGTATTCTTGGATTGAAGAATAATCAGGAATCCTCTCACATCGCATTATATTGATTTAATATTCATGTGACGGCAAGAAATAGGGCATGAAAATGCCCTATTTCTTGTATCGTTCCATGGATAAGTCGTTCCCCGAAACAGGGAACGCATTTATGCACTCCGGGAAATGCCGGAGTGTATAAATCTATTCCCTGTCATCGGAAATAGGAACCCCGCCAGAAGATAAACAATCTTTGTTTAGTCTTGTCTTTTATGAAAGCAACGAGGTGATACTATGGCAAAATATATTTTAAAGCGTCTGCTTTATTTGGTGTTTGTATTCTTCATCGTTTCAATCATCATGTTCTTTATTTACAAAAGTGTTCCGGGTGATCCGGCACGTATGATGATCGACTCCTCCAAACAGTCGGTCGACCCTGAGCGTTATGAACAAATGTATCAGGCTGCAAGAGAACAGCTCGGTTTGGACAAGCCGTTGCCGGTGCAGTATGTCAGTTGGATTACCAACATGCTCAAAGGTGATCTTGGCTTCTCGACACAGTATCGTCAGCCAGTTTCCCAGATTGTCGGTGTTCCGATGGGAAATACCATTATGTTAAACTTGGTATCCATGGTGTTGGTGTTTTTAATTACCATTCCTTTGGGTATTATTACAGCGGTCAAGAAAAACAGTCCGCTTGATAACGCGGTGCAGGTGGGAACAGTCGTTGGATATTCACTGCCGAGTTTCGTTATCGCACTTTTGTTTATTTTCCTGTTTGCAAATTTGATGCCGATTTTCCCGATCAGCGGTATGAATGCACCGGGTATGACCGGCGATGGAATGGATGTCTTTTTGGACAGAATGTATCACATGGCATTGCCGTGCATCGTTATGACATTTGCATCATTAGGCGGCATTACCCGTTATGTGCGTGCTGCAATGATTGATGTGCTGCGCCAGGATTATATCCGTACTGCACGTGCAAAGGGCTTGCGCGAAAAAGTGGTTATTTATTCGCATGCATTCCGCAATGCACTTATTCCGATCGTTACTGTCCTGACCGGCTGGCTCGTCAGCGTATTCGGCGGTTCGGTTGTTATTGAGACCATCTTCCTGTGGAATGGTATCGGTAAAGTTTTGTACGATGCGCTGATGCAGCGTGACTTTATGGTGGTGCTCGCAATGCAGATGTTCTATGTAATCATCACATTGGCAGGCAACCTGTTGATGGATTTGGCTTATATGTTGGTCGATCCGCGCGTTAAACTTGGAAACTAAGGAGGAAGATGCGATGAGCAGTCAGAAAAAGAAAACCAACTCGTTTTCGCGGATGTTAAGTCGGATTTTCCTCGGCTCCAAACGTGAACTTTCCATCCTGGAAGAGGAGCAGATGCAGAGTCCGTTCCGTACCGTTGTGCGGAACTTTCGTCAAAATAAAATTGCAATGATCGGAAGCATTACCTTTTTGGTGATTTTCCTTTCATGCTTTATTCTGCCGATTTTTTATCCGCTGGACACAACCTATCAGGATGTTTCACAGCAGAACATTGCACCGGGCTTTACAATGACAAGTGTGCCAAACGAACTGAAAAATAATGTCGCACAGATTTCCGGTGGTGCAACATTCGGCGTTGGCATTGACAAAGACGGCAAATACTATTCGTGGGGTCAGATGGATAAAAAATTGCTGAAAGTCCCCACCAACATGGGAAAACTCACGATGATTTCTGCAGGTTTGAACCATGTACTCGCAGTCAATGACCGCAATGAAGTGTTCACATGGGGTTATGACCGTCTGGGTCTTGACATGATTCCGATTGAATTAAACGGCATGGTCCAGATCAAACAGATTGTTGCTGGTTATCAGATGTCGTTTGTCGTGTCTGAGGACGGCGAACTTTACTGGTGGGGCAACCAGAATATTCTGGATGTCAACCCGGGTGATCATCAGGGCAATATCGAGAAAATTGCTGCAAACAGTACAACGGCAATCGCACTTTTAAAAGACGGAAGCGTTGCAGCGCTCTCTTCGAAAGAGACGATTTTCAGCAAAATTCCGCAGGAAATTCAGGGCAATGTCGTTGATGTCGCTTCGACTGACAACACCGCGGCTGCTCTGACAAAAGACGGTAAAGTGTACGTTTGGGGCAGCGATGACTACGGTCAGAAACTGGTTCCGGAGAGTGCACAGGGCAAAATTAAATCGATCAGCGCCGGCAGATATCACTATACTGCTATTTTGGAAGATGGCTCTGTGATCGCATGGGGCAGAGATAACTTCGGTCAGACAAAAGTCCCGTCTGTTACAAATGCAGCACAGGTGACCAATGGTTATTATCAGAACTATATCATCACAGAAGACGGAAAAGTGCTTACAAGCGGTCTTTCCGGTTATCTGATGGGTACTGACGGCTTTGGCCGTGACATTTTCACCCGCTTGATTGCAGGCGGTCGTATGACCATGACAATCGGTGCGATTTCGGTCATCATCTCGGTCATCATCGGTGTTATCATCGGCGGTTTCTCGGGCTATTACGGCGGCAAAGTGGATAACATTCTCATGCGTCTTGCTGAGATCGTTGCATCGATTCCGTTCCTGCCGTTTGCGATGATCTTGTCCGTAATCGTCGGCAACAGTTTGACAGAAATTCAACGTATCGCTGTGATCATGGTGATCCTTGGTGTCCTTTCGTGGCCGCCGCTTGCACGTCTTGTTCGTGCACAGATCCTGGCAGAGCGTGAAAAAGAATTTGTCACTGCTGCGAAAGCAATGGGTATCAAAGAATGGTCCATTATCTTCAAACATATTCTGCCGAACGTCATCACAGTTGTCATTGTCGATACAACGCTGGCATTCGCTTCTTGTATGTTGATTGAATCGTCGCTTTCCTTCTTGGGCTTCGGCGTTGTGGAGCCGACACCGACATGGGGCAACATGCTTAACGGTTCGCAGGCATCCACAGTTATCCAGAATTATTGGTGGCGTTGGGTCTTCCCGTCGCTCGCACTCAGCTTGTCTACCATCAGCATCAACCTGATCGGCGACGGTCTGCGCGACGCAATCGACCCGAGATCAAACGACAGATAGGAGGAATAGTCGATGGCATTGTTAGAGCTGCACGATTTGCACACATATTTTAAAACAAAACGCGGCATCGTCAAAGCGGTAAACGGCGTTTCCTATCAGGTTGAAGCGGGCAAAACGCTTGGCGTCGTTGGTGAGTCGGGTTCCGGTAAGAGCGTTTCGGCAATGAGTATTCTGAAATTGCTTGACGGCAACGGTTATGTGGACAGCGGCGAAATCATCTTTAACGGAAAGAACATCAAAGAGTGTTCGATGGATGAGATGTATAAAATCCGCGGTAATGAGATTTCGGTAATCTTCCAGGAGCCGATGACCAGCTTAAACCCGGTATTTACGATCGGCAAACAGATTGCTGAGTCCTATATTGTGCATCAGCACATGAAGAAAAAAGATGCGCTCAAAAAAGCGGTTGAAATGCTTTCTGCCGTAAAAATTCCGAATCCGGAAGCTGTGGCAAAACAGTATCCGCATCAGCTCTCGGGTGGTATGCGTCAGCGTGTCATGATCGCAATGGCATTAGCGTGTGAGCCGCATCTGCTGATTGCAGACGAGCCGACCACAGCACTTGACGTAACCATTCAGGCGCAGATTCTGCACCTGATGAACGAACTCAAACGCGAAAAAGGCACCTCGATTCTGTTCATCACCCATGACCTTGGCGTTATCAATGAAATGGCTGATGATGTGGCAGTTATGTATTGCGGTCAGGTGGTCGAGATGGCTTCTGTTGATACAATTTTCGGCAAAAACAGCTACTCGCATCCGTATACAGAGGGTCTGATGACTTCGATTCCGCGTTTGGATATGCCGGCAGGCGTGCGCTTGGAGGCAATTCCGGGCGCTGTGCCGCATCCGCTTGATCTGCCGAAAGGCTGTAAATTTGCACCGCGCTGCAAATACTGCACAGAGCGCTGCATGGAAGAAGAGCCGGAGCTTGTGCAGGTGGAAGACAATCATATGATTCGTTGCTTCTATCCGGAGAAGGAGGCGCGTCATGCAAAATAAAAAAGTATTGCTCCAAATTTCGAACTTAAAACAGTATTTCCCTGTGAAGAAGGAGAAAATCCGTCAGGAACAGCTTTATGTTCGTGCAAACGACGGCATTTCCCTTGATATTTACGAGGGTGAAACACTGGGTCTGGTTGGTGAATCCGGATGTGGTAAATCGACATTCGGACGCGTACTGCTTCAGTTGTATCATCAGACCGAGGGTAAAACGATGTATTTCGGCAGAACACTCGATGAAGTTGCGCCGAAATATGCAAAACACACCTATCAAAAGCTCACTGCATTGCGCGATCAGATGCTTTTGGCACAGAAGAAAAAGCAGGAATATCTTGATTCCTACGAAAAAATGAACGAGCACGATCAGAAAGTGCACGCAGATGATCGTGCAAAGATTGTGCGCGAAGCAGATACAAAGCTGTATGACCTCGCAAACTTGGTTGGCGGCTTGCTTGTTTGTAAAGATCTTGCTCCGGTTTCCGCAGCGTATTTGAAAGAATACGGCATTGCAACCGAAATGATTGCACTGCGTGAAAAAGAGAATGAAATCGAGATCCGCAAAAACTGCCTGGAAGGAAAGATTGCAGCACGCAAAGAGGCGAAAAAATCGACTTCTTCGCTGGAGTCGAAGGTTTCTGCACTGGATGCGCAGGCAAAAACACTTCTCTCGCAAATTGAAGCAAAACAGAAACAGCTCGATGAGGCACATGCTGAGATTGAAGCGCTCCGCAAACAGTTTGAAAACGACGAGAACTTCCAGAAATATGAGCAGCATCGCAGTGACGGTATTGACTTGGCGCGTTTGGAATATTCTGAAATGCGCAAGCTGCGCCGTGATATGCAGCTGATTTTCCAGGACCCGTATTCTTCGCTGAACCCGCGTATGACTGTTGGTCAGATCATCGGTGAGGGTCCGATCACTCATAAATTCTTCACCAAAAACGATGAACGAATTCAGGATTACGTCATGCAGGTCATGGATGACTGCGGCCTTGCAACATACATGATCCATCGTTATCCGCATCAGTTCTCGGGTGGTCAGCGTCAGCGTATCGGTATTGCACGTTCGCTTGCAATGAAACCGAAATTCGTTGTGTGTGACGAGGCAGTTTCCGCACTGGACGTTTCGATTCAGTCGCAGGTCATCAACTTGCTTGAGGACTTGAAAGAAAAAGAAAACCTGACGTATTTGTTCATTTCGCATGACTTGAGCGTTGTCAAATATATCAGTGACCGAATCGGCGTTATGTACCTTGGCAATATGGTTGAACTTTGCGAATCGCAGGAGATGTTCGATCATCCGCTGCATCCGTATACGGAAGCGCTGCTGCTTGCAATTCCGACAACCGATGTGGAAAACCGCAAACAATCGATTCCGCTCGAAGGCGATATTCCGAGCCCGATTCGTCCGCCGAAAGGCTGTAAGTTCCACACACGCTGCAAATACTGCACAGAAGAGTGTGAAATGGTTACACCGGAGTTCCGTGAGCTTCGTCCGGGTCACTTTGTGGCTTGTCACCATCCGCTCGATCACGCAGTGATTGAATAAAAGCAAAACGGAGAACAATATGTTTTTTAAACGGAAAATCGATCGTGTGGTCGATGAAAAAGCGAGTGAAGAAGCGTTTAAAAAGACGCTCAAAAATACACCGCTTGAAAAAAACGATGCTTTGGCAATGATTATTGCTGCACTTTTGGTGCTGCTTCCGGCAGTGTTAGTTGTCGGCGGATTCTTTGTCTTGGTAATTTGGTTCTTTTTTATGCGTTAAACAAAAACCGGTGCATCAGAAGATGCATCGGTTTTTGTTTTGTCTGATGGCTTTTGGTGATTTTATATTGTCTGTATTGACAAAATATATAGTGCATGCTAAGATAAAATTGTAATATAAAAGTATTACAATTTTATAAAAGTGAGGTGCTGTACATGAGCAGAAACGTACGAATGATGACATTGCTGGTGATGGGGGTATGTTTGCTGTTGCTCACTTCGTGCGCACCCGAGCCAACGATTTCAGAATACGGAGAGCTCAATTATCCGCAGCTTCGATGGATGATGACGCCTGAAGAAGCATTTGCTTCTTTGAAAACAGAAGAATCGAAGGCGAAAAAGACACAAACAGGATCCGTTGACACGTTCGATTATATGGTTTCATATACAGTGCCGGGAACATTTTTGTCATATGATGCAGAAATTGAGCTGTGTTTTTCCAAATGGAATGAGGAAGATCCACTGGCGCTGCGCCGTGTCTGGGTCAATATCAATGATGCTTCGCGCACAAATTATGAATTGATTGCAGGCAACTTTGAAGAAGCCCAGGGAATCGTGTCCGGCGAACTGTCCGCTGAATTTGACCGTCAGCAGGCGGAATTTGACAAAGAGCAGCATCTGTATCAGATTATACAGCAGTCGGACGGAAGCAAAACGATGAACGAAATTTTTCTCGATGCGGATATCTACGATTCGGATCATGTCATCGGATTTAAAGAGACCACGCGACTGAGAAGTAAGGCGCTGACAACGGACTTGCCGCAGGAACTGAAAGATCAATGGCAAGCGGGAATTGATGCATTTTATGAAAAACATGGTAGCGAAACAATGCTGCAAACATTACACGAAGAGCCGTTAACGAGCGTTCAAGTAGGATATACAGAATATAAAGACGATAGTGCCCCGACACTGCAAGTATTGTTTGATGCACTGCCGCTCTGCAATGTACTTCAATTTACTGAGTAATGAATGCGCTTCTGAACAGTCCTCATATGAGGGCTGTTTTTTTATAATACTATTATACAAAAAGTAATATTATTCTACAATATTCGATTTTGTATTTCAAAATTGAAGGCTTGAAACTTGTTTTCGACTATGATAAACTTAAAGAAAAGGAAGAGAAAAGAGGGGGACAGACTTGATTCAATATATTCGTGAATGGACACTTTCGTACGAGAATTTTACGGGACTTCAAGGGACGATTCCGTGTTCGCTTTATTCTATTTTATATCAGAATCATATTATCGAGGACCCGTTTTACGGGCTGAATGAATATAAATCACGCGAAATGTGTGAAAAGGGATGCACCTTTACAGCTGTGTTTGATGTGGAAGAAGAGATGCTTCAAAACGAAAAACTGCGGCTTCGGTTTGAAGGTGTGGATACGCTTGCGAACATTTATTTAAACGGAAAATGGCTTGGCCGTACCGAGAATATGCACCGTGTTTGGGAATTTGATGTCAAGGATCGGGCTGTGCTCGGACTGAATGAAATTGAGATTCAGTTTGATTCTCCCATGCAGGCAGCCAGAGAAGCGGCCCTCAAGTATCCGCTTTGGGGTGTCACACATACGACGGTTGACGGTTATCAGCATATCCGAAAGGCACATTATATGTATGGCTGGGATTGGGGACCGCAGCTTCCCGATATGGGCCTTTTCCGTGATGTGACGCTGGTCGGTTATTCGACTGCAAAAATTTTAGATGTTTGGGTTCGTCAGAAACATCTGCGGGATGGGAGTGTTCGGCTGTTTATAGAACCGGAAATTGACGCTTGTGAATCAATCGACATGCATACCATTGTGATGTCGCCAACCGGTGAACGGCTTGTGGATACTTTCAAAAAGAATCCGGAGATTTTGATCAGCGATCCGCAGCTTTGGTGGCCGAACGGATGGGGCGATCATCCGCTTTATACGGTGACAGTGGAAGCTGTTGATAAAGAGGCGCTGTGCTGTGACAGCAAATCGGTGCGGGTCGGACTGCGTACCATGACAGTGAGTACCGCGGCAGATGCGTATGGAAATGAGTTTTGCTTTGTTGTAAACGGTAAGAAAATGTTTGCAATGGGTGCGGACTATATTCCGGAGGACAATTTGCTGTCCCGTGTCACAAAGCAGCGGACAAACGATCTTTTAAACGATTGCATTCGTGCAAACTATAACTGTATTCGTGTGTGGGGCGGCGGTTATTATCCGGATGACTGGTTCTTTGACTTGTGCGATGAGTTGGGACTTGTTGTGTGGCAGGATTTTATGTTCGCGTGTGCAACATACCGAATGAGTGCCGCATTTGAAAGGAATTTGATTCCCGAGTTTATCGAAAATATCAAGCGGATGCGCAATCATGCGTGTCTTGGTCTGCTCTGCGGAAACAATGAGATGGAAACCGCATGGCTTAACTGGGGAATCCCGCAAAACGAGCGCACAAAGCTTGACTATTTATATTTGTATGAACAGCTTTTGCCGGATTTATGCGATGAATATGCACCGGATACGTTTTACTGGCCGTCCAGCCCGTCCTCGGGCGGTGGATTCGATGATCCTGCCGACGAAAACCGTGGTGACATGCATTGTTGGGAAGTATGGCATGGCGGAAAGCCGTTTTCATATTTCCGGGATACATATTTCCGGTTTTGTTCGGAGTTTGGTTTTGAATCATTCCCAGACTTAAAGACATGTGAGAGTTTTTCTGCACCAAATGAACGAAACCCGTTCTCCCGCGTGATGGAAAGCCACCAAAAATGCGTGGGCGGCAATCAGAAAATGCTGCATTATCTCGCGGACGATTATCTGTATCCGAAAAACTTTGAAATGTTTGTCTATGCATCACAGCTGCTGCAAGCAGATGCGATGCGTCAGGCAATTACCCATTGGCGTGCGAATCGCGGCCGCTGCATGGGCGCGCTGTATTGGCAGTTAAATGACTGCTGGCCGGTTGCAAGCTGGGCGTCGATTGATTCGGCGGGCCGTTGGAAAGCCCTTCATTATGAGGCAAAACGCTTTTTTGCGCCGATTTTGCTGACTGCATTTGAAAAAGATTATTGCGTCACATTGGCGCTTTCCAATGAGACGCTGCGCGATGTGTCCTGTCGTGTTTGCTGGTCGGTGAAAAGTAGTGCATTTGATGTGATTGCACAGGGAGAAAAGCAGGTACAGTGCCCGGTGCTTTCTGCAGTGACATTGCCGCCGCTTTCGCTTGCGCAGAGTGTAGAAAACGCAAAATATGACCGCTTTTTTGTATATGAGCTTTATGATGAAGCAGGAACGCTTCTTTCAAAGCAAACACTTTTGTTTGTAAAACCGAAGCATTTTGAATGGAAAAAGCCCAATATTCTGACCGATGTTCGTCAGGATCAGGATGAAATGCGGATTATGCTGGCATCGGATGTTTTTGCAAAAGGCGTATGTGTGCGCTTTAAAAACACAGATGTTGTGCTTTCGGACAATTTTGTTGATTTGACCGATGATCAGCCGGTGTGGCTGACGGTTGAAAAATGGCTTGGCGGCAATGCAAAAAGTATCAGCGAAATGAAAGCCGGAATTGAAGTATACAGTATTGCAGAGATTGGAGAATAAATTAGCTGTATAAAATTCTTCTGATATGATACCTAAAAAGTAGACATTAAAATATAGGACACCTTGATGTATAATAAAAGAGTCAAGGAGTTGAAGAAAAATGGGAAAA
>NZ_JACJKY010000018.1 GCF_016901855.1 Merdimmobilis hominis | reverse complement strand
CTTCGTAACTAAACTGGTATTTTCCCATTTTTCTTCAACTCCTTGACTCTTTTATTATACATCAAGGTGTCCTATATTTTAATGTCTACTTTTTAGGTATCATATCAAATAAAACAGGAGAACAGCGATGAAGAAAAAAATCACTCGGATTTTAAAAACAGTCAATCTCGTTCTGGTTGCCGGATTGGCGTGTATTGCGTGCTGTTTGTTTGTACTGGCGGCATCGCAGCGGCCATCCTTGTTTGGCTATACAGCGTTTGTTGCGAATGATCAGGACGCGCCGACTTTTTTTGTGGCATCGAATCATGCGGCGGACATGAAACCGGGAACAAAGCTGATGCTTGAAGTAGGCGGCAAAATTTCTATGGTTCGTGTCGTTGAGACAAACGGCAATGCGATTTATTATTTGGATGATACACAGACGCTCAGCGGCATCTATATGGATTCCTCACAGTGCCTTGGCGGCATCGTGTTTGAAAGTGCGTCCATCGGCAGTCTGGTGCAGTGGCTGCGTCAGCCGCAGGTGAAATGGGCGCTGATTATAGGCGGCTGCGGATTGTTTTTGATTTGCGGCGGCTGTTTGGTGTGGATGTTGGTCAAAAAACAAACCATGCGCCGCAGAGCATATTACGATGCATTGCTTGAAGCATTCTTACATCCGGATCAGGTCAAATCTGCGGAAGCTGCAGAATCATCAGATCAGATTTTTGAAATCGAATCGGCCGAGCCGGAGGATCAGCAGGCTGAAACAAGTGCACAGGTATCGGATGAAGTGATCGAACTGACTGATGCAGTATGTGTGGAAGTCGAGACAGAAGAATTGTTCATAGAAGAAAAACAAGAGGAATCGGAAGAAACGATGCAATCTGAGCAACGCGATATAGAAGAACCGGAAGATCCGCTTTCTCAACCGAAAGAAATGACTACGGATGCACCTTCTGACGGAGAACCGGCGGAAGAGGAGTCTTCCGTACAGCCTGCCGCAGAGGAAAATGCATCGCTGATTCGATGGGAACTGGTGGAACAGGCGCAGATTGATGAAGCGCCGGATTCAATCATTCGTGAGGAATTGATCCAGCCGGCAGGGGAACAGCTGATTGTGGAAGAAAAAACGTCTGAAACAGAGGCGGTGCTCCCGCAGAAACAACAGTGAAAGAGGGAATGGCATGAGAAAAGCAACCGTTTTTCTCCCGAGTGCTTTGCTTTATGCTTCGGCAACAAGCGAAGCGGTTTTACAGGATGAGATTCTTTATGGAATGGAAGTGATCGTGAATCAAGAAGCTGTTTTAAACGGCATGTGCGAGGTAACTTCCGATTATGGATACAGCGGATTTGTTTCATCCGGTGCGCTTTGCGACGGGAAATATCCTGCAAACCGCGTGGTGACGGCGCGCAGTGCGCATTTGATGAAGCAGCCGCGTGTGGACAGCGTGCAGGAAATGAGCGTGCCGCAGGGCAGTCTGCTTATTTGCATGAGTGAAACAGCGGACGGATGGTCGCAGATTCAGCCGGCAGGGATGTCAGACATTCTGTATACACGCACGTCCTGGCTTGCACAACGCGCAGAACAGATTGCACCAGAGCCTGTTTTCCGCCGGAATGTGGTGCGCACTGCAATGTCCTATCTTCATACACCCTATCAATTTGGCGGGAAGACATCAAGCGGAATCGATTGTTCTGGCCTTTGTTTTATGAGTTACTTGAAAAATGGGGCAGTGATCTGGCGTGATGCAGTCAAACCGTCAAAAGGAATTGTGAAACCCATTTCTTTGCAGCAGGCAAAACCGGCAGATCTGCTGTATTTTCCGGGACACATGGCACTCTACTTAGGAGATGCAAGATTCTTGCATGCAACTGCGCGTGCAGGGGATGATGGGGTTTGTATTGGAAGTTTTCGGAAAGAGGATAAAGGATATCGAGGCGATCTGTTAAAGAGTTTTATTTGCGCAGGAACCATTTTTTAAAAAGAAAAAAGAGGTACAGAATCTGTACCTCTTTTTTATCTACTCAGAGAAATCGCATAGCGGTATCATATTTTAAAAATTAAAAAGCAATTTTCAAATCGTTGGCGTTATGGGTGGAACCAACTGCTTCAATATAGTATGTAATGGTGAGTGTTTCGCCATCGAATTTTCCGTTTAAAACGATCTTTTTACCATCATTATAAGCACCGGTGCTCTCTTCTGCTGCGGCATCGCAAAGAGCCATGTAGTTAAGTGCATCTTCTTCTGTAACACCTGCAAAAGCGACAGTTTCGCCAGTCATTGTTGCTTTAACGGTTAATTCGCCTTTCATTTTTGGCAAGGAAGCGGGGAGATCAGAAGGCCAATCTGCGCTGATATCAGTGTCTGCATATGCTGTTCCTTCCGGAAGTTCTACTTTGTCTCCAGATGGGGTCTCGAGTTCTTCTTCAGCTTTGGATTCTGTTTCTGTTGATTCTTCTGTTGTTTTGCTTGGCTCCTTAGAGGATTCTGTGCCTGAGGTAGAGCCGCTGTCATTACTGCAGGCAGCAAACGCGAGTGTCAATACGAGTGCAGTTGCAATGGCTAAAAGTTTTTTCAACATAATAATTCCTTCCTTTCAATAAAAATGTTTGATCATATGCTATGCGAAAACTACCGCATTGGGCCAAAATAAAAATTATGTACGCGTTTTCGTATGATGAGCACGGTACTCATTTGGAGACATTCCGGTTTTTTGACGGAATAGATCAGAAAAATGATTGGGCGTAGAAAAGCCACATCGCTGACTGATCTCCATGACGGATGTCGTTTCATACACAAGCATTCGTTTTGCTTGTGCAATACGTGCGCGTGTGAGATAAGAATAAGGGGATTCGCCGATTTCCTGTTTAAAAACATGGGAAAAATAATATTTGCTCATGTGGAACTGTTGACTCAGCTTTTCAATGGAGAGCGGTTCAGCACAATGAATCAGGATGTATTCTGCCGCTGCCAATACTTCTGTATGCTTTTTGGAAAATGTACCGGAGGTATTGGACTGTGAGATATTAGTCGCCTGCCGAACAAGTTCAGTACACAGAAGATGTGCAATGCTTTGCAACACCGCTTCATGCTCAAATGTTGTACGCTCAAATTCTTCACGGAACATCTGGATTAAGTGGAGAAGCTTTTGCGTGATCGGAAAATTTTTAACAGAAGTATTTTGAATATAATTGGTGTCGCAGAGAATTTCCCGTAAAAAGTTGGTCTCAATCAAGAGCAGGTAGAAAGAATTTCCGTTTTGAAAACGATAACGCAATACGCCGTCATAAACAGGATATGCGATGTTGGGCTCTTCTGCTACCATAACACTGTCATGGATAAACCCGGAAACATGGGAAAGCGGAAGAATAACCGCCAACGCCTGTTCAGGCGGAATAAAGCATTCACACATCCCAGCAGGTAAAGCGGCATCAGATTCAAGCAGGGTAAACACTTTGCAACTGTATCCTTGGAAACAGGATGCAAGATATTGGAATGTTTTTTCATCAATCGAGTGCATCTTAGTGCCCAAGATCATGATTTCGCCTCCTTTTACTAAAAGGAATCGGTCGATGGATATATTATATAGCAAATTTACCGAGATTGCATTCTGATTCTTGCTTTTTTATTCGTTTTTTTTACTATTTATCAATATGAACAGCGTTAATTTTTGTGATTTACGGAGTGATAGTAAAAATAATTACATTTTGGAAAAGAAAAATCGCCGCAACAAGTGGTTGCGGCGATGGAATTCATCGGATTTTTTTATTATAAAATGGCTTATTTTGTTGACGGGCACGGGCGATGGCCAGTGCTTCGTCGGGAACATCATCGGTGATGGTGGAACCGGCAGCAGTGTATCCATTTTCGCCAATGGTGACTGGCGCAACCAGATTGGTATTACAACCAATGAATGCGTGATTGCCGATTTTGCAACGGTATTTCTTTTTACCGTCATAATTCGCTGTGGCAACACCGCAGCCGAAATTGACCCGTTCACCGACGTCACTGTCCCCAACGTAAGTCAGATGGGAAATGTGTGTGTGCGCGCCGATATCTGAATTTTTGATTTCGACAAAGTCGCCGATATGAACGCCGTCGCGAATCACACTGTTTGGCCGAATATGACAAAACGGTCCGACAGTGACATGATTTCCGATTGTGGAACGATAACACTGCACTGCATTGAGTGTCGTGCCTTCTCCGATCGTGCTGTCTTCAATGAGTGTGTTCGGTCCGATCGTGCATTGCTCGCCGATGGTGACATTTTTACGCAGAATCGTTCCCGGCAGAATTGTTGTGCCTGCGCCGACCGATACATTTCTGCCGATCAAGATACCGTCAAAGCACGGAATTTCTACGCCTTGATTAAGCAGATCAGACAAAATGCGCTGACGGAGCTGTGTGGTGATCTCGTTGCGTGCACGGCTTGAATCAGTGCGGATTGTGCTGTACGTGTTTGGAGTAAGTGCACGCAAAAAATCAGCGGCTGTATGCGCTTTGAGCTCCAAACTTTGCATGCGGCTTAAAAGGTCACCGCCGTTTGTGCAATGGAGAGCGGAATCGGCAATAGATGCTGGCGTTACAAGCGGCATGCTGCCGTCGAGAATCAGAATGTCATCACCGCGGTGGTTCTCGAGCCAGTTTGCCAGATGATGGACTGCATGATCGCCTGTAAAAATGTCAGCTGTATCCGGCAAGGAAACGGTATCAGGGATTTCATCTGCAAAAATGCATAGAGAGGAAATACCGCCCGTCATGCAGGTATCAACCACCCATGCAACAGATGGAGAAAAGAGAATGGGAGCAAACGCGTCGGAATCTGCAAAAATGAGTACCGCTTGCTTGTTTGACATAAAAATCACCTCACACAAAGATAAAGAGCCGTTTTGAGAGAATTTTCTATTGTTATTATGGCAAAAACAAACCGAATTTTCAAGCAGAATGCTTTTTTTTAAAAAAAACACCGATTCTATCGATGTTTCACAAAAGAAAATGTAGCATTTTCGTTTCTTTTCTGTTATAATATGCTTGATGTTTGGTGCGTATGTGTGTACGTGACCGGACAAGCGGCCTGATTTTTTCATTACTTTTTAAAAAGACATATGAAACAGATTGGCCGACAATGATTTTTGGAGGAGATTACACGTGAGCAAAAAGTATGTTTACCTTTTCTCAGAGGGTGACGGCTCCATGCGTGAACTGCTCGGCGGTAAAGGTGCAAACCTCGCTGAGATGACCAAACTCGGTCTTCCGGTTCCGCAGGGCTTTACCATTTCCACAGAGGCCTGCACACAGTATTATGAAGATGGCAGAAAAATCAACGATGAGATCCAGGCACAGATCATGGAGTACATTGGAAAAATGGAAGAAATCGTTGGTAAAAAATTTGGCGATCATGAAAATCCGCTGCTCGTTTCCGTTCGTTCGGGCGCACGTGCTTCTATGCCGGGCATGATGGATACCATTTTGAACCTTGGCTTAAACGAAGAAGTTGTTGAAGTTATGGCAAAAAAATCTGGTAATCCGCGTTGGGCATATGACTGCTACAGAAGATTTATCCAGATGTATTCCGACGTTGTTATGGAAGTCGGCAAAAAATACTTCGAAGAACTCATCGACAAAATGAAAGAAGAAAAAGGTGTTACAATGGACACCGAGCTGACTGCTGAGGACTTAAAAGAACTCGCAAATCAGTTTAAAGCAGAATATAAAGAGAAACTCGGCGAAGACTTCCCGTCTGATCCGAAAGAGCAGCTCATGGGTGCTGTCAAAGCAGTGTTCCGTTCTTGGGACAACCCGCGTGCAAACGTATACAGAAGAATGAACGACATCCCGTATTCCTGGGGTACTGCAGTTAACGTCCAGATGATGGCTTTCGGCAACATGGGCGATACTTCCGGTACAGGCGTTGCATTCACCCGTAACCCGGCAACCGGCGAGAAAAAACTGTTCGGTGAGTTCCTCATGAACGCACAGGGCGAGGACGTCGTTGCAGGTGTTCGTACTCCGCAGACAATCGATCAGCTTGCTGAGGTTATGCCGGAGTGCTACAACCAGTTTGTTGACATTTGCCATACTTTGGAGAACCACTACCGCGATATGCAGGATATGGAGTTCACCATTGAGGACAAAAAACTGTACATGCTCCAGACTCGTAACGGTAAGAGAACAGCAGCTGCTGCACTCAAAATCGCTTGCGACCTCGTTGACGAGGGCATGATCTCTGAGCAGGAAGCAGTTGCAATGATCGATCCGAGATCGCTCGACTCCCTGCTGCACCCGCAGTTTGATGCTGCTGCACTCAAAAAAGCTACCCCGCTCGCAACCGCACTGGCTGCTTCTCCAGGTGCTGCTTGCGGCCGTGTCGTCTTCACTGCTGACGATGCAAAAGCTTGGGCAGAAAAAGGCGAGAAAGTTGTTCTCGTTCGTCTTGAGACTTCTCCGGAAGACATCGAAGGCATGGTTGCTTCTCAGGGCATTTTGACCGTTCGCGGCGGTATGACTTCTCACGCAGCCGTTGTTGCTCGTGGTATGGGCACTTGCTGTGTATCTGGCTGCGGCGAGATCAAAATGGACGAAGAAAACAAAAAATTCGAATTGGCTGGCAAAACCTTCACAGAGGGTGATTGGATCTCCCTGAATGGTTCGACCGGCGCAATCTATGGCGAAGCAATCCCGACCGTGGAAGCTTCCATCGGCGGCGAATTTGGCCGTATTATGGAGTGGGCTGACAAATTCAGAGCACTCAAAGTCAGAACAAATGCTGATACACCGCGTGATGCAATTCAGGCCAAAAAATTTGGTGCAGAAGGCATCGGCCTTTGCCGTACCGAGCACATGTTCTTCGATGCTGACCGTATCCCGGCAATCCGTGAGATGATCGTTGCTGACACCGTTGAGCAGAGAGAAAAAGCATTGGCAAAACTGCTTCCGATGCAGCAGGGTGACTTTGAAGAACTGTACGAGGCAATGGAAGGCGATCCTGTCACCATCCGCTTCCTCGATCCGCCGCTGCACGAATTCGTTCCGACTGAAGAGGACGATATCGAAGCTCTGGCAAAAACAATGAACAAAACGGTTGCAGACGTTAAAGCTGTTATCGCTTCTCTGCACGAGTTCAACCCGATGATGGGTCACCGTGGCTGCCGTCTGGCTGTCACCTATCCGGAAATCGCTGCAATGCAGACAAAAGCTGTTATCCAGGCAGCTCTGGCTGTAAAAGCAAAACATCCGGATTGGAACATCGTTCCGGAAATCATGATTCCGCTGGTTGGCGAAGTCAAAGAGCTCGCTTACGTCAAAGGCGTTGTCACCTCTACTGCTGATGAAGTTATCAAAGCAGCAGGCGCTGACCTCACCTACAAAGTGGGTACCATGATCGAGATCCCGCGTGCTGCTCTGACAGCTGACGAGATCGCAACAGAAGCAGAGTTCTTCAGCTTCGGTACAAACGACCTCACTCAGATGACCTTCGGCTTCAGCCGTGACGACGCAGGCAAGTTCCTCGACGCTTACTATGACAAGAAGATCTATGAGAACGATCCGTTTGCAAAACTCGACCAGAAAGGCGTTGGCAAACTGGTTAAAATGGCTGCTGATCTGGGCAAACAGACCCGTCCGGATATCAAACTGGGCATCTGCGGCGAACACGGCGGTGATCCGAGCTCTGTTGAGTTCTGCCATAACGCAGGTCTGACCTACGTCTCCTGCTCACCGTTCCGTGTGCCGATCGCAAGACTTTCGGCTGCACAAGCGGCGATCCGCGAAAATAAGTAATTTAAAATTTTCGCCTAAATATCGAGCTTTTTAGCTAAAAACGCCCTCATTTCCGTATTGGAAATGGGGGCGTTATTTTTTTGCCTTTACAGCACTGTTTTTCTGTTCCCGCGGCTGATTTTTCGGCCGTGGGAATTATTTTTTTGTTTTTTAAAAAAAGAGGGTGAAAAAATACGCTTCTCGCCGGCTACCACTTGAAGGAATCTTTTTTCAAAGTTCCTTTAGCATCTTGAAAACTGCATACACATTCATCAGATACGTTACCTGAGTCGATAGCCGAAGGAAGGTACGCCACGAACCACCTGCCGCAAAGCGGTATCAGCGGGACACAAGGCGGCGAGCGATCCCGAAACCATTCCGAAATATCCGGCGGCACCGGATACGGCCGAGACAGGCTCAGGCGATTATGATACTTCTCTACGGAGCTGGCAGAGGACCCGGCAGGGGTGAGATTCCCATGGACCCGATTCGCTGTCGGGCGTCTGATGAGTTCCCTTTCTGCATTTAGGGTTCGAGGAAAAATGAAATGCAGCCATCAAAACACAAAGACAAGCACTTTGTGTTTTGATGGATCTTTTTGATAAGATCCCGATGTTTAAGAAAGGAGGAAAGCCAATGGACAACTGCAAAGTGATTGCCATCACAAACCAAAAAGGCGGAGTCGGAAAGACAACGACGACTGTAAACCTCGGTGTGGGACTTCAGCTGTTCCATAATCAAAAGGTGCTGTTGATTGACGCGGACCCGCAGTCGAGTCTCACGGTGGCGCTCGGACATAAAAATCCAGACGCGATTGATGTGACACTCTCAACGGTCATGGACGCAGTGATTGAAGACAGGCCGATAGAGGAACGCACAGGCATTCTGCATCACGATGAAGGCGTGGATCTTCTTCCGTCCAATATTGAACTGTCCGGTATGGAAACCGGTCTGTTCAATCTCATGAGCCGTGAGTACGTTCTCCGCAACTATATTGATACGGTTCGGAAGGATTACGATTATATTCTGATTGATTGCATGCCTTCTCTGGGGATGATGACAATCAATGCGCTGGCGGCCGCAGACAGCGTGATCATACCGTCTCAGCCGAGTTTTCTGTCTGCGAAAGGACTCAATCTGCTTCTGCATTCGATTTCAAAGGTAAAACGAAGCATCAATCCAAAGCTCACAATAGACGGAATTCTGCTGACAATGGTGGACAGCCGTACGAACAACGCAAGAGAGATCATCGAATCCCTGCGAAACACGGTAGGGCAGAATATCAAGGTGTTTGATAGCGAAATTCCGCATTCCGTTCGTGCGGCGGAATGTGCGCTGACCGGTGAGAGCATCTTTTCTCATGACAAAAAGGGGAAGGTTGCGGCGGCTTATGAAATGCTGACAAAGGAGGTGACGGCGCTTGAAAGGAAAGCCCACAATCGATCTGGGCATGACTGGGTACGATGAGCTGTTCATGAATGAAACGGAACGCCGGGAGGCGTCACTTCCGAGAATTTACGACATTCCACTGTCAGAAATTGATGATTTTCCGGATCATCCGTTTCAGGTGCGTCTGGATGAGGATATGGATCAGCTTGTCGAGAGCGTCAAGGAACGCGGTATCATTACACCCATTACCCTTCGCCAGAAAGAGAACGGCAGGTATGAAATCGTATCCGGTCACAGGCGCAGGAAGGCCTGTACCTGTTATCTCACGGCGGACGGCAAGTATTACTGCTACGAACGCTGGGACGATGACGCAAAGTGCGTGGTTACGCAGAGACTTGAGGTCGGCAAAGACCTGTCGCTCGAACTGACCATCATGCTCGATGAGTCCGACCACGACATGGATTTGCAGGATCGCTACGAGGGCGAACTGCGCGATCCCCTGTTTGATGCAAAGGTGAACAGCTACAAGGCCGATCCCGACAACGAGGATGCAGTCGATCCCTGGGACACGCTTGCCGACAAGAGCGGTAGCCCGGAAGACGCACTGTTCGCCGAGCCGGAGCCGGAGAATCCCCAGGCGGAGCAGGCGCGCCGCGTCATTAATGAGGAATGCACGGAGGCGCAGCAGGACTTCTTCTTCGAGCATTTCGGCAAGAGCACTCCGCTTGAGGAGATGCGCCAGGATGAAGCCAAGCAGACGGGAAAGCTGCCTTCCTCCGCGGCGATGACGAACCGCAAGAACAAGATCATCGACAGGGTGGCTAAGTCCTTCGGGGTCGAGCGTGTAAAACGCCACAAGTACCCGAAAAAGGACTGAACCGTGGGCGGCGGCAGATACGGCGGTCGGAGTCCTCCCCGGCCGCACCTCTTCGGAGGGTTGAATTTTCCGGTAGTGAGTGAGGAAGGAAATACATCCATCCTCCGCAGCAATGCAGATCAGGAACAGGAGGACAAATTTATGAGATTAAAACACAAAGTACGAATCAATATCGCCGACAAAAGGGGAAAAAAGCAGGAAGTCCTGCAGAGCGAACACAGGAGTATTCCGAAAAGGCTTCTCACCTTTCTCTTCGGAGAATTCTGTGAGGTTCTCGTGCTGACGCCGGGCGAATCCGTGCAGGGCATCGAGATCAAGGAAATGCGGGGTGACGGCAATGAGTGAGAACATCGAACTGATGATGCCGATCAAGGCTGCTCCGTATGACCATCAGAAACGCGCCTTTGCCTTTGCCTGCGACAAGTTCGGTGTATTTGACGGGCGTCTCAAGAGCCGCGGGACGGCGCTTTTGATGGAAATGGGCACCGGCAAAACGATAGTGAGCATCGCCGTGGCGGGATGTATGTACCAGTACGGGCTGGTGAACAGAGTCCTTGTGGTCGCGCCGCTTTCCATCCTCGGCGTCTGGGAGGAGGAATTTGAAAAGTTTGCCGACTTCCCAGATTCGCTGACGGTTCTCAAGGGAACTGTCGCAAAGAAGAAGGAGCAGCTGAACAAGCTGCAGGACGAGGGCTTGCAGGTCGTGGTCGTAAATTACGAATCGGCGTGGCGTCTCGAAAAGGAACTGTTGGCATATAACGCCGACCTGATTATAGCGGACGAGGCGCACAAACTGAAAGAGAACCGCAGCAAGCAGAGCAAGGGACTCCATACCCTTGGAGATAAGGCAAGGTATAAGCTGCTCCTCACGGGCACGGTCATCACGAACCGTGAACTGGACGTGTTCTCGCAGTACCGTTTCCTTAATCCGCAGATATTCGGCACATCGTTTTATGGATCATTGGATGAACTTCAGCGTGGGTTCTTCTGCCTGCCACATCGCCGTGTCGCAGATTCAGAAGCGGAACGAACTGGACGTGGAACTGTATATCAGCGAGGATAAAGACCTGTTCCACTCACTCTTTGATAATAAAGACGATATCGAATCCGACGCTGAATTAACCTTTGACTGGCGAGAACTGCCGGAGCGTAAGGCAAGCCGTATCGTTATCGAGAAGAGCGTAACTTTCGGTGACAAGAATCAATGGAACGCACAGTTTGACTGGATAATCGATGTCATGCTCAAGATGAAGAAAGCGTTCAAGAAATACTTATAATTTGTCTTGTTTGAGGGAGAAGATACAGAATGGGTGAGAAAGTATATAAGCCAATTGTAAAAGATGGAGATCATCTCATTCGTTCCAAGGATAATCCAGACCGCGTGAGAGGATTGACGCGGGACGAGAACAATCAGAATCCCGACATCATCGAGTGGGAAGAGTACGATGTTGACGATTTACGGAGCGATGATTATGATCCGTACCCTTATGAAGAACGACGCGTTCAATTAACACCGGAGCAGGAAGAGTTTGCACAGCAAGTCGGAGAAGCGCTGGGTGCGGCCATCGTAGCAGGAGGCATCTTGCTGTTTCGGGAGGTTATATCTCCTTGGTGGAAAAACACCGCATGGCCTTGGGTTAAGGAAAAGGGTCGCGGAATAAAAAATGCTGTCAGTGGGAAAAAGGAGCAAAAGACCACAACAACAGCAAAAACAGCTGTTAAAAAACAAGCTGAGCCAGATAGACGGCTTGCAGATGTTTCTTCGCAGATTGATAAGGCGTTTGAACAATTTTACTTCGAGATGGATGAAGAGGAAGCCAAAGCCCATATGATGAGACTGGTCTATCATATGCTTGGCGTGGTAAATGAAATCCGGATAATCAGCAACGCTCGAATCAGGAAAGACTGTGAATCGGAAGAACTGTGTATTGAACGGCAGAAGGAAGCTGAGAAGTTTCTTTCGGAGAAGGTGGCTGCCGGTTTGGATCAGTTACTTTCAAACGAAAATTTACGACTTGACCTGAACACGTCAAGGGAATTGTTCTCATTGACTGGCGGGGGCGTTCGGCTCAATGGTGAATATGTTCCTGTGCAGGCGATAAAAATTGATGAGGCATTAAAGGCAATTCCAATGCCGGAGTCATAAAGGATGTATATATGAAGCAACTGAAAGAAAAAGAATACGAGGAATTCCAGCAGTACCTCTATAACAAGGCGCACGGGTACATTTGGACGCCGGACACGCTGGAACTTATATGCGGCAGCAATGATAACGAGCCGGAGCCGATTGGCAGACAGATCCTTGAAATGCTGGGCAGGGTGCGTAACGAGCATATCTCCCACATGACGAGCGACAAGCACAAAAAATATGTGATCCGCAGCCTTCGTAAAGGTGAAACCGATCTGCTGAAGGACTTCTTGTATGAAGCAATCTTCATACCGAAGGGTACGGAATCGCCTGCGAGGGACATCATTGAGAAGCCGGAACTTCGTGTGTACACGGATGATTTCGGTACCCGGAAAGGCGATAACTGCTTGGTGGCAGATTTCGGCGGTAAGGTAGTCGGAGCGGTCTGGACAAGAATCATGGACGATTACGGCCATGTGGATGATGAGACACCGTCCTTCGCTATTTCGCTTTACAAGGAATATCGCGGTCAAGGCATCGGTTCGCAGCTTATGGTGAAGATGCTCGAACTGCTGAAATGGCAGGGGTATGAACGGGCGTCCCTGGCGGTGCAGAAAGAAAACTACGCCGTGAAGATGTATAAAAATGTCGGATTCAAGACTGTGGATGAGAACGCCGAAGAATATATTATGGTGTGTGAATTATAAGGAAAGTCGGAAGAGAAAATGAGCAGAACAGAAAATGTCGAGTTGACGGTATTGTGTCTCATCACTGATGATGACAGAATGCTCCTTCAGAACAGAATAAAAAAGGACTGGCAGGGATATACGCTTCCGGGCGGTCATGTGAAACCGGGAGAATCTTTCGTTGACGCGGTGATCCGTGAAATGAAAGAAGAAACGGGGCTGGACATAAAAAATCCACGGCTTGTGGGTGTGAAGCAGTTCCCAATCAAAAACGGACGGTATGTTGTCCTACTGTTCAAGACTACAGAATATAGCGGCACGGTTGTGTCTTCTGATGAGGGGCAGATGGAATGGGTGGAAAGCAATCGTCTGTCAGAAATAAACACGGTCGATGATTTTGAAGACTTGATGCGTGTGATAAACGATCCGGCTCTGACGGAATTTCAGTACTTGGTTGATGGGGACACATGGACAGTTTCTATAAAATAACTTAAGAGGTCAGAATTAATGATACTGAGAAATTTCAAAAAAGAAGATGCACCGATTATAGCCGAGTGGCTACGATCAGAGGAGGAGTTATACAAGTGGTCTGCCGACAGGTTTAACAAGTATCCGCTTACGGGAGAGGACATAAATGAAAACTATGCACCTCAGATTGAATCAGGACGCTTCTATCCTCTCACGGCTGTGGATGAAAATGAAACTATTGTCGGACATTTTATCATAAGATATCCACGAGATGATGATGACAGTTCTGTTCGGTTTGGCTTTGTAATAGTCAATCCCGCTATAAGGGGAAAAGGGTACGGAAAAGAACTGCTTCAGCTTGGAATAGGATATGTAAAGGAACATCTCAGCGCCAAAAGGATTGATCTGGGCGTATTTGAGAATAATGAGAGCGCAAGGTATTGTTATGAGGCGGTAGGATTTACCGAGTATGCCAAGAGAGAATGCGAGATGCCGATAGGAACTTGGAAATGTACGGATATGGAAATGTTCATAGAAAAATCGCTTGAAACAGAACGCTTAATCCTGCGCCGCTGGGAAGAAAGCGATGGGGAGGATTTATACAAATACGCCAGCAATCCCGATGTGGGACCGATTGCGGGATGGGCTGTTCATACGAGTGTAGAAAACAGCAGAGAGATTATAAAAGGTGTGCTTTCTGAACCAGAGACATACGCGGTGGTTTTGAAAGAAACAGGACATCCAGTTGGCAGTATAGGATTAATGCTTGGCAAGGCAAGTGATATCGGCATTCCTGATACGGATGGTGAAATCGGATACTGGATTGGCGTTCCATATTGGGGACAAGGACTCATCCCAGAGGCGGTTCGTGAGATAATGCGATATGGCTTTGAAGAACTGAATCTCGAAAAATTATGGTGCGGGTACTTTGATGGAAACGAGAAATCAAAGCGTGTGCAAGAAAAATGTGGATTTCATTACCATCACACTTCAGAGAATGTTCCTTGTGCGTTAGAGGGTGTTCTACGAACAGAACATATAACTTGTTTGACGAAAGAAGAATGGTTGGAAAAGAGATAATTTTCAGTTCCACGAGGAGAACGCAATGTACGCACAGGTAGCGATAAAACCGAATCCCTTACTCCGTAACGGTGCATACGGCATCGTTATGAGGGGTGTGCAAAAATGCACACGGGGGTGTTCATCGTTAAGGGGTAGAAATAAGCTGCCGTTATGTTGTATCAAATTAGACACGGCAACAGACTCGGCCTGTGGTACGGCGGACTTTTTGGTTTCCGCTCTGCCGTGCATTCGCAGTCATTACGAGGATACTATGACTTTGGAGCAGTGGTTGCAGGTGTGGCATTGCAAAAATTGCACTTGCAGCAGGTAGTGTTGTAGCACCTGGCGTAGGTGCGGTGTTTGGAATTGTGGGGGATTCGCTGGTAGCTTGGTTGGTGCCAAAGCAATAAATGCAGTTGGAGATATTCTGCATGAAAATGATGTTAACAAATACGGACGACTGTTTAATGCGTATACTTCTGCATTATTGGAGAGTATTTGTTTGATGAAGCAGAAACTGATGAGTTTATTGCTGTACTGGATGGGATTGCACCAAAAGAGTACAAAAAACTTTTTGAGAATATCGCAAAATCAGATAAGCAAGAATATGTAATCAAAGAATTCTTTGAACCTAAGTGCAAGGAAATTATCAAAAAGTGAAGTCGATTTCTGCTTCCTTCCAACGAATGTATTTCAGACGTCGTTTCCATACTTGTTTCTGCATAATATAATGCGTAAAATTATATAATTAGAAACAAAAAACCGAGGTAACAATACGTCACCTCGGTTTTTTGTTTGCGAAATCTCATTTCAATACATTTACTTTGTGTGGGCTAGACTGTTCGCTCCGTCGTTAAACTTAATTTTAGCGATTTCAATCCACCCACCCCGCATGGGGTGGGACTGTTTTGCGCAATGCTCGCATTGCGCAATAACTGATTTCAATCCACCCACCCCGCATGGGGTGGGACCAAAACAAGCAGAGTTTTTGAGCAGGCCGGAGTATATTTCAATCCACCCACCCCGCATGGGGTGGGACCTTCCATTTCATCCATTGCGGAAAGAAATGCGAATTTCAATCCACCCACCCCGCATGGGGTGGGACGTCACAAAAGTACACTTACAAAATACCAATGAAGTATTTCAATCCACCCACCCCGCATGGGGTGGGACCCCCGTCAAACGACGGGGCGATTTTTTTACATCATCATTTCAATCCACCCACCCCGCATGGGGTGGGACCACAATAACGAGTGCCGGCACGCTGATATTGAGTCTATTTCAATCCACCCACCCCGCATGGGGTGGGACCAAAACGGTACAAATATTCTTGCAAATATGGGAGGATTTCAATCCACCCACCCCGCATGGGGTGGGACCAGAGGACTACGGTAAGCAGTTATTTGCACGAGGCATTTCAATCCACCCACCCCGCATGGGGTGGGACAACAAACACGTTTTACATTTATGGTGGCAAAGATATTTCAATCCACCCACCCCGCATGGGGTGGGACCCTGCGGCTTCTCTTTCCTCTCCACTAGTCTTAGAATTTCAATCCACCCACCCCGCATGGGGTGGGACAAGAAACATACATAAGCATGGACTACGGTATTTTATTTCAATCCACCCACCCCGCATGGGGTGGGACCGTCGCCGGATATGCAAAGCGTGTGGCGGCTGAGATTTCAATCCACCCACCCCGCATGGGGTGGGACTTGACGGGCATGATGATGTTAAGCAGTCTTTTGTTATTTCAATCCACCCACCCCGCATGGGGTGGGACACCGGATCCAAATCCGGAACGTAATCATTAAACAAGATTTCAATCCACCCACCCCGCATGGGGTGGGACGTTCTTCCTCTATATTTTGACCGATAATGCTTATATTTCAATCCACCCACCCCGCATGGGGTGGGACCTCCTGACAGGCCGCGTTTTGTAAACAGGCTCACCTATTTCAATCCACCCACCCCGCATGGGGTGGGACTCATTCCCCCAGTCGGTGTATCCGTCCGCCATGATTTCAATCCACCCACCCCGCATGGGGTGGGACCTCCTGACAGGCCGCGTTTTGTAAACAGGCTCACCTATTTCAATCCACCCACCCCGCATGGGGTGGGACTCTATTCGTCCTCCTTTTTGTCAAATCGTACACATTTCAATCCACCCACCCCGCATGGGGTGGGACGTGTTTACCTCGCCGACCGCAGAACCAATGTCAGAATTTCAATCCACCCACCCCGCATGGGGTGGGACTTGCTCGTGGTTCAGCGGTTGACGGTGCAAATGATTTCAATCCACCCACCCCGCATGGGGTGGGACTGCAGTCCTTCTTATCGGTGGAGCCATCACCGTGGATTTCAATCCACCCACCCCGCATGGGGTGGGACCATACTGTTTTGCGGCTTCGGCCGCCGAATCAAATATTTCAATCCACCCACCCCGCATGGGGTGGGACAATTTAGCATTAAAACAGAGTGGATGCAAGGGAGAATTTCAATCCACCCACCCCGCATGGGGTGGGACTCTTGAAATATGCGCGGGTAAACGGGACAGATGTATTTCAATCCACCCACCCCGCATGGGGTGGGACGGCGGAGCTCAAAACACAGCTGGCGGCGGTACAGGAATTTCAATCCACCCACCCCGCATGGGGTGGGACGAGGATGCGCACCCGGAAAAGTCACATCCTCTTTATTTCAATCCACCCACCCCGCATGGGGTGGGACTGCGGGCGATAAGTAAGATCACCGTACTCGCCAATTTCAATCCACCCACCCCGCATGGGGTGGGACGGATCACGCATCTTGTGTTCAACAGGCACAAGAATTTCAATCCACCCACCCCGCATGGGGTGGGACTGCTCTCCGGCACGGGTTTTCACTTGTGCAGGTTATTTCAATCCACCCACCCCGCATGGGGTGGGACCTTTGACTAGTCATCATAGCATTAAAAATATAATCATTTCAATCCACCCACCCCGCATGGGGTGGGACGAAAATCAAACAGTAAAAGAGGCAAAAGGAAAAAATTTCAATCCACCCACCCCGCATGGGGTGGGACTCCGGACACTTTCTGCAATCCTTACAACGACAAGCGATTTCAATCCACCCACCCCGCATGGGGTGGGACGTGGCTCTCCAGCATTCAAACTGCGCGAGAAAACGATTTCAATCCACCCACCCCGCATGGGGTGGGACTTCAGCGTTCAATATCGCATCGGAAGTCGGCTGGCATTTCAATCCACCCACCCCGCATGGGGTGGGACGCGATATCACAGGCATCATGCGCACGTCATACACATTTCAATCCACCCACCCCGCATGGGGTGGGACGACTTGAGGTGTCCGACTGGCAGCAGGCACAAAACATTTCAATCCACCCACCCCGCATGGGGTGGGACTTTAAACCGATCGCGTAACCTTCCACGATTTGTCCGATTTCAATCCACCCACCCCGCATGGGGTGGGACTGGAGACTGTATGTCGAGCCGTCGAAACCTGAGGTATTTCAATCCACCCACCCCGCATGGGGTGGGACATGCAAGCAAGGGCGCGATGTTTGAGTGTGTATGTATTTCAATCCACCCACCCCGCATGGGGTGGGACTTCGGCAGGTGATCGCGGCGCGGCTGTATCAAAAGATTTCAATCCACCCACCCCGCATGGGGTGGGACCGGCGATCTGAAAGCACTGATTCACAGCGAAGGCATTTCAATCCACCCACCCCGCATGGGGTGGGACGCTATAAAGCAAGCTATTGAATCTGGAATTGTAATTATTTCAATCCACCCACCCCGCATGGGGTGGGACTAGTGTAACAAATGCTGCACAAACTGTTAGCAAAATTTCAATCCACCCACCCCGCATGGGGTGGGACTCGGCAGGTGATCGCGGCGCGGCTGTATCAAAAGATTTCAATCCACCCACCCCGCATGGGGTGGGACGGCTGCCGGTGCTGGACGGCGCAAACAAGGCGATATTTCAATCCACCCACCCCGCATGGGGTGGGACTTATTTTATTTTCGTCATATAAACCAAAACTTTGTATTTCAATCCACCCACCCCGCATGGGGTGGGACTTTACAACGGATTCGTTCCAATCGTAAATTTTACATTTCAATCCACCCACCCCGCATGGGGTGGGACAGCATAAATGCACAAATTCATATGCTGCATTTATGCGAAACATATACTTTTCTATTGCATTTATCATAAAATCATTATAAAAGTCATGGTAATAGAAAATATATATTACATAAAAACTATAGTTTACTTGTTTTTTCTGGTGCGAACTGCCTAGCATTTTTATGATTGCTTGATCTTCGCACGATTAAATCAACAACACCCCTTCTTGCTCATATATGGGCTTCGCGCCGAAATGCTCTACTTTCTTTTGATAATGAGTTCCAAGATAGTAGAAACGCAGGCTGTCTTTTTCCGTGTCTATGATGGATAGTAATGTATGCTGCAGCTGTTTGCACTGTGCTGCATCAAGTACACATTCAAAAACGGAATTTTGAACACGCTGTCCATAATTCACACACTGCTTTGCGATTTTGCGCAGTCTCTTTTTGCCCGCGGCGTCTTCGGTGTTGACATCATAAGTAATTAAAACCATCATGATAATACCTCATTTCCAAAGGAAAGGGGGGTATGCTTCTAAGTCTTCTCTTAGATAACGCGCAAGCAACAGCGCCTGTATATAAGGAATCAAACCCCATGGAACTTTTTCTTCTAAAAAGGGATGAGAAATCGTCTCTTGTTTTCTTTCTTGCCAGCTTTTTAAAAATTTTTTACGTCCCTCATTTGAAAGCTGAACGGCTCCGCTTTCAGACTTTGAAAAATCGTTTCCGTTTATGATTCGATTGTTTACCAGTGTCAAAACAAATCTGTCGGCCAGACAAGGACGCAATTCTTCCATCAAATCCAGAGCAAGTGAACTTCTTCCGGGTCGGTCGCGATGTAAAAATCCCACATACGCATCAAGTCCTACGCTTTCCAGTGCCGATCCACAGTCGTTGCTCAGAAGACTGTATGCAAAGGAGAGCATGGCGTTGATATTATCAAGCGGCGGACGACGAGTACGAATTTCAAAATAGAAATTTTCCTTTTCCCGCAAAATCATATCATCGAATACACTAAAATAAGCGGTTGCACCGGCGCCTTCCAATCCTCGCAGTGATTCCAAATTGGTTTCCTGCAGAACCATTGGCAAAAGCTTGTGTATCGTTTCAGAAGCAGATTGAAAGCGTTGTTCATCAATACGAAGCTTGTGATCGCGCCGGGTTCGTTCGATACTCCATCGGGCATTATATAGCTTTCCGAAAATCATGTTTCTGGCGATTTGACAGCTAGCGTTTAAATCATCAGCTGTCCGATATTGCGCACGGCGAAGCAGTACATTTCCGTTGGAAATTCCGGAAGTTCTGGCCAGAAACCGTCCGTGAGGAGTACAGAAGCTAAGGCAAATATCCTTTTGCACACAGGCACCCATCAGCGCGGGGGACGCTCCCGCATACGAAAAAGAAACAATCCCAGAAAGCGTGTGCAAAGGAAATTGTCCGATTTTTTCTTTTTCGCAGTGAACAACCACTGTTTCCCCTTCTAAGGTGAGATAAGCGTTTTCAGTGGTAACAAACAAGGTGTTGAGTAATTTTCTCATGACTGTTCCTCCAGACGCTCCCGTAAATATTTTGCGACGGATTTCTTTTTCATCAGCTTTGGCAGGCACAGTTCCTTCAGTGAGCAGGCGTTGCAGGATTTATTTGGACGCACTTTTGGCGTATAGCCGCGCTCATACAGCTGATGCATTTCTTCGAGCGCGCTTTTGACTGCTTGGCGAAGTTCTTCTGTAAAGAGCACATTCTCCCGACGGCGTATTTCTCCGTAATAAAGTGCTCCCTCCGGAATGTCGCAGCAGAGCATTTCCTCCAAACACATGGCCTGCGCACAAAGCTGTAGATGATTGGCCTGGTCTGTCCGAGGGGAACCTCGCTTATATTCGATAGGGTAGGGTTGGTATTTCCCTTCTAACCCAGAAAGAGGAATTCCGGCTTCGGATTTTTTAAATTCCACCACGTCACAAGCGCCTGAAACACCGAGATTTGCGGAAAACACGCGCATATCCCGTACAATCATCAGTTCTCCCCGCTTTTCCCGCAGGGAGGCATCGTGCGCACGTTCATGAAGCAGCTCGCCTTCCACGGTACGAAGATTTTCTGCCCACAGCTGCTCTAAATGGATGAGCGCCCATTGGCGGCGGCAGAAGTGAAAGTGCTGCAATCCCGAAATTTGAAGGAAATCGTCTTCTTTATACGCCATCGAGAATCTCCGGTTTAAGTCCCTCTAGCGGCGCTAATGCAATCTCATAGTCAGAAAGGCATTCGGGCATGCGGCTTGGGTCTTTTGGTGTGATTGTAATGGAACGGTGAACAGCTGCAGATGAATACTGTCCATCTTTGCAGTTGTGCTCCCACCAGTACAGGCGAACCACTTCCATGGAGCCGTCCGGCCGAGCGGAAGAAGCGTCGTTTACAAACAGTGTGCGCAGGCATTCTTTGACGATTTGTGCGTCTTCATAGCTGAATCCGGTTTTTTCTGCCAGCTGAACATTGATGGAGCCCTTGACCAGATACACGCCGAAACGCACAAAATGCTTCATTCCCATGGTATCTGATGTGCGGTTTGAGCCCTTTTCACTTTTTTCGCCGTTGACGCTTTTGGTGATCTGCAGTGACTCGATTTCTACCGGTGAAATACTTACCGCCTGATGAATGGACACTGGACCCCGCACGCCGACAGACATTCCTTTTGCATCTTTAAAAGCGAATACCTGTCCGAAAGCTCTAACATCCAGCCATGTTTCACAAGCAGTTTTGGCATAGACATCCCGATTTTTTTCGCCTTTGAGTACAGCGGCTGCCCGCTCGCTCAAGCTTCCGAATCCGTCGTCACAACGGTCCTCTGACTGCACAAACACAGCCTGTCCCAAGTCCTGCATCCGGTTGCGAATTTTGCGTTTGATGCATACATCGGACATTTCGCCGAATCCGTTATAGTCTGTTCGAGGACGGTTTCCGTTTAAGGGATCGCCGTTGGCGTTGGCGCGGTTTACACAGACAATCGCCGCAAAATCAATTTTATTCTTCAGTACTGTCATGATCGTTCTCCTCCATAGTGTTCTGATGTTTTGATGTGTATAAAGCGTTTCGCTGTAAATAATAGCCAAGAAGATAGGTTTCGCGCAGTGGCTGATTCCACTGCTCTTCCGGGAATCGGCCGATTTGTTCCATGATCTCGCCGATCAGCTTTTTATAGAACATCCGGCTTCCCGGACTTAAACGGGGGAAGTAGGCGCGTTCGAGCTGGCCTTCAATATTGTTGGCGGCATATAGAGGGCGCTGGCAAAAAACAGATTGCTGACGGATGGCGTTTGGCTCACGTGTCTCATCGTTCCCAAAGGTATCTCGTTCTGCTTTTTCCAATATAGCCAGCAGTCTTCCAAACTGATAGCTGCGGTCTTCTTTGTTGGGCTGCAAAGTCATGTCCCAATCCTCCTTTTCTCTGTCCAAATGATATTTTCGAATGACAGCACAAGCTGTGCTCAGAATGGTTTTTCTCACATTGGCTTCATAGCCGAGTGGGGAGGAGGCACGGTGAACAAGTGACTGCATGATGTCGGCAGGAAATCTTCTTTTGTCCACGCGGCAGGCAATGAGTCGCTGGATTTGCTGACGCATCACACGATCATCTGTTTTCATGCACATTTTGCCTTTTTCTTCTCGCTGGGTTCCAAAGGCGCAGTTTACAATCTGCCATAAAGGTGGCGACTGGATTCCGAAATACGTGTACCAGCAGCAGGTGTTGTCCCAATCATACAGTCGCTGCAGAAAATCAGAATTCTGTAATTCGTTATAGTAGGTGAGGGAGAGACGTCCGCTGGTGGCGGCATCGAATGCCGCAATTACGACGCCAGCTGTTTTGGGCAGTTGGCTTTGATAACCTTCCAGTGTTTTTTTCAGCTGTGCCTGGTAATTGGTGGGCTCCCGCTGCGGCTTAGAAAAGTTTGCAAATGCGCCGACGACATGACACACTTCATGTCCCTGCGGATTCCAGCACAAAAAGGTGCGTCCGCCGTAGATAACACCTTGTTCCGATGCCAGCCATTGTAGTGCATTATGCGCTTTTTGGGAAGCTTCATAGCTGATTTCCAATGCCTGTTCTTCATTGGTAAAGCGTCCCCGGTAAGTAAAGCCGCTGGTGTCATTGGAAGAAATCAGTTTTGCATTGCCGCTGATAGGGATGATGCCCTTAGGATGCTGCTCTGCTCTTCTTCCATGTTCACCGCTGATCATACACAGGCAGACAGGATCTTCACTGTGTTCTTTTTGATAAAATCGGATAAACGAATCAAACAAAGTTGAGTCTTCAAAGCAGGTGTCAGGTGTGTTGTCATCAAGTCCGATGACACGCCATCGAACCAGCAGTTTTCCGGATTTTTCTTCGTTTTCTAAACCGCCTTGCGAATCGCGTTTGATCAGTCTGCAACGTTCCAGGTCAGAGAGGATCGTACCGCCTTTTACATAGGTCAGGATCGGAAGAAGCTTTGGGTGACTTTCCTCAGAATACGTCCATTTTTCAAGCTGCGAGACATAAGCGGTATGTTTTTTGTCGTTATATGCCGCTACATATTGGAGTTGGTCACACAGCGGGTGTGCGCATACGCCGCTGGTGCGGCCGCGAGAGCTTTCGGTTGTCGGGATGACAGTCTTTGGCTCATCTTTGCTCACTGCATTGGCGCTGCAAAACGTGCCCGTTTCATTGATGGTAATTTCCAAATCTGCACGGGTCGTCATGTGGGAAATCGGGGCCGGCTGCCGGTCGGGTGTCTGTTTTTGCATGAAGTCATACGTTTCCACTGCGCGCTGCATCAATCCCATACGGACACCTCCTCAAACTCCGACAAACCGCTGAAATTATGAAGTGTCTCACTAAACGGTTTCATATCCATCGGGCGCAAAAACTTATGAAGAGGACAGGCTTCGGGCTTTGGAAAGGTAATAATGCCGTGTTCCATCACCGGATACCAGAAGTTTGCGGTCATCGCATTGGCAGTTTCCTGCGAATAGGCTTCATCCGCATAGGTAAGTCCGTGATACATTAAGCCAAACGCCAGATTGGGGATATTGTCATAGGCGCCTTCTCCTTCACCGAACGTACAGGGTTCCACATATCCCTGGCATTCTCGGGTACCAAGGAAGATATCCCGCCGGCCGCCTTTGCGGATCATTTTTTTAGCGATTTCATGATGTTTGTTCTCATTGCGGTCTTGTGCTAGTTCCGGACGGTTTTCATTCCACTCAAAGTGCGCCTGCACCTGATATCGGCAATCTTTGAGATAGGTGTAGTAGGCGAGGTCGTTTCCTCCATGATATTTGATCGGGCGGATTCCTTTGACCTCTGTCTGAATGGGATTCATAATGCGCACCTTGTCAATGTACCAAATCAGCGTGGGCTTCCAGTACACCGACATCAGTATTCCTTTCAGTGCTTCATAAGTGGGAACTTGATAGGAACATTTTTCGCCGCCGATACGTGTAACCGGATCGGAAAACAAACCATAGTTTCCGGTTACTTCAAACGTGACGATGTTTGGAAATCTTGTATTTTTCATTTTACACCTCCAAAAAAGTTGATTTCTGATTGAATGAAAGTCCGGTCTGTGGGTCATACACTTCCGGGATCAGGAGTAAAACGCCGTTTACACTGTGCAGCGCATTGCCTAATGCTTCCTTCTGATATTCGTATAATGCGATCGTATAAGGCCGTGCCCGCCGGCTCCATTCTTGAAGCCATGGGACTGAAACATTGGTTTGTACCGCCAGTTCATTGATTAACGCTTCACCTTCTCCGTACGGTACGACCACGTCGACTGTATCTTCATCCAACGCATGAAACAGCCGACCGGCTGTTTGAAAGGATTGGGCAAGCGTATATTTCCCATAAAAATCACAGTCCTCCGTATAATACTGTGTATTGCTTCCCAGCATGGAAAACAGAGTGTTTTTCTGTTTTGGGATCGCATAATTCTGGAAATCTGCTTTCATGTTCGCATACAGTCTTTGATAATACCATCGGATAGATGCATTCGAGGATAAATCATACTGAAAGCTTTGAGGGCATTTTTTAAATGCTTCAAGTAGTACGGTGGTAACGTTTTTTGCCCGTTGAACCTCCTGCATTTTTTGAAGATTTTCGTCTAAGCACTGCACAATATATACAGGAGCTGGTATTTTTTCTTCTCCATTGCGGTTGCACCGTCCTGCCGCTTGTACGATGCTGTCCATGCCGGCAGAGAAACGGATCACGCGCTGAAACGAAATGTCTACACCGGCTTCAATCACCTGTGTTGCAATGCAAATAGTTTTCTCTGTAGGAGATTTTAATGCGCGATAAACGTTTTGCAGTGTTTCTCTTCGGTGTGCCATACACATGGAGGCGGATAGGTGAAAGCAATGCGCATTCGTTTCAGAAAGGCGTTCATATAAAAATGTGGCTTCGCTCTTTTTATTGCAGACCACCAGTATATTTTGAGCTTCGGAAAGAATATCGAGGACGAAAGGAGGGATTTCTTCAAGTTGTTTTTTACCGGCATCTATGATCGTGGTTCGGCAAAAAGGTTCCCATAGCTTTGGATCGAACGGGACTACATCGATTGGTTTTTTCATCAGGGGGTGATGTGCTTGTTCAAAACAAGGTTGTGTGGCGGAGCATAATAAAAAGGTAGTGCCGCATAACTCCGACAAAAAATTGACTGCAAGGTTGAACAATGTCAACATATGATTCGGTACAGTTTGCACTTCGTCAATGACAATCACCGCATCACAAAGTGCATGGAAACGGCGTACCGATGTGGTTTTACCGAGAAAAAGCGTGTTTAAGAATTGAACCATCGTAGTCAGGATCACAGGAGCGTGCCAGCTATCCACCGCTAACTCCCGCAGATCGAGCGCTTCTTCCGTATTCGTTGTTTGAACAATATTTGAATGGTGTTCGAGTATGATGCTGTCATCATCAATATAGTCACGGATGATCTTGGCGTTTTGTTCCAATATGGAGAGTAATGGCGTGACAAAGATGATTCGCTTTTTTTTCCATTTAGCGGCATGTGCCAGTGCATATCGCAAGGAGCTTAACGTTTTTCCACCGCCGGTAGGTACATTTAGTCGGTAAACAGCGCTCGGCTTTTCGGCGAAACAGCGACATCTTTTGGAAATGTCTGCTCTTACCAGCTGCAGCGGCGTATCTTTTGAGAATGCCTCCAGCTTTTTCTCTATATTTTGCAGATACGGTCGCCATTCCGTTTTTGGCTCATCGCGATCAGTGTGCTTAGGTGTTTGACTCATAAAAGCAGCAGTATCTCGACGATCTCCATCCATCACAGCAGAGGATAACAAACGGGCGGCCAGTCCTATGTAGAACGAAACTTCTTTTAGCGCGGTGTCTTGATTTTGGGAAGAAAGCTGCATCAGCTTTTCAAATAGGACAGAGAGTTCCGCGTGTGCAAGTGCAAATTGTTCTTCGATTTCGTTCCAATCTGCACAGCAGGCAAGAAAATTTCGGTGGCTTTCCTGATATTGAATATTTTCTTTTTGCATACGATGCAAAAAGCCGGAATTTCTCTGAGGATCCACACAGTCAAAGAGTCCGTGATGCGAAGCAATCGCACATGCCAGAAGTTCGGCGGTCACATCTTCAAATCGCTCTGAATATTCTCCGTGAAAGTGTTCGAGAATCATCCGGCATCCGGTGAAGGTGTGGTTTATACTCCCGCGCTGACCGCCGTTTTTTAGATATGTTTGAAATTCCTCTTTACACTTTCCGGCATCATGAAGAAGTCCTGCCAAATAACCTGCGTGAAACAGTCCGGCGGGGTTGAGACATTTCCCGGCATATTCTGCCGTATTACGGCAATGCTCTGTTACAGTTTGCTCTTGTATTTCACCATTCGATGATATTTGAATATGCGCAATATATTTTTTCATTTTAAAATTCCTTTGAAAGTACAGAGGTCTTTATGGAAAACAAATGTTGTTTCTTGAAGGAAAGGACCAATATATTCGAATGAGGATCCACATCTGATTACATTGATTTTTGTTGTAAAAATCAATGTAAAGCGATAAGTATATTATATATAATATACAATAATAAATCAATATATCTTACGCAAAATGTATTAATTTGTTATTTCCTTCAAAAAACTCATTTGAAGACGATATTCTTTGATTTGCTGGACAGGGTATTTTTGCTATCGCGACACAGAGTATTTGCTGAGCTGATTTGAAATGTTACCATTTATAAGGAAATGTATATGTTGACTCATACACTGCTTTATGATAAGATGAAACTGCTTAAAGGCGTAATTCGTTGAATTTAAGACATTGTATCTTTGTGTTTATTCCTGTTCATGCAAGTGATCCTGAGTAAACACAGAGAAACAAAGAATGAAATTGAATGTGTTATGTCTGACAGCATCTTTCTTATTCTCACGAGAAAAGTGTTTTTGTCAGATGATTATTATGCCTTTTTGCGAAATATGCAGAAAGGTTTTTTTATTATGAACAATAAAGATTTACAGCTTATTCAGAATCAAATCGGTTATTCATTTAAAAATCCAGATCTTCTTCAGCAAGCTTTTGTAAGAAGATCCTATGCACAGGAAAATGGTGGCGAAGACAATGAAGTGTTGGAGTTTATCGGAGATAAAGTGCTCGATTTTGCTGTTGTAAAATTGCTTGCGGAAAAATACGGTTATTTCTTAAGTGCGTGTGATGATTTTGACCCAGACGAAGAATTTGATGAGTTTGCTTGCGATTATAAAGAAAACAAGCTTACGGAAATGAAGAAGAAACTTGTCGAGAAAACAATGCTTGCACATTGCATCGATATGCTTGATTTAGCTGATTTTTTGATCATGGGAAAAGGTGATAGAAATAATCATGTAGAAAGAGAGGCGTCTGTAAAGGAAGATTTATTTGAGGCACTTATCGGTGCAGTGGCTTTAGATTCCGGTTGGAATATTGATGAAATGCAAAGCGCTGTTGAATATATGCTTCAGCCTGAAACTTATTTATGGGAAAGTGAAGATGATAATTATGTTGCAATGATTCAGGATTGGTCTTTAAGACAAAGTGGCCAGCTTCCGAATATTTGCACAATAGGATCGTCTTATGACGAAGAAACATCTCCTTGGTTGAGAAATGGAAATGAAATCCGGTCAACGCCGAAAAGAGATCATACAGCTTGGTTTATCAATGTGCAGGAATATCCGAAGACCCATTTTTGCAGTCGAATGACCTTACCAAACGTCAATAAGGTATTTAAGGGATACGGGCGTTCCAAAAATGAAGCAAGAAAAGATGTTTGCAAACTTGCATATCGTTATCTTGATGAAAATGATATGCTTTTTACAATTCGTGACGAGATTGATAATCCCAACCGAGATATGGCAATCAATCAGTTGGAGATTTTGGCTCGCAGAGGGTATTTTTCCCTACCTACATATACATTTAAAGAAACACACGATGATAACGGCAATCCGATTTGGAATTGCGAATGTCATATAGAGGAAGAAGAGTGCTATTTTGATGAAACATCTTCGAGCAAAAAAGCAGCTAAAAAAGGAGCAGCGTACAGAATGCTTATATATGTGCTCGGAATGGAGAAATAGCGATGGCTGTGTAATGGACATTATGCATTGAAAATAAGCGGTATACATTTCTTTTATATCAGAGAGTTCTGAGCAAGTGTCAGAAAGATAACCGGAATGCTCTTTGCATGGCTGATGCACAATTTTAGGTTGGAAAGTGCTATCGGAGATAAAGATATTGAAAAACGCATGAACTGGTATCCTTTGCGCTTGTACACTTCTACGAACGGCACAGATCTGACACATTCGGAAATAATCTAGTTGTGTGTAATGGTGTATAACTACACAATATAAATGAACCGGTAAGGAGCGAGCTTTATGCATGCTTCTTACCAGTTTATTTTGTCATTATATTATTTTTTAATCTCTTTTGCGAGGGAGATCAGTGTTTCTATTTGTGTGCTGGATAACCCTTTTGCCGCGGAAAGCAGCTCGTTTAATTTGGTAGGGTCGGGTGAATCTGTGTCAAAAAACTCTTTTGGAGTGATGCCTAAATACTCACAGATATAAAAGAAAACAGACATAGAAGGAAGATTGACTCCATTTTCGATATTGTTGATGTATCCTGCACTTTGTCCTAAAGATAAACTCATATCTCTGGCTGAAACACCCTTTTTCATTCGAAGCTCGGTTAAGCGATGCATAAATTGTTCTTTTTCCATCCGATTCACCACCTTGATATATAATTGTACTATTCGGATGAAGAGAATCTATTCGGTTTAATCAGCTATTATTGTTGACTTATCTAATTAAAATAGTTATATTATTTTATAATAACTATTTTAATTAGATTACGGTGTTGAAAATGACGAAAGAAAATACGTGTTGTTTTACAGGTCACAGAAAAATAGCGCCCGCGCAACAAATGATTGTTGCCGAGCACTTGCGCGATACAGTGGAAAAATTGATTCGCGGGGGATTTACGGAGTTTTTAGCAGGAGGTGCGTTGGGGTTTGACACGATGGCGGCGCAATGTGTGCTGTCGCTTAAAGAAAAGTACCCGCACATAAGACTTGTTTTAGCACTGCCATGCGTCACACAAACAAAAGGCTGGAGTGCTGAAGATGTATTGGTTTATGAGAACATCAAACAGCAGGCGGATGAAGTGGTGTATACATCACAAGAGTACACAAGAGGCTGTATGTTTAAGCGCAATCGCTACTTGGTAGATCACAGCAGTGTCTGTGTGGCTTATCTGACGGGGAACAAAGGCGGTACGGCTTATACCGTGGCGTACGCGCATCAAAAAGGGCTGAACGTAATCAATTTAGGAGCGCAGTAACCGCAGGGGGCCTGCGCTTTTGTTTTGTGGTGATAGTTATAGCAGTTGATCCTGCAGTTGTGGGTAAACATGTAAAAATTTATTGTTTTATACGACAAAATATGATATAATGTACTATCATTTTATTTATATTTTGCCTAAATACATCCATGAAAATTACAACAAAACATATAAACCTGCAGCTGTGTGTTATAGAACACCGATTATCGTATGATGTTCTTTAAGAAGTCAAAAAAGGTGTAGCAGAGGGCTTGTGGATTGTTGTTTCCTTTCCACAGGAGAAGAATATGCAGAATCAATTTCTAACCAACTATACAGAAACGACGTTTCTGAGTAAAATCAGGGAGAATCTGCGTCGATGCAGTTCATTTTGCTTTTCGGTCAGCTTTATCAAAAAGGCTGGCCTTGTTTTGCTGTTTAAAGAGATTGAGTCTGCTGTAGAACGGGGATGTGAGGGACGTGTTATCACATCTACCTATCAGAACTTCACGGATATCGAATCACTCAAAAGCTTTTATTCCCTCATGGGCAGGTATCCAAATTTTCAGTGTCATCTGGATTATGAGTGCTTCCACGATTCTGGATATTCTGCGTTGGGATATCACTCCAAAGGATATCTGTTTGCGTTTGACAGTCACCGCGAGGTCATTGTGGGTTCCTCGAACATTACCCGATATGCATTGCTCAAAAATATCGAGTGGGATATTGTGGTTCAGGATGATCACGTGTATGAGCAAGCGATGGCAGAGTTTGAGGACAAGTGGAAGGCCACTCATCTGCTGAATCCGGAGATTTTGAATCTGTATGCGAACAAATTAAACTTTGCGATTGAGCGGTGGGATATGGACTATGACTTGTCTGCCGCCCATATCAAGCCGAACTTCATGCAGAGAAAAGCACTCAAAGAACTAAACCGCTACCGTGCTGTGGGAACCAATCGTGCGCTGGTCGTAGCGGCTGCTGGCAGTGGAAAAACGTATCTTGCCGCTTTTGATGCACTGAATTTTAATCCGAAGCGGTTGCTTTATGTGGTGCATGAGGGATCGATTCTGAAAAAATCCCTGGAGACGTTTCAGGATGTATTCGGAAGCGGAGTGTCATACGGAATCTACAGCGGCACCAGCAAAGAGTCGGATGCAGATTTCGTTTTTTCGACGAATATCACTATGTGCAAGACGCTCGAGCTGTTTCCAAAGGATGCGTTTGACTACATCATCATCGACGAGTGCCACCACGCGACAGCTGAAACCTACAAGAAAATCATTGCCTATTTTGAACCGGAATTTCTTCTTGGGCTTACTGCTACGCCGGAGCGGATGGACAATCAAGATGTTTTCGAGTTGTTTGACAAGAATGTGCCGTATGAATTGAGGCTTAGAGATGCCATTATCAATGATCTGGTCGTACCTTTTCACTACTATGGAATCCGCGATTCTCTGGTGGACTACGGATTGACTGCCAAAGAAGAGCGCCGGCTGATTGCGCAGATGGCCAATGATGAGCATTGTGCATTTATCTCATCACAGATTGAAGCCCATCGTCCGCAGGGGAAGCTGAAAGCCTTGGCTTTTTGTCGAAATGTGACTCATGCACGCATGATGTGCGAAGTGATGGGGGAGCGGTATCACACTGCATATCTGACCGGACGCAACGACATCGGTGAGCGTATCCGTGCATACAACGACCTGCAAAGCGACAGTGCAGAGCTGGAGGTCCTTTTTACGGTAGATATTTTAAACGAAGGTGTAGATATTCCTGGTGTCAACATGGTACTGTTTTTGCGTCCGACTGAATCTTTTACGATTTTTATTCAGCAGTTGGGACGGGGACTTCGAAAATACGATAATAAGTCCTATGTGACGGTGTTGGACTTCATTGGCAACAGCTACAAGCGGAGCGTGCAGATTGCTTTCGCACTGTCCTCGCTGGCGGAGAATTTTGTTGTGGAAAAGCGTCTGATGGCATCTTTGGTGCGGGATGATTTTACTGCGTTAGGCCTTTCTGAATATGGAGTAGAAATTCATATCGATGATTTAAGCAAAGAGGAAATCCTCGACTTCATCGATCAAGAGAATTTTAACGCGATCAAGTACTTAAAACAGGATTACTTTAACTTTAAGAAATACATCAATTCCGAGTTCTATCCAAAGCATATGGACTATCTGAATAACGACTGTGCGCCGGATTTGATCCGCTTTATGAGTATTAAAATCGGCGGAAAAAAGACGGGTTGTTATTATCAATTTCTCAGTGGCATCGGTGAGGAACACTTGCCGGTATTTACAGAGGAGCAGGTGACATTTATCGGAACGCTTTCTGGTCTGCTTCCGCTGGTGCGCCCGCATGAGTATGAAATCATCCGCTGCCTGATGAACGGTATTTACAGGATTGAAGAGATCGATCGTGCGTTGGCAGAAAAAATTTTAGGTTATGAAACAGAACAGCTTGATCACGCGCTGCAATTTTTAAAAGTCGTGACCAGAAACGGGAACGAACTGTCGCTGAATGTGCAGATGGATGATCAGCTGGCCGAATATCTTGACGATCTTTTGACTTATGGTGTTACTCGCTATGATGCGGAGAACGGGAAAGAAACGGGATTTCAGCTGTGGCAGAATTACCGCATGGATCAGGTGCAGTTAAAGCTTTTGAAAAATCCGGGATACACCGCCGTTGGTACCTACTATTACGATGATTATGTGGTGATTTTTGCTTCCCTCAAAAAGGATTTACCCGAAGAGGACAAGCTCAACTATCAAGACAAATTTCTGCAGGCAGATGTGTTCCAGTGGGAATCCATGGCCAATCTGCCGGCATCTCATTTGGAAAAGCTCAACCAAAGTCGATTTGCCCATTTGTTTATCCGCAAGGTTTCGGATGAAAACGGAATTGTACTGCCGTTTACCTATGTAGGAAAGGGAACGCTTCATAACTGTCGAAAGACGGAAAACGGAAACGGCACATATCTGTTTGATGTGGCTATGGAGCATGAACTGCCCGACTATCTTCAGTATGATTTTGGACTGACAAAGGGGTGAAGAAACAGTTGGAGTTTTCCATTCTTATCTAGGAACAGGATACTGTCAAAACAGGGAGAGTAACGACATTTATTGAATATCGCGGAGAAGAACGATCGATCTCCGTTTTGCTTCGCGAATAATCTGATTTTGAGGAGGCAGAAAGATGAGAAGAATAACCTATCATAAACTTGTCCGTGACCGGATTCCGGAAATCATTGAAGCAGACGGAAAAATCTGTGTTTGTGAAGTTCTGTCTGATGATGATTATCTGCGTTTGCTGGATCAGAAGCTGAACGAAGAATTGGCTGAGTATCAGGAGAGCAAATCACTTGAGGAGCTGGCTGACTTGCTTGAAGTCATGCAGGCAGTGGTGAAAGCCCGAGGCTGGACACTTGATGAACTGGAGCAGGTGCGTGCAGATAAGGCGGCTAAACGTGGCGGATTTGAAAAGAAAATCATTCTTAAAGAAGTGATAGAACACTATGCTGATATTTTATAAATCCATTGATTTTTCTGTGCTGAATGCTGGATTTACAGTTCCTGTTATCCATGAAGAAATGCTTTTTTCGAATTTAGGGTTTTCACTTAACAGAGGAGAACGGCGTAAGATCAATATCGTAATGAACGGAGAGACTTATTCAGCGGACATTGTGAATATTCGATTTGATCAAAACAAATATCCGACACATAAGGATTTGCTTCAGATTCGTTATGCAAAAAACAGCCTTTTGGCACAGAGGCTCAGAACAATCTTTTTCCACACGGAACAAATGATTCATAATCAAATAACGCGCGGTGAAAGCAAGCGAGTTGCAGGTATTACAGAAGATCAAAAAGAGTTTTTGGCGGTTTATTCCACGCCAATCTCCGGGACTATACTTTTTGATTGTATCATAAATGAAGAATTTCGCGAGGAAACAAGAGAACTTTCTGCGTTAGGCGAAATAACTGCAGAAAGTATTCTGGACGGGACAGATCCGAACGCAGATATTCTGCTGAAAACACGAGTGTGTAAACTCCGAAAACTCACAAAAACAATTCTGACCGATTTAAAAACAGCCTACGGCTACCGTTGTCAAATCTGCGGAGAATATATCGGAGAAAAATATGGATCTAACCTGATTCATGCGCATCATATTGACTATTTTACAAAAAGCATAAACAATAACACTGAAAATATTATGGTGGTTTGCCCTTCGCTTCCACGTCACGGGCGGCGGGGGTGGGATCTCCCATACCGGGGATCGTGACCTGTTGATCGGTTTTGCCCGACTGGGGCCTGTCCTCTTTGGACGGGGTGGGATTGTCTTTGCTTTTGGAATTGGCCTGCCCAGGAGTGAGAGTCTTTTCTGCCGCAGGAGGTGCTGTGGCCTTGAACATACCCTCTACCGCGCGGGTCTCCAGTTTGGATGGGCAGGCTGTTCCGGCACAGAAGAATCAGCCTTGATGGACTCAGTGTTCTCTACCTTGGCTGGCTCGTCTACCTTCTTGGTATCTGGAATATTCTTTTTATCGTCTGCCAATGAAAACCCTCCTTTGTCGTGAAATAGAAAAAGCCAGCCTCACGGCTGGCCAGTGGAGTTATCCCCTCCCTTCGGATTTTTCTATATGAAAACACCGCCCGTAGTCTTATTGGGCGGTGTTCATAATCTGTTATTTTACATTCTGCGGGAGATATGGTATAATGGCAAATGTCAGTACGAGCGGTCAGATCAGACTTCGTTTGGCTCGTGATCAAAAAGCGGGCGGCGTCGTACCTACGGGTACAGATGCATTTTTTCCGGCAGAAGTGCCATCAGCACCTGTCCACCCCGACACTGTGACACACGGACACGGCGACACAGTAGCTGTCCATGTAGCCAGTGTGTATGCGTGTCTCGTTGTGGCGGTGTATGGTGATTGGGTGTTGAGCTGAACAGTATAAAGCTGTTTGGGAAGTCGGATTTGTGCTGGTGCGAATTAGGATATAAGGCTGCAATATCTCCTTGTTATTGGCGGACGGGAAGTCCCCTCAATTTTGGGGGCCAATAATAACAAGGAGGTGAATTCCGTGAAGAAAACGGACAAGCCAAGTGTTGTCATCAATATCTACGGTGACAATAACAAGGTTTACTTGAATGAGACTCGCTCTCATGTCCCTGCTGTCGCAATTGGCGTGATCATCGTTGCGTTGGTTGCGGTGGCCGTACTGACTGTATCCTGCTGCTGCCCTGAACTACTTCCCGATTTTGTCCGTTGGATAATCGGTAAAGTAGTCAACAGCTAACACCAGCACATTTTAAGAATTGAGGTGTAACACCTTTTGAAATATACCGATTGTCCACTGTACGGAATTCAATCCAAAAAAATGTTGAAATATGTTCTACATATTAAAAACGGTGATTTATTGAGACAGGACTGCGTTGTTTCAATGATTAGTCCCTATATTGATAAAACTAAAAAACCTCGACTCATTGAGCCCCCGCAGGTTGAATTGAAAACTGTACAAAAGCGAATAAAAACATTATTGGGAAAAATCCAAGTACCCGATAATGTTTTTTCTGGTATTAAAGGGAGATCATATTCTGATAATGCTCGTCTCCATTTGGGTAGGAGTAAGCGGAACTTATACAAAATTGATTTGACCGCTTTTTTCCCCTCGATCAGCAGAGAAAGCGTCTACCGTTTTTTCTTTGAAGATTTGTGCTGTTCTCCTGATGTTGCTGAGAAATTGACGAATTTAACTACCGTCGACCTTAAAAAACTCAACCAAAGCAACCTGTTGGAAGTTTATGATTTCTTGGCTAACAAAGGGGTTAAATGCTATAACCATTTGATTTCTGGAGCACCAACAAGCCAAATCCTTTCATACTTGGTTAATCGCAAAATGTTTGATGAATTGCAGTCTTTATCAGATAAAAACAATGTGACAATGACGATTTATGTAGATGATGTGGTGTTTTCAAGTGAACATAAGATTTCATCAGAATTTAGACAATCTGTACTGTCCCTTATCAAAAAATATAATTACCAAGTATCTCGGAAAAAAGTTAAAGGATATTCCAAAACATATCCCAAATTAGTAACGGGGGTTATAATCAATAGCGAAGGCAAGGCTACAATCAAAAATGCACTCAGAAAAAAGATTGTAGTTGAATATGAGCACCTTCGCAATAATCCAACTGACACTAAGAGTCGCCAGCGGTTGCGAGGTTTGGTAACTGCTGCACGGCAGGTTGATAAATCAGCTTATCCTAATATCCGAAAATTTGCTTTTGACAATCCTGCCAAAAACTAAAGCACCGCATTGAATTAAACGGTGGCTTTAGACGATGGCCTTAGTTTTATGATTAATTTTAAGATGAAAGCCCTGCTTGTTGCTTGCAAACCATTGAAAGGGGTATAAAAAATGCAACTATCTAAGATTGGTGAACAAAAAATAAAACGAACTCGACCTTCTAAAAAATTTTCTCCCAAAGTTGTTCAGAACATCTCTAGCCCGTATATAGAAAAAATTAAAATACATAAATTTCAAATAGGACATGAGGTTCCGGTATTTGATGTATCTGATTATAGAGCATTAAACCAGCTGATTGGATATGCAAAGTTTTTGAATACCGATTATGGAGATGTTTACTATCGCGGAGAGGTTCATTTACATCAATCTCTCCTTCCGAGTATTTCGCGTAAGCAGAATTCTTATAAATATGAAGAGGCATTAAATAATGCTATTAAAAATGCGATTGGCGATAATAAATTTTCAGGGTTTGCAAAGTTATCTGGCTTTAAAGGCCGACAAAGCGCAGAATTGATAGTTGAGGCGTTGCTTCAACATTATGGGTATTCGACACACTTTATAGATTTGGTAGACAACCATTGGATTGCGCTTTGGTTCGGACTTAACGAATTCAAAACAATAAAGAAACTATCGGAATATTGTTACTACGAGAAACGGACTATCAATCCAGTTGAACTGGTTACTGCTAAAGACCCTATTGCAGGTATCTACCAATATATGTTACTTGTTGCGGTTGATAATAATACTGCCCCCATTGAACGAGGAATTTATTTTGGAAATGAAACGATCACCATTGATCTTCGGTCCTCACTACCATCTGTTTTTCTGCGCCCACATGCTCAACACGGATTAGTTGTAAGGCGTAATATACATGATCCAGCTGCATCCTTTGATATGGCACAAAATGTTGTAGCAATTGTTCGTTTGCGAATCGATAATGTGATTTCTTGGATTGGCGGAGGTAATTTATTGGAAACTGCTAACCTATTTCCGTCTCCAGCTTATGATTACGGTTATGAAATTTTGCTACAGCGTAAGGATTTATTTGAAAATCAGTATCATAAAATTGCTCAATATATTGAATAATTGACTAACAAATGAGACTTTTTCTGCTTACAGGTTGTTGAGATGCCCGAGTTTTGATATTATGCTACTTTTGCATATTGAAGCATATCTTCAATGCCCTTATGGAGGTGTGTAACCGATGGGGTTGGGAGCCTGATTGCATCGGTAAATAGCCCTTCCAACGGTTATGAAAACGCCACCCATGGTTTCACTCAGGCGGCGGAATGCTCAATATCCGGTTTTTTAGGATAAAAACCTCTTGCTGACGGCTTGCAAACAATTGATATGACTGGATTTCTCCAAGTCCTATAATTGCACTCCGACCAGTATGGACAAGAATATCCCCTCTTGGTGCGGTTGATAATAAGTTGCTCATAGGCATGACCTTTTTTACACACCCACCATACTTTTTTCTGCTGCCAGCAGTTACATCATAAGGAGTTAAATTTGTGTTTTTTCATAATTCCATTCTTGTACTAAGTCGGGATATGTCGTTGCAAGATCATTTACTCCTTTGAGTGCCCGATGACCAGAGCAATACGGACAGCCATAGTTTCTTTTTGCTTGCTGATTAACTGCCATTAGATAGAAATGACCCTCTGGGCACAGCCACCAAACTTCCTTGTTTGACCCAACAGTAATATCTTCCGGTTTTAAATTTCCGTTTTCAGTTGGATGCCACTCTTTCGCTAAATGCGGGCTCAAAGTAGCCAAATCATTTTTACCTTTTATCAATCTGGCTGTAGTTTCCTCTTTAGTAACAAAATGGGTGATTTTATGAATTCTTTCATTTACTATACCACAAAAACAGTGATAAAAAAGATTTTCTCACTCAAATTAATTATATACTAAATAAGATTAACACTGGAAACAAATGACCCGTGTATAATTCTATATGCCGACAGTTTTTAAACAGATAGGAATGGGTGTTGTGGAAAAGGTGCCACCTTTGTTTGATATAGAAATAATATGTGTTCGACATGGATATGTAAACGGGAAGAGGGATCTTTGGGCGATGTCCCTCAGCTTTATTGGGAGGAATAAAAATTATATAGTAAAAAAAGACCTTCTGGCAAAATGAAGTTGGGGTTGGTGAACTGCAATAATATAAAACCAGAAGGTCTTTTCACATGAAAGAAAAGGATATCGAGAATTTAAATCATACTACTCGTATGAATACGATGCTCATGTTGTCATTTTGTAAGATCCACTAGTCATTGAGATTTCATTTCATCAGATATGAGATGTTCAATGAAGCTTTTAGCGGTTCCAGGAATAGCTTCCTTGTGAGCTACAACAAAAGCGCTTATTTTTGCCGATAGCTTGAGAGCGTATGGTATATTTTTTGTTTTTTCATAGAGTGATAAAAAACTTGCACCAAAGCTGTCTCCCGCTCCGACGGTTGATATGACGTCAACAGGTTCAGAAGGGCAGTTGTACGTTTTTTCGTTTTGACAATCATAACAAAAAGATCCTTTTGCGCCGCAAGTGATTAACAACAGTTTTATTTGAGAATATTTTCGGGATATAGAAATCGCCGCATCCTGTAAATTCAAAGCTTCATGAAACAATATTTGTGTGACCAAAGGCAATTCTTCATCACTGATTTTTACGATTGTTGCATTTGAAAGACAGAAACCAATGTTTTCCTCAGAGTAAAAAGGAGCGCGGAGGTTCAAATCGGTATATATTTCAGAAAAGTTGTTATTCTCTAATACAGTTTTTAATTTTGTTCTGTTATACTCCTTGCGTAATGCAAGCGTTCCAAATGCGATGGTGTCAAAATTCGCAGGCAATTTATCAGGCAAAGAAATACGGTCATAGGATACATCTTCAAGGATATTGTAAGAAGGCACCCCGTTTTTATCGAGTGATATACGGCATTGACCGGTTTCTTTTTCTTCCGAGATTGAAATGTATTCGGTTTTTATGCCAAACTCTTTGATTTGTTCAAGGGCTCTTTTTCCTAATGGATCGTTTCCGACAGAAGAAGCCACCCATGCAGTGTCTCCCAATAAAGCAGTATACGCCGCAAAATTCAGCGGTGCACCGCCTAAAGTCTGCTCGTTTTGGCTATAGATATCCCAAATGATTTCACCGAACGAAAGTAGTTTCATGTTAGTTCCCCCAAATCGATTTCAGAGAATGAAGTTCCATATTTTTTATCGTGCAATCCGTGCTTGACGTCATTTCCAAATAGGGAAGATTATAATCACAATATGTTTTCTCATCGATTGTACCAAGATAAATCTTCCCATCGTCAAGATATAACTCTACACTGCATCTGTCTACAAGCATGATCATTTCCCATTTCTCTGTCGTCAGTGTGATAGATGCCGAACTGTCGCTTATTTTTATACTGTTATCTGACTGATTCAGAAAAACATCGATACCGAAAATTTTGAGTGCAAGCTGTGTTGATTCGGCAGGCTCAATGCTCATTTTGATGAGATAAGGCGTTGGTGTAAGCGGGATTCTTTCCGGCATCTCTGCGTGTACAGTAAATTCCTCTATGAATTCGCTTTTATCATAGATGCATGCAATCTCTTTGATTGGGTGCGCGCAAACATAGTACATACCGTCGATTTCTTTTAGTGTGAGTTCCGTAGGAAAGCTCATTTGCCCGCAGATGTTTGGCGTGGGAATATCCCATTTGTCCCAATCAACTCTGATTACTCTGCCGTTTGGCATGCCCGAAAACGTTTGTCCTGCATATGCGCTTTTTCCATAATGCAGGGACTGCGCTTCTTGAATTGGATAAAATCCATCGTTGCCCATGTCGCCGACAATATATCGGTCGTGTGCTCCGATCAATATCCATTTTCTATTTCCGTCCTCTGCAGTAATAGGGAATAGATCAGGACATTCGTTGTCTCCCGGCAGTGCAATCTTTTGAACAAGATTCCAATGAAGCAGATCGTTCGATTTTAATATTCCATAAATATCATCTTCAAGATACAAAGCCATTGCATAAGCGTCCCACTCTTTGCAGAAAACGACCTTTGGGTCTCGGTTAGAACCAACGATATGTGGGACAGCAGGAGAATCACTGTATTTCTTGATTGTTTTAAGCGAATCTGTAGAGTACGCAATGTACTGACTGAACGGATTTGTCGCGGTGTAATACAAAAGAATGGTTGGTGTGTCGCCTGTCTGCAGGCCAAGTAAGTTTCTTTCGTCAACGATTGCGCTTCCGGAAAACATGGCACCGGTTTTATCGGGGAAAAGCGCAATCTTTCTTTCTTCCCAGTGTATCAGATCTGTGCTTACGGCATGTCCCCAATGCATATTGTTCCATTTGTTTTCACACGGATTATGCTGGTAAAACATGTGGTATTGTTCATTGATATAAACCAGGCCGTTTGGATCGTTTATCCAACCGTTTTTCGTAGTGAAATGCACCTGCGGCCGGTACGACTCTTGATACAACGACGGAATATTCATGGTATCCGATTCTTCAAACGAACATTCCATTTCCGGATCAATCGAAACAGATAGAATTTTGCCTATATATTGCGACACGTCAATATATGCGTAAAAATTCGGAGAGAGGTGATCAAGACGGATATCTAACGTATATTCCGGTTTTTCATCGCAGGAAATCATCATTTTTTTGTAAGAAGAGAGTGTGTTTACAGGAAAAATCAGATATTTTTGCTTGACTTCAATTTGCATAAATCATGTCTCCTAACTTGACAAAATAGATTGTTGCCCTTAAATTAACTATAATGTATTCTTGCGCTCAAAGCAACGGAAAAATAAAATCGATAGAGGAAAAAATGTGATATGATTTATACTTTGAATTCAGCAAATCAATATGAAGGATTGGGGCGTAAATCGGAACAACAATTTTTAGAGTTTATCTCTTTCACAAAACATCTGTTTCAAAAAGTGGATATCATCTTGATATTTTCTTGTTTTGTTGGTAATATGGATCCATAAAAGGTATAGCTTTTTAAATTTGAGACATTGTTTTTATTTGTTTATTCCTGTTTATGCAAGTGAACCTGAATAAACCCGTGCAAACAAAGAATTGAATTTAATCTGTTTTACCTGACATTATTCTTTTCTCGATGTTTTATATAGTGGGATTGTTTTTGTCAGGCATTTTTATGCCTTTTTGTAAACTTACGGAAAGGTGTTTTTTATTATGAAAAAAGAATTAGTTTGGGAAATAGTACAAAGGCAAATCGGATATGAATTTAAAAATTTGGATTTGCTCAAACAAGCATTCACTCGGCGCTCTTATACTGAAGAAAAAGGCGGAGAAAACAATGAGGTTCTCGAGTTCATTGGAGATAAGGCACTTGATTTTGCTGTTGTTAAACTGCTTATTCAGAAATATGGACATTTGGCAAATGGCGATCCGGTTGATGGAACAAAGCTTTCTGCTTGGGAACAGAATTTAAAGAGTTCCGGAGAACAGGAGGTCAATTCTTTTAGTTGTGATTACAATGAGGATGAACTCTCTAAAACGAGAAGTCGAATGGTCAATAAAAAAACATTAGCCCAACGAATGGATGAGCTCGGATTTTCAGAACATCTCATTATGGGCAAAGGAGATGTTCAACAAAATATCAATCAAGAAGATTCTGTAAAAGAAGATTTGTTTGAAGCGATTATTGGTGCTGTCGCAATTGATTGCGGATGGGATCAAAATAAAATTCAATTAGTAGTTGAAGCTATGCTGGTCCCGGAAGATTTTTTAATTGACGATATTGATACAAACTATGTTCGTCTTATACAAGAGTGGGAATGGCAGAAAAATGGATGTATTCCTTGGTATAAGTACATAGAAGCCTCGTATCAGATGACGTGGTATATTAAAGAAGAAAATACGATATATCAGCGTTTTCCGTTATTTTATGACTATCATAAGCTGAAATATCATTGTTACCTTAAATTGCTTGACTCACTGCCCATTTTTTGTGGGTTTGGCGTATCTGTTCGTGAAGCAAGAATGGCTGCTTGTAAATTGGCTTACGAATATTTGGATGATCACAATATGCTTTTTACGATTCGTGACGAGATTGATAATCCCAACCGAGATATGGCAGTCAATCAGTTGGAGACTTTGGCTCGCAGAGGATATTTTTCCCTTCCTACATATACATTTAAACAAACATACGATGATGATGGCAATCCGATTTGGAATTGCGAATGTCATATAGAGGAAGAAGAGTACTATTTTGATGAAACATCTTCGAGCAAAAAAGCAGCTAAAAAAGGAGCGGCGTACAGTATGCTTATGTATGTGCTCGGAATGGAGGAGTAGAGATGGCAAAGTATTGTTTTAACTATGATTCAGGAGAATATGAGTGGATAGAAAAGGACGGATACAGCATCGACCGTGGCGAATATGTCTATAACTGGGACGATAGTGAATACCGTAGAGAAGAAGAGGAAGAATATCGGAATTTATTTGAAGATGATGAAGAACAATGGTGATCTTAAAATCAAAGATTACTTTTTGTCCGGAAATAAATTTCGTTGTAATTTTTGCAATCAATTTTTTCTCTGTAAATTTTAAGATCGCACATTCGTAAATAAAAACCTCCTTTGGTACAATGAACGTATCAAAGGAGGTTTTTGCTATGGCTAAAATGATATTTGAAGAAATGGGCGGCACATACACAATGCAGGGCGACTGTTGCCTAGTTATCGTAATTCAACTATAACCGGTGTAGCCTCGTTCTTTTACTTTTTTATTTTTCTATTCAACATGTATGATGTCTTTACATATAATGCTGGTTTCTTTAAATTTTTTGATTGCATATATAAACACAATATGATATAATTGTCGTATAAAATCAATACAGTTTTATGATTAGTCGTTTTAATAATTTATCAAGATGAAAGCTAATCTTTGCGATATGGTTGACACTTCATTATTAGTATAGTGCGAGGAAATGGTGTGGATATCGTTTGCGTACAGAAAAACGTGTCCAGTTTGGAAAGCATATATAAATATTAAAAATATTAACGTTTTGTTCATTAATGAGTTTCGGTCGGTTACAATCAATGAATTACTGGATTGATAATGTGCAGCTCTGATGAAAAAGAGATTTTTACTGTGAAAAAAATATAGCGAAGAGGAGATTTGAGATGAAAAAGACAATTCGAATCACTGCGTTTTTTATGGCTGTCATTCTGTTTATGTATACAGCAGTACCAGTTTGCGAGGCGATCGTTTCACCTGTTCATGGTTTGTGGAATGAGCAGGAGCGACATGCTTCTGGAGATACAGCGTATGCAGTTGTACAAGACACATTCGGTGAATCGGATATATCGTCCATTCCCCCGGTTTATGAAGAAGGGGTAATCCTACTGTATACATATGAACAGCTTTGTGCAGTCGGCAGTGGACAGCCTGTGACAGATGGGGATGCCGTAGAGCTTGGAAGCGGAAATCCTTTGACCGATGACATGGGAAATACCATTTTATATCGTTTGGACGCATCTTATCGAATTGCACAAGATATTGAATTGCCAAAGGGTGAGACGTGGATACTTCCGGCGGGATTTACCGGAACCATCATGCCGAAGACTGCACCGGAGAACGCGGCAGTATACAATGTGGAGAAGCAGGCGATATATCTCTATCATCCCTATCAGCTCGCCGTGATCGCGCAGGACGATGCAGCACAGCAGCCGGTTTTGGCTGACGACTGGAATTCCGCATATTTTGGAATCGGTAACTTGATTTATCCGGATGGAGAAGACGGAACGTTTTTGACATACAGTCCGGAGCATCGCTATATTGTTTCTGCTGATTTTTGTTCTGATACAGCAGAGCCGATGGCAAACACTGCAGTACAAAATCAATCGTCCGATCAATGGGGACGCGATTTTGCGGGTCAGGTAATTAAAGAAATCAACGGGGAAACGTATATTTTGATCGGCAATGCGCAGCAGATGCGTGCGATTGGTTCGGATGATCCCGTTTATACTGCGGTATATCAGGCGGTTCTTAAAGGTAGATGGCAGGTCGATACTGATGAAAACGGCAATCCGATTATGCTGTATGGCGGCGATGCGGATTTGACACAGGCGCAGAACGGACACAAGGACTACACATTCGGAATAGACGGAATTGAAAATGCAGATGGCGGTTTGTTCGAGACCGTCGGGCGCTGCGGCGTCAATCAGCAGACCGGTGAAATCGACCCTAAAATGGATATCGAGGATAGCGGTCAAACGTATTCCATGGATGCAAACTATATTATTTTCCGTAATATCGATTTAAACGGAGAGAATTGGACGCCGCTGACATTTTCGGGAACGATGATCGGTGCGACTTCACAAAACGGTGAACCACTGTGGGATGATACATCGATTACCGCAACGGGTCGCCCTGTGATTTCCAATATCACGGTGAAACAAACGACACCGTTAGAAGTCAATAAATATATTGGTATTGGATTCTTTTCGACGATTTCCAATCAGATGAATATCAATAATGTCGGTGTCAGTGCCGGTCAGGTGATGGTTTCCAATCTGGAGTTGAGCAACGTTTCGGTGCAGACACTGACAAGCAGTACAGAAGACACACAAACGATTCTCAACGCACTGACTTCGGGGCTTGGCTGGATCGTTGGCGGTGCTCTTGATTTGCTGTTGCCGATTCTCACCTTTGGTAATGTACAGTTAAGTTTGAAGGATACGCTGTCGGAATTGCTGAACGCACGCGCGGATAATCCAACACGATTTGCAACGGGTGCTTTTGCCGGACGTATTGAAGGCGACGTAGTGGTGGAAAATTGCGTAGTCACTAACGCGAAAGTGCAGAATGTCAACAACTATACCGGCGGTTTTGTTGGATACAGCACCGGCGTGACGGAATATGATGGTCTTTCTGATACACTGAAATTGACGGTGAATGTTCTTTCCTCCTTGCTCAATGCGATCCCCGGATTGGGATTGGGTGATTTGGTTACCGTTTTGCTCAATAATGTGCTGCCTGTGGATAAGTTAATCCCTACAGGTTACTACAATCCGGTTTTGCGGAATTGCCATGTAGTCGACTTGAATCAGGATGGCACGGTGATCGGCGGAGAGAACACCGATTATGCTGGCGGCTTTGTCGGTGCACAGGTTGGAACACGAACTGTATCATGTTCTGTTTCCTGTGCACAAACTTACAATGTTCAGGCGATATCGTATGCCGGTGGCTTTGCGGGAATTGCGCGGGACGCTGAGATCAAAGGCCTGCTCTCTGAGGTCGGTATTGAACTTCTTCGTGTGACCCAGCCGCAGAGCTTGTTGCTTGACTGTCAAGTGTCAGCACCGCAGGTCACCGTGACGGGCGGAGATTACTTGGGCGGATTTGTTGGCGCACTCACAAACAGCTACGCGATCAACGATACGATAACCGGTTCCGTTTCGGTAAAAGGAGCGGAAAGCTGTATCGGCGGATTTGCGGGCATTGCGACAGTCGGATGGATTTCAAATCTCGGGAAAAATGAAACAACAGATGCAAGCTTGCTGAGTACGGTAAAAGGACTGCTGACAAGGCTTCTTTCCACAGATCCTTCGAAAGCGCAGATGCTGCTCTCGCTCGTAGGAATTCAGCCATCCGCTGTGATGGGGTGTCAGGTAAACAGTGCTGATACCGGTTTTATGGTTGTGGTCAGCGGAAACAGTTACGTCGGCGGATTTATCGGAAAAGGCGACGGCGCCTATCTGACCGAATCGTCACAGCAGTATTTAAATGAGTTGCCGCTGTGGAAATGGCGGCTTGAGACCAGTACAGGCGTACAGTTTAGCGCCTGTTTTCCTTGATTTTATGGGCTTTTTGGCCTCTGCCCTCAAATGTTGCCCCAGTATTTAATCATAAAAATGGGGGCATTTTAGACACCAACAGATGGAGCAAATGCCGCATTTACAACACCCAGAAGTTCCTCCGGTTTATTATACTTCACCTGCGCGTAAATGTCCATAGTCGTCTTACTGTTTTCATGCCCGGCAAGATATTGAACAGTTTTTGGGTCAACGCCTGCGTACAGCAGGTTAGTAATATAGGTGTGACGAAGTTGATGTGGGGTCACATCAAAGTCAATGGCATACACCAACTTCGGGTTATTTTTCTGATGACTGCCAGGGGTGGGTGTCACCGTACACTTCACGCACTGGCCATTTACATACTTATAATAGGTATGCGGTTTTGTGGATCGGACGGTTACATATTTCCAAACCCGCTGGAACTGCGAAGATGAAAGAGGCTGTCCATTTCTGTCAGCAATCACATATTCCGATTCGTTTTTCTCTTTCACTTCCCGCAGGCAGTCTGTCAAACACTTTGGGATCGGAACATCTCTCCGGGCCGCCTTCGTTTTCAGCGTTGTGGAAATCACCGGCCTGTTATTTTCTGAGCGCCATGCTCTCCGTACAGAGATGTACGGCGTAGGAACATCCAGAAATACGCAGTCCCATTGCAGTCCCAAAATTTCTTCGCGCCGCAGACCGGAATATAAAGCGATCATTATAAAGGTATAGGGCGGAAGTCCTCGGACAGTATCTAAAAGCAGCTTCACTTGCTCATCCGTCAAGGCATTTATCTTTTTCCCCGGTTTTCCCCCTTTGGCCGAGAGTCCCTCACAGGGATTATATTCAAGTAACTGGCTTCGCTCTGCCGAATAAAAGACACATTTCAGGAGCATATTTACCTTACTATACAATCCAGCAGATTTTGAAGCCAATGGAATCATCGCAAGCCGAATATCGTCTGCTGTCACATCTGATAGGTACATTTCTCCCAAGGGCTTGACAATATAGTTGTTCATGGTCTGGGTGTATCCCCTCAACGTGCCGGAGGACACCTTTGCCGACTGCATGAGCAGCCATTTCTCGCAATACTCTGCTACCGTTGGATGTTTTCTGCGGAAAACCGCCTCCTCTACCTGGCGTCGGGCCTCCATCTCCTTTAGCTGGAGTTCCTCGCAGGTTTCAGCATACAAATCCACCCTCTTTCCATCTGCATCGGTGATCCGAGTCCTGTAATATTGAATCCCCCTCCGCATGGCAGTGCCATACCGGGGAACATTTTCTTGTTTTTTCGCCATGATTTCAGTTCCTTTCTATTTAATATGTATTTCAGCGCCGATACCTTCTTTATACTGAAAAACCATGGCTCTATCAAAGGTGCGATTCTGGAAAACGCAAAGGGCGGGGAACACTCCCCGCCCTTTGTACGTTTTCCGTCTAATTATTGTGCCGCTTCGTATTCACCGCCATCCCATTCTGCAAAGGCTCCGCTCAAAACTCCTGCCAGTTGCTCCGGCTTGTTGTACTTTACCTTCGCATAAATGTCCATCGTGATCTTACTGCTCTCATGACCAGCCAAGTATTGAACTGTTTTCGGGTCTACCGAAGCATGAATCAAATTTGTGATGTAGGTATGACGAAGCATGTGTGGCGTAACGTCAAAATCCAGGCTATATACCACATGACCATTGTTCCGTGCTTTTTCACCCAGCTTCGGGTAAAGCATATACTTCACATATTTCCCGTCCACAAGTTTGCGGGCCATCCTCGGTTTTGCTGTCCGTGTCACAATATACTGCCAAAGCCGCTTAAACTGCGTATAAGACAACGGCTCTCCATCCTGGTTGGCAATTACATAGTCTGATGTCGATTTTTTCTTTGCCTCTTTCAAGCACTCTGCCAAACGATCCGGGAGAGGGATATTCCGCTCCGCAGCCTTCGTTTTTAACTCTGTGAGAATGACCGGCCTGTTATGTTCCGTGTGCCACGCCCGCCGGACCGTCAAATACGGCGCATCTGTATCCAGATATACCGAATCCCATTGCAGTGCAAGGATTTCTTCCCGCCGCAGCCCAGCATACAGGCCAATCATCACAAATACATAGGGCGGCAACCCGCGAATGGCGTCCAAAAGCCGTTCTACCTGTTCATCCGTCAAAGCCTGCCGTTCCTCCTGCGGAACGCCTCCGCCTTTTGCTTCAAGGTATATCGTCGGGTTTGTATCAATCACATGGCTTTCCTTAGCCGCCCGGAAAATAGACTTGTAGAGGATTACCACGGACTTATAAACTGAAGCCGACTTTTTAGAGACTGGCACAAGGGCAACCTGGATGTCATCCAGGGTTACATCGGCCATTCGTTTCTCACCCAGCTCCTTGATAATATGCCGCCGCACCTTGGATGTATAATCAATCAATGTGGTGGCACGGATATGGACAGACTGCATTAGAAGCCACTTTTCACAATACTCGGCAACCGTGGGGGATTTACGCCGGAATGTGGCGTTGTCGATTTGCTCAAGAGCCGCCATTTCCTTGTCGTAAACTTCCTCGCGGGTTTTTCCGTAAAGAATCACCCGTTTGCCATCTGCGTCCTCAATATCTGTTTTGTAATACTCATGCCCATTTATCTGGACTTTGCTGTACCTGGGAATTCGTTTTCTTTTTGCTGCCATTTTTCTACCTCCAAATGCAATCAGTGTTGTATCTTTGTTTTACCAAAACCACACGATCTGCTCAAAGGTGCGATTTCGCATCTTACACCCTGGACATATAACAGCCGATTGATTCTCTCTGAGAAAACCAACCGGCTGTCCATTTCAGATATGAAGTTTTTTAATCCCCTAAGTGGAGAGGCATAGCATAAATTCCATCTAAAATCAAGTTTATAACATCAATCTTATAAACTTTTATTTTTCAGAAGTTTATAAGATCGTGGTGATGTTTGTCGGAACGTGCCGCTTTCACAGCCAATCCCATTAAATGAAGCAGAGGATTCACAAATATGAGCCACATGACCTTTACCTGAAAATTTTTCATTGGCTTTACATTCTCCGCATACTTTACAATAATGGCCGTGTCTTTTCATAGGCTTGATTCCTTTTCACAGAGAGCGTACAGACTGCGGACTGCCTCCATGATGATGTTCCACTCCAGCTCTGCCGCATAGGAAAACTTCCTACGGTAAGATTCCCAAAGTTTCTGCATAATAGGACTGTTTTCTACTTCATCCAAAACGTTCTTTGCATCTGTAAGATATTTTTCTGTTCCTCGCTTATTGGCAGTTGCCAACAGTGCATCATGGAGTGTATGCTGGTTCAGTGTGCTCCCGTGGAGCTGTTCCAGAATATAAATGTCATAGAAATCTCTCATTCGGGTATTGGTCGTGGTTCTGGTAATAATGGTTTCCATCTTCTCCGCCAGAACCGTTTCCAAATTGTACGCCCAAATGTCAATGGAGCGATCTTCCAGCATCAGTTTGAAAGAATAGCGGACCTCTCTGGGAGTAATGACGTCCCCCGTAGAGATGTCAATTTTCAAAGGCGTTACTACACCGTCAAAAGTTGTCGTCAGATTCACCCGAATCCCAGGATACTCCGCTTCGTCCATAATCTCTGAAATGCTTTTCAACTGGAATTTGACACCATCATCAATCGGAACACTCACAATAGCAGAAATCAGGTTTTCTATGTCCTCTATATTGACATTGGCTCCTTTTACAGTAGCGTCCAAATCCATCGTGGAACGGGCATCCAGCCCGACCATAGCGGCTACCAGCATACCGCCTTTCAAAATGAACTTGTCTCGATATTCGGACAGGGAAATCCGTTCCAAAAAACGCTCCATCATATAGTTACGCATAAGAATTTGTGCATCCGCTGATTTTTGTCTGGACAGGTTCCGAATCAAATCCTTGAGCTGCCTTGCCGTCCTTATCATAAAAGTACCTCCAAATACTGCCGTAAAATTTTTTCTACTCGGAACATCCCAGCATAGCGCATCAAAGTTCGCAAGTCTTTATCTTTTCTTCTGGCATACATCTTTAAAGCTCCTTGAAAAGTCTGCATCTCTATACTGTTTCTGCTACGGATCAGATCGCAGATAGTTCGTTCCATATCGTAGATGGGCACTGCATGACCGAAAGGTGTTTGGCCGGTAGTCAATCCAATTTCATATAACTCCGACTTTATAGTATAAACAGAAAACCCTTCTGCCTTTAAGCGAGTTGTACTGTAACCTCTGCGTACTGTTATCGCGTATGGAGAGGGTTCCCGATCTGTCAGGTCATGAAAAAATAACGCTGATTCATGGGAAAATATTGCCTGGCTGCATCGCAGATGTAAAAGGAACATCCCATCAACCCAAGCATCTTCGGAAACATAGATACCATGGGCAACCTGTTGAAGATTTTTCTTTTTCACATATTCATAAAAGATGGCCTTTGCAATTCCACAGTCGATTACCTGTGAAGTTCGCAACATCCCATCATGTTCTACTATCAGTTTGTCTAATTGCTCAAATCGCTTCGATTTGATCATTATTGCCACTTCCTTTCGTGCTACTATTATACACGAATGTAGCACGAAAGTAAATACAATAATTAACAGACACTACCTACCATTTTTCATAAATACCTATTTGTACTGCCACCCCTGCACGATAAATCTTTTGGTTCTTCACAAATGCTGTGCTTTACCATTACGCACATTTCGGTAGGTCGCTTTCTTTTCCACAGGTTTTGCCCGATAGGTGCATTTGGCAACATATTCTTGAAGGTAGGCAGAAGTGAAATATACGCACCCATTCGGCACATACTGAATATAGGAAATCAAACCGCTGTTTCTGGCTTCATCCAACGTGGCAAGGCTGATTCCTAACAGTTTTGCCGCCTCCTTACGAGTAATCAGCTTTTCCATATCCAATCTTCACTTCCTTTCCTTCTTTTTTACTACTTCATAATCAAAACCAGGCCGCTGGCCGCAGTAGGTGCAGATGTCCTTTTCCACCCGGCCAGGGTGGAGCCTGCGCAAATAATAAGAGCCTGTGCCGTAGAAGTTATTGGCACAGGCCGGACAAAGGCACATGATTAAGTTTTTCGGTGTTTCTTCAATCAATCCCACACTGACAGCCAGGGCGCGGTTGAGCCGGCGAATATGCTGTTCCTCCAGATGTCCGATGTACGTTTCCAGCCGCCTTTTATCAATGGTGCGAAGCTGCTCCATTAGCACCAGAGAAGGCAGCTCCAGGCCGTTCTCTGCTTTGAGAAGGTAATGAGTGGGCAGCTTGGCCTTGGCGTCCACTTTGCTGGATATGGCCGCCACAATGACCGTGGGGCTGTGCTTGTTTCCAGTATCATTCTGAATAATAAGGACAGGGCGATAACCTTCCTGCTCGGAACCGATTCCCCGGCCCAAATCGGCATAGTACATATCGCCGCGATGATATGTTCTGTTCATGCTTTATGACCTCCCTTTGAAATGCAGGCGGCTGATGCCGCCTATGTAGAGCCGGACAGCAGAACAGTATGAAGGCCGGGGAGTGATAAAACAATCCTCTTGTTTTCATTGGCCCGTCCTGCTGTACGGCCCGTATTTCAAAGGTGCTCCTATTTGTCCTCGACACCCCGAAGCACCGTGGTGGGAAGTCATCAAACGGCTGGCAGCTCACCAGCTCCACGGGGAATCTCACCCCTCGCGTGGTTCTCACGCAACCGCCCCCATTGCCTGCGACGGATCACGGCAAAATAGAGCCGCTTCAACGCTCGGACGTTAGGCTGGACGGGAGTATCGCTCCGCTGCTGGTCATGGCCGTACCGGGAGCCGCCCGGTACTGGCAGCCTGCTGTTTCTCGCTCCTTGTCAGGAAGAACAAACCAAAGACCTACAATTTCTTTTTTCGGTGGTGTCTCGTTGTTTTCTCCCGGCAGATCACCGCGCAGCCGCTACCTGGGCTTTGGCTTTCGCCAAAGCAGCGGGAATGTGCTTGATGAATGGGTATGCAGTTTTCAAAGTGCCGTGAGGCCATAAAAAGAACCTCTCACCCTATTTGCCGTTGAGGGTGAGAGGTTGCACAACGATTATTCCAAAATTTTTTTATTTTCTTGAGGGCCATCATTTTCCGAACATGAACAGCATTGCAGTACACGCCAGAACACCAGCCATATATTGCCATTTCACAAGTTATCTTGGTATTCTGATACCATCAGCAGTCCTCCTTCTGAAAAACGGCATAAGAAAAGCAGGAAACCTTTTAATTTCCTGCTCGGTGGCGGCTGGATATTTAATTTTGTATGGCTCGGATGGCTTTGCTAAATGATTAGTTATTAAGTACTTCCCCAAAACCATTCTATGTCGGGAAAAAACAAATGCAGAATAAATGATAAAATAACTATTCCCAGCAATATGACACCAACATAACAAAAGATTTTTACTAATTTTCTGGACTTGTTTTTTACATTTTCAACATCTAAATAAATAGACGCCACTTTCTCATCAGTTAAATTTTTATCGCGTATATCTTGAACATCAATATCTTTCACCAACTCATCCAAAGTCATATCAAAGTAGTCACTCAACATAACTAATCTTTGAAAATCCGGGTAAGATTGTCCAGATTCCCATTTAGAAATGGTTTGCCTCGAAACCTGAAGTTCCATTCCCAATTCCTCTTGCGATAAGCCTTTCGTTTTTCTAATGGACATAAGTTTCTCATTAAACTTCACTTGCAAAATCCTCCTTGCGTTTGTTGTATCAAGTATATAGTTTTCGGGTTTTACTGGCAAGCAAGAAGTGTTGGCAATTTGTCAATTCGCTGTAACATCTTGAAATTTAAGCGTTTTGAAAGTATAGGTAAACCTTTCAAGACATAAATGTAGTTATTTGTTGACACATACGCCTAACGGATAGGATAGTTCCTCCTGTGACAGCCCGGCTTCTTTCCGCAGCTTTTGTATTTTTTCCCCGAAGGTCATATTGGTATCCTCCTTTCGCTATCAGTATACGATTTTTAC
>NZ_JACJKY010000017.1 GCF_016901855.1 Merdimmobilis hominis | reverse complement strand
AAATAAAAAACAACATCACTATAGAAAATGAAATGGCCGATTCAGCCTTTTGCACAGCAATTCTTTTTTTCTTTTGTAAAATCAAAGAGATTTGCCGCGAAAAACAATTGTTTCTGGAAACTGTTTCCCGCTTGAATGGCTGAAAAAGGAAATATGCTTGTGCAAAATCAATAAAAATCATGTTGTTTTTGCCTTTGACAAATGACGCACTCCTGAATATAATACTTACAAAACGGTAACAATGGTTACAAAAGCATTGAAACCGTTTTTCGCCGAAATATAAAACGTACTGAAATTCGAAACCATTGGAGGGCGACACATGGAAACGATTCAACACAGGTTCAAGACACTGTTTGATTCGAAGTGGATGCGGTTTGCAGCGATGTCATTCGTCAGCGTGATGCTCATCAGCGTCTTTGGCGGTGCAACGTTTGCAAAATATTCCGTAGTAATCGACGACGAAGGAACCAAAACAGTGGCATTGACTTCCTGCAGCGAACCGGAAGATATTTTAAAACAGGAATCCATCACGTTGTCAGCGCATGACAAATATATCTTTTCAGGATTTGAAAACAATCGTGCGACGATCACGATTGAACGCGCAAGTGAGATCAAAATTTCTGCTGATGGACAGGAACACGTTGTGTATCTGACAGAGGGCACGGTAGCCGATGCGCTTGCAGCAGCATCGCTTGCAGTGACAGACGACGATTTGATGAACGCATCGCTTGAAGAGCCGGTCTATGACGGCATGCAGGTGGCGATTAACCGTGTCACTTATGAAACCGTGACCACACAGACAGAGATCCCGTTTGACACAGTGGAATTTCCGACACGCACGCTGGCGAAGGGAAAAACCCGCACGTTGTCCGAAGGACAAAACGGTGTGCAGGAAACGCAGACAAAACGCACCTATATCGACGGTGTGCTGGTCGAAGAGGAAGTGTTGAGCGAAACCGTGACCGTTTCACCGGTTGCGGCGCATGTGCTGGTAGGCGATCCGGATGCACCGGTTTCTCAGCTGATTCCAAGTGAGGAAATCGTGCTTGATGCAAACGGCAACCCGGTTTCCTACAAATACAAAGTGACCGGTAAAGCAACGGCGTATTCCGCACTCGGACGGCCGACCAAATTAAAACCGGGCAACGTGGCAATGAATTTAAGCCAGTTCCCGCGCGGCACAAAGCTTTATATCAAAACACCGGACGGTTCGTTCGTATACGGATATTCGGTGGTTGCAGACACAGGTCCCGCCGTGACAAACGGTGTGTGTCTGGTTGACTTGTTCTTCTCGACGTATACCGAAAGCTGTTTGTTCGGTGCAAAAACCGTTGAGATCTACGTCTTATCATAACCAAAGGAAAATGAAAAAATACCGACTGAAGTGTGTTGATTCAGTCGGTATTTTTTGCATATGAATTGATGACGGGCAAAAAACATGGTACAATCAAGATATACCATAGTCAGATCAAACGTAAGGAGGCAAAGCGATGGAGCAGATCACATTGACAAAGCGTGTGCTTGTTTGGTGGGAATGTGCGGCGTTTTTGGAGATGCTTCTTTTAGCCGGCATCATTGTGCTTGTGTTTGTAGAGGGCACATGGCTTTGGTATCTGCTTTTTTGGCTGCTCGGCGCTTCATATGTGCTTGTTTCGTTTTTATATCTGCCGCTTTTATGGCTGTCGATGGTGTATGAATTGGATGAAGCACGTTTGATCTGCCACGGTGGTGTGCTGTTTCCGAAAACACGTGTGATGCGGCGTGAACGAATTGCGTTTGTCACGCGGGTGCAAGGCCCTGTCAGCACACTTTTGCACACGGTGACCATTGTTGTTCATGCGGCAGGCGGCACATCGGTCATTCACATGGTGGATGAGCGGCATGCACAGCGGCTGTATGATGCACTGTCCGGAGGTGCTTCATGAGATCGTATCATCATGCACATCCGGTGGATATTGTATTGTCTGTGTCACGTTTCTTAGGCCTTTTGATTTTTCCTGCACTGCGCGCGCTCTATTCGCTGTTGTTTACGATGGATCATTTGATTGATTGGCTGCGCGGTGCATGGTTTGACCTCATTGTCATTTTTCTCATTGTGGGACTTGGTTTTATTCGCTGGTATGGGCGCGGATATCACTTGGAGAAAACGGGAATCCGGTATCGTCAGGGAGTCTTTTTTGTCAAAACCCAGCTTGTACCGTTTGAAAAGCTGAGCGTGGTGACAAAGGAGTCGCTTTTTTATTTGATGCCGCTGCGTGCAGTCTATGTGTGCGCCGATACGGACGGCGGCAGTCCGCGCGCTTATGATTTTTCGATGCTTTTGAAAAAAGACGAGGCGCAGACGCTTGTGGAACGATGCCGTGTCCGGCAGAAACGAAGCATGGAACGCGTCTATCTTCCCAAAAACAGAAACATTGCGATTCTTTCGCTGATTGCGTCCAATTCATTGGGCGGCGTGCTGTTTTTGTCGACGCTGTTTTCCGGTGCCGGCAAGGTGTTTGGACGCAGCATTGAACGTGAAGTGTTCGATCAGATCACCACTGTAACCCAAGTGCTTGTGCAGGGGATTCCGCCGGTTGCCGCAATCATCGGACTCACGATTTTAGGCGGATGGAGCGTATCGTTTTTAAAAAATCTTGTACGCAATCTCCGATTTTCGGCGGCGCGCCGCGGTGCATATCTGCGGATTGAAAGCGGGCTGTTTTCCAGGCGGCTGTATGATCTGACGGTGGCGCGGATCAATCTGATTGAGATTCAGCAAAATCTTTTTACGAAGGCGCTCGGGCTCTATACGGTCTTTCTGCATGCCAACGGCTACGGAAAGAAAAAAGATGAACTGTCGGTGCTGATGCCGTCGTGTGACCGTGCATCGTTTCGGGATAACCTTAGGCTTTTGCTGCCGGAGTTTTCCGGGTGCAAACCGACTGTGCGGCCGCGTGTGCGCTATTTGACACGCTTTTTATTTCCGCCTGTTGCTTGGATTGTCGCAGTGACATGTGCTTGGGTGGTCGTTTGGCGATGGATTCCCGATCTGCGCAGTACGGTGCTGTTTTTGTGGATTATGTCATCCATACCATGTGTGTGGTATCTGATTGTCAAGCTTGTGTCGTTTTTTCACAACGGAATCGGTGTACAACAGGGTGTTTATACGCTGCAGTACACGTTTTTGTATCGGTTTAAGACGGTGATTGTTCCGGCACAGCGCATTGTGAGCGTTCAGATCAAACGCAGCTTTACACAGTTTTTCTCCGGCTGCTGTGATGTGGTGATCGACACCTTTTCCGAAGGGAAAAAACGGCATGTGATTCCGAATCTTCCGCTTTGTAAGGCGCAGGAAATTTTGCACTGCACGAATCTGCCCGAACCGATTTTACTGAGAAAAGAAAAAACACCATCCGTTTAAAACGGATGGTGTTTTTTGATGGTGAACTCAGAATACCGGCGAAAAATCGATTTTTCCGGTGCTGACATCGGCTTTGTCGCAGCGAATGCGAATCGGATCGCCAATGCGGTAAATATCGCCTGTCGTGAGGTTTTTAAGCGAGATCAATTCGTTTTGATCATATTCACCCTCCGGCAGTGCGTCCATGCGGATAAGACCTTCAACGGTGTTTGCAAGCTCGACATAGATGCCGTGCGGTGCGAGCGAGGAGATATAGCCGTCAAATTCTTCACCGACGCGTGGTTTCATATATTCGGCTTTGTAGCAGTCGTCGCACTGACGTTCAAGCGTCATCGCCTGGATTTCCGTTTCGGTCGACTGTTTTGCCGAGCGTTTGACGAAGTCGCCGTATTTTTCCCACAGCAGATTTGCCGGAATGCCTGCGAGGAAATCGCTTAAAACGCGGTGAATCGAAAGATCCGGATAGCGGCGGATCGGCGAGGTGAACTGCGCGTAGTTTTGAAGCACCAGTCCGTAGTGGCCGAGCGGCTCTTCATAATATTTCGCTTTGGACATCGAGCGAAGCACCAGCACGTTTACAAGCGGCTCGCAGGAGAGGCCTTTCGCCTGGCGGAGTGCTTCTGCAAGTGCGGCGGCAGGAAGTCCCGGCTTGATATCAGCGCAGGGCTGGCCGAGTGCTTTTAGTGTGGTATACAGATTGGAGAGCTTTTCCTCGGCAGGCGGCTCGTGCACACGGAAGATAAACGGCAGTTTGTTTTCTTTTGCAAACGATGCCGCCGCCTCGTTTGCCATGAGCATGAATTCCTCGATCATCACTTCCGAAGCGCCGCGGCTGCGTTCGGTGATGTCGATTGCCACGTGGTTTTCGTCTAAGATGATATAGCTTTCGCGGGTTTCGATGTCAGGTGCACCGCGGCGGCGTTTGTTTTCCGTGAGAATATCGGCGAGCTCTTTCATCAATGCGATGTCATCGGTCAGTCCGTCGTATTTTGCTAAGAGTTCTTCGGAAGCAGAGCCGTCCAAGATGGCGTTTAATTCTTTGTAAACGCCTTTGACACGCGAGCGGATGATCGATTTTTTAAATTCCCAGCCGCAAAGCTGTCCGTCAGCAGAAATATCCATGAAGCACGAAAATGCCAGACGATCCTCGTTCGGATTTAACGAGCAGATGCCGTTAGAAAGCGACGGCGGCAGCATCGGAATGACGCGGTCTGCAAAATAGATACTCGTGCCGCGGCGGAATGCCTCTGTGTCAAGCGGCGTGTTCGGCTGCACGTAATGCGAAACGTCTGCGATGTGCACGCCTAAGCGGTATCCGGATTCGGTGCGTTCGATGGAAACGGCGTCGTCCAAGTCTTTCGATTCGGCGGAGTCGATCGTAAAGATCGGCAGATGTCTAAGATCAGTTCGGCCCTCTTCGTCGAGCGGTGTGATACCGCGTGCGCACAGCTTGTCTGCGGCTTCTGTGACGAGATGCGGGAACGAAAGCTTGATTTCATTTGCATCGAGGATTGCGTCGGCACAGTGCGAAGCCTTCTGGCTGTCGCCGTATGTCTGCAAAACGCGTGCGATGTGTTCAGAATGGGATTTTCCACGTTTGATGACGATACACAGGATTTTGTCGCCCTCTTTGGCGCCGTTTGTGTCGTGCGGCGCGATTTTTAACGGGAATTTGATCATTGTGTCCGGCTGTACCATTGGCATGCCGTCCTCGATCAGAAATGTTCCGGTAAACGAGGCGTGTGCTGTTTCCAAAATGCGGACGACCTCACCTTCGGGCGATGTGCCGCGGGAAGGCAGCGGTGCGACCATGACACGGTCGCCGAGCATTGCACCCATGAAAAACTTGCCCGGGACAAACATTTCCTCTTCGGTGTCGCACAGGCGGACAAATCCGAATGTACGGTTTAAGCGGGTGACGACTGCTTCACGAATGCCGGCAGCCTCGTTGTGGTAAAGCATATAGCGGGTGTCGGTGATTTTCTTTTCCTGTTCAAGCACGCGCAGACAGGCGCGAAACTGTGTTTCAAGCTGTCTTGAAATAAAACACCGGCGGGAAAGCTCCGAAAAACGCATGCCGCGTCGTCCGGCGCCTTGCAAAGCGGAGAGAATCCGCTTTTTTAATTGATCATTCATACAATTCTCCTATCAAAAATAGACGTTATCAGCCAAAATCAGGACATAAAAAACGCCCTGTCGTAAAACCACAGGGCGTTTTTTGCAATCATTATTTCAAATGTGCAACAAACAGGTTCAGCGCAATCGTTAAAACAAAGAAGACAATGACGAAAATTCTTGTGAGCGAAACGATTTTTGCACTGAGCGTTCTGCTTTTGTTTTTGCTGAAGTAGGAATCAGCGGAAGCGTTTAAAGCAGAAAGACCAGACTGTTTGCTGTTCTGCATCAGAACCAGCACAATGATCATGATGCTTGCGATGAGCAAGAGCACGCTTGCAACGATTTTCAATGCGTCCAAAGTGGCAACCTCCGTTTTATAATTAAAGTATTGCGCGAACACATGAAAACATGCAAAGTCCGCGATTTTCCTTATTATCATAGCATACCTTTTTACAATAATCAACCTCTTTTTTCGGTCGGAAAGCAGTTTCAGGCGTTTTTTTCGCTTTTTTATTGAAAGAAACACTTGCAATACGGCTTTGTTTGTGCTATCATAGTTAGGCATTAATCTGCTCATGGCATAAATGCGCCCGTTTACGGGTGGTATCCTTCGAGCAATGGACAGCTGTCTGTGCATTTGTTTTGACCGGGCTGTCGGCCGTTTTTTTAAAAAAGCGGCTTCCGCGAGTATTCGTGGGGATTAATGAGAAAAGTTTTTCAATATTTAAGCGGGCGGTCCTCTGCACATTGGGGCACGAACGTCTGAATCGTTATTTTTTAGGAGGAACACACATGGACGCATTGAAATTGATTGCCGGCACCAGCATGAAAGAGAACAAACCGGCTATGGAAATCGGCGACACTGTTAAAGTGCACTGCAGAATCAAAGAGGGCGACAAAGAAAGAATCCAGATCTTCGAAGGCACCGTTATCGCAATGAAACACGGCGGCATCCAGGAGACTTTCACTGTTCGTCGTCTGGCTCACGGCTGCGGCATCGAGAGAGTTTTCCCGGTTCATTCTCCGAACGTTGAGAAAGTCGAAATTGTCAGAAACGGTCATGTTCGCCGTGCAAAACTTTACTATCTGCGTGACCGCGTTGGTAAAGCTGCAAAAGTCAAAAACAAAATCAAAAACTAAACACAGCATCCGGTACCGTTCGGTACTCGAGTTTTGTGAGAAAGGGGCGGTTTTTTCCGTCCCTTTTTGTTATTTTCTCTATTGTAAGGAGGCGCGTCCATGAAAATGGCGACGAAACAAAAAATTGATCGAAGCAGTCAATCGAGTCAAAAGCAATCGACAAACGTCAAAAAGGAAGTCATCAGCTGGATTTTGACACTTGCGATTTCGATTGGAATTGTAGTGCTTTTGAATACATTCGTGGTGCGTGTGATGGTGGTAGACGGAGATTCGATGGTGGATACACTGCATCATAACGATCGGATTCTTACAACACCGCTTTATACGGAGCTTTCACGCGGTGACATTGTTGTGATTCATCGCGAGAATGATCAGCCGCTTGTCAAGCGCGTGATTGCAGTGGCGGGCGATACAATAGATGTTGATTACGATACCGGAAAAGTGCTGTTAAACGGTGAGGCGATTGACGAGCCGTATTTGGACGTGAAAATGCAGGAGCCGAATTATATAGGCGGAAACACCCCGCTGCCGCTGACCGTTTCGGAAGGATATGTCTTTGTGATGGGTGACAACCGAAACAACTCGCTTGACTCCCGTGCACAGGAAGTCGGAGAAGTTCCGGTGGAAAATGTGTTCGGAAAGGTGTTTTTCCGCATTTGGCCGCTTGATGCACTGGGTACAATCGGATAACGGAAAACGGAGGAAACAGACATGGAAGAAATGATGGAATCCCGCGGAATCGAGATCCCTTCGATTCAATGGTTCCCCGGCCATATGGCAAAAACAAGACGCTTGATCGGCGCAAACTTAAAGCTTGTCGATCTGGTGCTTGAAATCACGGATGCGCGCATTCCGCAGAGCAGCCGCAACCCGGAGCTTGACCGCTGGATTGAGACAAAACCGCGCATGATCGTTTTAAATAAATGTGATAACGCCGACCCTGCGGCAACAAAACGCTGGCTTTCGTATTATAAGAAAATCGGTGTGCCGGCGCTTGCGTGCGACTGCAAAACGGGCGCAGGTATTTCGGCATTTCTGCCGCTCGTCAAACAGACATTAGCACCGCTTATTCAAAAACGTGAAGCGCAGGGCATGGCAGGCCGTATGATCCGGATTATGGTCGTGGGCGTGCCGAATGTCGGCAAATCGTCGTTTATCAACCGCGTGGCAGGTGCAAAGCGTGCAAAAGCGGAGGATCGTCCCGGCGTCACCCGCGGAAAACAGTGGGTAAGCCTTGACAAAGACGTGGAACTTCTCGATATGCCGGGCGTACTCTGGCCGAAATTCGAAGACCCGCTGGTCGGCGAAAAACTGGCGTTCACCGGTGCGGTCAAAGACGGTGTTGTTGACATTGAACTGCTTGCGATGCGGCTGTTATCTTACCTTGCTGACCACTATCCGCAGCGCCTTGCCGAGCGGTTTAAAATGACGGAAATTGACGGTCTTGACGGCTATGAGCTCTTGGAGCTGGCAGGCAGAAAGCGCGGCATGCTCATTTCGGGCGGTGAAGTGAATACCGAGCGCGCAGCAATTACCGTCATGGATGAATACCGCGGCGGCAAGCTCGGCAAGCTTACATTCGAAGAGCCGCCGGAGGAATAATCATGGATTTATTTTCATATGACAAAACGTTTGACACACCGTTTTTATGCGGTGTCGATGAGGCGGGACGCGGTCCGCTGGCAGGCGATGTGTATGCGGCGGCGGTCATTTTAAAGCCGGACGCCGTGATCGAGGGATTAAACGACTCGAAAAAGCTCACGGAGAAAAAACGGGAAGCGTTGTTTGATGTGATCTGTGAACAGTCGGTTGCCTATTGTATCGCGACCGCTTCTGTCGAAGAAATTGACACATATAATATTTTAAACGCGACATTTTTAGCGATGAAACGTGCTGTCGAGGGATTATCTGTTTCACCGTCGTATGTGCTGGTGGATGGGAACCGAATGCCGCCATTGCTTGTTCCGGCGGAATGTGTCGTCAAGGGCGATGCGACTTCTGCATCGATTGCGGCGGCTTCGATTCTTGCGAAAGTGGCGCGTGACCGTTATATGAAGCAGCTGGCGGCGGATTATCCGCAGTATCAGTTTGAAAAGCACAAGGGCTACGGAACAGCGCTTCATTATGAGTGCCTCGATACATTCGGTGTTTCGCCGGTGCATCGGAAGTCGTTTTTGAAAAAATATACGCCGGGCGAAAAAAGTCCCGCCGCACAGCGCGGTGAAGCAGGCGAGCAGGCGGTCTGCGAATTTCTTAAGAAAAAAGGCTATACGATTTTAGAAACCAATTTTCATGCTGCACCGTACGGTGAGATCGACATTGTCGCACAAAACGGCAATGTCACCGCATTTGTCGAGGTGAAATCGCGCAAATGGAGCACGAAGATCACACCGGAGGCATCCATCACGCCGTCGAAGCAGAAAAAACTCATCAAGGCGGCGGCAGTTTATGTGCAGTCGCATCCGGATTGTACATTTCTGCGGTTTGATGCGGCATCTGTCTATTTTTCGGCGGGTGAATTAAAAACACCATCAAAGATTGTCTATTTGGAGCAGGCGTTTGACGGGAGTGGTTCCGATACGTATTTTTGATTTGCATTGCGACACATTGGCGCGCTGCATTGACTGCGGCGAGCCGGTCATAAAAAACAGCGGCCATTTTGACCTTGCACGGGTGAATGCGCTCCAGATTCCGTGGGTGCAGACGTTTGCCTGCTTTATCGAAAGCGATGTGGTGGGCGAGGCGGCATGGGAGTGGTTTTGTAAAATGGAAGCGCTTTTTCGCGCGACACTGCATCAGTTTCCCGAAAAAATCACGCTGTATGACCCAAACGGTGCGGAGACACCCGGCGTATGTCAGGCGATGCTTTCTGTTGAGGGCGGAACGGTGCTCGGCGGCGATGTGTCGCGGGTGGCGGAACTTGCAAGACGCGGTGTGCGGATGCTCACACTTGTCTGGAACGGTGAAAACGACCTGGCAGGCGGTGTCGGCTCACAAAAACGGCTTACCGCATTCGGAAAAGCGTGCCTTTTAAAGATGCGGGAAGAAAACATCCTCCCCGATCTTTCCCATATGAATGACCAGAGTGTCGAGGATGTATTTTCGTTTGACGACGGTCCGCTTTTGTGCACGCATTCGAATCTGCGTGCGGTATGCGGTCATCCGCGCAATCTCACGGATGCACAGTTTTTGGAGATTGTGCGGCGGAAAGGGATTTGCGGGATTAACTTATATCCGCTGTTTTTAAACGGTGAAACGGACTGCACCGAGGAAGATGTGCACCGTCATCTTGACCGAATGCTCTCATTGGGCGGGGTTAAAACGGTGGCTATCGGCACCGATTTTGACGGTGCAGTGATGCCTTCGTTTGCAAACTCTGCGCAAATGCTTGCCACCTTGTATGAAAGTGTGGTAAAATGGTACGACCAAACGGTTGCTGACCGATTGTTTTATGAAAACGCAGCGTCATTTTTTAAACGGACGCTTGGCCGGAGGGGGATTTTGTATGATGTTTAAAAGTACACGCGACAGCGCGGTGCGTGTGAGCGCATCCGAAGCGATTTTGAAAGGTCTTTCCGCAGACGGCGGACTGTTTGTGCCGGAGTCGTTTCCGACACTCACACTCGATGATATCGAGGGACTTTCCGAAAAATCGTACAAAGAGCGTGCCATCGAGGTGTTGTCGCTGTTTTTGAGCGATTTTTCCGATGAACAGCTCGTTTCGTGCGTGGAGCGTGCATATTCGGCGAAAAAATTTGGTTCCGATTCGATTATTCGGATTGAGGAGTTAAACGATACTGCACAGATGCTCGAACTCTGGCATGGTCCGACGTGTGCGTTTAAAGATATGGCGCTTCAGATTCTGCCGCATCTGCTCACCACCTCCGCACAGATTCAGCACTGCGAAAACGAAATTGTCATTCTGGTGGCAACGTCCGGCGATACCGGAAAAGCGGCGCTCGAAGGCTTCTGCGATGTGCCGGGCACCCGCATGATCGTGTTCTATCCGGAAGACGGCGTAAGCCCGATGCAGAAACGCCAGATGACCACGCAGGAGGGCGAAAATGTCGCTGTCTGCGCCATCAAAGGCAACTTTGACGACGCACAGACCGCCGTCAAAACGATTTTTGTGGACGAAGAACTGCGTGCATCCATGACGGAAAACGGCAAGCAGTTTTCCTCGGCAAACTCCATCAACTGGGGACGTCTCGTGCCGCAGGTGGTCTACTATGTCGCTGCATATGCACAGCTTGTCCAGGATGAAACGATCAAACTGGGCGATACTGTGAATGTCTGCGTGCCGACCGGCAACTTCGGCAATATCCTGGCGGCATATTATGCAAAGAAAATGGGCGTGCCGTTTGGCAAACTTATCTGCGCATCGAACGAAAACAACGTGCTGACCGATTTCATCCGTACCGGCACCTATGATAAAAACCGTGCGTTCCATGCAACGATCTCCCCGTCGATGGATATTCTGATTTCGTCGAACCTGGAGCGTTTGCTGTACGATCTGTGCGGCGAGGACGACGCGCAGGTGCGTGCATGGTATGAGTCGCTCGCAAAAACGGGCACATTCACAATCAGCGACGAAGTCAAAGAGAAGCTGTCTGAACACTTCTATGGCGGATGCTGTGACGACACTCGCACAAAAGAGACGATCCGTGAAGCATTTGAAGAAGAATCGTATCTGTGCGATACGCATACAGCGGTGGCAGTTTCGGTTTACGAGGATTACAAAACCCAGACAGACGACGATACGCTCACGCTGATTGCGTCGACTGCAAACCCGTATAAATTCGCACAGAGTGTGCTGAGCGCTGTGTATGACGAACTGCCGGCAGACGAATATGACCAGATCGACACACTTTGCAGACTGTCGGGTCTTTCGGTGCCGAAAGCGCTCAGCGAATTAAAAGAAAAACCGGTGCGCTTCACCGGTTCGATTCCGCGCGAAACAATCAAAGAAACGGTTGCAGAGATGTTAGGTCTGTAATCTATTCGATATCAATAGTCAGAAAGGGGGAAAACCGGTGCGGCTTTATACCATCAGCGATCCGCATTTGTCATTCGGGTGCGATAAACCGATGGATATTTTCAAAGGCTGGCATGACCATGTTGCACGGCTTGAGGAAAACTGGAACCGTGTTGTGTCCGACGAGGATGTGGTGGTCGTCGGCGGCGATATTTCGTGGGGAATGTCGCTGGCAGAGGCAAAGGCTGACTTCGCGTTTTTAAACGGATTAAACGGCAAAAAGATCATTCTCCGCGGCAATCACGATTACTGGTTTTCCACCTATGCAAAAACGACCGCGTTTTTTGAACAAAACGGCTTTGACACACTGTCGTTTCTCTTTAACAATGCGTTCAAGGCGGGGGAAAACCACGTCATCTGCGGCACACGCGGCTGGGTGAGCGAACACGGCGAGCAGGTGGACAAGAAGGTCTTAAACCGCGAGGCCGGCAGACTGCGGCTTTCGCTGGAGGCTGGAAAAAAACTGGGCGGCGAGCCGATTGTGTTCATGCACTATCCGCCGGCGTACTATATCTATGAATGCACGGAGATCCTCGATGTGCTCAAGGAGTACGGCGTCAAGCGCTGTTATTACGGACACATCCACGGCAATGGTCATCGCTATGCGATTGACGGCGAGTATCAGGGGATCGATCTGCGCCTCGTGTCGTGTGATTATATTGATTTTACACCGGTTGAGGTGGAGTTTTGAGAGGTTTTTACGCTCGCTTTTTGAAAAAGTCGCGCAAAGCCGCAGAATTTCGCGGATTCCGCTTGCTTTTCTGAAAACGGGTATGGTATAATAAAACGTAAACTGCGGCAGTATAGAAAAGATCAAAAACTGCCGTATGACAACGTTTCATATGGAGGACGAATATGAGTTTAACAGCAACGAAAGAGCTCGAAAAAAACAAACATGAGCTGACGATTCACATCGACGCAGAAGCGTTTGAAAAAGCAATCGAAAAAGCATACAAAAAGAACATCAAAAAAATCAATGTTCCGGGCTTCCGTCAGGGCAAAGCACCGCGCAAAATGGTTGAGAAACTGTATGGCGAGGGCGTTTTCTTTGAGGATGCAATCAACGATCTGTACCCGGCTGCACTGGCAGAAGCAATCGAAGAGTCTAAACTTGAGGTTGTTGCTCGTCCGGAAGTCGAGATGAAAGAAGCAGACACCAAAAACGGCGTGACCTTTACTGCTGTATGCGTTGTAAAACCGGAAGTTACCGTGAAAGATTACAAAGGCATCGAAGTAGAGAAAACTGTCAAAGAAGTCACCGACGAAGACGTTGACAACCGTTTAAAAGCAATGCAGGACAGAAACGCTCGTCAGATCGACGTGGATGACCGTGCTTCTCAGAACGGCGACACTGTTGTGTTCGACTTTGAAGGCTTTGTAGACGGCGTTCCGTTTGAGGGCGGCAAAGCAGAAAAATACAGCCTGACTTTGGGTTCCGGCCAGTTCATCCCGGGATTTGAGCCGCAGCTTGAAAACCACAACATCGGCGATGAGTTCGACGTAAACGTCACCTTCCCGGAGGAGTATCACGCAGAAGAGTTAAAAGGTAAAGAAGCAGTGTTCAAATGCAAACTGCATGAGATCAAAGCAAAAGAAGTACCGGCACTCGACGATGAGTTTGCAAAAGACGTCAGCGAGTTTGATACCCTCGACGAGCTGAAAGCGGATATCCGAAAAAAAATGGAAGAGCAGAACGAAAAAGCTGCTGACACCGACGTCGAAAACAAGCTGATCGACAAAGTGATCGAGAACATGGAAGCAGACATCCCGAACGAGATGTACGAAGCAGCAATCGACGACATGGTCCGCGACTTTGACTATCGTTTGCAGGGTCAGGGCATGAACCTCGAGACCTATTTAAAATACACCGGCATGGAGATCGCTTCGTTCCGTCAGACCTTTGAAGAGCAGGCGAAAAAACGTGTGCAGATCCGTCTGGCACTTGAGAAAATCGTAGAGGTTGAAAACATCACCGTTTCCGACGAGGACTTAGAAGCTGAGTACAACAAACTGGCTGAGATGTATCAGATGGAAGCAGACCAGGTGAAAAAATACATTGCAGCGGCTGAGCTTACAAAAGACGTTGCAGTCAACAAAGCAGTTGATCTTGTCAAAGAGACCGCTGTTGTAAAATAATCAATAACGTTCAGGAAGGGGAATGTTTAACATACGGGCGGCGTTCGCGGTTCATGTGTTAAACATTTCTTCGTTGAATGGAAAAATCGACATACTTTGCGCTTTTTTGAAAGGAGAGTTTCAGAGAATGAGTTTAGTCCCAATGGTTGTGGAACGTTCCGGCAACAGCGAGCGTTCGTATGACATTTTTTCGCGGTTGTTAAACGACCGTATCATCATGCTGTGTGAGGAAGTCAACGATGCATCCGCATCGCTCGTTGTGGCGCAGCTTTTGTATCTTGAGGGTCAGGATCCGGACAAAGACATCAGCCTTTATATCAACAGCCCGGGCGGCTCGATCACAGCCGGTATGGCAATCTATGACACAATGCAGTACATCAAATGCGATGTGTCCACAATCTGCATCGGCATGGCGGCTTCGATGGGTGCATTCCTGCTCTCGAGCGGTGCAAAAGGCAAACGTTTCGCACTTCCAAACAGCGAAGTGATGATTCACCAGCCGTCCGGCGGCAGCCAGGGTCAGGCAACCGATATCGAGATCCAGGCAAACTGGATCATCAAAATGAAAAAGCATTTGAATGAAATCCTTGCAGAGAACACCGGTAAATCGGTGGAGGAGATCACCCGCGACTGCGAGCGCGATTACTTCATGTCTGCGGACGAAGCATGCGCATACGGACTCATCGACAAGGTTATTTCCAAACGATAAGCAAAAAGGGGTGTGGCTATGCCCAACAATCACGATGAAAGAAAAATGCCCTGCTGCAGCTTCTGCGGCAAGAGCGAAAAAGAAGTAGACCGCCTGCTTTACTCGAACGGCGCGTTTATCTGTGACGAGTGCGTCTATCTGTGCTATCAGATGTTAAACGACGAAAATCCGTTTCCGTCTGCCAGCCACAAAAAAGGACACGGCGACGATATGATCGTGTTAAAACCGGCAGAGATCAAAGCGGTGTTTGATGAATATGTCATCGGCCAGGACGAGGCAAAACGGCGTTTGGCGGTTGCGGTGTATAACCACTATAAACGAATTGCAGGCGGCGCGGATGACGATGTCGAGATTCAAAAAAGCAATATTTTGCTGTTAGGTCCGACCGGTGTCGGTAAAACGATGCTTGCACAGACACTCGCGAAGCTGTTGGATGTGCCGTTTGCGATTGCGGACGCTACAACACTGACCGAGGCAGGCTATGTCGGCGACGACGTCGAAAACGTGCTCGTACGGCTTCTGCAGGCGGCGGATTTTGACGTCCAGGCAGCAGAACGCGGCATCATCTATATCGATGAGATCGACAAAATTGCCCGCAAGTCGGAGAATACGTCGATTACACGCGACGTGTCCGGCGAAGGTGTGCAGCAGGCACTGCTTAAAATCATCGAAGGTACGGTTTCCAATGTGCCGCCGCAGGGTGGACGGAAGCATCCGCATCAGGAATATATCCAAGTGAACACGAAAAACATTCTGTTCATCTGCGGCGGTGCGTTTGACGGCATCGAAAAGATCATCGCAAACCGTTCGAAAAAAGGTTCGCTCGGTTTCGGCGGCGAGGTTTTTTCCAAGGACGAAAAAACCGGCGACAATATCATGAAGCAGGTCATTCCGCACGATCTGGTCAAATACGGCTTGATTCCGGAATTGGTCGGCCGTATTCCGGTGATTGCAGTGCTTGAAGAGCTCGACGAAGAGATGCTCAAACGCATTCTCACCGAGCCGAAAAATGCGTTTGTCAAACAGTATCAATCCTTGTTTGCGATGGACGGTGTGGAGCTCTCCTTTACCGACGATGCGTTTGCGGAAATTGCAAAGCTTGCAATCGAGCGTAAAACAGGCGCGCGCGGACTGCGCGGCATTCTTGAAGGGATTCTGGGCGATTTGATGTTCACGATTCCGTCGAGTCCGGACGTCAAAAAAGTGACGATTACCGGAGAAGTGGTACGCGGTGAAGCAAAACCGAAGCTGTTAAAACGGCGCAGCAGCAAAGAACTGCCGGAATCGGTGTCATAAACAGGTATGAAAACATGCGTTTTGGTTCTTCCAAAACGCATGTTTTGTGATATCACCCTTTCTTGACAAAGCGGGAACCATAATTATATAATAAAGACAACCAAACAGTGGAAGGGGTTTTGTTTTATGGCAGTGACCATCCGCATGATTGCCGAAAAAGCGGGCGTATCCCGCGGAACGGTGGACCGTGCGCTCAATAACCGCCCAGGCGTGAATGCAGAGGTGGCGGCACATGTCCGCCGCATCGCAAAAGAATTAAACTATGAGCCGAACGCGGTTGCGAAAGCGCTTGCGATCTCCAAACGAAAACTGCGGATTGATATTTTGTTAAACTCCGGACAAAACCCGTTTTTTGAAAAAGTGCGGCGCGGAATCCAAAACGGAATGCGTGAGATCCGCTCTTACGGCATTACAGTCGAAACGTTTGAGCTGACCGGCTTTTCGGTGGAAGAACAGCTCCAAAAAATCGATGAACTGATGCAGAATCCGCCGAATGCACTCGTCATTACCCCGATCAACGATCATCGCGTCATTGACCGGCTCAATCAGATTGCCGCAGAGGATATTGCGGTTGTCACGCTCAATATGGACGTGACCGGTCTCGCAAAGCTGTGCTTTATCGGCTGTGACTATGTTCGAAGCGGTCAGACCGCAGCGGAACTTCTCGGACAAATCACGCTCGGTGATATTTCCGTCGGTATTCTGACCGGTTCTGCACATATTCTCGGCCACCAGCAGCGTGTGAACGGATTTTCGCAGGTCTGCGAACAGGATTATCCGCGCATTCATGTGCGCGCTGTTGCCGAAACAGAGGACGACAACGAGATCGGCTATCGTGTGACAAAGGAAATGCTTGAAAACCATTCGCTGGATGCACTTTATTTTTGTGCAGGCGGTATTGACGGCGGTATCCGTGCGGTCAAGGAATGCGGACTCGAGAAAAAACTCAAAATCATTACCGTGGATGATACCGACAATATCAAAGCGTATATTGAATCGGGAATTGTGAATGCGACGGTGTGTCAGCAGCCAATGAAGCAAGGACACGACGCTGTGACCATCACAACCGATTGGCTTTTGCATGAAAAGCGCCCCTCAAGAAAACATCTGTATACACAAAATGAAGTCAAGCTTCGTTATAATTTGGACTGAAAAAACGATCCGGAAATTTTCCGGATCGTTTTTTTGTTTTCCTATTGACAAGGCATACTCTTGGTGATATAGTTAGTTACATAAGTAATGAACCATGGAGGTGAATCGATTGCAGCTTTCCGATGAAAAATCCATTTATCTGCAGATTGAGGAAATGATCGAAGATCAGATCCTGCGCGGGATACTTTTGGAGGAAGAGCGCGTTCCGTCGACAAACGAGCTCTCGCGGATGTATGCAATCAATCCCGCGACTGCGGCAAAGGGATTAAATTTGCTTGTAGAGCGCGGCATTTTGTATAAAAAGCGAGGGATTGGCATGTTTGTTTCGGCAGGCGCCGTGAAACAAATTGTGGCACAGAGAAAATCGAATTTTTACAAGCAGTATGTGGTGGGACTTGCCGCAGAGGCAAACGTTTTAAACATCACAAAAGACGAACTTTTAAAAATGGTATCCTCCGCAATGGAGGGGAAATCCACACTGTAACAGGCAGGGAGGCGTATGACAATGAGCGAGAATTGTCTTGTATGCACACAAGTGACCAAATCATATGGGAAAAAAGAGGTATTAAAAGGCGTTGATTTAACGATCGAGCCGGGACACATTTATGGGCTGATTGGCCGAAACGGTGTCGGCAAAACGACGCTTTTGAGCATTCTGACCGGTCAAAACCGTGCGGGTGCGGGCGAGATTACTTATAACGGTCAGCCGGTATGGGAAAATGAAACGGCGCTTTCTGCACTTTGCTTTTCACGGGAATTAAGTCCGACAATTCTGTTCGGTCAGAATACACTGAAGGCAAAGGAGTACTTAAAATCGGCGGCATGCTTTTATCCGAATTGGGACGCGGCCTATGCGGATTTTCTCATTAAGGAATTCGGCATCGACAAAAACAAAAAAATCTGCAAAATGAACAAGGGCATGATGAGTCTTGTGACAATCACAATCGCACTTGCATCGGGCGCGCCGATCACGATCCTTGACGAGCCGGTCGCAGGTCTTGACGTGTATATGCGCGATCGGTTCTATGCGCTCCTTTTGGAGGAATATGCCCGCAGCAACCGGACATTTATCCTCTCGACGCATATCATCGAGGAAGCGGCGAATGTGCTTGAAGAAATCATCATTTTGAATGACGGTGTTGTGCGATTAAAAGAAAACACACAGGATCTGATTGATTCGTGTCTGTATGTGAATGGTCTTGACGAAGTGGTCGACCGTGCAGTCAGCGGATATGAGCGGCTGAATACCGAGCAGATGGGCCGCCATAAAATGGTGTGCATCCGGTTAAAACCGGGTCAGTCGTTCCCGACGGAGCAATACCGCGGCGAACTCACGGTGAGCGCTGTTCCGCTTCAGAAAATCTTTGTATATCTGACACGGCAGGCAGGAGAGGAGAATGGCTATGCTTCTTTCAATGATCGGACGTAATATAAAAAATGATCTGCGGATTGCGGTGAAAACGGTTGGCGCAACCGCGCTTGTGATGGTGTTTTTTATCGTGTACGGACAGCTTTCCGGCAATCCCGGCTTCTTCTCCATTGCGTGGACACTGTTTTCATATCTGGTGCCGTTTGTGATTTTGTTTCAGTTTCCGGGCATTTATTTTGGCATTGCACTGTCCATGGGAACGACGCGGCGTGCAGCATTTATCGGATTGCAGATATTAAAGGTTATTATTGCGTTTTCATGCAGTCTGATGGTGGCGCTCGGGATTGTGTGCAACAATCTGCTTTCCGGCATTCCGGCAGCATTTTCGGCAGAAGGGCTGTTTACGATGTTCGGATATGGATTGCTTGCAGCATCCGTTGGTGATTTTATGGGATTTTTCAGCCACCATGTCGGCGGAAAACTCGGTATGGTGTTTTTGGTGGCCGTGTGTGCAATCTGCGGCGGTGTGTTCGGCGGAACAATCGGCATGCTGGGAACAGACGGCATGCTTCCGATTTTCCAAATGTTCACTATGCCGCTGTGGGTATTTCTGCTGGCAGTCGTTGTATCGTGCGTGCTGAGCGGGTTGGCTTACTGGCTGTTTGTACGGCGGTATGCGGTACGATAAAGGAGGGAGTTTTATGTGGAAACGGGCATTTTCGGCTTCGTTTGGCGTGTATACGTCCTCTTATCAATGGATGTCACTGTTTGCTGTCGGTGCGTTTTTGATCGGAGTGATCGGAGGAATTGTTTTTTCATCGCTTGCCGATGAAATCATTCCGCTCGGCAGTATTCTGGGTGTTGTGGTACTGTTTATCTGTGCGGTTATGTCTACGCTTTCGCTGTTCGGATTCGGTACATCGTTTTTGGTGCAGCTTGGTACATCGCGGCGGGTGGCAATCAGTGTGCTCTATGTGCGTGCGCTGATTGAATGGAGCGCTGTTGCGGTCGGTTTTGTGGTGATGAGCGGGCTTGAAGTGCTGGCACTGCGGCTGTTTTTACCGCAGATGGAGAGTGTTTGGCTGGTGCAGTTTATTCCGATTTGGGTATATCCGTTGGTGGTCGGCGCAATGGTGATTTTCTTCGGGTTCTTCGGTGCACTCATGATGCGGTACGGGCGGGGCGCATATGTCATTTTGTATGCGATCTTTGTTTTGCCGGGATTGCTGTCAGGTCCGGTGACAAGTATTATTTCAAATCGTACAGACACGAACTTTTTTACTCATGTTGTACTGACTGCCGCTGATTTTTGTGCGAGAATGCCGGCGGTGGCATGGTCGGTGCTCGGTGTTGTTGTCGTGATTGCATTGTTAGGCTGGTCGATTGCATTATTAAAACGCACCGGTGTGTAAAGAAAACGGTCAAACGCAAGCGCGTTTGACCGTTTCATTATTTTCGGAGGGATTCATTTAATCGTTTGATATTTCGGCGCATCGAGAGATATTGGATGAGCCAGATTGCACAGTAGATGAAGGCAAAAATCGAAAAGTAGCAGATAATGCCCATGAACGAATGCTCCATCCAGTGCAGAAAATAGGCAACCGGGAAAGTCGCGGACGTGCAGATGATAAAGTGCAGCAGTGTCTGTTTTAACAGATTCAGACGCTCGCATTCCCAAATAACAGAAATGGCGCCCCACATCGCACTATACAGGATGACAACAAGCGTTTGCACATATACGGCGTTTAGTTCCGAGCCATATGCGTCAACAAGGTTTGGTACAACGGCATAAAACGTTCCGTCATCAATCAAAGAAGAGGCGTTTAGCCCCAAGAGAAAACAGATGGTAATTCCGATCGGAACCCCTACGAGTGCGCGCAGCAGGATTTTTTTCTTCATAACAGTCACCTCATATGCCTACTATTTGTTTGATTTTTGAAACATATCGTCTGGAAACATACGTTGCCGTGCCATTTGACAGCGATACGCGGATCGTTCCGGTCAAGCTTAAATCAAAGCTTTTTACTTGTTTGAGATTGATGATTTCGGAATGAGAAATCCGTGCAAACATCCGTTTATCCAGACGCTGTTCGAGCTCATAAAGCCGCAGACGAATTTGATATTCTTCTCGTTCGGTTTGAGCGAACACCTTGCCGTTTGCGGTGTAAATCCGGAACAGATCAGGCTGTGCAAGGAGTGTCACATTCTGGCCGCTGAATCCTGCAATCACTTCCGGCGTTTCTTCCGACAGTTTCTTTAAGAGCAGTGTGATTTCATCGGTCAGCTTGTCGGTGCAGAGAATGAGCTTTGGTTCACGGCACGACGGATCAATCTTGACTTCAATTTGCATCGGATCACCTCTTGTTGTGACTACAGTATACAAAGAACCGCAGGAAAAATCCATAGCATTTCGCTAAGCGGTCGTTTTTGCGTGTTACATGGCTTGAAAAACACAAAAAAGGAGCGTGCATGACGCTCCTTTTTTGTGTTTTAGGGGTTTTATATTTTGTTATGAAAAAAGAAAGGAGATAAGAGAAGGCTTTAATTGATCGCCGCATTTGGTAAGCTCGCTCATGACAAGATTGACGCCTTCAGGCGTTTCACACCAGTTATCACGGCTTATATTGCGGGTGACGGCAGGACACACGAAAAATTCGGTATCCGGGAATAACATCTGATAGTACGAGAGGCATCGTCTGGCATGAAATGCCTGACAGCAGAGAATTGCTTTTTTTACCTGAATCCCGGCACGATCGGTTGCTTCGCGGGAAAAAATCGCGTTTTGATACGTGTACGTTGCTTGATCTTCTTTCAAAATCGCCGTTTGATCGACACCGTTTTGCTTTAATACATCGGATAAAAATTCCCATTCCGTGCGGTAAGGACCCGGATATTTTGAAGCGAGCGGACCGCGTGCACCGAGAAAACTGCCGTTTGTGATGCTGTGTTTCCCGGATGGAAGAAGTACCGGTGCAAACGATTGATGAAACAGCTCAGCGGCATGCTCAGCGATTTCGGCATATGCACCACCCGGAATAAAAATGATATCTGCTTTTTGCGGTTCATCCTCACGGAAAATAAACGATGTGATTTCACGAATAACAGCCGGTGGCTTCATGGTTTGTTCCTCCCTTGTGCTTTATTATACACGAAACAAGTCGAAAAAAGATGACTGTTTCATGTCGGGACTCTAAAAAAGATGCGAAGAATTCGGAGGTTTTCTTTTAAGGCTCCGGCGGAAGATTCTTTTGGGATGCGCAGTAGCGCGTATATGCTTCTTTTGCGGGAAGTGTTGGAGCAAACTGCGGCTGACAGCGGTGAATGGAACGATGACTGTTTTCCATTTTGCCGCGTTTTCTGAGGAAGGAAACCAACCACAAATAGCCGGCAAAGAGAAAGAGTCCGACAATGGTGATGAGAACGCCTGCAAGCAATCCCGGCGTTTGATAGGTGAACACGATTTCACTTTCCCCTGCCGGTACACGGACAGCCATGAATCCGACATCTGCTTTTAAAATCTGAGCTTCTTCTCCGTTTACCGTTGCATGCCAGCCTTCGTCATACGGGACGCTGAAAAAGACGACGCGGTCTGTTTCGTAAGATGTTTGCGCAGTAAATCCCTTTGAGGAGTACGAGAATGTGTCGACTGCGGATGCGGCGCGGTTTTCACAGTCTTCGTAATAGGCATCAGAGGAAAAGTCGCCGTTTAAGACTTCGTCATCCGAAAGCAGCGGCAGAATATCGGACACGGACTGATAATCTTCTTCTGACAATAAAAGTGCACGCACGAGCAACCGATCTTTATTCGGACAAGACGTCTTTTCTACCTGTTCTTCTGTGACGGCAGTATCATAGGAGAATCCCATGGGGATAAAGTAGTCGTTTTCGTATACTGTATAGCCGTTTTGAATGCCGATTTGCGAAAAACCGTCCATCGGGGTGTAATCCGTGGCATCCGAGAAAGCGTAGCGCACACTTGTGATGGCACGAACACCTAACAGTGACGGCTCCGGCCGTGAAGCGACACCGCGCTCGCCGCCGATCCATTCGTAGTATTCCATAATCGACGACGGAACGACCGAATGGAATGCGTTGATCGTCGGAATCCGCCAGAACATGCCTAAGTTATCGAGTTCGCCGTATGTGTCAATGCGGAAAAATCCCTGTGATTCATCGAGTGAAAGCTTGTCTGCGCCGAACAGTGCACGATTCGCAACGTCGTTATACCGGTCACTGATTCCGCGGCCGAACGAGAGTGTCATGACACCGCACAGCACGATCATCACTGAAAGCGAAACACATCCGGCACGGAAGAGATGTTTTCGGCTGAGTTTTAGCGAATAAAGCAGGATACAGACAAGCAATCCGATTGCGGCAAAGATCACATACACCCAAAAGCGTGCAGGATCTTCAGGAAGGGAGAAAAAGACGTACTCACCATCCACCTTTTTCGGCAGGATTCCGATGAGTGTAACAAGCGCCATACATGCGCCAGTCAGCGCAAACGCCTTTTTGAAATGCGGGCGGCATTCTTCGAGCGCAATGCAGGTAGCGAGTGCCATCATCAAAAGCGGCATGAAGAACCAGCGTGCATAGTAGCTGTAGTTAAACATGGAAAACGCGGCGTTTAATCCCGGAATAAAGCAGATGACCGCGCACACGATCAGGATTTTTGAAAGCCAGTGTTTTTTCTTTCCAAGCAGAAATGCAAAGACGCCGCAGGTGGAAATCATCGGCAGATACAGCGAAACGGACGACCATTTTGCATTTGCATCGGGGAAAAAGTTCGGGCGCGCAGGGACATCCGGCGGGAAAAACAGGCTCGAGAAAATGAGTCCGTAGCGCTGGGAGTCGCCGTAGACAAACAGATTATATCCGGACAAAAACGAGGAAACCCGCTCATTTGAGAGTACGGCAAGCGCACTCGGCACAAGCAGTGCGGCGCTCAAGAGAAGGCCGATGACGGCTTCGAGCAGGACGCGCAGAAATGTGAAAAACGTAACGCGGAAGCCGTCCGCTTTATTTTGCCGCAGAAAGAAATACAGAATGCAAAACAGCACTTCGCCGAAGAAAAAGTAGTAGTTGACAAATGCGCACACACCGACCGTCAGTGCGAATACACCGCGGCGGTTGTTGATGACAAGCTCGTCCATGGCGAGCAGAAGAAGCGGGAAAAACATCACGACTTCATTGAAGTGGTTAAAGAAGATGTTGTAGAGATTAAATCCTGAGAATGCATAGAGCAGTGCGCAGAATGTGGCGGTTTCGCTAAAACGGCAGAATCGGCGCAGAAATGCATAGCCGGTCACAGCGGTAAATGCAAACTTAAGCATCAAAAGCGGCGCCATCAGATACGGCACTGCCGCCGACGGAAACAGAAGCGTCAGCCAGAAAAACGGACTGCCGAGCAGGTAAAACGAATAACTGCCGATGAAATTTACGCCTAAGTCCGTGTTCCAGTTCCAGAAAATTTCGCCGGACTGTACCGCATCGTGCGAAAGGGAATAAAACGGAATCTGCTGAACATTGAAGTCTCCGTAATATAAAAATAGTCCCCGGTCAATCAGCAGAAATGGCAGGAAAATCAGCAGGCTTAATAAAAGCGAAAGAAAAAAGACAAACCGATAGCTGCCGACAGGCAGAGAAAACCGCCGGCGCGAAGAATGCAGCGTCATAAAAGACTCCTTTCAAACAAAAAGATCACTGTCTGCATTATAACAAGAAGGAATGGCGATTGCAAGAAAGCAGGAATTTTGATACAATAAGCAAAAAGAAAACGAGGTGGATTCAATGGATTCCGCATTTTTTTCGATGATCTTCCGCATGAAATATATCACGCGCTGGGGACTGATGCGCTCCTCTTATCCGGAAACGCTTTCGGAGCACTCGATGGACACGGCTGTTTTGGCGCATGCACTGGCATGCATCGGTGCATCGCGGCTTGATAAGCCGGTTGATCCGATGAAAGCGGCGGTGTTTGCACTGTTTCACGATGCAGGTGAAATCATCACCGGCGATATGCCGACGCCGATCAAGTATCATGACCCGCAGATTACCGAGGCGTATAAACGGATTGAAGCCGAGGCAAACCGCACGCTGTTTTCGATGCTGCCTGACGATTTAAAACCGTATTATGAACCGGTGTTTCATCCCGCCAAAGAGGACGAGGCGTATTGGCAGTATGTGAAAGCGGCGGATAAGCTGTCGGCGCTCATTAAATGTATTGAGGAAGAAAAATCAGGAAACAGCGAGTTTAAAGATGCAAAGGCACAGCTTCTTTCCATGCTTTCATCGTTTGATCTTCCCGAAGTTCAGGTGTTTATGCAGGAATTTCTGCCGGCATTTTCAAAAACGCTGGACGAACAGTCGAGAGAGTAGTATAATAAAAGGAATCTACTATCGTGAAAAAACAAAAAAAGAGGGGTTTTTGATATGAATGCTTCGTTTGCAAGCCGTATGAACGGATTACAGGCTTCTGCAATTCGTGAAATCTTAAAATTCACCGCCGATCCGGAGGTGATTTCATTCGCAGCCGGTAATCCGGCGCCGGAGGCATTTCCGGTTGATGCAGTCAGCGAACTGACCGCAAAAATTCTTAAGGATCAGCCGATTACTGCGCTTCAGTACGGTGTGACCGAGGGATATGCGCCGCTGCGCGAGCTGTTAAAAAGCGATTTGAAAACGCGTCACGGACTGGGCGAATCGTTTGACGATCTGATCATCACATCCGGTGCACAGCAGGCAATTGAGCTTTCGTGCAAGGTGTTCTGTAACCCGGGTGACACATTGCTTTGCGAAAATCCGAGCTTTATCGGAAGTCTTAACTCGTTTCGGTCATATGAAGTGAATCTGTGCGGCGTTCCGGTGGAATCGGACGGCATCAATATCGATGCGCTCGAAGAAGCAATGAGGCAGAATCCGAACGCAAAGCTTTTGTATGTGATTCCGAATTTCCAGAATCCGTCTGGTGTTACCATGAGTCTTGAAAAACGGAAAGCCGTTTATGCACTGTGTGTCAAATACGGCGTGATGATTCTCGAGGATAACCCGTACGGTGAACTGCGGTTTGCAGGTGAAGAGGTGCCGTCGATTAAATCGCTCGATACCGAGGGCATCGTGCTGTATGTCGGTAGCTTTTCGAAAGTGCTGTCGCCGGGACTGCGCGTGGGCTATCTGCTCGCACCGTCCGAGGTGATTCAGAAAGTTGTCGTCTGCAAGCAGGGCAGTGACGTGCACTCCGCAATGCTCAGCCAGATGATCTGTCATTCGTTTATGAACGATACCGACTTTATCGGACATCTTGCATCCCTGCGGGCAATTTACCGTCATAAGAGCAGCCTGATGATCGACGGACTGCGCCAGTACTTAAATCCGGCCATCACATTTGACGAGCCGGAGGGCGGATTGTTTTTGTGGTGCAAGCTTCCGGACGGCGTCGATATGTCGGCGTTTTGCTTGAATGCCGTCAAAAACAAGGTGGCGGTTGTGCCGGGAAGTGCGTTTATGCCGCGGGATACCGACAAGACACAGTGCTTCCGCTTAAACTATTCGACGCCGACAGACGAACAGTTAAAAAAAGGTGTTAAAATCCTGGGCGAACTGAGTCATTCACTCCTTTAAAAATAGATAGTGGGAAAGGCAGGAACATTTCCATGGAACAGCAAACAGAACGCAAACAGATGATTTTCAGCGGCATTCAGCCGACCGGTGTGCCGACACTCGGCAACTATATCGGTGCACTGCGCAACTGGACGACGCTGCAGGATGAGTACGACTGCATTTACTGCATCGTCGACGAACATTCGCTGACGGTGCGTCAGGACCCGGCTGCACTGCGCAAACAGATATTGAGCAGCTATGCGCTCATTCTGGCATGCGGCATCGATCCGAAAAAATCGATCGCCTATATCCAGAGCCATGTCCCGGCACATGCACAGCTTTCATGGATTCTTTCGTGCTATACCCAGTTCGGTGAGCTTTCGCGCATGACGCAGTTTAAAGACAAAAGTGCAAAACATCCGGACAATATCAATGCGGGACTGTTTACTTACCCGGTGCTGATGGCGGCGGATATTTTGCTGTATCAGACGGATCTCGTTCCGGTCGGAAGCGATCAGAAACAGCATCTTGAGATTGCGCGCGATATCGCGGTGCGGTTTAACAATTTGTACGGCAATGTGTTCGTTGTACCGGAGCCGTATATTCCGAAAACGGGCGCGCGCATCATGTCGCTTGCCGATCCGACGAAGAAGATGTCCAAATCGGACGAAAACGTAAACGGCTTTATCTCGATTCTCGATAAACCGGAAGTCATCGTCAAAAAATTCAAACGCGCTGTCACCGACAGCGATACCGTCGTGCGGTATGCGGAGGGCAAAGAGGGCATCAACAACCTGATGACGATCTATTCCGCAGTGACCGGTACGTCGATGGACGCAATCGAGCGCGAATTTGAGGGCAAGGGCTACGGCTATTTCAAAGAGCAGGTGGGCAACGCCGTTGCGGAAACACTTGCACCGATTCAGAAGGAATATGACCGTCTGCTTGCAGATAAAGCATATCTGGAAGCGTGCTATCAGGAGGGTGCTGCACAGGCAAACCGCCTTGCAATGCGCACACTCCGCAAGGTGTATAAAAAAGTGGGCTTCTTGCCGCTTGAGGGAAAATAAGTGTAAAAAAACCGTTCCGGTCTTTCCGGAACGGTTTTTTGTCATTCATGCGGGGTGTGCTGTTTTAATTCGCGTACCAATTCCCGCAGTTCTTCATAGGTCGAAAGCGAGCCGCAGCGGAATCGGAAATGTGCCGCGCCCGGCAGTCCTTTCATGTAAAAAGCGGCCTGACGGCGGGCTTCCATCATGGCAACGTGTTCGCCTTTGTCCTCGATCATCAGCGAAATATGCTCAAGCATGATATCAAGCCGCTCGCTTACCGGCGGATCGGCAAGCAGTGTGCCGTCGGTCAGATACGCTTCGATCTGTTTAAAGATCCACGGCTTTCCGTAAGAACCCTGCGCCACAAATACAAGATCACAGCCCGTTTCGTCGTACATCTGCTTTGCTGAAACGGCGTCTAGGATACCACCGTTGCCGATCACCGGAACCGACACCGATTCTTTGACCCGGCGGATGATTTCGCGGTCGACCGGCGGACGGTACATCTGCATTTTGGTGCGGCCGTGTACCGCGACAGCATCTGCACCGGCTTCTTCCATCAGTTTTGCAAATTCCGGCGCGTTTACGGAGTTATCGTCCCAGCCTTTGCGGAATTTGACCGTCACGGGCAGATCGGTTTCGGCTTTCATTGTCCGCACAATTGCCGCGGCTGTTTCTGGCGTTTTCATCAGTGCACTGCCGCATCCGTTTCCTGCCACTTTCGGTACGGGACAGCCCATGTTCACGTCGATCATGCACGGGTGGTATTCGTTGACGATCTGTACCGCGCGTGCCATGGTTTCCGGCTCGCTGCCAAACAGTTGAATTGCCATCGGCTCTTCTGCGGCTGTCACGGTGAGCAGCTGCTTTGACTTTTTGTCGCCGTAGCAAAGCGCCTTTGCGCTCACCATTTCGCTCACGACATAAGCCGCACCGTACCGCCGGCACATGATGCGGTATGCCCGGTCAGCGACGGATGCCATCGGTGCAAGCGCCGCCGTTTTTGGAAACGAAACGTTTCCGATTTTTATCTGTTTCACCAAGAGAATCCTGCCTTTTTTCGTTGATATTATGTAGGGTTCGTGCTACAATAAAAGAATATAGACTGCCGGCAATTCCGGCAGAATACTTCTATTTTACAGGAAAGAACCGGATTATTCAACCGGAAAAGAGGGATTTGCGTTTTGAAACTGTTGGCGATTGACGGAAACAGTATGTTAAACCGTGCGTTTTACGGCGTAAAGCTGTTGAGTAACCGCGAGGGAATCTACACAAACGCCATTTTTGGCTTTTTTAATATCTTTTTTAAACTCATAAAAGAACAGAATCCGGACGGCGTTGCAGTCGCGTTTGACGTATCGCGCAAGACGTTTCGAAACGACCGGTACGATGGCTACAAGGCAAACCGCCATGGCATGCCGGACGAATTGCGCATGCAGCTTCCGTATGTCAAACAGATTTTAAGAGATGCAGGTTATGCGATCGTCGAGTGCGAGGGCTTTGAGGGCGACGATGTGCTCGGCACATTGGCGTCGTACTGCGAGCAGTCGGACAACACCTGCGTGGTTGTTTCGGGTGACCGCGACTGCTTGCAGCTTTTGTCCGAGCAGGTATCGGTCTGCCTTGTCCGCACAAAGGAAAATGTGCTCTATACGCCGGCGCTGTTTTTAGAGGAATACGGCTTTTCCGCCGATAAAGTGCCGGATTTAAAAGGACTGATGGGCGACTCGTCCGATAATATTCCGGGCGTGCGCGGCATCGGCGAAAAGACGGCGAAAACGCTCGTATCGTCGTATGGTACGATTGAATCGCTGTATGAACAGTTGGACGAAATCAAGCTGACACCGTCCGTGCGCAAAAAACTGACGGAGGGCAGGGAACAGGCATTTTTATCAAAGGAACTTGCGACAATTGTGAAAAACGCGCCGGTTTCGTGTGCGTTTGAACAGTTTGTGCCGTCATCGGCGGATGAGGCGGCGCTTTCCGATGTATTCAAAACGCTCGAGTTAAACAGCTTTTTCGAAAAATTCGGTATCGGTGCGGCTAAAACCGCACAGCCTGCGGCAGAGGCACCGGCAATCAATCCGCTTGAAGCCGGCGAATTGTCCGCGGTATTGTCAGGCGAAAAATGGGTGGTGCTTGAAACAGCGGACGGAACGTTTGCGGCAAATGAAGCCGTTTATGTACCGGTTTCGTCGAATGAAGCGTTTGCATCACTGTTTACGGCATTTTGCGAGAACAATCCGACGGTCTATACGTTCGGCGCAAAATCGCTTTATAAAAAAGCACGTGACTGCGGTTTTTTGAAAACACCTGTTTTTGTGGATTTAGAGCTCGCGGCGTATCTCATTGACCCCGATGCAAAAGGGTACGCACTTTCTGGCTTGATGAAAACGTATGTGCCGGGTGTTTCGGCGGAACCGACAGTCGGCGAGACGCTTGCGGCATGCTTTTTGCTTGCCGATGCCATGTTAAACGAGATTGCATCGCGCGATATGACATCGCTTTTGTTTGAAATCGAGATGCCGTTCTGCGAAGTGCTCGCCGACATGGAGCGCGAGGGCTTTGCGGTCGATAAAGCGGGCGTCGAACAGTTCGGCGAACAGCTTGCGGTCGATATTGAACGCATTACGAATGAAATCTATGAACTGGCGGGTGCGCCGTTTAATATCAATTCCACACGGGAGCTCGGCACGGTGCTGTTTGAAACACTGGGGCTTCCTGCCGGGAAAAAGACAAAAACCGGCTATTCAACGAGCGCTGAGGTGCTTGAGGAATTAAGCGGCTATCATGAGATCGTGCCGCTTGTGCTCGAATACCGGAAGCTTACAAAGCTTTATTCGACGTATGTCACGGGACTTTTAAAAGTCATCGGCGAAGACGGACGCGTGCATTCGACGTTCAACCAGACGGAAACACGCACCGGGCGCATCAGCTCCTCTGAGCCGAATGTGCAGAACATCCCGGTTCGCACACCGCTTGGCAGTGAAATGCGGCGCTTTTTTGTGGCGCGTCCGGGATTTTCACTGGTGGATGCCGACTATTCGCAGATCGAACTGCGGATTTTGGCGCATATCGCAAACGATCCCGCGATGATCCGCGCATTCAACGAAAATGCCGACATCCACACGGAAACTGCATCGCAGGTGTTCGGCATTCCGAAAGAGATGCTGCCGCCGGAGCTTCGCAGCCGTGCAAAGGCAATCAACTTCGGTATCGTCTATGGCATCGGCGCGTTTTCGCTGTCCAAGCAGATCGGCGTCACCGTTCGGGAAGCGAAAGCATATATTGATGCGTATTTAAAAACGTACCACGGCGTTGCCGATTATCAAAAACGTGTCGTCGAGCAGGCGAAAACCGACGGCTATGTGCAGACAATTTACAAACGGCGGCGTGAACTGCCGGAAATCCATTCGACCAACCATAATCTCCGCGCGTTTGCGGAACGGGTGGCGATGAATATGCCGGTGCAGGGAACGGCGGCGGATCTCATTAAAATTGCGATGATCCGGGTGCATCATCGGATTCGTGAGGAACTGCCGGATGCACGCGTCATTCTGCAGGTACACGACGAACTGATTGTGGAAGCGCCCACCATGATGGCGGATCGTGCCGCACAGATCGTCAAAGAGGAAATGGAACACGCAGCGTCGCTTCGTGTGACGCTTTTGGCGGATGCACATACCGGCCAAAGCTGGTATGAGGCAAAATAACAGCTTCAGGGAAATGAGGGACAGCATCATGAATCACATTTTGGTCATCTGTTCGGGAAATATCTGCCGCAGTCCGATGGCGGAGGGGATCATTAAAAAAATTATTTCCGATTTTTCGATTCCTGACACCATGGTGTCGAGTGCGGGTCTTTCTGCCTATGACGGCGAGCCTGCCAGCGAATATGCGATTGAAGCGCTCGAAGAAATCGGAATTGATATCAAATCGCATCGTTCCCGCCGCGTGATGAAACAGGATCTTGACGAGGCGGACTGCATTTATGTGATGACCGAACAGCATAAAAACGTGATTATTGACGCCGTTCCCGAAACAGAGAATAAAATCGTTGTAATGGAAATTGCCGATCCGTTCGGACAGTCTCTTGCAAAATACCGGCTGTGCTGTGCGCAGATGGTCGATTATTTCAAAAAAGAATTGGCGGTGGACAGTCTTTGATTCGAATTTTTCCAATGACAGCGGCGCATGTGGCGGCGGTCGCTGAACTGAGTGCGGCGTGCTTTTCAGAGCCTTGGTCTGCCGCACTCATTGAAGCGGAGATCGAAAACCCGCGCGGTGAAATTCTTGTCGCAGAAAAAGACGGTGTGTTTTCAGGATTTGTGAGCCTTTCGTTCGTGCTCGATGAGGGAACGATCAACAATATCGCCGTCAAAAAAGAAATGCGGCGGACAGGCATTGCGAAAGCGCTTCTTTTGGAAGCAGACCGGTTTGCCGCCGCACACGGGCTTTCGTTTTTGACGCTCGAGGTGCGGATGTCGAACGAAGCGGCACAGGCGCTGTACACGTCCTGCGGCTATGAATCAGTGGGTGTGCGCCGTGCATTTTATCAAAAACCAACGGAAGACGCGTTGCTGATGACGCGGTTTTATACAGAGGAAAGGGAAACAGTATGAAAATTCTGGCGATTGAATCGTCGTGTGATGAAACGGCGGCAGCCGTTGTCGAGGACGGACGGCGTGTCTGTTCGAATATTGTTGCGTCGCAAGTGGAGGAACACCAGCTGTATGGCGGTGTCGTGCCGGAAATTGCTTCGCGCCGTCATTGTGAAGCAGTTGTCGGCGTGACGAACGAAGCACTCAAAGAGGCGGGCGTTTCGATGGAGGAAATCGACGCAATCGGTGTGACCTATGCGCCGGGACTCATCGGTGCACTGCTCGTCGGCGTGAATTTTGCGAAAGGACTTGCCATGGCAACGAATAAGCCGCTTGTACCGGTGCATCATCTGCGCGGACACATCGCCGCCAACTATCTGGCGCATGCGGATTTAAAGCCGCCGTTTTTGTGTCTGGTGGTGTCGGGCGGTCATACGCATATCATCGAAGTGACCGATTATACTTCGTTTCGCGTCATCGGACGCACGCGTGACGATGCGGCGGGTGAAGCGTATGACAAAGCGGGCCGTGCGATGGGATTTTCGTATCCGGCAGGCGTTGAGATCGACCGGGCAGCACAGCGCGGAACACCGACCTATACACTGCCGCGTCCGCACGTGGAAGGCAGCCGGTATGACATGAGCTTTTCGGGACTCAAAACCGCGGTGCTCAATCTTTTAAACCGTGCGTCGCAGAAAGGCGAGGAGATAAACCGCGACGATCTGTGCGCGAGCTTCCAGCTTGCCGTGTGCGATATTTTAAGCGACCGGTTAATGGCGGCGGCAGAGGAAACGGGTGCCAAAACGATCGTGGTGGCAGGCGGCGTTTCCGCAAACAGCGGGATTCGTGCAAGATTGTCGGCCGAATGCGAGGCACGCGGAATGAAGCTTTACATGCCGCCGCTTTGCTACTGCGGCGACAATGCGGCAATGATCGGCGCGCAGGCGTATTATGAATATCAGTCCGGCGTGCGTGCATCGATGGAGCTCAATGCGGTGGCATCGCTTCCGATTGAGGAAAGCGCATTTTGACCGTTTGGCGCGAAGAAATCGTTTGCTTGTCAAAAAATTAACGGTTTGGTCACAAGTTCTCGCTGCAACGACTTGACGGCGGGCAATCGTGCGTTTATAATGGTATACGAGGAAAGTTGTTTTTTACACTTTCGATCGCTGCTTGCAGCGAAACTTTCAGGATTTTTACGATTTGGAAGGAGAAAAAATCATGCTGACAAACAACAAGAATGTCCTTTCTTGGGTTGACGAGATGGTTGCACTCTGCAAACCGGACAACGTTGTCTGGATTGACGGCTCGGAAGAGCAGCTCAATGCACTCAGAGCAGAAGCAGTCTCGACCGGCGAAATGGAAACCTTGAACGAGGAAAAACTCCCGGGATGCCTTCTGCACAGAACCGTCCCGAACGACGTTGCACGTGTTGAAGCACGTACCTTCATCTGTTCGAGAAAAGAGGAAGATGCAGGCCCGACCAACAACTGGTGTGATCCGAAAGAGATGTACGCAAAACTGACTCCGATGTATGACGGCGTTATGAAAGGCCGCACCATGTATGTCATTCCGTACTCCATGGGTCCGATCGGTTCCCCGCTTGCAAAAGTCGGCGTTGAGCTGACAGACTCCATCTATGTCGTTTTGAACATGGATATCATGACCCGTATGGGCAAACAGGCTTTCGAGAACCTGGGCGAAACATCCAACGACTTCGTTCGCGGCCTGCACTCCAAAGCAGACATCGATCCGGAGAACCGTTACATCGTTCACTTCCCGGAGGACAACACCATCTGGTCCATCAACTCCGGTTACGGCGGAAACGTTCTGCTCGGCAAAAAATGCTTCGCACTCCGTATTGCTTCCTACCAGGGCAAAAACGAAGGCTGGATGGCTGAGCACATGCTGATTTTGGGCATCGAGAACCCGCAGGGTGAAGTGAAATACATCACTGCTGCATTCCCGTCCGCTTGCGGCAAAACAAACCTCGCAATGCTCATCCCGCCGGCTGTCTACAAAGACAAAGGCTACAAAGTTTGGACTGTCGGCGACGACATCGCTTGGATCAAACCGGGCGCAGACGGCAGACTGTATGCAATCAACCCGGAGAACGGCTTCTTTGGCGTTGCACCGGGCACAAACGCAAAATCCAACTTCAACGCACTCGAGTCCACAAAGAAAAACACCATCTTCACAAACGTTGTGCATAACCTCGACGATGACACCGTTTGGTGGGAAGGCCTCGACAAAAATCCGCCGGAGCACGCTGTTGACTGGCTCGGAAATCCGTGGAACGGCAAAGAGTCCACAGAAAAAGGCGCTCATCCGAACAGCCGTTTCACTGCACCGGCAGTAAACTGCCCGTGCATTTCTCCGGAATTCAACAATCCGGCAGGCGTTCCGATCTCCGCAATGGTATTCGGCGGCCGTCGTGCAAAAACTGCTCCGCTGGTATATCAGTCCTTCGACTGGAACCACGGCGTATTCGTTGGCTCGACCATGGCTTCCGAGACAACTGCAGCAGCAACCGGTGCAGTCGGCGTTGTTCGCCGTGACCCGATGGCTATGCTGCCGTTCTGCGGCTACCACATGGGCGACTACTTCGCACACTGGCTCGAAATGGGCGAGAAACTCGGCGACAAAGCACCGAAAATCTTCAACGTCAACTGGTTCAGAACTGACGACGAAGGTCACTTCATTTGGCCGGGCTTCGGCGACAACATGCGTGTCCTGATGTGGATCCTCGACCGCTGCGAAGGCAAAGCTGACGCTGTTGAGACTCCGATCGGTTACGAGCCGAAACCGGAAGACATCAACATCGAAGGTCTCGACATCGATCTCGAAACAGTCAAAGGTCTCCTTAATGTTGACGTTGAGCTGTGGAAAGAAGAAGCAAAAGGCATCGAAGAGTTCTACGCGAAATTCGGCGACAAACTGCCGCAGGAACTCAGAAATCAGCTGAACGCTCTCAAAGAGAGACTGGGCTAATTATAAACAGCCGGCTTCTTTATAAAGCTGAATCAAAAAAAGCAGTACAGAATTTCTGTACTGCTTTTTTATTTGAAAAGTCGAACCAAAATAAAAACCGCACATTCTCAAAACGAGAATGTGCGGTTTTGTTTAATTTATCCTTGCGTTATGATGGTCGGCATCTTGCCTTCTTCCACCCATGTGCTCACACGAAATACTTCGCCGCTTAAGCATTCTTTTTTGGTGACATAAAGACTGTCGAGCGTTTGCGTCGTGCCATCGGTTGTGGTATAAATGAAAATCAGAAAAAAGGCGTTTCCCGAACAGGCCGAAATCGCAGAGCCCGGAATCGTGCTCCGGTAGGACTGGCGTTTTTGCAGGGGAATCGGTGTGTCCTCATCAACGAAAGCACCGGTGGTGAATTTCGCTTCGGCAATTGATGTGGAAAGGTTTTCGGTGTCATAGACACCGACGATGATTTCCACGGTGTTTTCAAGATCGTTATACATTTCAATCGTCAGATCGGGCATCGTTTCGGTTTCGAGCTGTGTGGTTGATGATTCCGGCGCCGTTTCCGCGGAGGATTCACGCGGCTTTATTACCGGCGATTCGGGAAATAAGTCGATATAGGATTGGTCGCATCCTGCAAGAAGAAGGGCGAGAATCAGCACACCGCACATTGATTTGAACATTTTCATGTGATCACACCTTTCATTTGGTTTTCTAACTTCAGAATAATACTTTGTAAGAAAAATGTCAATGAAAGAATAAAAAACAAGTCTGAGCGGCGCGTGCGTTTTTGCATAAAAAAGCCTGTCAAGTTTCTTTTGAAAAAATCGAAAGAAACAGTTGACAAGCTGTTTTGTTTTAAGTATAATTATATACTGTATCACAATGGGTAGGTGTGCGTTTGAATACGAAAGTAGTATACCACATCTGAAATAAAAAAGCAAGGCTGATGTGTAGAAAAAAGAGAAATTTTTATCTGAAATTTCTCTGTTTTTCACATATTTTTAAATCAGCCTTTTGAATACACGAATGGAGTGATTAGCCTATGGTAAATGTCAAGCCCGTTCAACTGGGTACAAACACCCGCATGAGCTTTGCCAAGATCAATGAAGTGCTCGATATGCCGAACTTGATCGAGGTACAGAAAAATTCCTATGACTGGTTTTTAAAACAGGGTCTTAAAGAGGTTTTCAGTGATGTGGCTGCAATCAGCGACTACACAGGAAATCTGGTTTTGGACTTTGTTGACTATCGTTTGGACGATCAGCCGAAATATACGGTCGGTGAATGCAAAGAGCGTGACGTTACCTATGCAGCACCTCTGCGTGTGACAGCACGGCTTTTGAATAAAGAAACCGGCGAAGTGAAACAGCAGGAAATCTTCATGGGCGATTTTCCGCTGATGACCGAAAGCGGCACCTTCGTTATCAACGGCGCAGAGCGCGTTATCGTTTCGCAGCTCGTCCGTTCCCCGGGTGTCTATTTCAATGATTCCTACGATAAAACCGGTAAAAAGCTGTATGCGTCCACGATCAACCCGAACCGCGGTGCATGGCTTGAATATGAAACCGATTCGAACGATTTCTTCTATGTTCGTATCGATAAAAACCGCAAAATTCCGATTACCACATTCATCCGTGCAATGCTGCGTGTCCGCGATGACGTGAGCGCAGACGTGCTGTCGGAGGATTACAAGCTGGGCCTTTCGTCTTATGCAGGAAGCGACGCTGAGATTTATGAAATCTTCGGCGAGGACGAGCGCATTGTTGAAACAATCGGTAATAAGGACGCGACGAAAAACGGTGACGAGGCATTGCTCGAAGTGTACCGCAAACTGCGTCCGGGCGAGCCGCCGACACTCGAATCGGCAGTCAAACACATCGTTCCGCTGCTGTTTGATGAGCACCGCTACGATCTGTCGAAAGTCGGCCGCTACAAATACAATAAAAAACTGCAGATGAGCGTGCGTATTGCCGGCCACACACTGGCAGAGCCTGTTGTCAATCCGGCAACCGGCGAGCTGATCGCAGAAGCAAACACCAAAGTGAGCCGTGAGCTTGCAATGGATATTCAGCGTGCAGGTGTTGATACCGTTTACCTGCTGGTTGAAGAAGGCCAGAAAGTCGTAAAAGTCATCTCCAACGGCATGGTCGATCTCGACGATTACATCCCGGGTGTTGATAAAGAGACTTGCGGCATCTATGAGATGGTTCGTTATAAAATTGTCATGGACATTCTCGAGAAAGCATCCTCCGACGAGGAAGCACGCGAGATGGTCAAAGCACGCGTAAACGAGCTGATCCCGAAACACATCACAAAAGACGACATCTTTGCGTCGATCAACTATATGAACAACCTCGATTACGGCGTTGGCACAACCGACGATATCGACCACTTGGGCAACCGTCGTATCCGTGCAGTTGGCGAGCTTTTGCAGAACCAGTTCCGCATCGGCTTTTCGCGTATGGAGCGTGTCATCCGTGAACGTATGACACTGCAGGCGCAGGATCTTGATACCATCACACCGCAGGCGCTCATCAACATCCGTCCGGTTGTGGCAGCAATCAAAGAGTTCTTTGGCTCTTCGCCGCTGTCGCAGTTCATGGATCAGACAAACCCGCTTGCAGAGCTTACCCATAAACGCCGTCTTTCCGCACTCGGCCCGGGCGGTCTGTCCCGTGACCGTGCAGGCTTCGAAGTCCGCGACGTACACTACAGCCACTACGGCCGTATGTGCCCGATCGAGACGCCGGAGGGACCGAACATCGGTTTGATCTCTTACCTGGCATCGTTTGCACGTTTAAATGAGTATGGCTTCATCGAAGCGCCGTTCCGCCGCGTGGACAAAGAGACCGGCAAAGTGCTTGACGAAGTGGTCTATATGACTGCTGATATGGAGGACGAGTTCGTTGTCGCACAGGCGAACGAACCGCTCACCGAGGAAGGCACCTTTGCAAGAAAACGTGTTAACGCACGTTTCCGCAACGAGATCCTGGAAACTGACCGTGAAAACATCGACTACATGGACGTTTCGCCGAAAATGGTTGTGTCTGTTGCTACTTCGATGATTCCGTTCCTTGAAAACGACGACGCAAACCGCGCACTCATGGGTGCAAACATGCAGCGTCAGGCTGTGCCGCTTTTAAAAACTGAGTCGCCGATCGTCGGCACCGGTATGGAGTACAAAGCAGCTGTTGACTCGGGCGTTGTCGTTGTCAGCAAACACGAAGGTGTTGTTGATTCGGTCGATGCAGACCACGTCACCATCCGTGACAACGAAGGCGTACTTCACAAATACGAAGTGCTCAAGTTCAAACGTTCGAACCAGGGTACCTGTACAAATCAGCGCCCGATCGTGTCCAAAGGCCAGCAGATCAAAGTCGGCGACGTGCTTGCAGACGGTCCGGCAACCTGTAACGGTGAGATCAGCTTGGGCAAAAACGCACTCATCGGCTTCATGACCTGGGAAGGTTACAACTACGAGGACGCCGTTTTGATCAACGAGAAGATTGTTCGCGACGACGTGTACACCTCGATCCATATTGAAGAATACGAAACAGAAGCACGCGATACCAAACTCGGTCCGGAGGAAATCACAAGAGATATTCCGAACGTCGGCGAGGATGCACTCAAAGACCTCGACGAAAACGGTATCATCCGCATTGGTGCGGAAGTCCGTGCCGGCGATATCCTGGTTGGTAAAGTTACACCGAAAGGTGAGACGGAGCTGACCGCTGAGGAGCGCCTGCTGCGTGCGATCTTCGGTGAAAAAGCACGCGAAGTCCGCGATACATCGCTTAAGGTTCCGCACGGTGAATGCGGCATCATCGTCGATGTCAAAGTCTTCACCCGCGACAACTGCGACGAGCTTTCGCCGGGCGTCAACAAAGTGGTTCGCTGCTATATCGCACAGAAACGTAAGATTTCTGTCGGCGATAAAATGGCAGGCCGCCACGGTAACAAAGGTGTCGTTTCCCGCATTCTCCCGCAGGAGGATATGCCCTTCCTGCCGGATGGCACACCGCTTGACATCGTGTTAAACCCGCTGGGCGTGCCGTCTCGTATGAACATCGGACAGGTGCTCGAAGTGCACTTGGGCTATGCGGCAAAAGCACTCGGCTGGAAGATCATGACGCCGGTATTCGACGGCGCACACGAGTCCGACATCCGCGACTGTCTGCGTGAAGCAGGTCTGTCCGAGGACGGCAAAACATGGCTGATTGACGGCCGTACCGGTGAGTATTTCGATAACCCGGTTACCGTTGGTTACATGTACTACCTCAAACTGCACCACCTGGTCGACGATAAAATCCATGCTCGTTCCACCGGTCCGTACTCGCTCGTTACACAGCAGCCGCTCGGCGGTAAAGCACAGTTCGGCGGTCAGCGTTTCGGTGAGATGGAGGTTTGGGCACTCGAGGCATACGGCGCTGCATACACCCTGCAGGAGATCCTCACCGTCAAATCTGACGACGTGGAAGGCCGCGTGAAGACCTACGAGTCGATCGTCAAAGGTCAGAATGTTCCGAAACCGGGTATTCCGGAGTCGTTTAAAGTCCTTATCAAAGAGCTGCAGTCGCTGTGTCTTGATGTCAAAGTACTTGACAAAGATAATCAGGAGATTGATCTGAAACAGACCTTCGATGATGACGATATTGGTGCACCGTCGTTTGAGGACCACAGCGAATATGTGGAAGACGGTGAATTTGACGGTTACAGCGTGACCGAAGCAGAAGACACCGATGATTTTGAATTTGATCCGTCTGATTTCTCGAACGAGGATGACGACTTGTTTTGATCACCGCAGTGAAAGGAGTCTGAGTAATGGAATTTAACACTTTTGAGTCGATTAAAATCGGACTTTCTTCTCCCGAACAGATCCGCGAGTGGTCTTACGGCGAGGTGAAAAAGCCGGAGACCATCAACTACCGCACCTTGAAACCGGAGCGGGACGGATTGTTCTGTGAACGGATTTTCGGGCCGCAGAAGGACTGGGAGTGTCACTGCGGTAAATATAAACGCCTTCGTTTTAAAGGCAAAATCTGCGATAAGTGCGGCGTTGAAGTCACCCGTGCAAAAGTTCGCCGTGAACGTATGGGTCACATCGAACTGGCAGCACCGGTTTCGCACATCTGGTATTTCAAAGGCATCCCGTCCCGTATGGGATTGCTTCTGGATATCTCGCCGAGACGTTTGGAAGAGGTTATCTACTTCTCGAAATATATCGTGACCGATCCGGGCAGCACTGCGCTCGAAAAAGGTCAGCTGCTCACTGAGATGGAATATCTCGACATGCGTGAGCGCTATGAGGACGATTTCAAAGCAGGCATGGGCGCAGAAGCAGTCAAAACCCTGCTTGCTGAGCTCGACCTCGATGCACTGGCAGCAGAATTGAAACACGCGCTTGAAACCGCAAGCGGTCAGAAACGCGTTCGTTATTTAAAACGTCTGGAGGTTGTGGAGGCATTCCGTGCTTCCGGAAACCGTCCGGAATGGATGATTCTCGACGTGGTTCCGGTCATTCCGCCGGATATCCGTCCGATGGTACAGCTTGACGGCGGCCGTTTTGCAACGTCTGACTTGAATGACCTGTACCGCCGTGTCATCAATCGTAATAACCGTTTGGCTCGCCTGCTCGAGTTAAACGCACCGGACATCATCGTCCGCAACGAAAAACGTATGCTTCAGGAAGCTGTCGATGCCCTCATTGACAACGGACGCCGCGGCAGACCGGTCACCGGTCCGAACAACCGCCCGCTCAAATCGCTTTCTGACATGCTCAAAGGTAAACAGGGCCGTTTCCGTCAGAACCTGCTCGGTAAACGTGTTGACTACTCGGGACGTTCGGTTATCGTCGTCGGACCGGAGCTCAAAATGTATCAGTGTGGTCTGCCGAAAGAGATGGCACTCGAGCTGTTTAAACCGTTTGTTATGAAACGTCTGGTTGAAACCGGCCAGTCGAACAATATTAAGAGCGCACGTAAAATGGTTGAGCGTGCAAAAGAGGAAGTCTGGGATGCACTCGAGATCGTCATCAAAGACCATCCGGTGCTCTTAAACCGTGCGCCGACGCTGCACCGCTTGGGCATCCAGGCGTTTGAGCCGGTGCTCGTTGAGGGTCGTGCATTGAAACTCCATCCGCTCGTTTGTACCGCATACAACGCGGACTTCGACGGCGACCAGATGGCTGTGCACGTGCCGCTGTCCGCAGAGGCACAGGCGGAAGCACGTTTCCTCATGCTTGCTGCAAACAACATTTTAAAACCGTCTGACGGACGTCCGGTTACCGTTCCGACCCAGGATATGGTCCTCGGTTCTTACTACCTGACAATTACAAAAGACGGCGACAAGGGCGAAGGCAAGATCTTCCGTGATATGAACGAGGCAATGATGGCGTACAACGAAGGCGTCATCTCGCTCCACGCAAAGATCAAAGTCCGCATGACCAAACAGGTCGGCGACAAATCCGTTTCCCGGATTATCGACACCACCATGGGCCGTTTGATCTTCAACCAGAACATTCCGCAGGACCTTGGCTATGTTGACCGCACCAACTCCGAAAACGAGTTTGCGCTCGAGGTTGACTTCATCGTTAAGAAGAAACAGCTCGGCCAGATCATCGACCGCTGCATCCGTGTCCACGGCACAGCGATCACTGCTGAAATGCTCGATAAAGTCAAAGCGTTGGGCTTTAAATATTCCACAAAGAGTGCAATTACCGTTGCAGTCTGCGACGCTGCAATTCCGCCGCAGAAAAAAGAATATCTGGCAGAAGCAGAGGCTGCTGTCGAGGAGATCACCGACCAGTTCAACATGGGTCTTATCTCCAACGAAGAGCGCTACAAACTCGTTCTGGAAACCTGGGCAGATACCACCGACAAAGTCACCGATGCACTCCAGAAAAACATGGATGCATACAACCCGATCTTCATGATGGCGGACTCCGGTGCGCGTGGTAGTATCAACCAGATCCGTCAGCTCGCAGGTATGCGCGGACTGATCGCAAACACCTCCGGTGCGACCATCGAGGTGCCGATCCGTTCAAACTACCGTGAAGGCTTAAACATCCTCGAATACTTCATTTCTTCCCGTGGTGCACGTAAAGGCTTGGCTGATACCGCGCTTCGTACAGCAGACTCGGGTTACCTGACCCGTCGTCTTGTTGACGTTTCGCAGGACGTCATCATCCGTCAGGATGACTGCGGTACCCACGAAGGCATTGAAGTCTATGAGGTTGCAGAAGGCAAAGAGATCATCGAGCCATTCTCTGACCGTCTGATCGGCCGTTATCTGGTCGAGGACTTCTGCGATCCGCAGACAGGCGAAGTGCTCGTTTCCAAAGATAAACTCATGGACGAGTTCGATGCAAACAAAATCATCGCAACCGGAACCAAATCGGTTAAGATCCGTTCAATCCTCACCTGTCAGTCGAAACAGGGCGTTTGTACGAAATGTTACGGTGCAAACCTGGCAACCGGCGCGCCGGTCGCAATCGGCGAGGCTGTCGGCGTTATCGCGGCACAGTCCATCGGCGAGCCGGGTACACAGCTGACCATGCGTACGTTCCATACCGGCGGTATCGCGTCGGCAGAGGATATCACACAGGGTCTTCCGCGTGTCGAGGAGCTGTTCGAGGGCAGAAGACCGAAGAACGCTGCAATCATCGCGGAGATTTCCGGCCGTATCCATATCGAAGATGTGAAACGTACCCGTCAGATCACCGTCAAAGCACTCGATGGCGAAGAGCGCGTATACCCGATTCCGTACGGCTACCGCATCAAAGTCAAAGAGGGTCAGGAGATCGAAAAAGGTCAGCCGATGACCGAGGGTTCGATCAACCCGCATGACGTGCTGGCTGTCTGCGGCGAGCAGGAAGTACAGAACTATCTGAACATGGAAGTTCAGAAAGTATACCGTATGCAGGGCGTAGATATCAACGATAAACACATCGAGGTTATCGTTCGTCAGATGATGCGTAAGGTTCGTGTCACCGATGCAGGCGACACCGCAATGCTGCCGGGTTCGCTGACTGACCGTTCCGAGGTGGAAGCAGCAAACCGCGAGATCGATGCACGCATTGCAGCAGGCGAAACAACGCTGAAAAAATGCGAGTATCAGGCAGTGCTTCTGGGTATCACCAAAGCATCGCTCGCAACCGACAGCTTCCTGTCGGCAGCATCGTTCCAGGAGACCACCCGCGTGCTCACCGAAGCTGCAATCAAAGGCAAGGTTGACCCGCTGACCGGTCTGAAAGAGAACGTTATCATCGGTAAACTGATTCCGGCTGGTACCGGCATGAACTGCTACCGCGATGTTTCGGTGGAACCTGCACATGCACAGGCTGTGCCGGCAGCAGAAGACAGCTTGGCTGCTGATGCTGCAGAACATGAAGAACCGGAACTCGATGAATCGATCGAAATGCCGGAGGAATTCTAAGGAATTTTCGGATATTCAAAAAATATTTGCGAAACCTATTGACAAACACGCAAAAACAGTGTTTAATTAGATAGGTTGAGCATGTATACCGTGAAATACGGGCGGCTCGGCCAATACAGGCTTAGCCGCCTGTGTTATTTTTATTCTTTATTTAAGGAGGTGCGATATGCCTACTTTTAACCAGTTAGTCAGAAAAGGCAGACTTGTCAACGAGAAGAAATCGACCGCTCCTGCTCTTCAGAAAGGTTACAACTCCATGAAGAAACAGGCAACAGATCAGAGCGCTCCGCAGAAACGTGGCGTTTGCACGGTTGTCAGAACAATGACTCCGAAAAAACCGAACTCGGCTCTTCGTAAAGTTGCCAGAGTCCGTCTGTCCAACGGCTTTGAGGTTACAGCGTACATTCCGGGTGTCGGCCATAACCTGCAGGAACACAGCGTCGTGCTGATCCGCGGTGGTCGTATCAAAGACCTTCCGGGTGTTCGTTACCACATCATCCGCGGTACACTCGATACCCAGGGTGTAAACGGCCGTGGCCAATCCCGCTCCAAATACGGCACAAAACGTCCGAAAGCTGGCGCGGCAAAGAAATAAGATCGTAATTCTTGCCCAATGATAGCGGCATTTCTTATATAATATATAAAGAAAGCCTCTGCATTGGTGCCAACGGAAGCGAATCTTTCGAGTACCTATGATATCATTTTATGAAGGAGGGAAGTAAAGTGCCAAGAAGAGGTAAAATTGCAAAACGTGATGTTTTGCCAGACCCACTTTACAAATCAAAGAAAGTGACCCGCCTGATCAACAGCGTAATGCTGGACGGTAAAAAAGGTGTGGCGCAGAAGATTGTATACGGTGCATTTGAAATCGTTGCTGAGAAATCCGGCAAAGACGCTTTGGAGGTTTTTGAGCAGGCGATGGAGAACATCATGCCGTTGCTGGAGGTTAAAGCTCGCCGTGTCGGCGGTTCGACCTACCAGGTTCCGATGGAAGTCCGTCCGGAAAGACGTCAGACACTGGGTCTTCGCTGGCTGACCGCTTATGCGCGTAACCGCGGCGAAAGAACCATGAAAGAGCGTCTGGCTGGCGAGCTCCTCGATGCGATGAACGGCACCGGCGGCGCGTGCAAAAAACGCGAAGATACACACAAAATGGCAGAAGCAAACAAAGCATTTGCTCATTACAGATTCTAATCTGGTTTTCCGTAAATCCGCATGTGGGACAATGTCCCGATTAACGAGGAGGTTTTTATGCCAAGACAGGTTTCCCTTGAACAGACTCGAAACATTGGTATTATGGCGCACATCGACGCCGGCAAAACCACCACGACCGAACGTATCCTGTTTTACACAGGTAAAAACCGCAAAATGGGTGAAACTCATGACGGTGCGTCCACCATGGACTGGATGGAGCAGGAGAAAGAGCGCGGTATCACCATTACCTCCGCTGCTACCACCTGTTTCTGGAAAGGTCACCGCATCAACATCATCGACACCCCGGGCCACGTTGACTTCACTGTTGAGGTTGAACGTTCCCTGCGTGTCCTTGACGGTTCTGTCACCGTATTTTGTGCAAAAGGCGGCGTAGAGCCGCAGTCTGAGACCGTTTGGCGTCAGGCTGACAAATACCACGTTCCGAGAATGGCTTATATCAACAAAATGGACATCATGGGCGCAGATTTCTACAACGTGCTCAGCATGATGAAAAGCCGTTTAAAATGTAACGCTGTTCCGATTCAGCTGCCGATCGGTGCCGAGGACACATTCCGCGGCGTGATCGACCTGATCGAAATGAACGCAGACATCTATTATGATGAAATGGGCACCGATATGCGTGTCGAAGAAATTCCGGAAGATATGCGCGAGCAGGCTGAGGAATACCGTGCAGCTATGATCGAGGCAGTCGCGGAGCAGGACGAAGAACTGATGGAGAAATACCTCGAGGGTGAAGAACTCACCACAGAGGAGATCAAACGCGGTCTTCGTACCGGTACTTTGGCAAACACACTGGTTCCGGTTGTCTGCGGTACTTCTTACCGTAACAAAGGCGTGCAGAAACTGCTCGACGCAATCGTTGAGTACATGCCGGCTCCGACCGACATTCCGCCGATCAAAGGTGTGAATCCGGAAACCGGCGACGAGACCGATCGTCCGTCCAGCGACGAAGAGCCGTTCTCCGCACTCGCATTCAAAATTGCTACCGACCCGTTCGTTGGTAAACTGTGCTTCTTCCGTGTATATTCCGGTACCCTCAATGCAGGCAGCCCGGTCTTAAACTCCACGAAAGACAAACAGGAGCGCGTTGGCCGTATCCTGATGATGCACGCAAACTCGAGAACCGATATCGAAACCGTTTATGCGGGCGATATCGCAGCAGCAGTCGGCTTGAAAGTCACCACAACCGGTGATACCCTCTGTGATGCGAAACATCCGGTTATCCTCGAGTCCATGGTCTTCCCGGAGCCGGTTATTAACCTGGCAATCGAGCCGAAGACAAAAGCAGGCCAGGAGAAAATGGCAATTGGCCTTGCAAAACTGGCGGAAGAAGATCCGACCTTCAAAACCTACACCGACGAAGAGACCGGCCAGACCATCATCGGTGGTATGGGCGAGCTCCACTTAGAGATCATCGTTGACCGTTTGCTCCGCGAATTCAAAGTAGAGGCAAACGTCGGCGCTCCGCAGGTTTCCTATAAAGAGACCATCCGTAAAGAAGCAACCGTTGACCACAAATACGCTCGTCAGTCGGGTGGTAAAGGTCAGTACGGCCATGTTAAAATCATTGTTGAGCCGAACGAATCCGGCAAAGGCTATGAGTTTATCAACAAAGTCGTCGGCGGCGCGATCCCGAAAGAGTATATCCCGGCAGTTGATGCTGGTATCCAGGGCGCAATGCAGGCAGGCGTTTTGGCCGGCTATCAGGTTGTTGACGTAAAAGTCACCCTGTTCGACGGTTCTTACCATGAGGTCGACTCCTCTGAGATGGCATTTAAGATCGCTGGTTCCATGGCTTTCAAAGAGGCTATGCGCAAAGCAGATCCGGTCATCCTCGAGCCGATCATGAAAGTTGTCGTTACCGTTCCGGAAGAATACATGGGCGATATCATCGGCGATATCAACTCTCGCCGTGGTCAGATCCAGGGTATGGAATCCCGTCCGGGCGCACAGCAGATCAATGCATTTGTTCCGCTGTCCGAGATGTTTGGTTATTCCAACGCACTCCGTTCCAAATCCCAGGGACGCGGCCAGTATTCCATGGAGCCGAGCCACTATATTGAGCTTCCGAAGAGCATTTCGGACAAACTCATCAGTGAGCGCGCAAAAAAAGATTAAATTCAAGAAAACCGCTTGAATTTTAACAGAAACGTGGTAAAATAGATAGCGTATCGTGTTGTGTATTTTACCCACACATAAAAGGAGGAAAATTCAAATGGCAAAGGCAAAATTTGAACGCAACAAGCCGCACGTCAACATTGGCACCATCGGCCACGTTGACCACGGCAAAACCACTCTGACCGCTGCAATCACCAAAGTTCTCGGTCTCGCAGGCGACGCTGAGTTCGTTGATTACGCAAACATCGATAAAGCTCCGGAGGAGCGCGAGCGCGGTATCACAATCAACACCGCACACGTTGAGTATCAGACTGCAAACCGTCACTATGCACACGTTGACTGCCCCGGCCATGCTGACTACGTTAAAAACATGATCACCGGTGCTGCTCAGATGGACGGCGCTATCCTCGTTGTTTCCGCAGCTGACGGCCCGATGCCGCAGACTCGTGAGCACATCCTTCTGTCCCGTCAGGTCGGCGTTCCGTACATCGTTGTATTCATGAACAAAGCTGACCAGGTTGACGACGAAGAGCTTCTGGACCTCGTCGAGATGGAAATCCGCGAGCTCCTCAACGAGTACGAGTTCCCGGGCGACGACACTCCGATCATCCGTGGTTCTGCTCTGAAAGTGCTCGAGTCTGATTCCACAGATCCGAACGCTCCGGAATATGCTTGCATCCACGAGCTCATGGACGCAGTTGACAGCTTCATCCCGACTCCGGACCGTAAAGCTGACCTGCCGTTCCTGATGCCGGTCGAGGACGTTATGACCATCTCTGGCCGTGGTACTGTTGCTACAGGCCGTGTTGAGAGAGGTAAGCTGAACACTGGCGACGAGGTTGAACTGGTTGGTTTGACCGAAGAGAGAAGAAAAGTTGTCGTTACATCCATGGAGATGTTCCGTAAAACTCTTGACTACGCTGAGGCTGGCGACAACGTTGGCGCACTGCTCCGCGGCGTTCAGAGAAACGAGATCGAGCGCGGTCAGGTTCTTGCTAAACCGGGCTCTATCCACCCGATGACTGAGTTTGTTGGCCAGGTTTACGTCCTGAAAAAAGAAGAGGGCGGCCGTCACACTCCGTTCTTCAACAACTACAGACCGCAGTTCTACTTCAGAACAACCGACGTTACTGGCACCATCGAGCTCCAGGGCGGCGCTGAAATGGCTATGCCGGGCGATAACATCGAGATCAAAGTTAAATTGATCACTCCGATCGCTATCGAAGAAGGCCTGCGTTTCGCTATTCGTGAGGGTGGCCGTACAGTTGGTTCGGGCGTCGTTGTTAAAGCAATCGGCTAATTGAACTGATTTACTACACGCATAAAAAACGGACAGGATTTCCTGTCCGTTTTTTTGTTTGATTAAAAAGAGCAGACACCCTTAACGGTGTCTGCTCTTTTTAATGTGAAACAAATGCAAAAGAAGCATTTACTAAACCGGCAAGTGCCGTCGGAGAAACGGAGAGATTCATTCCGACTTTACCCGCGCTCACGAAAAACAGCGGAAGCGATTCGGCGGAAGCATCAATAAAGGTCGGAAACAGCTTTTTCATGCCCACCGGCGAACATCCGCCGTGAACGTACCCGGTCAGCGGCAAAAGCTTTGCCTGCGGAATCATTTCCACCCATTTGACACCTGCTGTGCGGGCAGCCGCCTTTAAATCAAGCGTGGAAGCCGCAGGAATCACAAACACAAAGTGCTCATGTGTGTCCGCGACGGTCACAAGTGTCTTATATACAATGTCCGGCGAAACACCCAGCTTGTTTGCGACACTCACTGCATCGGTTTTTCCGTCTGATACGCTGTATTCATAAGCGGTATAGTCGATTTGTGCTTGTTCAAGTAACCGCAGTGCATTTGTTTTCTTGATATTTTTCGCCATCAGTATCCGAGCACCTCATCAATTAAAATCACATGCATCCGATTTTTGTCACGCTGCATCCCAAAAAAGGTATAGGAACAGCAAATTCTTTCTGGATGCAGGCAGTCACAGCAATGTCCGGTTTTTGTGCACGGTGTATCGCGGTGGAGCCGTTTCGCGTTTTGGGGAGCGGCAATCTGACGAACCCGTTCGATTGCGCCTTCACGATCAGGCACCAGTTTGTTCGTACCTGCAATGACAAGTACTTTTTTCGGTCCGAAAATCATTGCGGCGACACGGTTGCCGTTTCCGTCTACGTTGTAAAGAAATCCGTCCTCTGTCAATGCGTTGACGGAAGTTAGATATACGTCTGCAAAAAAAGAACGGCGCAGAACCTCGTCAACTTCTGTCGGTGAAAGTCCCGGTTTGCCGCGGTCAAGCAGTGTGATACGGCCGGTTTTGTCCCATTCACGCAAAAGTTCGAGCGTGCCAGTTTCGGCTAAAGTCATAGAGCCGCCAAAGGCAACAACACTGCCTTCCGGTATTTCCGATTCTAAAATACCGCGCAGTTCTTTCGAAGAAGAAAGCGGTGTGCAGCCGATCTGATGACGGCGCAGCGCGGTTGATAACCGATTCAAACGTTCTTGTTCCATAAAAAAGCCTCCTTTTTTGTATTGTAGCACGCTTTTTTCAAAAAGAAAAGACAGCATGAACGATTTATGCGGTGCATATAGATGAAACAGCCGTATGTTCGGCAGGGAGGGAACGAACCATGAAGTGGATGAATGTTTTGAATCAGGAATTTTTGCCGCAGGAATCATCCGCGCTGCCTGAGAAGAAACCGCAGGGAGAAGAACCGATTCGCGAAGAAAAACCGCGCGGACTGAGCAGACAGGAAGTACTCCGCCGCAAAAAGGAGTACGGGGAGAATGTTCTGGTCGGAAAACGAAAAAAGCATGCAGTTATACTGTTTTTTGAACAGTATAAAGACATTATGACGATGATTCTGCTCGTTTGTACCGCCGCAAGCGTCTTTATGGGGGAATATGTTGAGGCGATCACGATTGCGGTGATTGTGCTGATGAACGGCTTTCTTGGATTTTTGCAGGAGCGAAAGACAGAACGAACGCTTGAATCACTGCAGGCAATGGCAGCACCGCATGCCAATGTATTTCGTGGCGGTGTGCTGTGCAGTCAGCCGGCATCCGAACTGGTACCGGGCGACCTTGTGCTGATTGAAGCCGGCGACCGCATTCCGGCGGATGGTACGCTTGTTTCATCTGTGGCGCTCTCGTGTGATGAATCGATGCTGACCGGCGAGTCGGTTGCCGTCAAAAAAGGCGAAGACGAACAATCGGTATATATGGGATGTACCGTGGTGGGCGGACGCGGTGAATTTTTGGTGGAGCACACGGGCATGCGCACCAAAATGGGACAAATCGCCGGAATGCTCAACCAGATTTCTGAAGAACCGACACCCTTACAAAAGCATTTGGCGGGACTTTCGAAATATATTGCCGCCGGATGTCTGCTTATTTGCGCGATTGTCAGCATCACCGGCGTTCTGCGCGGAGAAGACCTGTTTTCGATGTTGATTACCGGCGTGAGTTTGGCGGTAGCAGCTGTGCCGGAGGGCCTTTGCGCCGTTGTAACGATTTCGCTTGCACTTGCGGTGAGTCGGATGGTCAAGCAAAACGCACTGGTGCGAAAGCTTCACGCGGTGGAAACGCTCGGATGTGCCACGGTGATCTGCTCCGATAAAACGGGAACGATTACGAAAAATCAGATGAGCGTGCACGCGTTTTCCACAATGAAGACGAAAGAATGTGAAAAACCTGACCGCAGTGATGAAGCAATCGAGCAGATGCTTCTCTGTTTCCGGGTGTGTACCGCCGTGCAGGATGATGCGCCGACACACGGTTCTGCGACCGAACAGGCGCTTTATCGGTGTGCTTCTGCGGAGATTCCGCAAAAACCGCCAATGACAAAAGTTGCGGAGATTCCGTTTGACAGCACGCGAAAACGTATGTCTGTTCTGATGAAAACGCCGGGCGGCGGCTATACGCTGTATGCGAAAGGTGCGCCGGATGTACTGCTTTCGCGATGCAGCAGCGTGCAGGTCGGCAGTCGCATTGTACCCCTTGGCGCAGTGGAACGTGCGCAGCTTGTAAAACAGAATGGTGTCCTTGCTGACCGGGCGATGCGTGTGATTGGCGCGGCATACCGCCAGGCATTCGATGAAACGGATACCGCCGAGGAAGGGCTTGTATTCTTGGGATTTGCAGGACTGACCGATCCGCCGCGGGATGGTGTCAAACAGGCGGTGTTCCGCGGACGGCAGGCGGGGATTAAAACCGTGATGATTACAGGCGATCATAAAAATACGGCCGCCGCGATTGCAAAGCAAACCGGCATTTTAACCGAGGGCGAACGTGTCGTAACCGGTGCGGAGCTTGACCGCATGGATGACAGTACGCTTCGCAATACTGTGATGCAGACGTCCGTATTTGCACGGGTGTCGCCGGAACATAAACTGCGGATTGTACGTGCATTTAAACAGCGCGGACAGATCACAGCGATGACCGGCGATGGTGTCAATGACGCTCCGGCAGTCAAAGAAGCAGATATCGGCGTTTCCATGGGAAAAACGGGAACCGATGTGACGAAGGAAGCCGCCGACATGATTCTGCTTGACGATGATTTTTCGACGATGATGACGGCGGTAGCGGAGGGACGCAGTATTTATGCGAATATCCGCAAGTTCATCCGCTACTTGCTTTCGTGCAACATCGGCGAGGTACTCACGATGTTTTTAGGCATGCTTTTCTCTATGCCAGTGATTTTACTGCCGATTCAGATTCTGCTTGTAAACCTTGTGACGGACGGACTTCCTGCGATTGCGCTTGGACTTGAGCCGTATGACCAAAACGTCATGAAAAAGCCGCCGCGCAAACCGGAGGAATCCATCTTTTCAAACGGACTCGGCTTCCGGATTATCATGTGCGGCATCTTAATCGGGCTGACGACACTCGGATCGTTTGTGTGCGTGTACCGCATGACTGGCGATGTGACGCATGCGCGGACTGCCGCACTGTTTTCGCTCATTTTTGCACAGCTTCTGCATGTGTTTGAGTGCAAAACAGAGGAAGGGTCGATCTTTTCGATTTCGTTTTTCAACAACAAAAAGCTGATTGCCGCGGCAGCCGTTTCGGTGACGGTGCTGTTTTGTGTGATGTATGTTCCATGGCTGCAAATGATTTTTTCGACCGTATCGCTCTCGTTCGAAGAACTTCTCTGGCCGATGCTGTTCTGTTTGGCTGCACCTGTCCTGCGTGCAGTGATTCATCGATAAAGAACGCCGCTCGTTTTTTTAAAACGGGCGGCGTTTTCTGGCTTTTACTATGAATGCGCATGAAAATCCCCGCTCAGAATATTCTGAGCGGGGGATACAGTTTATGTATGCTGTCCGATGCCGGCACTGCATGCGACTGCCGGTATGGTTTCACTTGATTCGAATACGGTTTCGATTGTACGGCTGCTCATGGCAGGAGAGTAGATAAACCGGTCAAGGTGCCCTTCTTTGATGTAATACGAAAGCGGTGCGGGCGGCTCGTCGCTGTCGAACGAATCCACAAGAATCAGTTTAACCTTCATTCGTTCGGGAATCAAGCTTTTGATAAACACGCTGGCGTGCTGTCCGACTTTCACACCCTCCTTGCATTCGGCAAGACCGGCGAGATTCGGTGTCAGTTCAATGAATACGCCGTAGCTTTCCACAGAACGGACAATGCCGCCGACCGTTTCGCCCGGTGCAAACAGCGCGGCGTTTTCTTCCCAGGTGCCAAGCAGTTCTTTGTGGGAAAGTGAGATGCGGCCGTTTGGTTCCACAGAACGAACAATGCAGTAAATGTTTTGTCCGGTGAAAAAGCGGTCGCGCGGATGACTGATGCGCGAAACAGAGATGGCGTCGATTGGCAGCAGTGCAATTACGCCGCAGCCGATATCGACAAAACAGCCGAATGACTCCATGTGTGTGATTTTCCCGCGGATGATATCGCCTGCTTTGAGTGTCGACAGATAGTGGCTGCGGCATTCCTCCTGCACTTCTCTGCGGGAGAGCAGTGCATACGGACGGAATTTTTCGTCTGAGCGCACATCCGTGATGCGGAAGCAGACGGGTTTATTGACCTTTGACAAAATTGCGATGTCGCGTGTCGTTCCCTCGCGAATGCCGATGGCACATTCTTCGCGCGGAATCATTCCTTTCATGCATCCGAGATCCACAATCAGATTGTGGCCGGCATCGCATACCAGTGCACGCGATTCTAAAATCTGGCGGGAAAGCATTGCATCGCGCACGGATGCGATCGTATGAAAATTCGCAGCAGATGCGCATTGGGTTCGATATCCCTCAGGCAGATAGGTTGCCATATTTTAAAAGCCTCCTCTTTTTTTGTTCGATACAAAATTGTATGAGAAGCGCTTACGGAATATTCGTTTTGGAGAGAGATTGTCCGCCGCATGAAAGCAGGATCGATTCGACTGCCGAAGCGTGTGGTGCGGCCGTTTTGACCGACACGACGGCGTGGGTATTTGCGTGATGACGCGCGGCAGCGTGGTCGTGTTTTGCCACAGCATCAAAATTGAACGTTTCGGGAATCAGCGAAAACGAACTGTACGATTCGGAGGAAAACGGAATAAACAGATCGGAAAACGGTGCGTCTTTTTCGGTGACGGTGTCGTTTTGTTCGCGGATGGAAATCATTTCGCAGGGTGCAGACTGTTTAAGCTTTGAAGCGGCGAGAAGCGCTTCGTCTTCGGTGTTAAAAAATGCACAGATATATTGGTTCATAGGAAAAGCTCCTTTTTGATTGATTTGTTTTTATAGCATTGCCGAAAGAAACGCTTGCATACAAGGCAAATCATGGCGCAGACAGGACAGGAATGTTCATATAATTCGTTTGCTTTTTTCATTAAAAACATGATATAATAAAATGATCAGAAAAAAGGAGTGAAACAGCATGGATGTACAAGTAAACGATGTTCTTGTGATGAAAAAGAATCATCCGTGCGGGGAAAACCGGTTTTTGGTTTTGCGTACCGGTATGGATTTTAAACTCCGGTGCTTAAAATGCGGACGGGAACTGATGACGCCCCGCAGCAAGATTGAACGTCACATCAAAAAAATCGAACGCGGTTAGCATTGTGTGTTTTTATCTGAAAAACAGAATAAAACATATCATGGAGGACGTTTGATGTTTGAAAAACTCAGTTTGATTGAAAAACGATTTGAAGAAATCAGCCATAAAATGATGGACCCGGCAGTATTTGAGGATCCTGCCGTGTACCGTGATTTGACGATTGAACATAACGCGCTGTCGGAGATTGTTTCGTGCTTTGCAGAGTATAAAAAAGCGCTTGCACAGTTTGAGGAAGCAAAGGAGATGCTTTCTGAGGGCGGCTTGGACGCGGAGATGAAAGCACTCGCTTCTGAACAGCTGGACGAAAGCCGCACACTGACCGAACAGCTTAGAGAACAGCTGCGGATTTTATTATTGCCAAAAGATCCGAACGATCAAAAAAACGTCATCATCGAGATCCGCGGCGGTGCGGGCGGCGAGGAAGCGGCGCTGTTTGCGCATTCGCTGTTTCGCATGTATTCGATGTATGCCGAATCCGAGCACTTTACGATCGAAGTGTTAAGCTTAAACGAAACGGAATTAGGCGGTATCAAGGAAATCAGTTTCAGCGTGAGCGGTGCGGGTGCATACTCGAAATTCAAGTTTGAAAGCGGCGTGCACCGCGTGCAGCGTGTGCCGGAAACCGAGTCGCAGGGACGTGTGCACACCTCGACCGTGACGGTGGCGGTTCTGCCGGAAGCCGAGGAAGTTGATTTTCAGATTGATCCTGCCGATTTGCAGATTGATACGTTCCGTTCAAGCGGTGCAGGCGGTCAGCATATCAACAAGACCGAGTCCGCGATCCGCATTACCCACCTGCCGACCGGCACAGTGGTGGAATGCCAGGACGAGCGCAGTCAGTTTAAGAATAAGGAAAAGGCAATGAAAGTTCTGCGTTCGCGGCTGTATGAGCAAAAAGTCGCCGAACAAAACGCACAGATTGCGTCTGAACGCAAAAGCCAAGTGGGAACGGGTGACCGCAGTGAGCGCATCCGCACCTATAACTATCCGCAGGGACGCTTGACCGATCACCGCATCGGATTTACATCGTACCGGCTTGCTTCCATGCTTGACGGCGATTTAAATGAGTTATTCAACGCGCTCATCACTGCCGATCAGGCGGAGAAGCTTGCCTCTGCGGAGCAGGAATAACAGAAAACAGATTGGAGGAAGAAGAAATGGAAACGAAAGTATTGCTTCCAACCAACGAACATATTGCATATGCCGCCCGGCTGATTGAATCGGGCGAGGTGGTCGGCATGCCGACCGAAACGGTGTACGGACTCGCGGCGAGTGCGTTTGACGAAGCCGCTGTCGAGAAAATCTTTTTGGCGAAGGGACGTCCGCAGGACAACCCGCTGATCGTCCACATTGATTCGATCGACATGCTGCCGATGCTCACAAACCGTGTCCCGGAGATTGCAAAACAGCTTGCCGAGCGGTTCTGGCCGGGACCGCTTACAATGATTTTTGAAAAGAGTGACCGCGTGCCGCTCGCAGTGACCGCCGGTCTTTCGACTGTTGCGGTGCGCTGCCCGTCGCACAAGGTGGCACAGGCGCTCATTCGTGAATCGGGTCTGCCGCTTGCCGCACCGTCGGCAAACCGCTCCGGTGCACCGAGCCCGACAACGGCAAACCATGTGTATAACGACTTAAACGGAAAAATTCCGGTGATTCTCGACGGCGGTGCGTGCACCTACGGACTCGAATCAACCGTCGTACTGCTCAAAGAAGATGCCGTTGTGCTTCTGCGTCCGGGCGCTGTGACCGTCGAGATGCTTCGCGAAACGGTGCCGCATGTCACAGTCGACGACGGCGTTCTGCACGAGATTAAAGCCGGTACACAGGCACTTTCGCCGGGTATGATGCACAGACACTATTCTCCGAAAACGAATGTCATCATTCTCGATGCACCGCTTTCGTCGTTTGTGTCGTTTGTCAACAGCCATGCCGACGAGCGGGTGGGCGCACTTGTATTCTCCGGCGAAGAATCGATGCTCAAAGTGCCGTGCGTCACATACGGTGCGGCGGACGATGTCATGATGCAGGCAAAACTGCTGTTTGGCAGCCTGCGTGCTGTGGACAAACTCGGCGTGGATACAATCTATGCACGCATGCCGCAGCGTGACGGCATGGGACTTGCAATCTATAACCGTCTGCTGCGTGCGGCAGGGTTTGAGGTGGTGCGCCTGTGAACCATCCGCTCATTATCGGACTGACCGGTCAGACGGGCGCCGGGAAATCGGCGGCGTCTGCCATGCTCTCGGAAGAAGGATTTTTCGTCATTGACTGTGACCGCGTGGCGCGCGAGGTGGTTGAGCCGGGAAGCGACGGACTGCACGCGCTTACAGAGGTGTTTTCGCGTGAGATTCTGTGCGCGGACGGCTCGCTTGATCGAAAAGCGCTCGGAAAACGCGTCTTTACCGACAGTACTGCACGTGCACTTTTAAACGATACGATTTTTCCGTTTATCACAAAGCGTGTGGAAGTGCTTATCCAAACGGCAGCTTTACAGGGGAAAGAAGCAGTCATTCTCGATGCACCGACGCTGTTTGAGAGCGGGATGGACAAGAACTGTGCACTGATTGTCGCTGTCTGTGCCGATGCTGACCGCCGCAAAGCTCGCATTATGGCACGTGACTGCATTGACGAGCAGATGGCGCAGGCACGTATGAATTCCCAGTATCCCGAATCATTTTTCAAAGAACATTGTGCGATTCTCATCGAGAATAACGGCACCGAGCAGCAGTTTGCCGCACAGGTGCATGATGCTGCAATGAAAATCAAGGAGAGGATTCATGGCTGTTCGCATTCGTAAAAGTGTACTCATCATCAGTTTGATTCTGCTCGTGATCGTGGGCGGCATCTGTACGCATTTCGGGATTCGGCGGTTTTACCGTCAGCACTATCCGACGCCTTATGCAGAGATCGTCACAAAATATGCCGCGGAATATGAGATCGATCCGCTGTTTGTGTATGCGGTGATAAAAACAGAGAGCGATTTTGACCCGAATGCTGTATCCGAGGCAGACGCCAGAGGACTGACCCAGGTTGCTGAAACGACGTTTGACTGGATTAAAGGCAAGCTTCAGGAAGAGGATACCGTCTTTTCGGATTTGTTTGATCCGGAGGTGAGCATTCGCTACGGAACATATTTTCTCCACTATCTCTATGAGGAGTTCGGTTCCTATGAAATGGCGGCAGCGGCATATCATGCGGGACGCGGTGCAGTGAACGAATGGGTGGATGATCCATCGCTTTCCTACGACGGCGAATCGCTTCATACGATTCCGTCCGAAAAGACGGCACATTATGTTAATAAAGTGATGCAGGCGTATGAGAAGTATACTTCCTTGTATCCCGATGGGATTTTGCCTGCGGATCAAAAATAAAAAGGAGAGATTTTTTTATGGAAAACAAAAAAACTGAAGCACAGCTTTTAAAAGAAAAGCTGTTCATGGAACGAAAACACGGCGGTCTTGTGCTGAGTGAAGCAGAGCTTTCCGAAGTACAGGCTTACTGCGAGGATTACAAAGCGTTTTTGGATGATGCAAAAACAGAGCGCGAAGCAGTTACCCGTGCCATCAAAATGGCAGAGGAAAAAGGCTTTGTACCGTTTGTACGCGGCACTGCTTACAAACCGGGCGACAAAGTGTATATGAATAACCGCGGCAAAGCAATTATCTTTGCAGTGGTCGGCATGGAGACGATCGAAAACGGCGTCAACCTGATGACCGCACATATCGACTCGCCGCGTCTGGATTTAAAAGTCAATCCGCTTTATGAGGACAATGAAATCGGCTATTTCAAAACACATTACTACGGCGGTATCAAAAAATATCAGTGGACCGCAATTCCGCTCTCTCTGCACGGTGTGATCATCCGCGCAGACGGCACCAGTGTAACCGTTCGCGTTGGCGAAGATGCAGGCGATCCGGTGTTCTGTGTAACCGATCTTCTGCCGCATCTGGCTGCCGATCAGGTTAAACTTTCCCTGCATGAGGGCATCAAAGGCGAACAGCTCAACGTCTTGATCGGTTCGCATCCGTTCCGTGACGACGAGGCAAGCGAGCGCGTGAAACTGAATCTCATGAAAGCACTGTTCGAAAAATACGGCATCGTCGAAAAAGATTTCCGTGCGGCGGAACTTACCGCAGTTCCGGCATTTCCGGCAAAAGATATCGGCTTTGATCGCAGCCTTGTGGGCGCATACGGTCAGGATGACCGCGTGTGTGCATACACTGCATTCACCGCACTGTTAGATGCAGAAACACCGCGCCGCACCGCCGTTGTCGTGATGGCAGATAAAGAGGAAACCGGCAGTGAGGGCACAACCGGCATGAGCGCTGCATACCTGCCGAACTTCTTAAAAGACCTGGCAGAGTGCTTCGGTCAAAACGGCCGTGTTGTGATGTCCAATTCGAAATGCTTGTCGGCAGACGTCAACGCAGCATTTGACCCGAACTTCCCGGAGGTCAACGAGCCGCGCAACACTTGCTATGTAAATTACGGCGCTGTGATCACAAAATATACCGGTGCACGCGGCAAATCCGGTACATCGGATGCGTCGGCTGAGTTTGCAGGCGAAGTGCAGCATATGCTCGACAAAAATAACGTCTTATGGCAGACCGGCGAGCTTGGCAAAGTGGATCAGGGCGGCGGCGGAACGGTTGCATTCTGCACTGCAGCGCTTGATATCGATACCATCGACATCGGCGTGCCGGTGCTCTCGATGCATTCTCCGTTTGAAGTAACCTCGAAAATCGACGTATACTCGACCTACCGTGCATTCTGCGCGTTTATTGCTTCGTAAGAAATAGAAAACAGGGGCACACAGTTTTAAGACTGTGTGCCTCTTTTTCATTATAGAAAGAAAAAGACGAAAAAAGATGAAAAAAGGTGTTGACAAACGGGGGTGTGTGTGGTATTATAATATAGCTGTCACGGAGGACAGGAAAAACAAGGAAATGAGAAGGAATATCGAGAGAGTCGTAGGAGCGAAAACCTCGAAAAAAACTTCGAGAAAGTACTTGACAAACTGAAAACGACATGATATAATAATCAAGTCGCTTCCGAGAGAGTGAAGATGAGCGAAAGCTCATCGGGATCTTGAAAATTAAACAATGTAAGGTAAAACGAAGAAAGAATAAATCGACCCGATTTAATTCTACGAGTAAGTACGACAGTGATAAGACGAGCGAG
>NZ_JACJKY010000016.1 GCF_016901855.1 Merdimmobilis hominis | reverse complement strand
CACCGTCCGGCCGCTGCATTGGGTTACAGAAGCCCCGTTCAGTTTAAAACCGAACGGGGCTTCTGATAAATATTCTTTTTACTGTCTACTTTCTCTTGACAAGTGCAATATCGTTTGATATCCGTTCTTTTTTATTTTAGTTTTGAATGTTACGGTGCAGGCATTTCTGTGATGGTATAGTTTTGTTCATATCCTTTGAATACATCGTCATACAGTGTAGACGCATCCAGGCCCAAATAAGAAAGATAGAAAGTGACATTGTTTGCTTCAATCGGGCGAAGTGCACCGTTTTCTTCAATCAAATCACTAACCCCAACGAGCGCGTACATGGTGTATTCCCGTTCATTTCCGTTTTGAGAAAGAACAGCGGTCAGTTTATACTGATCATATACCATATTGTTTGCGGACCAATTGTCCGGCGTATTTTTCGTAAGCAAGTAGCTCTTTTCCACCGTGATATCTTTAAACGAGAGCGAAGACATGAAGGAAAAGTCCGGATCGTTGATTTTATAAATGATGGAATAGCGATTGGATTTCAATACATTTTCAAGCTTCGCACCTGTTGATTCATTGATGAGCAGTCGCATGTTGTTGGTAAGCATATCGGTGCTCATCACGTATTCCGCGAGATTTTCGACCTTATATGTCATTTCTGTTTCTGCGGCGACCAGACCTTTTTCCTCAAATTCCGCTTCGTCATAGGAAGCAACAATTGTGATTTCATCGCCGTTTTTGACATAGGTGACTTCGTTTTTAAAACCATATGTAAACAGTTTGGTTTCTGATTCGTCGACGAGAGAGATGGTTGCAACCGGTGAGATACCGTCCACAGAGATTGTGAGGAATTCAAACGGGTCCACTACATTTGCTTCTTCCAGATTTTCGGCAGTTACTGTAAGCGTCTGATTGGTGATTGTAATTCTTTTTTCTTCAGCAAACGCTTGATCATAATTCACCGTTGCTTCAATCGTTTCGCCGTTTTTGATGTGATCTTCTTTTGTCAAGGTGAATGTCGCGGTATTGAGAATCTGGTAGCGTTCATCGCTTGCAATCATTTCAGAAGCAGTGTCTTTCAGTACAACTTCTGCTTTTCCGTAACCGTCATAGCCTTCGACTTTAATTTCATAAAATTCAGAAAAATCAACGGTAAAGTTTGAGAACACACCGGTTAACAGCAAAATGGTCAGAATGATTCCGGCCAGGACAACAACACCGCCGCCGATGCTTAATCCAATCCACAATCCTTTACGGCTTTTCTTTTTGGGAGAATCAGACGTGGACGGCTGAGGCGCCTGATAGTGCATGGTGCCGCCGTTTTGCATGTTCTGCGGCTGCGGTGTTTGATACTGCCTAGTACCGCCGTTTGGCGTGTTCTGCGGCTGAGGCGCCTGATAGTGCATGGTACCGCCGTTTTGCATGTTCTGCGGCTGAGGTGCCTGATACTGCATGGTGCCGCCGTTTTGCATGTTCTGCGGCTGAGGTACCTGATACTGCATGGTGCCGCCGTTCGGTGTAGTCTGCGGTGCGGCAAGCGGGATATCTTCAATTGGGGGAACGCTGTCAAGAATCTTTTGTGCGAAATCTTCCGGAAGCATTGTGGTTTCTTCTTCCGGCTGCTGTGTAAGCTGTTTTTCGTCCATAAAAAGGCCTCCTCAAAATGTCAATTGAAAATTTTAAAAATCAAGACTGTTTTCTTTGCGGAATGCACGCCGCCGCCGTGCAGCTTCCCATTCAAATTCCTCTTCGGGAGTTTCACACCGCAAAAGCGGAACGGTCACAGGTGTATCGTTTTCATCCAATGCAACCATTACAAGATAGGCACGGTTGATCATGGTTTCACTGCCGTCTAAATGTTCTACAAATGTATCCACACGAACTTCCATCGATGTCCGTCCCACATATGTGAGCTGTGCTTTCAGTACGATGGTGTTGTTAACGTAGGCGGGTGCTTTGAATTCAAGCTGGCTGATTGATGCGGTTGTCACATTATGTCCTGCGTGGCGTCGTGCCGCAACAGCTGCAACAACGTCAATCCATTCCATCAGTTTTCCGCCGAACAGACGCTGATAGCCGTTGATGTGTTCGGGCATGAGAATTTGAATTTGCTCCGTGCGTGATTGTGCGACGGTTTTTACAATCCGTTCTTCATTTGTCATGAGTCATTCCTCCTATAACAGAATAGCAGCAGAAAGACAGCCGGAAAATCCCAAAGGAAGATCGGTTCGAATCATTTTTCCGATGAGAATAGAGTGTCCGGCAGTGGTAATACGGTGACATAATGCCTGTGCCTCCTGCGATTTTCCAAGGTAAGCCACTGCAACTGTCTGCGGTGACATAGACAATTTTTGTTTTAAACACCAAAACAACGCCTCTTCATCCGAACGAGCAAACATTCGGTAAAATAACTGAATGTCGCCTTCTTCGCCGATGGTGTAAATATGCCGCAGTGCAGGAATCAGTGGTCGGTGACGGGATTGTCCGCACAGCGCATGTGCCTGTCCGTAAGGCGCAGTGAACAGACAAAAGATGCGTGTTCGAAGCGCGCGTACCTGCTTTGAAACCTTAATTGAAAATGATTCGCAGTCTGCCGTTTTGGCGGTTAGGTCGGCAAGCAGGAGCTGACCTGCGCCAAACGTTTTGGAATCAATGACAATTGCATTTTGGACGCGTGAAAGTGCATCACGCGCACTTGCGTATGTTCCGGAAAGCTGCGCAGGTGCTGTCAGGACAAAGGTAGGCGTATCATATGCGCATACCGAAGAAAATTCTGCTTTTCCGGGACAAGCGGCACGCATGGCTGCGGTACGCGGAAAAACGGGAATCATTCTCTCAAAAAGGGCAGTGCTGTGCTTGGGCGGCAAAACGGTATCGGTTATGATACGGTATTCCATCACAGCATCCCCCCTTTTTGATTGTTCATGCAAATATACAGCATCAATTTATTATACTATTTTTTGAAACGAAAGTAAACGTAAAAACGCACAAAACCCCGTCCGTTATGCGTGATAAAAGGACGGGGAGAGTACAATATCATCTTTTTTGATCCGGTCAAATGAAAAAAGCGGAATAAGCTCGGTCGCCTTCATCGGTTCCGGCTTTTGAATAAGACCGCTGAATGCGGCAAGATAGCCAATGATTTCTTCCGGTGAAAAACGAATCAGCAGTGATTCTAAACTCAAAGACTGGTCACGTTTTGAGAGCCGCCGTCCGTCCGGTGCAAGCAGAAGCGGAATATGTGCAAACCGGGGAGGCGTTTCATCCAACAGTTCATATAAAAAGATCTGCCGTGCGGCGGAGGACAGAAGATCGCGTCCTCGTACCACTTCTGAAACGCCCATACGGGCATCATCGGAGACCACAGCCAGCTGATAGGATACAATCCCATCTGCACGGCGCAGGACAAAATCACCGCAGGACGATGCAAGCGATTCTTCCGTGTGGCCTTGGCACAAATCATCAAATACAATCGTTTTGTCCGGCACTTCAATGCGTAAAGAAGGCGTACGTGCCGTTTGCCGCAGTTCAATTTCCTCTGAGGAAAGATGCCGGCAGGTACCGGGATAAATCGGTGTGTGATCGGAAAGATGCGGCGCATTGACGTCGTGCAGCTGTGCGCGTGTACAGAAACAAGGGTAGACGTGCGCTTTTTTGGACAGTGTTTGAATCACTTCGTTGTAATAAGCGCTTCGTTCACTTTGGATGCATGTTTCGCCCATTCTGTCCGGCTTTGAGAGTCCGCCTTCATCAAAATCAAGCCCAAACAGCAAAAGGTCGCGAATCAGCTGCTCGGTGTATTCACTGCGGCATCGTGCGCGGTCGAGATCCTCAATGCGCAGAAGCATCACACCATCTTGTGCACGAACAGAGAGCCATGCCATCAGTGCGGAAAACAGATTTCCAAGATGCATTCGGCCGCTCGGCGTTGGGGCAAACCGCCCGCGAATCACGTGGCTCATACCTGAATCATGTACGGCGAAAGGATACGGACAACACTTTGTGTAAAGGAAGATGCTGCACCAAAATCAATACGCAGCATTCCGCCGCCGCCGCTTCCCGTTGTATGTACACGCGTATAACCGAAGAAATTATCGAGTGTGACAGTCAGTGTCAGTCGGTTTCCGGCACGGACAAAATGTTTTTCATAAACGCTCAAAAGACAATGTTTGCCGTCCGGATGGTTGACGACAAAACGGTCAGTCAGCGTACCGCTTACACTGCCGCGAATGATTTCATTGTCGATGGCAGCGGCAGCGTCCTGCATCGACAATGATACATAAAAGGTGCTGGTTTCCATAATACATTCTCCTTTGCTGAATGAATTGATAAAATCGATCAGTCCTCTTTAAGATGTGACTGACATTGGCGGCTGCATCCCGCGCATCCGCCTGAACATTTTCCGTGCTTTTTTTGGCGGCGAACCGAGAAAACGGCTGCCAAACATCCGCCTGCAAGCAGGACAATCAAAAGAATATCAAACGGGTTCATCAAAAACCTCCGTATTTTACGTTTAAACGAACAGCCGTCCGATCTGGAAGATCAAGAGTGCGGCAATATATGCTGCGGCTGTCTGATATGCAGCGCCTGCCAGTGCGCGGCGCATAGAGCCAAGCTCTCGTTTTGCTGCCGCAAATGCTGCGACGCACGGCATATACAAAATCGTGAATGCAAGGAACGAAAGCGATGAAAGCGGCGTGAAAATCGAAGACAGTGCAAGCGAAAGCTGTGCGTCTGTTCCTGCGCCGGTCAGGATGGAGAGTGTGCTGACAACCGATTCTTTTGCGGTGAAACCAGTAATTAGCGCAGTGGATGCACGCCAGTCGTTAAATCCGAGCGGCTCAAAAATCGGTGCAATAAACGATCCGATTTTTGCCAAGATGCTGTCGGCGCTGTTTTCGACCATTTGCAGATCAAAACTGAATTTCTGTGCAAACCAGATGACGATGGAAGCCAAGAAAATGATGGTGAATGCTTTTTTCAAAAAGTCTTTTGCCTTTTCCCACATATGTAACAGTACACTTTTTGCAGCGGGCAGACGGTAGGCAGGAAGTTCCATGACAAACGGAACCGGATTTCCACGGAAGACGGTATTTTTTAAAAGCAGTCCCGACAAAATTGCGACAAGAATGCCGAGCAGGTACAGCGAGATCATCACAAGTCCGCCGTGATGCGGGAAAAATGCAGCAGTAATCATGCCGTAAATCGGGAGCTTTGCACTGCACGACATAAACGGTGTGAGCAAGATGGTCATTTTACGGTCACGTTCACTCGACAGCGTACGGGCAGACATGATTGCCGGAACACTGCATCCGAAGCCAATCAGCATCGGAACGAACGAGCGGCCGGAAAGACCGATTTTTCGCAGCAGTTTATCCATGACGAATGCAACGCGCGCCATATAGCCGCTGTCCTCAAGCAGTGACAAAAAGAAAAACAGAATGACGATGATCGGCAAAAAGGAAAGTACGCTGCCAACACCGGTGAATACGCCGTCCAAAATAAGCGAAGAGAGCCACGGTGTGACCGAAAGCGACGTAAGCAGCTGTTCTGTTTGACGTGATAAGGCGTCGATTCCCATTTCGAGCAGTGACTGCAGCGGTGCACCGAGCACTTCAAACGTCAAAAAGAACACAAGGAACATCACGCCGATAAAAATCGGAATACCGAAGAATTTATGCGTGAGCACGCGGTCGATTTTTTCAGAACGAAGCTGTTCACGCGATTCGCCGCGTTTAACGACACATGCGGCACACAGCGATTCAATATACTGATAACGCATATCGGCCAATGCGGCTTCGCGGTCTGTGTCGAGTGCTTTTTCCATATCCTCAACCAGATGATCGATCAAATGCAGATCGTTTTCATGGATGTTGAGTACTTTTTTGGTCGGTTCATCACCTTCCACCAGTTTGGTTGCTGCAAACCGCACCGGATAACCTGCGTGGTGGGCATGATCTTCGATGATATGTCCGATTGCGTGGATTGCACGGTGTACCTCACCGGTACAGAAATCAAAATGCATCGGGCGGAGATTGTTCTCCACAACATTGGACACGGCTTCGACCAAGTCATGAATGCCCTCGTTTTTTCCGGCTGAAATCGGAACGACCGGAACACCGAGCTTTTTCGCCAGTGTTTCCACATGAATGGTGTTTCCGCTTGCACGCACTTCGTCCATCATGTTGAGCGCAATCACCATCGGAATTTCAAGTTCCATCAGCTGCAGTGTAAGATACAAATTTCGCTCAATGTTGGTTGCATCCACAATATTGATGATTGCTTCTGGGTGTTCATCCAGCAAAAAGTCGCGGGTGACGACTTCTTCGGCAGTATATGGCGAGAGCGAATAAATACCGGGCAAATCGACAAGCGTCATTTCTTTGTGATGGAGCACATGGCCTTCTTTTTTCTCGACGGTGACGCCGGGAAAGTTGCCGACATGCTGATTGCTTCCGGTCAAACAGTTAAACAGCGTCGTTTTGCCACTGTTTTGGTTTCCTGCCAATGCGAGAAGGACTTGTTTCATTTTGCATTCTCCTTTTCAACAACAATATTGGCAGCATCTTCTTTTCGGAGTGTCAGCACATAGCCGCGCAGAAATAATTCGATCGGATCGCCCATCGGTGCGACTTTGCGGACGCGTACGGCTGTTTTTGGGGTCAGTCCCATGTCGAGCAGATGGCGGCGAAGTGCTCCCACACCGCCGACTGAAACGATAATTCCCGATTCTCCGGGCTTTAATGTATCAAGTGTCATTGTTTTGACACGCTCCTTATATCATAAACTGGGATTTAAAAGTTTATTTTTATTTTACTCGTTTCCTGTTTTCCCGTCAAGCGCACACAAAATAAAAAGCCGCTTGTATTTCAGTACAAACGGCTTTCTGTATTTAACTGTGTACCGGATTAACATGCACCATACAGTGCTTTACATCCGGGAAGTGATGTTCAATTTCCGCATGAACGGTTTCAGCGATATGATGTGCTTCCGATAATGTGAGCGATCCGTCTGCGGTGATTTCCAAATCGACGTAATAACGTGCACCGAACATTCTCGTTTTAAACAGATCGATTCCGGCAACGCCTTTGACACCAAGAACCATCTCGCGAATCGGGGCAATCACTTCTTCCGGACAAGCTTTATCGACCATTTTGTCAATGCCGTCTTTGAAGATATCATAGGAAGCTTTCAAAATAAAGATGGAAATGACGATTGCTGCAATCGGGTCAAGAATCGGCAGTCCCAGCCGTGCGCCTGCAATACCAATCAAACTGCCGACCGATGAAAATGCATCCGACCGATGATGCCATGCATCCGCCATCAAAGCGTCGGAACGAATTTTTTTTGCGGCATTTCGGGTGTACCAATACATGCCCTCTTTGATCACGATTGAAAGGACAGCGGCAACCAGTGCAAGCATACCCGGTGCGGCAAGCGGGGTCTGTGCGCTGTTCATGAGGCTTTGGATACCGGAATATCCGATTCCGAGTCCTGTGAGCGCCAAAACACAGGATAGAAGAATTGCTGCCACACATTCCATGCGTTCATGACCATATGGATGTTCGTCATCCGGTGCTTTTGCCGAAATATGTACGCCCACCATGACGATGATTGTGCTGAATACGTCGGAAGCTGAATGAACCGCATCAGAGATCATTGCAGCTGAACCGGCAAAAATACCGGCCAGAAGCTTGAATGCGGATAATACGGCATTAACGATGATGGTGTTGACAGAAACACGCATAGCGATTGCCTTTGGTTCCATGTTTTTTTGTCGCATATACAGTCTCCTTTACTCAAAAAATAAAACTGCGAAACAGTATTTTGATGCTGTCCCGCAGTTTTGATCTGCTGCCTTTCGGCCCGGCAGTGTATGCCTGAAAGATTTTTACTATTATAACGTGAAAAAAACAAAAAGTCAAGACTTCTTTTTCCGACGATAAAGAATGGCTATGATAATGACAACAAACAAGACTACACAGCCAGCCACAATTCCGATCATCAGCCAAGGTGGTTGTGTGCTGTTTGCCAAAGCTGAAGGTGTTGCCTCATTCAACGAGGAAAGACTGGTTTCTTCCTGCGCCGCCGAAGAGAATAAGTAAGGGTTTCGTCCTTTGTTCAGCGCTGAAAGTGCCAATGCTGCTGTTTCGGTAGCTTCCAGTGAAGATGCTTCACCGGGTTCCGCACAAAAACCGCCGTCCTCATTTTGGCGTGCAAGCAAATAGTCAATCGGCGAAACGCCGTCGATTGCAAAACGATCTTCGGACGGATCAATCTGGTTGCAGATCAGCGCGGAAATCATTTTTGCAAGGATTCTCGTGGAAGAATATGTGGTTGCATGCGCGAGACTGCTTGTTTGATTTAAGTTGCTGATGTACGATGCAGCATTGCGAATGGCATTTGCAACGGTTTCATCTTCTTTTGAATAGTTTGAAAGAACCAGCATGGCATCAAGCGTCGTCCAAGGGCTTGATGCAAATCCTTTGTTGGTGGAAAAACCGCCGTCTTCATTCTGCATCAAAAGCAATCGGGAGCAAAGCGAAAATCGTGTGTTTTCTGCGTTATCCGGCAATGTGTAATTCTGGCTGTCAAGTGCCCGCAAGACTTGAACCAGCAGATCACCGTTGTCTGTGTCAATTTGACAGGATGCAAGAAATGCAACACGCTCGGAAACGGCTTGATTGGTTTGGGAATATCCGCAGGCAGATAGCATCAAAAGCTCTTCTGCAGCTGTTTGTGCGTCTTCAGGGGGATGCGCTTGGAGCGCAGCCGGAAGGGTGGCCACATCGCTTGGGGATAACGATTGGTTTGACGCTGTCATCGCCATAAAATAAAGCGTTGTGCTGTCTTGATTCATCGAAAGCCAATGGCCGGCTTCTGTCAGTGCGGTGACGGTTGCTTCTCCCTGTGCAGTAATGGAGTTTTTAGAGAGAATTGCTTCTTTGGGAAGATCAAGTGCTTCACTTGAAAACACAATTTCAACAATTCCTGCGTTTCCAATCGCAGACATCCAAACGGTATCGTCAAGAACGGTATTATCCGTTTTCAGATAAAAAGCGGAAGTTTGCGTTTTTTGGAGTATATATCCTGATTCAGTGTTTTGGATGGAAACCGGACTGCCGTTTTCAATTTTTACAGATAAAACCCCATCGTCCGACAACTGGTCAAGAAGCGATAGATACGAAAAGGAAGACGATACAGAAACAGGTGTCGGCTTTAATAAATAGGAGTCTGCGGTTGCGTCATATACGGCAAAAATTACAGAAGAATCCGTGCTGCCGCTGTCTGCTGCCACAGAATATGGAAGCAAAAGTGAGAAAATAATAGAAAAAATAACAAATAATTTTCGCATGATTCCGTATCACTCCTTTCTGATTTTATTGTAACATGAAACGACCAAAAGCGCAAGAAAGTGCAAATTTTTTTGAAAAAACGCGATGGATTTTTTAAAAATCCATCGCGTAAAATCTTAGTCGATCGTTTCGGGTGCGTCGTATGTTTCGCCGAATGTCTGGACGGTTACTTTTTTCATTTTCTGATCCTGTACCGGACGGTCTGCAAAATCGGTGATAACGCCGACGATCTGATCAGCAGTTTCCATACCTTCGATCACTTTGCCGAATGCCGCATACTGGCCATCAAGATGCGGTGCGTCTTCCACCATGATGAAGAACTGCGAACCTGCGCTGTCCGGATAGGATGTGCGTGCCATGGAGAGAACGCCGCGGGTGTGGCGCAGATCATTTTTAAAGCCGTTTGCGGTGAATTCGCCGCGAATCGCATAGCCGGGACCGCCTGTTCCGCGGCCGTCCGGATCGCCGCCCTGAATCATAAATCCCGGGATGACACGATGGAAAATAACACCGTCATAAAAGCCTTTTTGGCACAGTGAAATAAAGTTTTTGACTGTATTCGGTGCAATTTCCGGATAAAGCTCGGCTTTCATGGTTGCGCCGTTTGTCATTTCAATTGTAACAATAGGGTTTTTCATAGATAGATCTCCTTTTTATTCAGCAGAAGAGGACTCTGAAGCAGAAACAGTGCTTTCCTGCGAGGATTCAGCAGTCTCTTCTAAAAATTCGTTTTTGGTATCGCCGGAAACAGGCTCTTGTTCCGTTGTGCCTTCGGATGACTCAGCGTCAACCACTTCAAGCATAGAGAGCGAGAGAAGCTGGTAATGATCGTCTACCTTTTTCACTTTATACTCCATCACTTTTTCTACAATCTCTTTGTGGTTTGTCGAAAGACTCCATGTAACATCGGGGAGCACATAGCTGACTTTGAGTGTATAAATGTCGCCTTCACGCTGGATTTCATCCACGCGCGGGGAATACGGCAGAAGCACCGGGGTCGATTCCACGCGGTAGCTCTTGGTTTCCGGATCGTAGCTCATTTCAACAGCGGAATCTGTGATTGTCTGATGAACAATCGATACATCGTTTCCGTAGAGCATGCGCACATAGTATTCGACATCCGTATCAGGAACCGTCATGCCGCCTACATCATCTTTGATGTATTTTCCTTTTGCACTGTCCTCAAGAATCAGTTTCCAGATAGACGATGCGATGATAACGGAGCTGTCGAGTTTTTCCGGGCTTTCAAATTCCGGTGCATCAAGAATGACGAGCGGGAATACAACATACGCCATTTCTTGTTTGAGCTCTGTTGAATTGACCCATTCGTTTGCCACGTTCACGGCAAATGTTGTGGTGGAAATGATACCGATGATGACAAAAAAGCAGACAACGATGCCAAGCAGCGCTGTGAAAAACTCTTTCTTCGATAATTTGCGCTTTTTGCGCGGCGCACGATGATTATGTACTGCAGTCGTATCCGTTTGTTCGGGGGAATTGGACGCCGACACTTCGGTTTCTGCAGCCTGTTCGCTTGCAGAATCGAGTGTTTCTTGTGCTTGAGCTGCTTCCGATTCCGTTTGATTCAATTTTGTCAGCACATCGGAAAGACCGCTGTCCTGTGCGTTGTTTTTTGGGCTGTCGCTCATAATGTCCTCCTTTTGTTACCGCACTTGTCCGGTGCCGTAAATAATATATTTTGCGCTTGTCATCTCGTTTAAGCCCATTGGGCCGCGCGCATGGAGTTTTTGTGTGGAAATGCCGATTTCTGCACCGAAGCCAAATTCCTCACCGTCTGTAAAACGAGTGGATGCATTGACGTATACTGCGGCAGAATCGACGCGCTCGGTAAATTTTGAAGCGCTTTCGATATCATTTGTAATAATCGCCTCGGAATGATGGGTCGAGTAACGGTTGATATGGCTGATCGCTTCATCAATCGAAGAAACCACCTTGACAGAAATGACGTAGCCTAAAAATTCAGCTGCATAGTCGCTTTCTGTAGCCGGGGGGATGTCTTTTAAAATGGCGCGTGTTTTTTCACAGCCGAGCATAATGACGTTTTTGGTATCAAGCAAGCTTTTGACAAGCGGCAAAAACGATTCGGCAACACGTTCATGCACCAAAAGACTTTCGCATGCATTGCATACTGACGGCCGGCTTGTTTTGGCGTTGAAGACAATCTCTGCGCCCATATGCAAATCGGCGCTTTTATCAATGTAAATGTGGCAGTTTCCGGCGCCTGTTTCGATCACCGGAACGGTTGCGTTTTTGACAACGCTTTGAATCAGTCCTGCGCCGCCGCGCGGGATCAGTACATCCAGATAGCCGTTGAGCTGCATCATACGCGTTGCACTTTCGCGGGAGGTATCCTCAACCAATCCGATAATATTGGGGGCAAGTCCTTCGGTTTCAATGGCATCCTGCATGATGCGTACAAGTGCAACGTTTGTGTTGATTGCTTCTTTTCCGCCGCGCAGCATCACAGCATTTGACGTTTTCAGGCAAAGCGCTGCCGCATCCACTGTGACATTCGGACGCGATTCATAAATCATGCCGACAACACCGAGCGGAACGCGCTGCTTGCGCAGAACCAAGCCGTTGGGCAGCGTTTTTCCAAACAGCACCTCACCGATCGGATCGGCAAGCGCCGCAACTTTCCGCACACCGTTTGCCATTGCATGAATGCGCTCTTCAGAGAGCGAAAGACGGTCAAGCATCACATTCGGAATCCCGTTTTGAGAAGCGCGCGAGAGATCCGCGCGGTTTGCTTCGAGGATTTCGTCAGTCGATTCGATCAGACGATTTGCAATCCGAAGCAGAATTTGATTTTTGAGCGGTGTGGAAGCATGCGCAATTTGCGGTTGGGCATCTTTAATCCGCTGTGCAAGGGAACTCAGTTTTGACATATGCATTCCTCCTGTTCTGTTTTTTGAAACAATGTACCGACAGATTTGCCGTCGAACAGATCATACAGCTGATCGGGGCGGCTGCCGTTTAATAACACCATGGCGATGTTTTGTTCCATACAAATTTGTGCAGCGTGAAGCTTTGTGGTCATACCGCCTGTGCCGAATTCGGTGCCTTTTGTTCCGGCTGCGGCAAAGGTATCTGCATCCAGATGTGTCACGAGCGGAATGAGCGTTGCGTCTTTGTTTTTACGCGGGTCGCTTGTGTAAAATCCGTCGATGTCACTTAAAATGATGAGCAGGTCAGCGGAAGCAATCGAAGCCACGATTGCAGACAGGGTATCGTTGTCGCCGAACTCGATTTCCTCGGTGGAAACGGTATCGTTTTCATTGATGATCGGGATGACGGACAGCGACAGCAGCCGTTCAATCGTGTTGGTGACGTTTTCTTTCCGCACAGAATCCTCGATGATATCGCGTGTCAGCAATACCTGTGCTGCATTGTGATTGTATTCGGAGAAGTATTTGTCATAAATGTACATCAGCTCGCTTTGACCGAGTGCGGCGCACGCCTGCTTTGTCGGCATATCCGACGGCTTTTGATGCATCATGAGCTTGCCGGCGCCTACGCCGATTGCACCGGATGTGACAAGAATTACTTCTTTTCCGGCATTTTTTAAATCGGATAATACGGTGACAAGCCGTTCGATCCGGCGGATATTCAGATGACCCGTAGGATAGGTGAGCGTCGATGTACCGACTTTTACGACAATACGGGTGGAATCACAGATTGCAGACATACAGACCTCCATTTATTGCATTGAAGCATCACTGTCAGACGGCTCACTTGAAAGAAGGCTGTTTGCAAAGACGGCAAACGTACTTTCAATGATGGGAACTGTCAGCGGCAGTGTGACAATAAAAATACTGAGCAGCAGATAGGGGATACGATACGCGATCACGCGCAGCAGTGAAAGACGGTGTCCCCGCATCAGACGAAATGAACGACGGATCGCCGCAGCCGGCGAGATCTCCTCGTTTAAAATAAACAGGTAGTCGGATAAAAACAGCCCTGCCAAGGTGTAGTAGCAAAAAAAGCAGCCGAGCAGGAATAAAACAGCGCAAAGCACCAGACAGATCATGACGAACAGTCCCGATTCCGGCGATGCATTTGACACGATGGATAACAGCAGGCTGCTCGGCAAAAAGCAGACAAATATAAACAGGAATGAAACGCATGCGCGCAGTGCAGAAAAGCAGAGGGCTTTTTTGTACTGTGCAAAGGAAGAAAAATAAGAGAATGCACAGCGCAGCGGAACAAATCCGTCATCCAAAAGCACGATCCAGCGTTTTAAGTTTAAATAAAGCGGCAGACACAGCAGCAAGAGCGCCAATGTGCCGAACAGTGCAGAAATCGGAACCGGAATGCCTGTGTGCTGTTCTGACTCAAACAGCAGTGTTTGGAAAAACGACCGGCACACACTGACCGATAGTAAACTGCCGAATAAAACAAGCAGAGAAATCATAACAAGCGAAGCCGCTGGTGTCATAACACCCCGCATCCGCCGTCCGGAAGCGGCTGCAATTTCGTTAGTCGTCACAAAATCCCTCCGTTCACGTTCGATCATTGCTGCTTGCCAACGTTCTTGATGGATCGGATGCAAGCAGTACTTTTCTTTATATTATAACACAAAACATGACTGTCTGCGCATTCTTTTTTCTTTTCAATGGTCATTTGCGCAAAAAATTTTAAAACGCTGTCTGTGCGCAGTTGTGATATGAACAGAATAAAGTAAAGTTATTCCTCTTCGGTATCCAATTCTTTTTGATAGTCAAGCATGACGGAATCTACGTCTTTTCCGTAGGGCAGCGGTGTGAATACCTCAAACAAACGCTCGTTGCCCCAAAGCCATGCATTGATCGAAAGTGTAAAGCCGCATCCGCCCTCGACAGCCCATTCCGAGTACGGACGTTTGGGCAGACCGCACGCACAAAGCAGTGCGGTGATGACACCTGCATGGGTAAACACTGCGGCGTCGCTGATTTTGTCTTTCATCATATCGCGGATGACAGCATCCAATCCGTCGAGTACACGCTGGCTGAAATCGGCAGGTGCTTCTGCATGAGGCGGAACGGTTTGCTGTGCGCTGTCAAGCCACGCGCGGTAGGAGGGGAGTTCTTTTAATTCTTCAGCGGTCTTGTTTTCGAATTCGCCGAAAGAATATTCCCGCAGATCATCGACAGTGACAGGCGTCATATGCGGATAAATCAGCCGCGCGGTCTGAATGCTGCGCTTGAGCGGACTGGAATATACACGTCCCACATTCGGATATTCGTACTGCTCTTTGAGCGACAAAAGGGAAGCAACGCCCTGTTCGCACAGATCCACATCGGTTGCACCGATATATTTTCCCGAAAAGTTCGCCTCGGTTAAGCCGTGACGGATCAAATAAATACGATATGCTGACATAGTGAAAAAACATCCTTTCTGCTTGATAAAAACAAATAAAAGCGATTGTTTCTGCGGTATATCAGTGTTTTTTCGCCTCAAACGACATCATTTGCCGCAAAAAGCGAAAAAAACGGCAATTTTTCGCCCAAAACCGCTTTACAATCAGTAGCTTTTATAATATAATTTACGTTACGTTAACAAATTGACAAGGGGTGACAGAATGAACACCGATTTTCCCCGAATTTTGACGCTGCTTCGAAAAGAGCGTGGCATCAGCCAGAAACAGGCAGCGGCAGAGCTTGGAATTTCGCAGGCGCTTTTATCCCATTATGAAAAAGGAATTCGTGAGTGCGGACTTGATTTTGTTGTTCGTACTGCTGATTTTTACGGTGTTTCCTGTGACTATTTGCTCGGACGTTCTCCCGAACGGACTGGTGCGCAGCTCACAGTAGAGGATATTCCCGAACCGGATGTGCTCGGCAAAGAAAATATCATGCGCGGCAGCATTTTGCCAACGCTCAACAAAAAGCTGATTGCCAATGCGCTCAACATTATTTTTGATCTGCTGCAAACAGCGAACGACAAGGAACTCACCACGGCAGTTTCCGCGTTCTTGAACTTGTCAGTGTATCGCTCGTTCCGCGTGATCTATCAGATCAATCAGAAAAACGAACAGAATCTGTTTACCGTCTCGCCGTCATGTGCACAGGCAAAAGCGCTTGCGGCGATGGTGCTTTGCGAATCGCGCGCAAAAGAAGCGGCGCAGTCGCTTTCGTCCGTTTCGCAGACGGCACAGAAGCTTTCGATTTCGACCGAGTCGCTTGCAAAAGATTATCCGCTGTTTGCTTCTTCGCTGTTTAACTTGATTAAAAACGCAGAGTCGCAAATGGATAAATAGCATGCTTTATTGTATCATCCTTCCTGTGAAAAATAAAGAGATATTTTGTTTCGTTTCGGAAAGAATCTTAAAAAAGAACGATGAATGGTTTGGCAGGAGATGAACAGATGACACGCAGAAACATCCGAATCGTGTGCGCAGTGACCGGATTTTTGACGCTTTGTATTATATTCGGAATCTATGATTTTGAGATTTCATTCGCTGTTGTTCATCCGTCGTGGCGTATGCTGCAGCTGCTTGAATCGTTTGGGCTGCTGGCGGCACCCTTTCTTTTGCTCTTTGCAGGGGTTTGTGTCGCGGTGTGTGCGGTAAAACAGCAGCATTTGCTTCACCGCAAACGGCATATTGTCGCGGGGATCGGCTGTGCGGCGGCTTCGGCGGGATATTGTTTGTTTATCGCTGCAAAAGCTTCTGCCGCTGCTGCAATCGTTTTTTTGGACGTCACAGCGGTGCTTGTTTTGTTGCTTATAAAATATCTGCTGCACGCGCCTGCACATATTTGTGAGCGGCTGTTTCACATTTCGTTGATTTATCTGCTGGCAGTCGTTTTCACGCTTGTGAGTGTATGTGTGTTGAAGCTGTGCTGGGGACGCATACGGTTTCGGCAGCTTTGCACACCGGATGATTTTTCACCGTGGTTTCTGCCGCAGGGGGTGACGGGGTTTGTTTCGTTCCCGTCGGGACATACGGCAAATGCGGCGCTTTTATTCATCGTGACGCTGTTTGTGCCATATGTAAAACACCGTGCAGCCAAATGGGCGTGTTATATATTGCCGGCGGTATGGACGATTGTCATGGCAGTTTCACGCGTGATGATCGGTGCGCACTATGCATCCGATGTGCTGTTCGGCGCGGCTGTTTCTGTTTGCAGCTTGTATTTGGCAAAGCGCTTTGTTGAGAAAAAATGCGCTTTAAAAAATAAATCATCATAAAAAAGAGTCACCAGTCGGTGACTCTTTTTGTTTTGTGTTTTTCGATTATCGTGTGCTGATGACGCGGCGCATGTTGATCTCTTTGATGCGTTCGGGATCGACTTTAAAGTTTCGCTCCTCATCCATCAAACCGTTAATCTCCTGCTGAACGTCGCTGACCTGCGTATAGCAGTAGCCGCAGACGTACGGCAGTTTTTTGATTGCGGTGGTAATCCGGTCAAACCGGTCGATAAACGCCTCTTCGTTTTCAACTTTTTCGCCGTATCCCCAGCCCTGCTGTCCGTTTTTAAATGCGATGCCGCCGAACTCACTGATGATAATCGGCTGTCCCTGATAGGAAAAACCGTTTGCAATCGCCGATTTAAATGCGCCCAAGAATACATTGCCCGACAGAATTTCGTCTTTGTGATTGCCGTACCGGTCAAAAAAGACTTCTCCCTCTGCTTCGTAGTCGTGAAGCGTGATGATATCGGAGATCGTGTGCTCCCAGCCGTCGTTTACAATCACAGGACGCATCGGATCAAAGCTCTTGGTCAGATGATAAATTGCCTCGGTGAAATGCTGCTGTGTACGGTCGGTTTCCACCGCCTGAATGCCCCAGGACTCGTTGAACGGGGTCCATGTGATGATAGAGGGGTGGTTATAGTTCTGGCGCACAATTTCCATCCACTGTGCAGTGAATGATTGCACCGCGTCATCGTGGAACCGGTATGCTGCCGCCATCTCACTCCAAACGAGCAGGCCTTTGACGTCGCACCAGTACAAAAACCGCTCATCCTCGATTTTCTGATGCTTGCGCACACCGTTGTAGCCGAGTGCCATGATTTTGTCGATGTCTTCGATGAGTGCTTCTTCGTCAGGCGGCGTCAGGTGCGAATCTTTCCAGTATCCCTGGTCGAGAATCAGCCGCTGATACAGCGGTCCGCCGTTTAAAAGTACATTGCCGTCTTCAATGCGGACGTCACGCAGACCAAAATAGGAACCAACACGGTCGACCGCAGTGTTGTCCGACAGCAGACAAAACGAGATATCATACAAATTCGGATGATATGGGTCCCATAAAAACGCACCCCAGCTCTCGGTTGTGGCGGTATTGTACAAATCGATGGTGGTGTGTACACGGTTTTGCAGAACAGGAATCCGTACTTTGTTGATGAGCAGTTCTCCGAATGTGACAACGGCTTCGAGCCACAAATCCTGTGCGCCGTTCGTGTCAATCTGTGCTTCAATGGAAACATTGCGTGTAGCAGTGTTCGGTGTCATTTTCACTGAAGTAATGTGCTGTGCCGGAACCTGCTCCATCCAGACAGTTTTCCAGATACCGGTCGTCTGCACATACCAGCAGGCGAAATTTTCGTGAATCCAGCGCTGTTTGCCGCGCGGCTGTCCGTCATCGAGAGAGTCTTCCACCTTGACGACGAGCAGGTTGTTTCCGTCGCGTACAGCATCTGTAACATCGAACGAAAAGCGTGCGTAGCCGCCTTCGTGCATTCCGATATGAACGCCGTTGAGCCATACGTTTGTGCGGTAGTCCGATCCTTCAAAATGGAGCATCAAACGGTCTGTCCCGAGCGATTCTTTTGATACCATCAGCGTTCTTTGATACCAGACCGTATCGTGTACCGTTTCGTCACCGATGCCGCTTTGTTTTGTCTCATAGGAAAACGGCACATTGATGGTGAGGTCGGACGCAAATCCGCCGCTCCAGCCGTTTGTGCTGCCGACATGTTCGTCGTCAAATGCAAATGTCCAGGTTCCGTTTAAGTTTTCCCACGCACTGCGCACAAACTGCGGACGCGGATAATCCTTTTGATAACATTTTACCATCATTCAAAATCCCCTTACGATATAAAATAATTTTTTTATGTTTTGAATTATAAATAAAAAAGTTTGAGTTGTCAATGCAAAACGAAAAAGAATCTGCCCAATCGGATAAAAACGAAGCAAACGGCAGCATCTGCGCTTGTTATTGCGTTCTTTGGATTCATTTGATATACTGTTTCATAAGACCCGATCAGAAAGGAAATGATTATGTTAACGCTCTCGATTCAAGATCCGCTTGCCGTATCGAAAATATGTCATGCGCTTTCCACGCCGCTTCGGGTAAATATTTTAAAGCTGCTTGAAAATGGAACGATGAGCTGTTTGGAACTCTCAAAACAGCTTGGATATCCGCTTTCGACGATCTCGGTCAACGTGAAAGTGCTCGAAGAAGCGGGACTGATTATGACAGAACTTCTTCCGGCGAAAAACGGTTCAAAGAAGCTTTGTTCGTTAATTTATCTGGAGATTGGAATCCAGCTGTATACAAAATCTGCGTCGGTACAGCCTTGCAAAACGATCGAAACAGAAGTGCCGATTGGGAATTATATGAATTTTGAGGTGTTTCCGTCTTGCGGATATGTGGGAGAGGGAATTACGGATACGGTGCTTGACAATCCGAATGCGTTTTTGCATCCGAATCGGTTAAAAGCGCAGCTTTTATGGTTTCGCAAAGGATTTGTGGAATATCGTATTCCTCTTGAATGGCCGAATCAAACTGCACGGCGTATTTCATCGATCTGTTTTGAAGCGGAGCTTTGTTCGGAAGCGCCGGGGTATAATCAGAAATGGAAATCGGATATTACAGTTTGGGTAAACGGTGCGGAAATCGGAACGTTTTTGTCTCCGGCAGACTTTGGTGACCGAAAGGGAAAATTTACACCTGCGTTCTGGGAATTGGGAAGCACACAATATGGTCTTTTGACACGGTTTACGATTGATTCATCCGGTTCTTATGTAAATGACGAAAAAATGTCATCGGTCTGCTTGGCAGATCTTCACCTGGAAGAGCGAAACGATGTGATGCTGCGGATTGGCATTAAGGATGCCAGCCAGCATATCGGCGGAGTAAATCTCTTCGGAAAAGGATTCGGTGACTATGACCAGGATATCAAGATGATTGTTTCATTCGACTAAAAAAGCATCTCCCGTTTTTAAAAACGGGAGATACTTTTTTATTAATAACAATATGAAAATGAAAAAACCGCTAAGATATTCTTAGCGGTTTTCATGTGGTCGAGGCGACAGGATTCGAACCTGCGGCCTCTGCGTCCCGAACGCAGCGCTCTACCAAACTGAGCCACGCCTCGTCGACAACGATATTTATTATATCACGTTTTTTCTGAAAGTCAAGCGTTTTTTTAAATTTTTTTTGATTTTTTTCGACGACCGAAAAATACCCCCAAAATAAGCAGGCTCATCGTGATTTGGACAGCCGCCAAAACGCTCCAGATACCTTCCACATCAAAAAAGATCGGAAGCAAAAATAAGAAAACCGGTGTGAAGACGAGCGGGTCGAGATACGTAAAGCAGGTAGAGAGTTTGGTGTCTCCTGTTGCATAAAAATAAGAAATGCTGCAGCGTACGAGTCCTGCGAACGGATAGGCGACAGCGGTCAAAATCAGTCCGCTCTTTGCCATCACAGCCGCTGCGTCTGATACGCCGAACAATCCTGAGAAAAACGAAGTTGTAGGGATAGAGATCAGGAAAAACGCAGTACCGAGCAGCACAGCAAGACGAACCGCACGAAAACGAACATGTTCCACCTTCTTTGCTTCGCCGGCGCCGTGCAGATAGCTGATGATTGGCTGCACACCGTCACCGATGCCTTGCAGAAGTGCCAGAAAGGTTGCGGAAACGTACGAGAGAACCGAATATGCGGCAACAGCGATTTCCTGTCCATAGGCAAGGCACTGCCAGTTTGCGAAGATAATGACAATCGACGGTGCGAGAGAAACACCAAACGGGGAAAAGCCGATTTTTAAAATACGAATCATTTTGCGTGCCTGCGGCTGAAGCTCCGAAAAGGAAAACGGGATTTTTCGATCTCGCAGAATAAGCACCAAGCTCAGCACTGCAACGACACCTTGTGCGGTTGCAGTTGCAGCCGCAGCGCCGGCAAGTCCCCATGGAAACACTATGATAAACAGTGCGTCCAGCACAATATTCGTGAAGAGTCCGCTGATCATGATGAGCATGGCGCTGATGGTGCGGCCACTGTTTTTGATAATCGGCGTAAGCCCGCAACCAAGTGTCTGAAACAGTGTGCCGAAAATTACCACACGAATATACGAATGTGCAGCATCAAATAATGCGCCGCGTGCACCGAATAACCGGAGAATAAAGTCACTTGTAAACGAGAAAAACACGATCATAAAAGCCGCAAGAAGTACCAGCAAAACGAGCGTGTTTCCTCTGGCAGCACGTGCTTCTTCGGCGTCTTGTGCGCCCTGATACATGGAAAACAGAACTGATCCGCCGATTCCAACACCGATTCCCGTGGCCTGCATCACCGCTGTGATCGGCCATGCAAGATTGATTGCACCCAGTCCGATATCGCCGGTTGCCTGTCCGATGAAAAAGCCGTCAACAATGACATAAAATCCACTCAGTACCATTGTGAGCATCGAGGGCAGAACATAGTACCAAAATCGTTTTTCTGTTGGATTTGTATGCACTGTGTGCTCTCCTTTCTAAATTCCGTAATTTCTACTTCAGATCATATCATAATTCTGTTATATGGTCAACCCCTGCAATAAAAGGCAGACTGAATCTCAGTCTGCCTTTTCTCTCAATGATTTACTTGTGTTTCAGAGGTCTGCTCTTTGTGCTTAACGATCGTCATGTCAGGTTTCTTTTTCGGCGCGTCAAATCCCTGCGTGCTTTCTTCGGATTTAAAGAATACGATTACTGTGCGCAAAAGCAGCACGATATCCTGCCAGAAGCTGTATCGTTCAATATACATCAGGTCAAGAACAAGCTTGTCTTTTGCTGAGGTGTTGTACCGGCCGTTGACCTGTGCCAAGCCGGTAAGTCCTGCTTTTACACGCAGACGATACCGGAACTCCGGCAGATCCTCTGTGTATTTTTCAATGTTTTGAAGCATTTCAGGACGCGGCCCGACCAAGCTCATTTCGCCGTGCAGAATATTTAAAATCTGAGGAATTTCATCCAAGCGGAATTTTCTTAAATATTTTCCCACGCGTGTAATCCGGTCGTCATCCGTTGTTGCGGAGTATTCCACACTTGGGTCATGCACTTTCATCGTGCGGAATTTGAGTACCTTAAAGACTTCGCCGTTTCGTGTGGCACGCGGCTGTGTGAAAAACACGGGACCGTGATCGTCGAGCTTGATTGCCAGTGCGATCAGCAGCATCACAGGACTTAATACAATGGTGCCAATTCCCGATACCAGTAAGTCCAGCATTCGCTTGAAAAAGCGCTGTTCCATCGATAGATTCGTGATCGGCAAATGCAGCATTGCCATATCGTCGAACATTTCAAACTTTGCTGTATTCAAAAGAATTTCCGAAATATCCGACTGCACAAACAGATTGGTATAATGCTTATATGCGTACTCAATGATTGTCGGACGTTCTGCTGCGGGAAGATCGTACAAAAAGACAACATCCGTTTTACGGATCTGTTTTTTTAAATTCGGATCATTCCATGTAAGCACTTTGTCGATTTTATATTGCTTGCGGTAGCGTGATACGCATTGAATCAGCTGCTGCGGATCGGAAGAAGCGTCGCACACAATGATGCATCGCTGCGGCGGATTCAGCTTAAAGTAGACATAGTTTCCAAAGTACACAAATCCGATGACAGAGGCAACTTGAAGAATAAAGACACACAGCAAAATCATCAGGTTGAGCCAAATCATTTCTGCGTGCGGCCATCGGCTTGCACTCATAATATAAAGCTGAAAAAACGTTACGGCATCTGTGATAAACACGGCAATACTTAAAGAAGGAATGATTTCCTTGCTCTTTTTTTTGCCGACAGCAAATCCGCCGTAAACAGCAGTCATGCTGATGCCGAGAACGATAAATGTTGTCATTGTAATGGCTGCGGTGCGTGTGAATCCGAATACCTGCGGAAATCCGGGCGCAAACAGTCCGAAAAACAATAAAAACAACGTAAAAAACAACAACACTTTAATACAAAACACCGCTCCGCGGCGGGGATGGTCATTGCGGCTTTTTTTTTCCTTCATTCAAACCCCTCCAAAAGAAAGCGTGAAAAACGAAACCCAAAGAAACGCTTTGTTCCAAAAAGAAGATTGAAACGTCCAATCATATTATTTTATTCATTATACCAAAACAGGTGCGCAAAAGCAAGCAAACAGAAATCGAGTATTGTAAACCTTGTTCTATTTTAGGTTGACAATATTTCTTGTTTATGATATGCTACAACTGCAAAACGATTTTATACCGGAGGTACTTATGAATCGAATTTCTGTTTCATCCATTACGAAAACTGCACTTTGCACCGCACTGATTTGTATCAGTGCATATCTTTCCTTTCCGCTTCCGCTGACACCGATTCCCGTGACGGCACAAACCATTGCAATCAATATTACTGCCATTTTGCTGACACCTGCGCAGACAGCAGCTGCACTCGGTGTTTATCTGCTGCTTGGTTTTTGCGGAATCCCGGTGTTTTCGGGCGGCACAGCCGGATTTTCACAGCTTCTTTCACCGACAGGCGGCTTTTTGATCGGATTTTTTGTTGCCGCTGTATTGATCAGTTTGCTCAAAGGAAAGAAAAATAACCCGCTCAGACATTGTCTGATATGCATTTTCGTGGGGATTCCTGCGGTCGATCTGTTCGGTGCGTTGTTTATGTGTCTGATTCATCACTATAGTCCGCTGGCAGCGCTTTCCGGCGCGATTCTTCCGTTCTTGTTCGGGGATGTGCTCAAAGCGATCGGCGGTGCACTGATCGGCACGAGCGTCAATCGTCTGCTTGCGATTCGCAAATGAATATGTTTTGAAAAAAGGAGCCGGAGTTTTCCGGCTCCTTTTTCGTTGACGGGGAATAAAAAGTATGTTACTATCTGCTTGAAACAAAGAGGAGGAATGAATATGAATGCAATCGCTTATACGGCAGGCGGCACAGGCTTTACGTTTTTTATGACAATGTGCGGCGCTGCTATGGTGTTTTTCTTTAAAAAATCGCCGAGAGAATCGATTCAGCGGGTATTTTTAGGATTTGCGGCAGGTGTGATGATTGCCGCTTCTGTCTGGAGTCTTTTGATTCCTGCGATTGAGCGGGCAGAGGAAGCCGGCGGGATCGGCTGGATTCCGGCGGCAGGCGGATTTATGCTCGGTATTGCGTTTTTGATGCTGATGGATGCGCTTTTGCCGCACCTGCATTTGGGTGCCGATCATCCGGAGGGCCTTTCATCCAATTTAAAACGGACAACACTTTTGGTGCTCTCTGTGACACTTCACAATATTCCGGAAGGTATGGCGGTCGGACTGGCGTTTGCTGCGGCGGCACAGGAGGGCAGTCCCGCTGCGCTTTCGGCAGCTGCTGCGCTGGCGCTTGGCATGGGCATTCAGAATTTCCCGGAGGGTGCAGCCGTTTCGCTCCCGCTGCGCAAAGAGGGATTCGGCGTGTTCCGCTCGTTTCTGTATGGCAGCTTGTCAGGACTTGTGGAACTTATCTTCGGCGTACTCGTTGTGCTGATTGCGGGAAGTGTTGCACCGCTGATGCCGTGGATGCTCGCGTTTGCGGCGGGTGCCATGATGTATGTCGTGGTGGAGGAACTCATTCCCGAAGCACACTTGGGCGAGCATTCGCATACCGGAACGATCGGCGTGATGGCGGGATTCATGGTGATGATGATTCTCGACGTGGCGCTTGGATAAACAGGAGAAACATCCATGAAACGCAGGTTACTGCGGGTATTATGGGGACTAGCTGGGGTCTTGCTTGTCATTTTCGGGGTCTTTTTTTACGCATGGCAGATCGAGCCGTCTTTGCTTCACACGGTGCAGTATGAGGTAAAGACATCTCATGCAGTACCGGTGAAAATTGCGTTTTTTACGGATACACATTTCGGAAAGGATGATACGCCGGATCGGCTTGCACGGATTGTGGAGGAAATCAATGCGCAGAAACCGAATATGGTTCTGTTTGGCGGTGATTTCTTCGACAGCTATTGGCGGGATGCATCGCAGATTGATGTGAATCTGATAGCAGAGAAACTCCGTGCAATCGAAGCACCATATAAATATGCCGTTTGGGGCAACCACGATATCGGAGGCGGTGCTGTGCGTGTGTATGAACAGCTGATGGAAGCGGGTGGTTTTACGCTGCTCAAAAACGAAACGGCGGAGATTGGGGAACTTTCTGTACGGGTTGTGGGAATGGACGACTGGATGCTCGGGGAACCGGACAATGTACTTCGTGTCTCCGATGACAATTACACAAACATTTTTCTCACACATGAGCCGGATGATGCGCCGTTATTTGCAGAAAACGGCGCGGATCTTATTTTAGCCGGACATACACACGGCGGTCAGATCTTTGTGCCGTTTTTCGGTCAAAAATTTTTGCCGCCCGGCGGCCGGCATTATGTAAAAGGACAGTATGATATCGACGGGGTACCGCTTGTGGTAAGCTGCGGGATCGGTACCACCAAGCTTCCTGCGCGATTTTTGAATATACCCGAGATTTGTGTGCTCACACTCTCGGATCAATAAAAAAAGGAGAGGATATTGATGTTAATTCCTTCAACAACGCCAAACGAAACGCAGCAGCGCATGATTGCCCGCGGCTACGGCATGTTCATTCATTTCGGCATCAACACGTTTAACGACACGGAGTGGTCGGACGGTACACTGCCGGTCGAGAGCTATGCACCGCCGGCAGTCGATGTGGACAGCTGGGTGAAAAATGCACGCGACTGCGGTATGAAGTATATCATCTTGATCACGAAGCATCACGATGGATTTTGCATGTGGGACACCGATACGACCGATTATGGTGTGAAGTATTCCAAAAATCCGACCGACGTGGTCGCAGAGGCTGCGAAAGCGTGTGAAAAATACGGTGTTCAGCTCGGTCTTTACTATTCGCTGTGGGATCGGCACGAGCTGTGTTATTCCGATCACGAAGCGTATATCCGCTATATGGAAACACATCTGACCGAACTGCTCGGTGGTCGCTACGGCAAAGTGGTCGAGCTGTGGTTTGACGGCGGCTGGGATAAAAAAGCGAGCGACTGGGGACTTGAACGGCTGTATGCACTGGCAAAGAAGCTTCAGCCGCACATCGCAGTCGGCGTCAACTGCACGATCGGCCGGTATCTTTCGAAAAATACGAACAATTCGGTCTATTGGCCAGAAAATTATAAAGAGGGCATGCCGATGCGCTATTTCCCGAGCGATTTCCGCCTGCTTGACCCGATGTTCCCGCCGAAAGACGATCCGAAGCTTTATCGTCATGCGTCCAAGACGTACTATCTGCCGTTTGAGGCGACCATCTGCATCCGCGATATGCGCAACTGGTTCTGGGACCCGCACTACTGCGATGATCCGCTGGTTGACACCTCGTTTATTGTCGAAAAATATGAGCAGCTCATCGGACAGCAGAACTGCCTGGTAGTAAACGTTGCGCCGAACACAAACGGTGTGCAGGAGCCTGCCGATATCGAACGGCTCAAAGAAGTGCGAAGTGTGCTCGAAGAAAAAGGACTCATGTGAGGAGAAAGCAAGATGAATGTGTTATCCTATTTCAGTCCGACCGGCGGCACCAAACGCGCCGTTTCGATGTTTGCCGAAGCGATGGGCGGTGCATTTACAAACGTCGATCTGACGAATTACGAAGTCAGACAGCAGCCTATATCGCTCACGCCATCGGATTTGCTGATTGTGGGTGTTCCGGTCTATGGCGGACGGCTGCCTGCGGTGGATGATCTGCTCGATTGCTTTGCGGGCGATCACACGCCGTGCATCGTCTGTTCCTGTTTTGGCAACCGCGATTTTGATGATGCGCTGCTCGAATTGTCTGACGAAATGATAGCACGCGGCTTTGAAGTGATTGCCGGATGTGCGCTTGTCATTCCGCATGTGTACAGCGATCGGCTGGGCGCTTTCCGTCCGGATGAAGCAGACCAAGCCGAAATTACCGCATTTGCAGAGCAGGTGCGCGCAAAATTATCTGCAAACGATCATACATTGCCCCATATTCCGGGAAATCGTCCGTATAAAGAGTGGAATAAGCCGGAGCGCGCACCGCAGCATGACGAATCGTGCACATCGTGCGGCGCTTGTGCGGTAGTTTGTCCTGTCCGCGCAATTGACAAAGTGACGTTTGCGGCAGATCCCACACGCTGTATTCAGTGCATGCGATGCGTGCGGCAGTGTCCGGAACATGCACGCGCACTCGATATGAGTGCGATCAAAGAGCGGCTCGAATCACTGTTTCTGCGGCGGGCGGACAACACATTCTTCCTTTGATCCGTTCGGCTCGCGTTTGGTGAACACAGTTTTTACGCCGATAATTGCCAAAAAGACAGCGAACAGCTTGGCGATTTGCGCATTGGGCAAACAGGCAGCCAGAAGCGCACCTGCGAGTGCCGCAGGGATACCGCCGAAGAGTGCCGGCTTGATGGGAGAAGTGCAGAGCAGCCCGTTTTTTCGGTGACGCCAGAGTGAAAACGCGGCAATCGGCAGGAAAAAACACAGGTTAAACAGCTGCGCTTCCTTTTGCGGCGTTTCCGTGAGCAGGGTTAAATAGAGCATCAGCACGAATCCGCCGCCGATGCCCATAGAGGCACAGATACCCGAAAAAAATCCGGCGATTCCAAGAAAAATCAGATTCATCGCAGAAACATCCGTACGGCAGACACGACCATCACGATGCCGAATATGCGTGAGAGCAGTGTCGGTGAGATCTTTTTGAGCAAAACTGTGCCGAGCCATGCGCCCGGAAGCCCGCAGAGAATCGTAATACACAGCGCACCAAGCGAGAGCGAGGTCCCAAAACAGAATAGAATGATTGCGCTGATGAGCGAAAGCGGCAGGGTGAGTGCTAATGCAGTGGCATGAGATGATTTTTTGTCGATGCCGCAGCGATTGAGCAGAACAACAGCAAGCAATCCGCCGCCTGCGCCGAACAGCCCGTTTGCAAGACCGGTTGCAGCGCCTGCCAAAAACGGAAGAAGCGGACGTTTCACAGACAATCCCCCTTAAAACAGAAAAAAGTGTGTTATGAGATTATCATGACACACTTTCTTTGTTTCTATTCAGTTTTGCATAACGTTTGTACTGCAAATGACGCCAGCAGGCATCCGGCGACAGGCGGACAAAAGCTGATGCTTGCGGGACTGTGACGCCCGTGTTCTGTATCCGTGACGACAACGCGCGGCATCTCGGTTGAATATACGACCGGCACATCCGAGAATCCGCGTTTTTTGCATTCCCGGCGCATGACGCGTGCCAATCCGCATCCGCATCCGGCGGTTTCCTCGATCGTGCCGATGCGAAATGCACTCGGATCAAGCCGGTTGCCGGTTCCTAAGCACATGATAGACGGAATGCGTCGCTCCCGGCAGGCGGCGAGCAGGTCAAGCTTTGCGGAAACGGTGTCAATCGCGTCGATGACGAAATCGGGATGAAGGTCAAATAAGACATCGCGAGTTTCGGCGGAATAAAACGATTCTACGGGAACAAGCCTGCAAAACGGCGCGGCATCTTTTAGCCGTAAGACAGCGGCGTCTGTTTTGCTCATGCCAAGAGTGGAGGTGAGTGCAAAATTCTGGCGGTTTAAATTCGAGAGGGAAACCGTGTCGTGATCCATCAGAATCACGGTGCCGACACCGCTGCGTGCGACCATTTCGGCACACATGCCGCCCACACCGCCGAGCCCTAAGACGGCGACCGTTTTATTTTGCAGGGTATGAAGCGCTTCTTGGCCGATGAGTGCAGCAGTGCGCGCAAAAACAGAGGAAAAGTTCATGGGTTTGTATCCTTTCTTGTAAAGAAAACATCATAAAAGCGCTGCGGAATTCCGCAGCGCTTTTATGATCCGCTTTGCCGTAATGCATGGTAAGCTAAAAACCCGCGGTAAAAGCAGGTGGATACCTCCTCGCAGTGTTTGCGCTCCCAACGTCCGCACAAGGGCGGGAGGTCTGCATCCCCAAAGCGAGAGTCCGGTCTCCTAATTAACTAAGTGTTGGATTTATATTATCCACACACACGCACAAAGCAGAACAATTACATTATACCATATTTTTGCGAAAAAACAACAGGAAAATGTTATTCTTCACCGTCGCCCTCGAAATAAGCGCTCAGTTTTTCCAAAAACATTTCGCCGATGCGCTGATATTCGTCGTCGTCATCGATCGAAACCATCAGTTCCTCGTCGTTTTCGTCCATTTGGCTTTTCAAAACGATCAGATCCGCAGTGTCGTCGAGCATCTCTTCCGGATTTTCAAAATACGGAATGAGTGCGAAATAACGGTCGTTGCCAACCTCCATCACATCCAGCAGCTCAAATGCCTGCTCAACGCCTTCTTCGTCCACAAGCGTGTAAATATCGGGATTGAATTCTTGGTCCTGCGCCATAAAAAGAATCTCCTTTCATGCCCGTTTTCTTCTATTTTAAGTGTAAACGATAAAGAAGTAAATGTCAATAGGCAAAGATTCATTATTTATTTTCAATAAAAAAATATAAAGTTCACAATAAAAACTGTTGACAAAACAGAATCTGTGTGGTATATTATAGTCAGGATAAGAGATAAGAAAAAGAACTCGAAGATCCAATTAAATTGAATAAGGAGGATTGCAGAATGTGCTTAGATGAACCAATCGGCCAGATCCGTATGGTAAGAGCACAGGGCAGCATCCGCTAAAAAGTAAAATGTCTGAGCAGATGATAAGCCGGCGGTAAATATGAAATTGATCGCCTTTAAATATTTGAATAGGCTTCATGCAGACCAATCAAATCGATTAAGAGAATTTAGCGGTTGCTCAAAACGGCAAATACACGTTGCCGGTCCGCTTTTACCATACCGATAATGACAGCGGCGTATCCACCGCGCTAAAAAAGGATACTTTGGATATACCCATTGGTAGAATCCGACCTTGTGATGAAACTTCAATAAAAGGTGAGTCCAATGTACAGGTAAAATAAACACCAAAAAATCAAAGGACGGAAATCCTGACAGATATCCGGTTCGCCAGTAAGCGGGTTGAATGACGCAGGTTGTCCGAAATATGAATGAAATAGGTGTTACCAATGAAATAAGTTAGGCGGCTCCTGAATCATAATAATTGAAAAGGTGAGTCCAATGTACACGTAAATCAGTATTCAAAACAATACCGATTTTGTATCAGGGAATCAGTTGAATCGATACGAGATTCGATACTTTTTAAGTAAAGAAACGATCAGAAGTGCTAACAATCCAATTTGTGTAATTCACACAACAGATACAAATAAAAATTTAAACAGAAATAGGTGTTACCAATGAAATAAGTCAGGCGGCTCCTGAATCATAACATTGAAAAGGTGAGTCCAATGATTTAAAGTGCTTTCGCAAACGTAGTGTATGACATCTGCGAAAGGAAGATGACGATGATGTATAAGGTGACAAATGTTATACTGAATAAAAAAGCAGAAGGGAGACAGTCCACCTCTCAGGTTTCTCCTTGACGCGGCCGCGATGGTGAAAGCATCGCGGAAAGAAAAATCGTCATAATGGCAACAACTGAATAACAATTGAATAACAAAAATCGGATAGAACCCCTGCACCTTGGTGCAGGGGTTCTTGGTTTTGGCAAAAGCGGAAAGCCGGTTGCAATTTTTAAAAAAACCATGTATGATATGCATATCGGGCATACCGAGAGAAAGGGGTTATTGTATGGCACTGGATGGTGCTTTTTTATATGTAGCAGCCAAAGAAATGCGCGAAATTTTGGTTGGTTCGCGCGTCGAAAAAATTGCACAGCCGTCAAAAGAGGAACTGACCATTACGTTCCGTTTACGCGGCGGAAGCCGGAAGGTACTGTTTTCTGCGAATGCATCGAGTCCGCGTGTTCATTTTACGGATATCGCGCTCGAAAATCCGAAAACGCCGCCGATGTTCTGCATGCTCCTGCGTAAGCATATCGGCTCCGGTAAGCTTGTTGCGATTCGGCAAAATGGACTTGACCGTGTGATTGCGTTTGACTTTGAAACAGTCAACGAGCTTGGCGATGTGGTGATTGTCACGCTGGCGGCGGAGATTATGGGACGGCATTCGAACTTGATTCTGATTGGACCGGAGGGCCGTATCATTGATGCAGTCAAGCGCGTTTCCGATGAAGTGTCAAGCGTGCGTACCGTACTGCCGGGCGGAACATATACTTTGCCGCCGGCACAGGATAAACTGGATTTATTGTGTACGTCGGATGAGGAGATCATGGAGCGGTTTTTGTCGCTTCCGTCGATTGACTGCGCAAAATCGCTGATGCAGACGCTCGAGGGCATTTCGCCGGTGCTGTCGAGAGAATTGATTTATCGGGCATTAAAAGGCGGCGATATCGAAAAAGACCGGCTTTCTTCCTATTATAAAAACCGGATTCGCGAGGAAATTTCCGCATTGCGTGCGCGTTTGCTCGATGGAACGTGTGAATATATCGCCGTGCAGGATGAGGCGAAAAAACTGCGTGAATTTACATTGATGGATTTAACGCAGTACGGCAATGTGGAGAAAAAAGAATCGTTTGATTCACCGAGTGCATTGCTTGACAATTTTTATGCGGAACGTGACCGTGTTGCACGGATGAAACAGCGTTCACACGATCTTTTGCGCCTGCTCATCAATGCGACAGAACGCATTACGCGCAAACTTGCGGTGCAGGAGGAAGAATTGCGCGCGTGTGCCGATCGCGAGACACTGCGGATGTACGGTGACTTATTGAATGCGAACCTCTATCGCATGGAAAAAGGCGGCCGCGAAGTCACGGTAGAGAATTTCTACGAGGAAAGCTGTCCGCCTGTAACGATTCGGCTCGATCCTCGGCTTTCACCGTCTCAGAATGCACAGAAATATTATGCCGAATATCGAAAAGCGGCGACGGCCGAGGATATGCTCAAGGATCTGATGGCGAAATCCAGACAGGAGCTCATATATTTGGACAGTGTGTTCGACGCGGTGACGCGAACCGAGGGCGAGAGTGAATTGCTCGAAATCCGCGAGGAACTTGCGGAGCAGGGATATATTCGCCTGCCGAAAAAGCGTAATCGGATGCTCAAAGCACAGCCGCCGATGAAATTTATGTCATCGGACGGATTTTCGATTCTGTGCGGCCGGAACAACAAGCAAAACGATCAGTTGACGATGAAAACAGCGAAGAACTATGATATGTGGCTGCATACACAGGGGGTTGCCGGTTCGCATGTGATTATCGAGGCGGACGGCAAGGAAATTTCCGACCAGGCAATCACCGAGGCGGCGATTATTGCGGCATATCACTCGAAAGCCAGAGAGAGTGCGCAGGTTGCTGTAGATTATACGCGAATTAAATTTGTCAAGAAGCCGGCCGGTGCAAAACCGGGCATGGTGATTTTTACCGATTATCAGACAGCGTTTGTTACACCTGATGAAGAACTGGTTCACCGTTTGCAAGTGAAATAAGAAAACCGCACGGATGATTCCGTGCGGTTTTTTCGTGTGCCGGGTTGATAAATGCGTGTGCAGACAGTATAATAAATAAGGTTAGGCAAGTGTTTGCCAGACAAAAAAGGAGGCTGTTCGAATGATTCGAGATCCGAACTTATTTTTTGAATCGCTTAAAACGAAAAAAGTCGGTGTGATCGGGCTGGGTGTCAGCCATTTTGATCTGATTTGCATGATGTGCAAAAAAGGCATTCCGGTTACCGTGCTGGACCGCCGCACAAAGGAGCAGATCGGCGCCGATTATGATACATTAAAAGAAGCGGGTGCAAGCTTTTGCTTGGGAGACGAATATCTCTCCCATCTGACAGATTTTGATGTCGTGTTCCGCACACCGGGCATGTATTTTCTCTCGGAAGCACTCACCAAAGCGCGTGAAGCCGGTGTGAAAATCGTCAGTGAGATGGAAGTGTTTTTCGACTTGTGCCCTTGCCGCGTGTTCGCACTGACCGGCTCGGACGGAAAAACGACGACATCGACGCTCATCAGCGAATTTTTGAAAGCGGATGGACACACCGTTTGGCTCGGCGGAAACATCGGCAAAGCATTGTTGCCGCAGATTGAGAACATCAAACCGCAGGATGTGTGTGTGGTGGAGCTTTCAAGCTTCCAACTCATCTCCATGCGGCAGTCGCCTGATGTGGCGGTTGTCACCAACGTGGCGCCGAATCATTTGGATGTGCACCACGATATGCAGGAATATATTGACGCGAAAAAACAGCTTTTACTGCACCAGAACGGTCTGTCCTGCACGGTGTTAAACTACGAAAACGATATTACTCGCGAAGAAATGGCACCGCTCGTGCGCGGAGAACTCCGCTGGTTTTCGAAAAACCGTCCTGTTTCACACGGCAGCTTTCTGCGTGAGGACGGGATGCTCTGCCGCGTGGTTCACGGCGAGGTCACACCGGTTGTGCACAAAGATGAGATCAAAATTCCGGGCATGCACAACGTCGATAACTTCTTAACGGCAATCGCTGCAGTCGGCACAGAAGTAAGTGATGATGCAATCCGCAAGGTGGCGCGGGAATTCGGCGGTGTCGAGCACCGCATCGAATATGTGCGCACCGTTCACGGCATCCGGTATTATAACGACTCGATCGCTTCGAGCCCGACCCGCACCATTGCAGGACTTCGCGCGTTTGCATCGAAAATCATCGTAATTGCCGGCGGCTACGACAAACACATCCCGTATGCACCGCTTGGACCGGAGCTTTGTACCTATTCGAAAGCAGTCATCCTGCTCGGTGCAACAGCGCCGAAAATTGAAGAGGCAATTCGCGGTGCAGAAAATTATAAAGAAGGTGCACCGGCGATTTACCGTGTGAACACACTCGAAGAAGCGGTGGCGCTTTCGCAGGAAATCGGCGAATCGGGCGACATTGTGAGCCTTTCGCCGGCAAGCGCAAGCTTTGATTTATACAAAAACTTTGAAGAGCGCGGACGTCATTTCAAATCGATCGTCCGGGGACTTTCTGAATAAACAGGAGAATGACAACATGAACGACTTGACTTCTATGCTCCGTGCGCTGTGTGAAGCGGACGGCGTTGTCGGATGCGAGAAAAACGCTTCCGAACAGGCTGCACAGTTTTTGTCCGAATGGATGGACGATGTGTCCATCGACGCATTCGGCAGCGTGACAGCCGTGAAAAAGAGCAGCAAAGAAAATGCGAAAACCGTATTATTAGACGCACATATTGACGAGATTGGCATGATCGTGACCGGCATTGATGAAAAAGGATTTCTGCGTGTGTCGAACTGCGGCGGACTTGACCGCCGTCTGTTTGCCGCACAGCCGGTTACCGTTCACACAAAAGACGGTGATCTGTTCGGTATCGTCGGTACAAAGCCGCCGCATCTGTTAAGCGATGAGGAGGCAAAAAAAGTGCCGAAAATCGAGGATTTGTTTTTGGACATCGGATACAGCGAGGATGGTGCAAAACAGCGCGTGTCGCTTGGTGACCGCGTGACGGTTCGTACGCCGTTTTCCGTACTTTTGGGCGGCAGAGTTTCTTCGAAAGCGCTCGATGACCGTGCAGGCGTTGCGGCAATCCTTTTGGCACTTTCGCTCTTAAACGGTGAGGACTGCGGCGTCAATGTGGCGGTTTCGTTTACATCCCGCGAGGAAACCGGCGGTCAGGGCGCGACCACATCCGCATACCGCTTAGCGCCTGATTTCGCTGTAGCGGTGGACGTCTGTCACGCAAAAACACCGGACAGCACGACCGGCAAAAGTGTGCCGATGGGCAAGGGTGCGGCAATCGCATATTCGCCGGTGCTCGATAAACGGTGCTCGGATGCACTTGTGAAGATGGCAAAAGAACAGGAAATCCCGTATCAGATCGAAGCGATGGGCGGCAGAAGAACCGGTACCAATGCGGACGAAATCTTTACAACACGCGGCGGTGTGCGCACAGCGGTTGTGTCGATTCCGGAGCGGTACATGCACACGCCGGTTGAAGTCTTAGACCTTGCGGACATTGAGAGCGTGGCAAAATTGCTTGCACAGTTTGTAAGAGAGGTGGGAAACGATCATGTTTGATTTTGCATTACTCAAAAAACTCTGTCTGGCAAACGGCGTTTCCGGCCGTGAAGACAGCGTGCGTAAGATGATTGAAGAAGAAATCCGTCCGTATGCGGACGAGATGTATGTCGATGCGCTCGGCAACCTGATTGCCATGAAAAAAGGCGAAAATCGTGCGCCGAAAAAGGTGCTGTTTGACGCACATACCGATGAAATCGGCTTTATTATCACAGGAATTACCGACGACGGTCTGCTGTCGTTTTCGACAGTCGGCGGCATCAATCCGTCTGTGATTCTGGGCCGTGCCGTTGTGGTCGGCGACGAACATCCGGTTGACGGTGTGATCGGTGCAAAGGCGATTCATATGCTTTCGGCAGAGGAGCGCGAGAAACTGCCGGAAACCGATAAAATGTATATCGATATCGGTGCGATGACAAAAGAAGAGGCCGAAGCAGTCGTGTCGCTCGGTGACAGCGCGTACTTTAAAAGCGATTATGTGGAGTTTGGCGACGGTTCGATCGCCGCAAAGGCAATCGACGACCGTGCAGGCTGTGCGGCGCTTATTTGCATGATGCGAAAGCCGCTTAAATATGACACATGGTTCTCGTTCTCCGTGCAGGAGGAGGTCGGCGGCAACGGCGGCAAAACAGCGGCTTACTCGGTGGCACCGGATATCGCAGTCGTCGCAGAATCGACTGCGTGCGGCGATGTTGCGGACGCAAAAGGCAACGCGCGCGTGTGCGTTTACGGCGGCGGTGCGGTTGTGTCGTTTATGGACCGCGGCACGATCTATGACAAACCGCTGTATGACCATGCGTTTGCGATTGCGGCAGAGCGCGGCATTCCGTGCCAGACGAAAACGATGATCGCCGGCGGCAATAATGCACATGTGATTGATTCGGTACGCGGCGGTGTTCGTGTGGCGGCTGTTTCCGTGCCGGGCAAGTACATCCATTCCGCATACAACGTGTCGCACAAAGATGACATTCAGGCGGTATATGACCTGCTCTGCGCATTGGCGGACACGCTGGCAGAACAGTGAACCGTATTGTAACAATCGAATCGCTCGGACAAGCGGATGACGCAGTGTTTCTGCGGATTCTTGGGCTTGCCCGGCTTTACTTACGTGAGCAGACGGAGGACGTCCGCTTTTTTGCGAGCGACAGCCGGTCGATTGTGCTGTGTATTGACGGCGGGTGTGCGTTTTTGTATGCCGCGCCGGATGCGCCGGCAGAGGAATGCGAAGATGCTGTGCTGACTGTGCGAATGATGGCACATGAGGTGTATGCAAACCGTTTGCTCCCGGGAATGGGGAAAGTGCAGAAGCGCGGACAGGTGTACCGGCTTTGTGCGCAGGAGCTTGCACCGTTTACGCCGCTTGCGGTGAACCATTCTCTGCGGGAATCGTTTGCGGTTATGGAGGCGGTGTTTTTTGCGCAGGAATCGGCGGATGAACGAATGCGGCGCTATGCCGATTTGTCACATCGGATTCGCCACGGGTGCTATCAGGTGTACGAAGCAGAGGGTGCGGCGGCGCTCTGTGTCGCACATGAGATGGGACAAGTGCTCATCGATCAACTCTGCGTGCTGCCTCAAAGACGGCGAAACGGATTGGCAATTCGGCTGATTCATGCCATATTAAACGATTACCCGGCGGTTTCGGCGGTGTTTTTCAGCCGCGACGAGCAAAGCGATCGGTTTTATCAAAAATATCATGCAAAACCGGCAGGCGAGTGGGTGTACTGCCGGTTTTTAAAGGGAGAGAATTGAATGAATCCATTTTATTCGTTTGACGAACGGCTCACCCGTCTGGCTGCGGAAGCGGAATCACAGGCGGCAGAAGCGTTTGCGGCGATGGACGAGGTTTGTGCATATAATGAAGCAAAGGTTCTGCATGCATTTTCGGAGTGCAGAGTGAGTGAATCGCATTTTGTCGGAAGCACCGGCTATGGCTACGGTGACCGCGGCCGTGAGGTGCTCGACGAAGTGTATGCAAAGGTGTTCGGTGCGGAGGATGCGCTTGTGCGGCACAACTTTGTGTCCGGTACACATGCGCTGACCGTTGCGCTGTTCGGCGTTTTGCGTATGGGTGATGTGATGGTGTCATTAACCGGCGCACCGTATGATACAATGGAGGAAGTTATCGGCATCCGCGGCGAAGGAAACGGCTCTCTGCGTGACTTCGGTGTGACGTATCGTCAGGTGGATCTGCTCGCTGACGGCACACCTGATTATGAAGCGATCAAACAGCAGGCAGTCGGCGCGAAAATTGTGTATATCCAGCGTTCGCGCGGCTATTCCCTGCGGGAATCGTTCTCCGTCGAAACGATCGGAAAGATGATCCGTGCGGCAAAAGAGGCAAATCCCGATGTCATTGCCGTGGTGGATAACTGCTATGGTGAATTCGTGGAAAAAACGGAGCCGACCGCTGTGGGCGCCGATTTGATTGTCGGTTCGCTTATTAAAAATCCGGGCGGCGGCATTGCAAAAACCGGCGGCTATATTGCGGGCCGTCACGATTTGGTGGAGCTTTGTTCGTATCGGCTGACCTGTGTCGGTATGGGCAAAGAAGTCGGCTGTACGCTTGGAGAAAGCCGCGGGATGTTCTTAGGACTGTATTTTGCGCCGTCGGTTGTATGCTCGGCAGTCAAAACATCGATTTTTGCACTGTCGCTGTTTTCAAAGCTTGGATATGAAGTCTATCCATCATTCGATGCACACAGAACCGATATCATTGCGGCGATTGCGCTCGGTGACCGGGAGCGGCTCGTGGCGTTCTGCCAGGGCATCCAGAAAGGTTCTCCGGTGGACAGCTTTGTCGCACCCGAACCGTGGGACATGCCCGGCTATGAAAGCGAAGTCATCATGGCGGCAGGTGCGTTTACGCTTGGCGCTTCGATCGAGCTTTCCGCCGATGCACCGCTGCGTGAACCGTATGCGGTTTGGCTGCAGGGCGGCCTTACCTATAACACCGGTAAGCTCGGCATTCTGCTGGCGGCGCAGGAAATGGCGTCCCGTGGTGTTCTGGACCCGAAATAATACAATAAAAAACGCACCTTTTTATAAAGGTGCGTTTTTTTATATGCCGTTATTCTTCTTCGATTGGACCCGCAGCCTGATGACGTGCCGCAAACGCGATCGCAAGCGCCATCACACAGTCGTCGTGCGCACCGCTTGCCGCCTCTGCGCGTCCGTCTTTGCTGCGGACAAACGTGAGCATTTCGTTGAGTGTACGTTCGTCGCAAAACAGCTCAGGCTGTTCGCGGACAATGCGAATCAGCTCTGCCAAAATGACCGGACGTGTAATTCGGTTCGTCAAAAATCCATAACGGTATTCCATATCACGGGTGATCGAGTCGTAAATTTCGCGGTAGTACTGTCTGGGATAGCGCAGACGCTGTAACTCACGCACAGGATATGTCGAGAAATTAACCTCGCACGCAATCAGCGCATTGTTATAATACGTACCAAGACAGAACATCTGCTTGGCATACACATCTTCGTCGAACGAGCGGTGCAGCGTTGCCACCTGTCTGCCGGTGCGGCTTTCGATCACCTGCCCGACGAATGCATCCGATCCGTCGCCGGCAGTGTCACCGCCGATCACATACTGCACACCCGGCTTGGGCGGAGAGTAGATGCGGATGGCGCCGTCCGGTTCGTCGATGAACTGAATCTCGTGGAGTGTGCCGTCCTGCTCACAGCAGACAAATGAGCCGCACCGCACCGGCAGCGAACGAATTTCGTTCAAGCGGCGGTTGACGGCCTGTGCGTCGAATACACTTTTGCCCAAAACACCCCATTCACCGAGGCAGTAGACCTGATAGTAATATGGGTCTGTTTCGCGGAACGATTCGAGCACCGCGCCGTCTTCCGGTGATAAAAAGCGGTTGTCCTTGTAGGTGGTGCGCAGCGTGACGGCGTCCTTTGGCGGATGATCGAAAAAGCGGCGCTTGAGCCAATGGTGCACGCTTACGGGGTTAAATGACAGAACAATCTGTTTGGAAACGGTACCGCCGCGCAAGCGGATGGCAAGCTGATTGAAGTCATGTTCTTCGATTTCGCTTGCTTCCTCCACCCAGATATCCGTCAGCTCACCGCTTGAAAAGGTCACCGATTTGAGCTTTTCGCTGTTGTCGAGTCCTTTGAAGATAATTTCGTTGCCGTTTTTGCAGCGAATGCGTTCAAGTCCCTCGGCGATTTCAAACAGCGGTGTGAGATTCCATTTGCCGATCATCTGGTGAAACAGTGCGAATGTAGAGTTTCGGTGTGTGGCTTGTACGGCGCGTACGACGAGCAGGTTTCTGCCCGGCTCTGTCAGCAGGCGATATAAGTATCGCTGAACAGTAAAGACCGACTTGCCCGATCCGGCACCGCCGCACAGTACAATATAACGTTTCTGGCAGTGGAGCAATGGCAGATATACGTCGTTGAATGCTTCTTTCTGGATGTGAATGTCAAATGTTTTGCTGTGGTGTTTGGCCATGTGATTCCCCCTCGAGTGTGACGTGAATTTCGGTGTGTGCTTCATCCGGGGATGACTCGCTCCAACCGGGGAAATTGTTCATGAGCGAGAGTTTGACGCCGGCGGCGCTTTCGCACAGCTTCTCTTCCAGGTATTCTTCGCATTTTCCGAGCGACCAGCGAATGATGTCGCCGAGTTCCTTCGTCTGTGCGGCATCTTTTAAATCCTGCCTGGAGCAAAAGCCGAGTGCCAGCGCAAGACCTGCGACGGTCGGCGGGTGAACACCTTCGCGCAGCGGTGTACCGTCTTTGGCGCGCATGGCTGTTCCTTTTTCATCCAAAACGGCGCGGCCGCGGCATTCGGAAAAATAGCGGACAGCACGCAGCATTGTTTGGGTGCGTACTTTTTGCGTGTCGGGATATTGCTTTTTGGTGCAGGCGTGTGCAGGACATCCGCGCAGCTCACCGGTGTCGAGTAAGTAGTGGCAGCCCCATGTTTCGGCATCGCCGAGCTGCCTGTGGTAAATGCATCCCACACAAGATGCACGAATCATAAAAATCGCCTCCTTTTTTAACATTCATCGGGATCATAGCCGCGTTCGTACAACTGTCGGCGCACGTATGATTCCTCGTCGCACAGCAGCTGATCGAGCCAGCGCATATCAGGAGAAAACGGTATGTGTTCCGCGTGCTTCACTTTTATTCGCTGGTACTGCGCAAACAGTGCGTCGATAAAACGGCGGTCAGCTTCTGGTGTAATGCGCATGGACGGGTACACCTGCCGCTGATTGATTGGAGTGTGCAAGGAATGACTGATGTTTTCGGCGCGGATATTGTTCATCGTGTTCACCGATGCAAAATGCAATCTGCTGCCAGGAAAAACCATTGATATAGCGCAGTGATAAAATCTGTCGGATCAGGCTGTCATCAATCGATGCGATGTATTCATTCAGACGCTGATATTCGTGCATGGCGGTTAACAATTTTGCACGTACCTGATTCCGGCATGTTTGCAGTTCGTTTGCGAAATAGGCGCGTTCTTCTTCGTCGAGCGATGGGAATCCCGCAGCACCGGATGCGCTTCCTGCAATCAGTGCGTCCAGCTCATGCATTCGGCGCTGCTCGAGCGCAATTTCTTTTTTGAGCCAGAGAAGCTGGCTTAATGATTCTTTTGTCATAGTAAGCGTCCTTTCAGTAATATTCTGTATACAGAATATTGTAGTATTTTCGATGAGAAAGTTCGTGTTCCCTCCTGCTATTATAGTAATAAACAATTAAATTCGTCATTTTCGTCGCCTTTATAACGGGATTTGTAGAAAATTGTTGACAGAAGAGAAAAAACAGGTTACTATTATAGCAGGAAATATAGATATAGCTGAATTCTGTATTTTTATATTATGGTATTACAGAAAACAGTATTTGTCAAGACGTTTTTTTATCATGAGCAAGAGGAGTTATGAACGATGGCGGGTATGTATGAAATTATTGAATCATTGTGTCGTGCACATCACACAAACGTGACGGCAATGTGCCGGGATCTGGATATTGGACGGAGCACACTGACAGAATTAAAACAGGGGCGGACACAGACACTTTCCGCAACGACAACAAGCAAGATTGCCGGATATTTTCATGTTTCGGTTGCATATTTGCTAGGAGAAAGCAGTGATAAGCAAAGTCATACGGCAAGCGATGATGAAATTAAATTTGCGCTGTTCGGCGAGTCGGAAAATATTACAGACGAGATGTTTGAAGAAGTAAAGGCGTATGCCCAATTTGTAAAGGAACGCAAACAGAATGGATTTAAAGGCACTGTATAAACTGGCGCAGGATGAGCAGATTATGGTGGATCAGATTCCACTGCCGAATACAAAGGCGATTTCGCTGATGGATGAGGATGGCGACTGCTTTATTGCACTCGATACGCATATGGAGTCTGTGCAGCAGGAGCGGGTTTGTCTTGCTCATGAGCTTGGGCACTGTATGCGCGGCGCGTTTTATAACCGGTACAGTCCGTTTGATTTAAAAAGCCGGCATGAACGGCGTGCAAATGTGTGGGCGTATGAGCATCTGGTGTCAGAGGATGCGCTTCATCACGCGGTTATGCAGGGCAATGTGGAAATTTGGCAGCTTGCGGAATATTTCGATCTGCCGCCCGATATTATGGAAAAAATTGTGTGCTATTATGAAGGAATTGAGTAAAACGTACGGAAGCGTACGTTTTATTTTCGTTGCGGTTTGTTCATGAATTCGTTATAATATCGCGTTATAATAGCCTCATTCGGCCAAAACCGGAAATAAATGAATTCCTGTATGTGAGCAGGGGGAAGGAATGCGTATGAGAAAGCTGGCGCGTTATGCAAAGCCATATCTTTTGGTGCTGCTTGTATGTCTTGCGCTGCTGTTCGGTCAGGCGATGTGTGAGTTAAGCTTGCCGAATCTGATGTCTGATATTGTCAATGTCGGACTGCAGCAAAGCGGCATCGAAGATGAAGTGCCTCGTGTGATCAGCGAAAACGGAATGATGCTTTTGACATCCTTTGTCTCAGAGCAAGATCAATCGGTTCTTGAGAAAGCATATGAAGAAAAACAACCGGGTGCAGATTTACCCGATTCAATCGAACAAACATTCAAACAAGCGGGTGATCAAACCGTCTTTGTTTTGACAGAAGACAAACAGCTGCATGAAGATGCAGCGGAGGTATACAGTCACGCGGCGGGTGCGATTCTGCAGTTCTTCCAGACTGCGGCAAAAGAGCAGGGAAGCGAGCTCGATCTTTCCGAATCGAACGCTTCGTCCGAGATGGATTTTGAAGCGATTTACGGGATGCTGCCTGCACTTTCAAAAATGCCGCCGCAGGTGATCGAAGATGCTGTGGAAAAAGGCGCACAGATGGACCCTTCGCTGAGTGGGCAGATCGGCACGGTCATGACAAAAGGCTTTTATGAGGAATTAGGCGCCGATACGGACGCCATGCAAAACGCATACATTTTCCGTACAGGTCTTTTGATGCTCCTTATTACATTGGTCAGTGCGGCATGTGCGATTTTGGTGGGCTTTTTTGCATCGCGCACCGCAGCGGGTATTACAAGAGCACTCCGTCACGATGTCTTTGCCCGTGTTGAGAGCTTTTCGGCAAGTGAGTTTGACAAATTCTCGACGGCTTCGCTCATTACCAGAACAACCAACGACGCAACACAGGTGCAGATGCTCATTATCATGGGTGTGCGTATGATTTGTTATGCGCCGATTATGGGTATCGGCGGTGTCATCATGGCGCTCAACAAAAGCGTTTCGCTTTCGTGGATTATTGCGGTTGCAGTGATTGTGCTGCTTGGCTTGATTTTTGTGATTTTTTCGGTTGCAATGCCGAAATTCAAGATTGTTCAGTCGCTCATTGACCGGCTCAATCTGGTCACGCGCGAAAGCTTGAGCGGTATGATGGTTGTACGTGCATTCGGCAATCAGAAACGCGAGGAAGCACGCTTTGAAAAGGCAAACCGCGATTTAACACAGAATAACCTGTTTATCAACCGCGTGATGGTATTTATGATGCCGTTTATGATGCTGCTGATGAACGGTGTCACGTTGCTGATCGTTTGGGTCGGCGGCAAACAGATTGAAGCATCTGCAATGCAGGTGGGCGATATGATGGCGTTTATGCAGTATGCAATGCAGATCATCATGTCCTTTCTGATGATTGCAGTCATGTTTATTATGGTACCGCGCGCATCGGTTGCAGCAGAACGTATCGCTGAAGTTCTTGCTACAAAACCGGTCATCCGCGATCCGGAATCTCCCGTTTCGCTTCCGGCATCAGTACATGGTGAACTCACATTTCGTGACGTCAGCTTCCGCTATCCGAATGCAGAGGAAAATGCACTTGAACATATTTCGTTTACGGCAAAACCAGGCGAAACAACTGCATTCATCGGCAGTACCGGTTCCGGCAAATCGACGCTTGTACAGCTGATTCCGCGGTTTTACGATGTAACAGAAGGCGAAATTTTATTGGACGGCATTGATATCCGTACACTGCGTCAGCATGATCTGCGCCGTCAGATCGGCTTTGTTCCGCAGAAAGGACTGCTGTTCTCCGGTGATATTGCATCCAATATCCGCTATGGACGGGAGAGCGCAACAGACGAGGAACTCGCAGAAGCTGCACAGATTGCACAGGCGAAGGAGTTTATTGATGCATTCCCCGATCAGATGGCAACATCGATTGCACAGGGCGGCACAAACGTGTCCGGCGGACAGAAACAGCGCCTTTCGATTGCACGTGCACTTGCAACGAAGGCGCCGGTGTATGTGTTTGACGACAGCTTTTCCGCACTTGACTTTAAAACCGATGCAGCACTTCGCCGTGCATTGTCTGCATATACAAAAGAATCGGCAGTGCTGATCGTTGCACAGCGCGTGAGTACGATTATGAATGCAGAGCAGATTATCGTGCTGGATGAAGGTAAAATCGTCGGAAAAGGTACGCACAAAGAATTGCTGCGCACATGCAAAACCTATTTGGAGATTGCACAGTCGCAGCTTTCAGAGGAGGAGTTGGCATGAATCAGAATGTGAAACGGCCCTCCGGTGCGCAGGGCAGAATGAATGGACCGCGTATGGGCGGACCCGGTATGGGTCATGGCGGTATGGGCGGCGAAAAAGCAAAAGATTTTAAAGGCAGTATGAAAAAACTGCTCCTCTATTTGGGCAAATATAAATTCCGGATTTTTGTGGTGCTGCTGTTTGCAGTGGCGTCGACGATTTTTATGATTCTCGGACCGAAAATTCTCGGTAATGTGACGACAGAGCTGTTTAACGGCATTATGCGAAAAATTTCCGGCAGTGAACAGGGCATCGATTTTACTTATATCGCACAGATCATGCTTTGGCTGCTCGGATTGTATCTTGTAAGCGCTCTGTTCTCGTATTTACAGGGATTTATTATGACCGGTGTGTCGATGCGTGTGACATACGGACTGCGCAACGATATCATCAAAAAAATCAATCGTATGCCGCTTGGGTATTTTGACACCACCAATCACGGTGAGGTGCTTTCCCGTGTGACAAACGATATCGATACGCTTTCGCAGACGTTAAACCAGAGTGTCACGCAGATTATCACTTCGGTGACGAGCATTGTCGGCATTCTGATTATGATGCTCACAATCAGCTGGCAGCTCACGCTGGTGGCGCTGTGCATCGTGCCGGTGTCGCTCATCTTTGTGGTATTGATCGTGAAACGGTCGCAAAAATACTTTGCCGCACAGCAGGAGTATTTAGGTCATGTAAACGGTCATGTCGAAGAGATGTACGGCGGTCACGTTGTCATGAAAGCATTCTGCGGCGAGGAACGTTCGATTGCACAGTTTAAAGAATACAACGACGAGCTGTACCGTTCGGCTTGGAAGAGCCAGTTTTTCTCGGGCATGATGATGCCTGTTATGAATTTCGTGGCAAACCTCGGCTATGTGGTTATCTGTCTGCTCGGCGGCTTCCTGGCAACACAGAGCCTGATCAGCGTGGGTGATATTCAGGCATTCATTCAGTATGTGCGTCAGTTTACACAGCCGATCACACAGCTTGCAAACATTTTGAACGTCTTGCAGCAGGCGGCTGCAGCCAGCGAGCGCGTGTTTGAATTTTTAGGTGAGGAAGAGGAAACGCCGGAAACACAGATCATCACGGTCAACGATACGGATGAGCCGGATACCGATACAAGCGTGCATATCACAGGTGACGTACAGTTTGCACACGTTCACTTTGGATACAATCCGGAGAAAATCATCATCAATGATTTCTCGGTATCCATCAAAGCGGGACAGAAAATCGCGATCGTTGGTCCGACCGGTGCCGGAAAAACGACAATGGTTAAATTGCTGATGCGCTTTTACGATGTCAACGAAGGCGCAATCCTGATTGACGGCTATGATATCAAAAACTTCTCCCGTACCGAGCTGCGCGGATTGTTCGGAATGGTGCTGCAGGATACCTGGCTGTATAACGGAACCATTATGGAGAATATTCGATACGGCCGTCCGGATGCAACCGACGAAGAGGTCTATGCAGCGGCAAAGGCGGCGCAGGTGGATCACTTTGTGCGCACATTGCCAGACGGCTATCAGATGATGCTCAACGAAGAGGCAAGCAACGTTTCGCAGGGACAAAAACAGCTCTTGACGATTGCACGTGCGATTTTGTCCGATCCGAAAATTCTGATTTTGGACGAGGCAACCAGTTCAGTTGATACGCGTACAGAAGTGCTCATTCAGCGTGCAATGGACAATTTGATGAAGAACCGTACGTCATTTATCATTGCGCATCGTCTTTCGACAATCAAAGATGCCGATTGGATTCTCTGCATGAAAGATGGCGATATTGTGGAACAGGGCAATCATGCAATGCTGATGGAGAAAAACGGTTTCTATGCAAATCTGTATAACAGTCAGTTTGAGCATGCGTAAGATTCGATTCAGCACAGAGAGAATGATTTTCAGCTGAAAGAAAAAAGGTCATATTCAATGCGTATTCTGCCTTGAATATGACCTTTTTATATGAAGAAATGACTGGTGTACCCGATAAATAAGGCACCGAAGCGATTTCGTTTCGGTGCCTTGCTTTTTTAAAGTGTTTCTTCAATCAGTTCTAATTCATTTTGCCAAAGTGCTGCGCTTGCATCACTCGGCATCCGCCAGTCACCGCGCGGAGAAAGCGCAACGGAACCGACTTTGGGACCGTCCGGCAGACAAGAGCGTTTGAACTGCTGGACAAAGAAGCGGCGATAGAATGTTTTGAGCCATTTTAAGATGGTGCGTTTATCATATGTGTCGCCAAATGCATAGGTGCACAGCCGGTAAATCTTTTTCGGAGAGAACCCGAACCGGATGATGTAGTACAAAAAGAAGTCGTGCAGTTCATAAGGACCGACCAGATCTTCTGTTTTTTGTGCGATGGTTTCGTCGCTTGGCGGCAATAATTCCGGGCTGACCGGTGTGTCGAGAATGTCAAGCAGGATTGATCCTGCTGTTCCCGAGAGACGACGTGCTTCATAAGCTGCCAGATGACGCACCAATGTTTTCGGTACGGACGCATTCACGCCATACATCGACATGTGGTCGCCGTTGTAAGTTGCCCATCCGAGTGCCAGTTCCGAAAGATCGCCTGTACCGATCACCAAGCCGTTTTGCCGGTTGGCATAGTCCATGAGAATCTGGGTGCGTTCCCGTGCCTGGCTGTTTTCAAATGTCACGTCGTGAATATCAGGATCGTGGCCGATATCTGCAAAATGAACATCAACTGCGTGTTTGATGTCGATGGTCTGCACCGGTACACCGAGTGCTTCACACAGTGCCGAGGCGTTCGATTTGGTGCGTGTGGTTGTACCGAAGCAAGGCATTGTAATTGCATGAACGTCACTGCGCGGACGGTCGAGTGCATCCATTGCACGAACGGCGACAAGCAGCGCCAGTGCAGAATCAAGTCCGCCTGAAATACCGACAACGGCCGTTTGTGCATGCGCGTGGGTGATGCGTTTTTTGAGTCCCTGCATCTGAATGGTGAGAATTTCTTCAAACGTTTCGTCTGCATTTGCACCCTGCGGAATAAACGGGAGTGTATCGATCGGACGGGTGAGGGTAGTCAATTCGTTCTGCAGAGAGAACGATACGGTTAAATAATCGTCCGAGGAAACGGCCGGATAGGTGGTCATTTTACGGCGTTCTGCCGCAATACGGTCAACATCGAGCTCTGTGATGGTGAGTGTTCCGGTCTGATAGCGGTTTTCCGCCAGCAGTATGCCGTTTTCAGCAATCAGATTGTGGGCAGCAAACGTCAGATCAGTGGTGGATTCTCCTTCACCGGCATCGGCATAGAGATAGCCGCAGACAAGCCGCGCAGACTGTCCTGAAACAAGCTGGCGTCTGTATTCTGCTTTGCCGACCAGCTCATCGCTGGCAGACAGATTGACGATAACCGATGCACCGGCTGCGGTATGGAATACGGACGGCGGAAGCGGCGCCCAAAGATCTTCGCAGATTTCCGCTGCAAACGTAAATTCGGGCAGTTCCATGCAGGAGAATAAAAGCTTTGTGCCGAATGGAACATCACTGCCTGCGAATGATACGATCGAAGTACCGCTCGGTGCCGGTGTAAACTGACGCAGTTCGTAAAATTCGTTATAGTTTGGCAGATGGGTTTTCGGGACAAGACCGAGCAGCCGTCCGCGTGAAATTACAGCAGCACAGTTATAGATTTTTCCCTCTACTGCGGCAGGCAGTCCGACTACGCAGACAAGATCGAGTGATTCGCTTGCGTCAATCAGCTCCATGAGTGCACATTCGGCACCCGACAGCAGTGTTTTTTGGAAAAACAGGTCGCCGCAGGTGTAACCGGTGATGCAAAGTTCCGGTAAAACGAGCAGTTTTACGTTTTCTTTTGCGGCCTGCTCCATCAAAGAAAGAATTTCGTCGCAGTTGTGTGCGCAGTCTGCCACAGAGATTTGCGGTGTGGCACAGGCGACTTTTAAAAATCCGTCAAACATGAAAAATCCTCCTTGGTTTTTCTGCACAAAGCAGTCAAAGCCGCCGGAACTCCGGCGGCTTATTTGTCTATTTATTTGGTCTGTTCTTTCATCCAAATTTCTTCGTTTTCGTGGCGGCGGGGGCGTCCCATCAGTTCCGCCAAAGCAGTTCCCACCGGTTTGCCGTCGAGCACTGCGCAAAGCTGTTCAGTGATGGGCATTTCCACCTGATATTCGCGGCTTAATGCCAGTGCAGCCCGTGCGGCAGAGCATCCCTCGACGGTCATGCCGACGCGCTTGACCGCTTCATCGGCAGGAATCCCCTGGCCGATCAAAATGCCGCAGCGGCGATTTCTTGAGTGCATACTGGTACAAGTCACAATTAAATCACCCATGCCGGTAAGACCTGTGAAGGTCTCCGATTCTGCACCCATTGCGAGTCCTAAACGTGCGATTTCAGCGAGGCCGCGTGTCATAAGCGCAGCTTTTGTGTTGTCGCCAAGCTCCATGCCGTCGGCAATGCCTGCACAGACGGCAATAATATTTTTGAGCGCACCGCCGAGTTCCACACCGGTCATATCATCATTGACATAAACACGCAGATTGGTGTTCATCAAAATATCCTGCACAAACTCAGCGCTTTCGCGGTGTTTGCATGCTGCTACGATTGTAGTAGGTACATTGCGTGCGATTTCTTCTGCGTGGGAAGGACCCGACAGCACAACAACATCGTGCGTAGGAATTTCCTGTGCGATGACCTCACTTAAACGCAGATGCGTTGATTCCTCAAATCCTTTTGCGACATTGGCAACAATCGCATTGGGCGCAAGATGTGAAGCGACTGCCTTTGCTGTTTCGCGTACTGCGAATGAAGGCACTGCCAGAATGACAAGCTCTGCCGTTTCGGCTTCGGCGATATCTGTTGTCAGATTGATGGAAGCATCGATTGCTACGCCGGGAAGCAGCTTTTTATTTTCACCGAACTTCCGAATGGATTCAATCTCCTGTGGGAATTTGGACCACATGGTGACGTCATGTCCGTATTTGTGGAGCATGACGGAAAGAGAAATACCGAAGCCGCCGCTTCCGAGAACCATAATACGTGCCATATCAAAAACCTCCAACCGATTTTAAAATTTATCTTGTGAAAGAAACTGCTTGACTGCCCATGGTGATTTGAGCACGACAATTTTATCTGTATATTGCTGTGTGATCTGCTTAAAATGATTGCGGCGACGCCTGCTGCGTCCTTTGAACAGTACCCAGAAAAGAAATTCCGCGTCGATCTTTTCCGGGCAGTTTTCTGCCAGATCAGGACGCGTTTGACCTTTGTACATCTGATACCGTCGCAGTACGCGGATAAGGCACCGCACACGTGAAAACTGGAACAGAATGATCCGGTCAGCATCTGTGAGCCGTTCGTTGAAATAGAGTTCGCCGTAGTTGCCGTCGATAATCCAGCTTTCGTGCTGTAAAAAATCCGCAACGAGTGCTTTGGCTTCTTCTCGATTGCGTTCGACCCATCCCGCTTCAAAGTTTATCGCATCAAGATGCAGCACTGGGATGGAAAGCTGTTTACCGAGTGTGGCGGCAAGGGTTGATTTTCCGCTGCCGCTGTAGCCGATGACTGCAATTTTCATTGTTTTGCTTTCTCGGCAGATTTCTTTTTAAACGAAACCTTGCTCTCTGTGCCCGAAAGCAGCCGCTTGATATTGGCACGGTGCATGAAGATTGCCAGCGCGCCGATCAGTGCAGATAAAATCACTTCCGTCCAGTGAACAGAACCGTATTGAAGCCATGTCAAAAACAGGTTTGCCAACGGATACATCACACCTGCAACAATCGAGCCAAGCGAGATATAACGCGTTGTGACGGCAAACAGCATAAATGCGACAAAGCAGCACAAAAGCGCCCACGGACTTAAAATGAGCATAGCACCTGCGGAAACAAGAATGCCTTTGCCGCCTTTAAATCCGTAAAAAACAGGGAACAGGTGACCGAGCAATGCCGCAAATGCGACCAGATAATCAAAAATGACGATGTCGCCGGGAACATGGAACAACAGAACAAGCAGACGCACAAACAGCACCGACAAAATGCCTTTTGAAAAATCACCGAGCAGCGTAAGAAGCGCCGCTGTTTTTCCAACGGTGCGCAGGACGTTTGTCATGCCGGCGTTTCCACTGCCATAGTCGCGGATATCACCTTTTTTAAACAACCGTGTGACGATGATTGCAAAGTTGATGCTTCCGAGCAGATATGCAGCAACCATTCCGGCTGCTAATACGAGCGTGCTTGTGATTGTCCATTCCATTCGTTTTTCTCCTTATGCTTTTGTATCTTTTGTATCGCGTTCTTTGATGATAAATTTAATCGGCGTACCGGTCAGGCCGAATGTTTCGCGGATCTGATTTTCAATATAACGCTGGTATGAGAAGTGAAACAGCTCTGCCTGGTTTACAAAGCAGACAAACACCGGCGGTTTGTTGGACGCCTGTGTCATATAGTAAATTTTTAAACGTTTTCCTTTATCAGACGGCGGCTGTACACGCGCGGTGCAATAGCCGAGCAAATCATTTAATCGGCCGGTTGTGATGCGCATTTCGTTGCTCTGTTTGACTTCGTTAATCGTTTCAAACATCCGGTTTAACCGCTGGCCGGTGAGTGCCGAGATGAACACGATCGGTGCATACGACATGAAACTGAAGTCTTTTTCGAGCTTTTTGCGCATTTCCATCATCGTCTTGTCGTCTTTTTCGACGGCATCCCATTTGTTGACGGCGATGACGCATGCCTTTCCGGCTTCGTGTGCATAACCTGCAATCTTCGAGTCCTGTTCGGTAAAGCCTTCGAGTGCGTCGATCATAATGACGCACACATCGGCACGGTCGACTGCCATGTAAGCACGCAGCACGCTGTAGTGTTCGATTTTTTCGAGCACTTTCGATTTTCTGCGAATACCGGCGGTGTCAATGAATACATATTTGCCGAATTCGTTTTCGACAATCGTATCAATCGCATCGCGCGTAGTGCCTGCAATATCGGATACGATGACGCGCTCTTCGCCTGCCAGGCGGTTAATCAGTGACGATTTTCCGGCGTTCGGCTTGCCGATGACAGCAACTTTTGTGTATTCCTCGCTGTAATCCGGATCTTCGTTCTCCGGCAGATGCTCAAGCACCGCATCCAGAATGTCACCGGTGCCGTGACCGTGTGCAGCAGAGAGCGGGTAGAGATCGCCAAGACCTAAGTTGTAAAACTCATAAAATTCAGCCGGCGGTTCACCGATGCTGTCACATTTGTTAACAGCAACCACAATCGGTTTGCCGCTTTTTCGGAGCATAGAAGCGACGTCTTTGTCGGTGGCGGTCATGCCTTCGCGCACATCGACAACCAGAATGATGACGTCTGCGCTCTGGATTGCGAGCTCCGCCTGACGGCGCATCTGCGCCAAAATTACATCGTCGGATTTCGGCTCAATACCGCCGGTATCGACGAGCAGAAATGTGTGGCCGAGCCATTCGCAGTCGGCGAAGATGCGGTCGCGCGTGACACCCGGTGTATCTTCGACAATCGAAAGGCGCTGGCCGATCAATTTATTAAACAGTGTCGATTTGCCCACATTCGGACGGCCGACGACTGCAACAATCGGTTTTGCCATAATGTTCTCCTTTTATTCTTCTGTATATGGATGAATGAGTGCGGATAATAGTTCTTCGCCGTCGTTTGACACAAGCTGTACCGGCACGCCGACACGCGCTTTGACATCCGAAAGCAGCACGTCGTCCAGAAAACGATCCTGTTCATGCCGGAGCATACAGTTTGGCAGCAAAAGCCGGTCGCCGAGCGGAACGTTTTCAAGCTGAGAGAGCAAATCCCTGCCGGTGACAAGTCCTGCCACGGTAATGGTATGCCCAAAAAAGTCGTTTTGAATGGCGACAACCTTACACTCTAAATTATGCCATTTCTTTTTCGCTTCGTCAACAAGCTGCTGCAAAAAAGGCTGTGCAGCTACACCTGTGGCAATCGTTACATTTGTATCCGGGATGGTTTCCGGCGATGTTTCGAGTGCAGCGAAAAATTCCTCCCGCTGCAATGCAATCGTACCAACACCGTTGTCGAGCTGATCGAAGTTTTCGTAATAAGAAGCTTCCGGGATCGGACGGTTTGCCAGAATGAAAAATTCGTCGGCAGGGAAGGCGAGTCGTGTGCCGTGTTCTTCGAAAAATGCTGCGGCGAACGATTCAATGCGGTCGATCGTTTCGCCGGCAGTCTGTTCGTTGTACGGATCAATGTGCGGCAGGCCGTCGCGGTATTTGGTAAGGCCAACCGGTACGCAGGCAATCGTCTGTACCGCGGGATACAGTTTGGAGAGATCGGAGAGTGTGCGGGAGAGTTCGTCACCGTCGTTGATGCCGGGGCAGAGCACAAGCTGTGCGTTGATCGTAATGCCTGCGGCGGCAAGTTTATCAAGATAGTCGAGGCTTGTGCCCGCAAACCGGTTTTTCATCATGCTGCACCGCAGTTCGCGGTTTGTTGTGTGCACCGAAACGTTGATCGGGCTGATGTGCATTTTGATGATTCGGTCAATTTCCTCTTCCGGGAGATTGGTCAGCGTGATATAGTTGCCGAACAAGAACGAAAGCCGGTCGTCGTCGTCTTTTACATATAATGAATCGCGCATTCCCGGCGGCATCTGATTGACAAAGCAGAAAATGCAGTCATTGCGGCAGGTGTGCTGGCGGTCAATCAGATAGGTTTCAAACGAAAGTCCGAGATCTTCGTATTCGTCTTTTTTGATTTTGATGGTTCGCTCTTTTCCTGCTTTGGTTGTCATGCAGAGCACAACCCGGCTGTCTGCCGCATAGAAATCATAGTCGAGTACGTCGCGGATGGGATTGCCGTTGATGGTGTGCAGAATGTCGCCGCATCCGATTTTCTTTTTTGCGGCAATGCTTTTTTCGCTGACAGCATGTACCGTAACACTCACAGACATACGCCTCCTTTAATAGAAAAATCCGTGGAAAGAAAAACTGCCGTCACACATTGCGCGGACGGCAGTTTTCAATAAACATTAAAGCAATAAAACGGCCAACCGGCCGCCAAAAAGCGGGAAGCGATTACGCTTCTTTTTTCAGCACCTGAACGCCTTTGTAATAACCGCAGTTTGTGCAAACTTTGTGCGGTGCTTTCAGCTCGCCGCACTGCGGACATTTTGAAAATGCCGGAACGTCGAGTTTCCATACGTTGGAACGTCTTTTGTCGCGTCTTGCTTTGGATACCTTTCTCTTTGGAACAGCCATTTTGGCACCTCCTTCAATGCACTACTATTTGAGCAGATCGCCAAGAACTTTAAGTCTTGGATCGATTTCATGTTGTTGACACTGGCAGATTTCGTGATTCAAGTCCTTTCCGCATACAGGACACAGACCTTTGCAGTCTTCACTGCAAAGCTGCTTGGATGGTAGATCCAGAACAATGTCTGAGACGGCAAGCGCGTCCATATCAAGCATACTGTCGGGTGCAACTGCGTATTCATCATGATCGGTGTTTTCGTCGCGGACGACAACGGCCGAAAACGATTTTTCGTAGTCGCGGAAGAATTCACAAAGACATCTGTCGCAGGCAAGCTTCAGTGTAAACTGTACGGTGTAGGAGAGATTCACAACACCGGCACGGTTTTGCACATCGCCTGCAATGTGTACAGGGGTGACAAACGGCTTTGTACCATAGAACGGATAATCTGAAAGATCGAGTGAATAGTCAAATGACTTCTTTTCACCGGTAATATCAAATATCTGTTTTAAATCCAGAACCATTCTTTCACCTCAATCGCTATGCCTAACTATTATACATAAGAAATAAGCCGTTGTCAACTGTTTCGTTGCGGTTTTACGGCTTTTTTCTTAAAAATATAATTTTGTGATTTTTACTGTATCATATCAAAAGAAAAATGTCAAATACTTGTTTGTGGCATCCGGGTATGATACACTAACAGTAAGGCAGAGAGGAGTGATCCGATTTGGGAAAAACAGCACTTGTATTAGGCGGCGGCGGTGCCCGCGGCGCCTATCAGGTTGGCGCCTGGCAGGCGCTTTGTGAGCTTGATATACCGGTGGATATTGTCACGGGAACGTCTGTCGGTGCGCTCAATGCCGCTGTGATTGCGTCAGGCGGCTTTTCGGATGTGGCGGATCTGTGGCGCACACTGCGCACCGATATGGTGTTTGATATTAAAATGGATACGTCAAAAACGCCCAAACAGCAGCAGGCGGAGATGGTGCGCCGTGTACTGCGGGATTATCCGCAGAAAGGTGCGATGGGCGCTTCGCCGCTTTGTGCGCTGATTCGGAAGTATTGCAGTGAGGAAGCGGTGCGAAACAGCCAAATTCGATGCGGAATCGTCTGTCATGATGTGTTTGCAGTGAAATCGGTGGAGCTTTTCTGTGACGAAATGGAGGAAGGGAAGCTCATTGACTACCTGCTGGCGAGTTCTGCGGTGTTTCCCGCGGTAAAAATGCACGAGATCGATGGCCGATGGATGATTGACGGCGGTTACAGCGACAATCTGCCCGTTGGGCTTGCAAAACGCGGCGGTGCCGATCGGTTCATTCTGGTGGAGCTTGGGAACACATTTGAATTAAAACCGACAGTCAAGCAGGCAAAACAGGTGATCCGGATTCATCCGTACCGGGATCTTGGGTCGATGCTTGTATTTGATCCGGATACAACTGCACGGAATATCCGGCTTGGATATCTGGACACGATGAAGGTTTGCGGTGTGTACGAAGGGATTGCGTTTACCTTTTTAAAAGGTACGTTTGCCCGTCAGTGGCGGCGGCGCACGGCACAGATTCAAAAAGTGGAACACGCTGCCGGACTTTCCTTTTCGCCGCATCCGTCCAAACGGGAAGAGGCGTTCTGGGTGCGTATTCAGACGTTTTTGACGAAAAAATACCGCCGCGAAGCCAGTGTACGGCATGTTGACTTTTTGCGGGCTTGTGCAGAATGTGCAGGCGAGGTGTTCGGGCTTTGTGATGAGAAAATCTATTCGTTTTATCGGTTTAACGAGCGGCTGGCAGATGCGCAGAAAAAAGTGGAGCGGCCGGTATTTGCACGAATGGATGCGGCAGCGCTGCAAAATTCGATGAAGCTGTTTGATAAAAAAGTACGTGTGTGCGTGATTGCGGATCTGCTGCACCGCGGTGCACAGGAAAAACAAACGATCAATCTGTTTGCATTTTCGCTTCTGTTTCCGGAAGAAACACTGGCAGGATATTATCTGGCAGCGTTTTTACTGTAAAACGATCGATCATCGGGAGGATTTGCCTGACGGCAGACTTTCTGTTATAATAAGTAGAAAATAAACGGAAAAGGGAGGGATTCAATATGAAAATCCAGGAATCGGCAGAAAATTATTTGGAGACGATTCTCGTGCTGCAGCGGCGGCTTGGAATGGTGCGGTCGATTGATATTGTCAATGAACTCTCGTTTTCAAAGCCGAGTGTCAGTGTGGCAATGAAAAACCTGCGGCAGAACGGATATGTCAACATGGACGGCGCCGGATACTTAACGCTCACAGAAAAGGGAATGGAGATTGCGCAGTCGGTTTATGAAAAGCACCGATTACTGTCGGCGTGGCTGTGTGCACTTGGCGTGGACGAAAAAACAGCTTCGGAGGATGCATGCCGCATGGAGCACGTCATCAGTGCGGAAAGCTTTGCTGCGATCCGTCGTCATGCACAGCAGATGGAGGCAAGACTGAAAGAAGGAAAGAATGATGCACATTCTTGAGAATACGCCGACGCTTTTGACTGAGCGTTTGATTCTGCGCCGGTTTACGCCTGAAGATCTGCCGGCTTTTTTTGAGATCATGCGGGATAAAGAGACTAACACGTTTTTGCCGTGGTTTTGTCCGCAGACAATAGCGGAAGCCGAAACAATGCTTTATGAGCGGTATCTTTCCTGGTATGGGCGGCCGAGTGCATACCGCTATGCGATTTGTTTGAAAGAGGATGACTGTCCCATTGGATATATGGGCCTTGGCGAAGCAGACAGCTATGATTTTGGCTATGGACTCCGCGCGCCGTTTTGGCATAAAGGAATTGTCCGGGAGGCGGCACAGGCGGTCGTTTCTCGGATCAAAGCGGCAGGATATCCGTATATTACGGCAACGCATGACCAAAAGAATCCTCGAAGCGGCGCTGTGATGCAGGCGATTGACATGAAATACTGTTATTCGTATGAAGAGCAGTGGCAGCCGAAAGACTTCCCAGTGATTTTTCGAATGTATCAGCTCAATTTCGATGGAAACGATGCGCAAGTCTATCAAAAATACTGGGAGCAGTCGGATGTTCATTTCGTGGAGAATATCGAAACATAAAACGACCGGAACCGTTTATGGTTCCGGTCGTTCGTTTTGTGCAATCAGGCGGTTGATTCCGTCTGATGGGTAGCCAAGCAGTGCGCCGAATGCCGAAGCAATCGCAAAGCGCGCATCTTTGTCATAGGTGTTTGCGGTGAGGTAACGTTCTTTTTCCTGTCGGATTTCTTTGTAGCGTGCAAGGACCTGTGGATCACGATAAAACAGAAAATGCGATTTGTTCTTGTTCTTTTCAAACGGGAATAAATCGGTCACCAGACTGTCCAGCTCCAAATAAAAAGAAATACGGTGCTTTTTGGCGCATTCTTCGACAAACGGAAGATATTCTTCACAGTCTTCTTTGCTTGGCAGCGGTTCGCTCAATGCAAGCGGCTTTAATCCGGCAGCCACCATTTCGCAAAAACAGTCGATAATTCCGCAGTGGAACGAATAGAGATCGAGTTTTGGCATAATATCCTCTCCTTTTTTATCAGTGTAGCATGAAATTTGAATGGATACAAGCTATCATTCTATTGACTTTGCAAAACAGCTGTGCTAAGGTAAAACAAAATGAAATGCAAAGGGGATTTTTGAATGCGTGCGATTATGGTGATGTTTGATTCACTCAATAAACGAATGCTCAATCCGTATGGATGCGACTGGACGAAAACACCGAATTTTTCGCGTCTCGCTGAGCATACGGTGCAGTTTGACAACTGCTATGTCGGCAGTATGCCGTGCATGCCGGCAAGACGCGAACTGCACACGGGACGGTATAATTTCCTGCACAGAAGCTGGGGACCGCTTGAGCCGTTTGACGATTCCATGCCGGAGATATTAAGAAATCACGGCATTCACTCTCATCTGGTGACCGACCATTATCACTATTTTGAAGACGGCGGTGCTACATATCACACACGCTATCGTTCTTATGAGAATTTCCGCGGGCAGGAGGGCGATGCATGGAAAGGTGTCGTCGGCAGTGAATGGCCCGAAAACCGTAACGGACGAATGGGCGGTGCGGAATATTGGAATGAGCAGGATCAGGTGAACCGTTCCTATCAGGATACAGAGGAAAAACAGCCGCAGTCGCTGACGTTTTCGGCAGGTCTTTCGTTTATGGAAACGAATCACGACAAGGATAACTGGTTTTTGCAGATTGAAACATTCGATCCGCACGAGCCGTTTTATTCGCAGCAGCGGTTTAAAGATCTGTATCCGCACGAATACCACGGCGCGCTGTTCGATTGGCCGCCGTATCAAAAAGTGACCGAGGACGACGAAACGATACATCATCTGCGGATGGAATATGCGGCGCTTTTGTCCATGTGCGATGAATCAATGGGCAAAGTACTCGACATGATGGAGCGGTATAAGATGTGGGATGATACAATGCTCATCGTCTGTACCGATCATGGCTTTATGCTCGGCGAACACGATCACTGGGCAAAATGCTATTTTCCGTTTTACAACGAAGTGGCAAACACGCCGCTGTTCATCTGGGACCCGCGGCTTCGTGAAAAAGGCGTCAGACGGTCAAGCCTTGTACAGACGATCGATTTTCCGGCAACACTGCTTTCCTTTTTTGGATTGCCGTTGCCTCCTGATATGCAGGGAAAACCGCTTGACGGTGTGATGAAAGACGACACACCGGTCAGAGAAGCGGCGTTGTTTGGTATTCACGGTGGACAGATCGGATGTACAGACGGCAGATATGTATATCTGCGCGCACCGAAACCGGATAATACGCCGTTGTATCAATACACGCTCATGCCAACGCGTCACGGCGGACGGCGGTCGTTTTTCGACCCGGAAGAGCTTGTCACCATGGAAAAGCATCCGCCGCTGTCGTTTACAAAAGGACTGCCGGTCATGCGCACGGTGAGCCATTGCGCAAACGGACAGCACCGGTATCCGACTGAACTGTTTGATTTGAAAAATGATCCGCAGCAGACGCATCCGATTTCCGATCCGGAGACAGAAGCGCGGATGTGCTGTCTGATGAAACGGTGTATGGAAGAAAATGATGCACCGGCAGAGCAGTATGAACGCATGATGCTTTAAAATAAAATGATGGCAGAAAAAAACAGTTGCATTCATGCGTTTACATCGTCGCTTTTTATGATATAATGATAGAAAAAACAGCATAAAGGGTGAATGAGGTTTGACTAAACGCGCGAAACTGATTGCACTGACCAGCACAATTTCGTTTTGTATTGTTTTGACACTTGTTTTGTGGATTTTTATGCCGGTGTGCGGTGCATGCGGAAACAGGCTTTGCTTTGGAAGCTGTTTGAAAACACCACAGCAGGTTGAATCGGTAGACGATTCGAAGTATGAAAAACCGGACGGCGTTTTATCGACACAGCTTGCCGAAACGGCAGAGGCAAGCGACGCATACATGGAAAATGTTTATTTTATCGGAGATTCGCGGACTGTCGCGCTTTCGACCGTCGGTGTCGATGAAGATCATCTGTTTGCAGAAGTGGGACTTTCGCATGATCATGCACTCGATAAGCGGACCGTTGTGATGGAAGATAAAACAATGGTGACCATTCCGGATGCGGTACGGATTACGGCGCCCAAAATTGCGATTGTGAATTTTGGCGTCAACGGCATCGGTTACATGGATGAAGACAGCTTTTTAGAAGATTATCGGGAAATGATGGAAACGCTCAGAGAATGTTCGCCGGATACGATTTTTGTGATCGAGGCGATTCTCCCGGTTTCTTCTTGGTATGAATCGCAGACAAATGTCCGCAATCAGACAATCACCAATATGAATCAAAAGCTTTATGATCTGGCGGAAGAACTGGGATGCTATTATTTGGCAACCGATGTGGTGATGCTCGATGAAGACGGCACACTGAAGAAAGAATATGACAGTGGAGATGGTTTGCATTTCAGTCAGAGCGGATATGAAGTGATTCTCCAATATGTCAAAACGCATCAGGTACCATAAAGAAAAAGAGGTTGATCGATTATGAAACTTACGTATTTCGGAACAGCGGCTGCCGAAGGATGGCCGGCGCTGTTTTGCCGCTGCGAAGCATGTGCAGCTGCGCGCAAACTCGGCGGAAAAAATATCCGCACACGCAGTCAGTCACTTGTAAACGATGATCTGCTCATTGATTTTCCGGCAGATACGTACGACCATATGCTGCACGGCGGACTCAATCTGGATGCAGTGCGTTACCTGCTTGTGACACATGCGCATGAGGACCATTTTTATCCCGAGGATTTGGCAAATCGTCAGGAGCCGTATGCGTCGCCGCGTGCACCACATGTGTTAGAAGCGTACGGAAATGACGCGGTTTGTGCGGCATATGACCGTGTTGCGTCGATTGAGTATAATACAGCACTTCCGGATGTGGTTTCGATGACGGAGGTACAGCCGTATGAAGAATACATCATCGGACGGTATACGGTGTATCCGATGCTTGCCGACCATAATCAGGCGGAGAAATGCCTGATTTATGTGATCAAAGAAAACGATACCGGAAAAACGCTGCTGTATGCGCATGATACAGGGTATCTCGTGGACAGTGTCTGGGATTTTATCACCGAAAAGGGATTTGTGTTTGATCTGGTTTCCCTTGACTGCACACATGGCAAAGAGCCGGCACGGCGCAATCATATGGGACTTCAAACCGATGCAGAAATCAAAGAACGTCTGATTCGGGAAGGACATGCAACGGCATCGACCGTGTTTGTTGTCAATCATTTTTCGCATAACTGCAATTATCTGACACACGAGGAGATCGAGCAGGATGCAAAACAATACGGCATGCTTGTTTCATATGATACGATGAGCGTTGAGGTCTGACCTTTCTTTTCCTTGCATAGCGGTGCAGTGAATGCACATGCTGAAAAGGGAAAGGAGTGTGTCCCTTTTGAAAGAGCAAAAGATGAAGCGTCCGCAGAAAAAGGCAATGCGCATTGTGAAAGCCGGACAGGAAAAAAGCAATACCGATCCGTTTGGAAGCTATACAGGTGTATGTCAGCGCCGCAGTGAGATCCCGGTACAGGATGCGGATGATCTTTAAACACACAAAAAAAGAACGCTTCAAAGGGAGGCGCTTCGTATGGAAGTTGCCTCCCTTTGTGTAAAGGAGTGGGTAAGTTGTGATTTTTTATCACGGTAGTTCCGTCAAAGGACTG
>NZ_JACJKY010000015.1 GCF_016901855.1 Merdimmobilis hominis | reverse complement strand
TAAATCAGCAATAAAAAGAATAAGACAGCATAGTCACGCAGACTATACTGTCTTTTCCGTTATCCCACTCGGTTTGCGTAAAACTTCGCTAACGACATTACGCTTTTGCGTGCAGGGGATTCTTTTTTCATCTTCCTAAAATACAATTATGAATTTGCCGACGCGCTGTCTTTTAATTTACAGCACTTTTTGTACTTTTTGCCGCTGCCGCACGGACACGGATCATTGTCGCCGACTTTCGTTTTCCGAACCGGCTGGCGTTTTACGCCTTTATCCTGCTCGCCGTGAGATGCAGTTGTCGGATTTGCAACCTGCTCACGTTTTACCGGCTCCTGCTGGCGAACCCGGATTGTCAGCAAAATACGAACGGTATCTTCACGAATGGAGGCGATCATGTTGTCAAACATATCAAAACCTTCGTTGCGGTATTCGATGACCGGGTCTTTCTGACCGTACGAACGAAGTCCCATACCGCGTTTTAATTCGTCCATTGCATCGATATGCTCAATCCACTTGCTGTCGACCGTACGAAGCAGAACCACACGCTCGAGCTCACGCATCATCTGCTCACCGAATTCTTTTTCACGTGCTTCATACAGTTTCATTGCGCGCTCTACGAGTATCGAAGCAATGTCTTCTTTCTCCATATCTGCACGTTCCTGCACGCTGTACTGCAAATCGTCCGGCCCGGTCAGATATCCTAGATAGTGATCGCGCAGTCCGGCAAGATTCCAGTCGTCGTGCACATCGCCGTCTGCCAAATACATATCAACGTCACTGTGTACCGCTTCCTTGATCATGCCCTCGATGACTTCTTTCAAGTTATCATTATTGAGCACTTTCTGGCGCTGACCATAGATAATGCCGCGCTGTGTATTCATGACGTCGTCGTACTGAAGCACGCGTTTACGAATCGAGAAGTTGCGGTCCTCGACCTTGCGCTGTGCCGACTCGATCGAACGAGTGAGCAATCCGGTTTCGATCGGCTGATCTTCTTCCACATTCAAACGATCCATCAAAGCCTGAATCCGTTCGCCGCCGAACAGACGCATCAGATCGTCCTCAAGCGAGATAAAGAACCGGCTGGCACCCGGGTCACCCTGACGGCCTGCACGACCACGCAGCTGATTGTCAATTCGACGGGATTCATGACGCTCGGTACCGATGATGAACAAGCCGCCTGCTTCGCGGACTTCCTCTGCTTCCGGTTCGATCTGTTTTGCAAATTCATCCTCAAGTGCATGATACTCTTCCCGCAGACGCAAAATTTCTTCATCGTCTGTCTCGCTGTAGCTTGTTGCCTGCGAAATCTGCTCCTCGGTATATCCTTTTTTGCGCATCTGTGCGACTGCCAAAAACTCTGCGTTGCCGCCGAGCAGAATATCCGTACCACGGCCTGCCATGTTCGTTGCAATCGTAACAGCACCTTTTTTGCCTGCCTGTGCGACGATCTCTGCCTCACGTGCGTGCTGTTTTGCGTTCAATACATTATGTTTGATGCCGCGGCGCTTGAGCATTGCGGATAACAGTTCTGATTTGTCGATCGAAACCGTACCGACCAGAACCGGCTGTCCTTTTTCATGGCATTCAATAACCTGATCGATTACAGCATTGAATTTTGCTTTTTCTGTCTGGTATACAACGTCATCATAATCCTTGCGGATCATCGGTTTATTCGTCGGAACAGCGATGATATCGAGGTTATAAATCTCGTTAAACTCCGGCTCCTCCGTCATTGCCGTACCGGTCATGCCGGAGAGCTTGTCATACAGACGGAAGTAGTTCTGGAATGTAATCGTTGCAAGAGTACGCGACTCTCTTGCGACCTGTACGCCCTCTTTTGCCTCGATTGCCTGATGCAGTCCCTCGCTGTAGCGGCGGCCGATCATCAAACGGCCGGTGAACTCGTCAACGATGATGATCTCACCGTCTTTTACGACGTAGTCGACGTCGCGTTTCATGATGCCGTATGCACGAATTGCCTGATTAATGTGATGCTGGAGTGCCAGGTTCTCCGGATCAGCAAGGTTTTCCACATGGAAAAATGCCTCTGCCTTTTTGACACCTTCCGGTGTGAGCGATACAGTGCGTGCTTTTTCATCCACGATATAATCTGCATCGACATCGTCGTTTAACTGCTTGGTATCCTCCTCGACCACTTTATGCACACGCAGACCTCTTGCAAAACGGTCTGCAAAGGTATAAAGCTCGGTCGATTTTTCGCCCGGACCCGAAATAATGAGCGGTGTACGCGCCTCATCGATCAAGATGGAGTCCACCTCGTCGACGATTGCATAGTTGAATCCGCGCTGTACCATTCGTTCTTTATAAGTCACCATGTTGTCACGCAGATAGTCGAAGCCGATCTCGTTGTTTGTACCATAGGTGATGTCTGCCGCATATGCAGCACGTTTTTCCTCTGTGGTCATGTCGTGAACAATCAGTCCAACGCTCAAACCAAGGAATTTATAGATTTTACCCATCCATTCAGACTGGTATTGTGCCAGATATTCGTTAACAGTGACGATGTGGACACCTTTTCCTGCAAGTGCATTCAAGTACGCCGGCATGGTTGCCACGATCGTTTTGCCTTCACCGGTTTTCATCTCCGCGATACGGCCCTGATGCAGCACGATACCGCCGATCACTTGCACCGGATACGGTTTTTTGCCGATTGTACGCCATGCAGCCTCACGGCACACAGCAAACGCGTCCGGCAGAATATCGTCGAGTGTTTCGCCGTCTGCCAAACGCTCTTTGAGCACTGCGGTCTGCGACTGAAGTTCTTTTGTGCTCATCGCCGCATACGTTTCTTCCAAATCCAAAACTTTTTGCTTAATCGGTTCGATGCGAGCAAGTTCTTTTTTGCTGTAGGAACCGAAGATTTTCTCTAAAAATGACATATCTTCACCTCATAGCGGTTTACGCAATTCTTATTCATTATATCTTTTCACAAGAAAAGATGCAAGGTATTTTTTGTTAATATTCAGTTTTAACGAAAATAAACGCGTTTTTTTCTTTCCAAAACAGAAAAAAAACGATCTTCTGCCAAAAAACAATGATTCCTTTGCACCTGTCTCTTGCTTTTATGGTCAAAATTGATTATAATATAACTGTGTATTTGCGCCGAATTTTTTATTCAAACAAAATACGGCGCGCATCCAGCTTTTTCGGATGTGAAAAATGCAATTTTGACCACATGGTTCAAATGAAAGGAGCAGCAATATGAACTATTCTCATGAAGTTGAGAGAATGTGTACTCTCACAAAAGGTCCCAAACACGGTCCTGCCCCGATCCCGGAGGAAGGCCGCTGGGTAAAAGCTTACGAAATCACCGATATTTCCGGTCTGTCCCACGGTGTGGGTTGGTGTGCACCGCAGCAGGGCACCTGCAAACTGACCTTGAACGTTAAAAACGGCATCATCGAAGAGGCTCTCGTTGAGACACTCGGATGTTCCGGCATGACCCACTCGGCTGCTATGGCTGGCGAGATTCTCCCGGGCAAAACCATCCTCGAAGCACTCAACACCGACCTCGTCTGCGACGCAATCAACGTTGCAATGAGAGAGATCTTCCTCCAGCTCGTTTACGGCAGAACCCAGACTGCTTTCTCTGAAGACGGTCTGCCGATCGGCGCTGGTCTTGAGGACTTGGGCAAAGGTCTGCGTTCGCAGGTTGGCACCATCTTCTCGACTCAGAAAAAAGGCGTTCGCTACATGGAAATGGCTGAGGGCTATATCCTGAAAGTTGCTATCGACGCAAACGGCGAAGCAATCGGTTATCAGTTTGTAAGACTCGGCAAAATGCTCGAAGACATCCGTCACGGCGTTGACCCGAAAACTGCTTTTGAGAAAAACATCGGTACTTACGGCCGCTTCAGCGAAGCTGATGGCGCAGTGAAGTTCATCGATCCGCGCGAAGAATAAGACAAAGAGACGTAAGTCAAGGAGGTTTTATCACATGGCACAATTTGAAGGTAAAGAGAGAAGAATGCCGAAAATCGAGAAATGCCTCGCTGAGTATGGCTTTGCTACTCTCGAAGAAGCAAGAGACTTCTGCCTGGAAAAAGGCATCAATGTAGAAGAAATCGTCAAAGGTGTTCAGCCGATCGCATTTGAAAATGCAGTTTGGGCATACACACTGGGCACCGCTGTTGCTCTGAAAAAAGGCGCAAACAAAGCTGCTGACGCTGCTGAGGCAATCGGCATCGGCCTGCAGGCATTCTGTGTTCCGGGCTCCGTTGCTGAACAGCGCAACGTTGGCCAGGGCCACGGTAACTTAGGCGCAATGCTGCTGCGCGAAGAGACCGACTGCTTCTGTTTCCTCGCAGGCCACGAGTCGTTCGCTGCTGCTGAGGGCGCAATCGGTATCGCAAGAACTGCAAACAAAGCACGTAAAACCCCGCTCCGTGTCATCCTGAACGGCTTGGGCAAAGACGCAGCTTACATCATTTCGAGAATCAATGGCTTCACCTATGTTGAGACAAGCTTTGATTTCAGCACCGGCGAGCTGAGCGTTGTCCGCGAAGTTGCTTTCTCTAACGGCGAAAAAGCTGCTGTTAAATGCTACGGCGCAAACGACGTTCTCGAAGGCGTTGCAATCATGAAAAAAGAAAACGTGGACGTTTCCATCACCGGTAACTCCACCAACCCGACCCGCTTCCAGCACCTGGTTGCAGGCACCTACAAAAAATGGGCAATGGAAAACGGCAAAAAATACTTCTCTGTTGCATCGGGCGGCGGCACAGGCCGTACACTCCACCCGGACAACGTGGCAGCAGGCCCGGCTTCTTACGGCTTGACCGACTCCATGGGTCGTATGCACGGTGACGCACAGTTCGCAGGTTCGTCCTCTGTTCCGGCTCACGTTGAGATGATGGGCCTCATGGGCATGGGCAACAACCCGATGGTTGGTGCAACCGTTGCTTGCGCAGTTGCTGTCGAAGAAGCACTGAAATAAGTTGGTTTTTTGAAATCAATGAATAATAAAAAAGACGCCGCAATATTGCGGCGTCTTTTTTATTATTCATATTGTGTTTGACGGACACCTGTCGGCGAAAAAACCGTCAGCGATTTATTCATCTTTTTCGCGTAAAGTATCGTGTTTTTCGTGCCGCCCGGCTTTCCATCGTACACCGCAATCATCCGATCAGCATGATCGACGATATACTGATTCCGATGGTACATCGCACGGCTTGTTTTGGCGATTTGAACATAGGTAATTCGCTGTGCCGCCTCTAAAATACGATGATACCGCAGCTGATCCTCCTGCCGCCAATTCTGTGCCTGCTCTACATAAGGTACGGCGATTTCCAGATAAATGTCCGGATACGCAGCTAAAAACGACAAAATAATCTCTGCTGCAAACGTATCCACACCCTGAGCACCGCCACAGATAAAATGACGTGTGCCCTGCAAAAGCATCCGGTCGATTTCTTCCCGCAGTGCATGTTTTAACGCAATGCAATCCGGATGTGTTTCCTCGCGTTTATAGGGAAGTTTTGAAAAACGATAGCCGGTAAACCCACAAACGTCCATAATCCGCACCCTTTTGTCGTCTCAGAATTTCTTTTTCCAAAAGATAAATCCAACCACACCGACAATGGTAATGGATAGAATAAGCGAAAACCATGTGTACGGCATAAACCAGCTTAAATCGCCGGTATTCATGCCATAAAAGCTGAAAATCATATTCGGAATTTCCAAAAGGATCGTCACGATCGTCAGCGTTTTCATCACCTGATTCAGGTTATTGGAAATGATCGAAGAAAACGCATCCATCGTTTCTTTCAAGATACGCGAATATGTACTCGACATATCGACCGCCTGCTTAAACTCAATCAGCACATCTTCCAAAAGATCCTGGTCTTCCTCATACAGCTTGATGACACGGCCGCGGAAGATCTTTTCGAGCGTAATTTCGTTCGCCTTGAGCGAAGCCGAAAAGTAAATGAGCGATTTTTGCAGACCCATCATCTGGACGAGTTGTTTATTCTGCATGGAGTGATGCAGTTCCGTTTCCATCTGCGCTGTCATTTTATTGATGTGTTTGAGTCGAATCAAAAAGCTCTGTGCCACACGCAGAAGCAGCGTCAGCAAAAACCGTGTTTTCATTGCTGTCTGCAAATTCCGGATAAAACCGTTTGCAATATCTGTAACGGCAGATGTTTCGTTTAGACAAACTGTGACAACATAATCAGGCGTCACGATGATACCAACCGGCATTGTCGTATAGACAAGCGTGTTTTCGCCTTCTGTCACAGCAATCGGTGTATCAATGATAATCAGTGTCTGCTCATCTTCCACTTCAACACGCGATGATTCCTCTTCGTCGAGCGCGGCGCTGACAAAACTCGGGTCTAAATGAAGTTCTTCTGTCAAAAATCGGATTTCTTCAGCAGTCGGACTGACGACGTTCACCCAACATCCCGCTGAAACCGTATCCACGCGCTTTAAACTATTTTCAATCGTTTTGTAAAAGCAAAGCATGATGACACCCCTTTCATCACACACAAAACCGGCAGCCTTCACATTCTGTTGGGAAGACTGCCGGTTTCACGCGCAGTTTTCTATCACGAATTAACGTTTAAAAATTTTGAACAGCTCACCGAATTCGTCCATATCGTTCGACTCTGTGGGCACATTTGTGCTCTCCAAAATATTCGCCGCCATTGTGCTTGCATCCGGCTCCGGTTTGTCAAATCCGGTTGCAATGACAGTGATCTGCATTTCATCCTCAAAGGTATCGTTGAACGCAACACCCCAGAAAATGCGTGCATCCGGATCGGCTGCATCCGAGATCATCGAGGTTGCAAACGATGCATCGTCCAAATCAATATCCGGCGATGCGGTGATGTTGATGACCAAACCGCGTGCACCGTCGATCGATGTTTCCAACAGCGGGCTCGAAATTGCAGCAAGTGCTGCCTGTTCTGCTTTATCTTTGCCCGATGCACGGCCGACACCCATGTGTGCCAAACCTGCATCACGCATAACCTCGCACAAATCTGCGAAGTCCAGGTTGATTGCACCGGAAGTCTGGATCAGTTCTGCAATACTCTGCACACCCTGCATCAGCACTTCGTCGGCTGCTTTAAATGCATTGATCAGTGTCAGTTTCTGCTCCGAAATGAGTTTTAAGCGCTCGTTCGGAATGACGACCAGCGAGTCCACATGACGGCGGAGCTCTTCAATGCCCTGCTCTGCACATTCACTGCGGCGTTTTCCCTCAAATGCAAACGGTTTCGTGACGACACCGACGGTAAGGATGTCCATTTCACGTGCGATCTCTGCAATGACCGGTGCTGCACCTGTGCCGGTGCCGCCGCCCATGCCGGCAGTGATGAAAACCATCTGCGAGCCTTTCAGAATGGATGCAATCTCCTCACGGCTCTCCTCAGCAGCCATTGTACCCTGCTCCGGACGTCCGCCGGCGCCGCGGCCTTTGGTGAGCTTCGAACCGATCTGAATTTTATATGCTGCTTTGGAATTGCGCAGCACCTGCTGATCAGTGTTGACTGCCACAAAGTCAACGCTCTGCATACCGGACATAATCATCCGATCCACAGCGTTTCCGCCGCCGCCGCCAACGCCAATGACTTTAATATTTACAATTGTATCATTCTCTGTATTATCCACAGTAAACTGCATGTCTTGTTTCCTCCCATAATATGAATCCGCCGAATATGAAGCCGACAGCACGCATATCATTCATATTGTTACTTACCTTTTATTTTAAACGGAATTGCACGGTACGTCAATATCTTTTCGCAATTTCGCATGATCTATTTATGTCGTTTCACCGCTTGATTCCTCGCTTTCAGAGGAATTTTCTGAATCAGGTATACTGCTTTCCACCGTGCTCTGTTCGGGCTCCTCTGTTTGAGAAGATTCCCCCGGATACGAAAGTGCACCGACCGGACGCATATAATAGGTACCATTCATCAATGTATCATCAATTATGACAATTTCCTCCGGCTCAAGCTGTTCCTCAAGCAGTTTCTTCACACAGCTTATCTCATATGCAAGTCCCTGTGTGCTGCCGAATTTCAGCTCCGCCTGATTGTTCCAGTACAATCGAATTGTGGTAATATCCGAAACATCAATGTGCGTCACACCCGTCAGCTCCGATTCTTTCATTGCAGCAATCACATCGAACAGTACGGAAATTTTATTTTCATTTGTCGCTTCCACAATATCGCCTGCACGCACATCCGATAAATCACATCCATAAACCAGCGGTACCTGTGAAGCACTTGGTGCCGTATCGGATACGGCAGAAATACGTCCGCCCGATGACATCGAATAATACTGGTTTTGATATACGCAAACCATATCAATTTGCGACGGTGTCATTTTGATCGTAATGCCTGAAGGCAGTTTCCTTGAAATATCGACGGCATCATAATTCAAAAACGCTGAAAGAATCTTCTGTTCGGCAGCCTGCGTATTGATCCGCCACAGATTATCCCCCATCGAGATGCCGCTCGCGTTCAAAATCGCCTGTTTTTCCGAATCTTCGCAGCCTGTAATCTGAACGGTTTCCAGCTTAAAAAATACAGTCGTGGAAAGCACAAACAGAATGCTCACAAGCAAAATACCGAAAAAGATGTAATAAAGCAGAAAGCTTCTCTTTTTGCGATGACGCTTTCTCCGCTTGCCAGGCGGCGGATTGTTTGTACGTTTAACGCGTGTCTGCGCTTGATTTTCCGGTGCAGACGGTTTTGTTTTCCGCACTGTTTTTTTGTTCTGCTTCGTCTGCTCGCGCTTTTGAACAGTTTTTTTCTGCAAATCAGCTTGTTCGCGCTTCTGTGCAGCCGTCTGGCGTTTTGATGAGGCAGTTTTTTGCTGTTTCTTTGCCGGCTTCTTCGTCTTTTTTGGCGATCCTTTTTTAGTAGGTGTTCGTTTATTTTCCGGTGTTTTCTGCTGAGCAGCAGGCGTTGCCGGTATTGGAATATCAAACGAGGTTGTCCGACGTGCAGATGCGCCGCTTTGGCGCATGAACGGAAGCAGCTCAATCCGATCATTTTCTCTGTTTTGACTCGGCTGATTTTCTTTTTTCGCCGGATTTTCGGTTCTTCTCTCGATTCTCATGCCCGCGGCACCTCCTTATCCAATGTGATTGTTTCCCGATCAATTTGCGCGCCCAGCGTCCGAAACGCATGCTCAATCGATTCATACCCGCGGTCAATGTGCAGCACATCGGAAATTCTTGTTTTCCCTTCTGCCGCCAGCCCTGCGACGACAAGCGCCGCACCCCCGCGCAGATCGGTTGCACGCACATTTGCACCGTACAGCTTTTTGACGCCGCGCACCACGGCAACTTTTCCTTCGATTTTGATATCGGCACCCATTCTGCAAAGCTCGCCTGCGTGCTTATACCGGTTTTCAAAGATGGTTTCCACGAATACGCTTGTTCCGCTTGCAACCGTTAAAAACGCCATGACAGGCGCTTGCGCATCCGTCGGAAAACCGGGATACGGCAGTGTACGAATATTTCGCACTGCATGGAGCATGCCCGGACCTTCTATCGTAATCGCGTCATGATACACGCGCATTTTACAGCCCGCCTGCTCAAATACAGGCAGCACGCTTTCCAAATCAGACGGAACCACGCGATGCACCGTAATTTTTCCGCCGGTTGCAGCCGCTGCCGAAAGATATGTTGCGGTTACAATCCGATCGGGCATTACGGTATACTCCGTTGCGTGCAGTGACGCGACACCTTCGATATACACCGTGCTTTTCCCTGCGTCCCGAATCTTTGCACCGCGGGAAATCAAATAATTCGCAAGATCCACGATTTCCGGCTCTTGTGCCGCGTTGTGAATCTCTGTGATTCCCTTTGCAGTAACTGCTGCCAGCATGATATTTTCCGTTGCGCCGACGCTTGGGAATGCCAGCATAATTTTTGCACCATGCAGTCCGTTTTCCACCCGACAATCCAATATTCCATGTGTTTCGTCGACCAAAACACCAAGCTGCTGAAGCGCTGAAATATGTAAATCGATCGGACGCGGCCCCAATTCACAGCCGCCGGGAAACGAAAGCCGCACATGTGCACGGCGCGACACCATTGCACCTAAAAACACGATGGATGACCGCATTTCGTGCATCAATTCTTCGGGAATTTCACTTTGCGTCATGGTGTCGCTGTTGATGGTGACGCTGTTTGACTCTCGATGAACCGTACATCCAAGTACTCTTAAAATTTCAATCGCCGCATCGACGTCTGTCAAACGCGGACAGTTGTGCAGCACCGTTTCGCCGCCGGAGAGCAAACTGCCGGCCAAAATCGGCAATGCACTGTTCTTTGCGCCGTGCACATCGATTTCACCGAATAGCCGGCGCGGCCCATCAATCACGATCCGCTCCATTCTGTTCACCCTTTCCCCTGTTGCTCTACAATGTCATTGTATGCAATCGGGGAAAAATGGGTGTCAAGCGCGTTTTTTCGCCTTATATACCGAAATCATTTCACGGCAGATGCGCTCTGCGGTATCTGTAATGGCAAGTGCGCCTGCATTCTGTGCGATTTCATTAAGCCGCACACGATCGGTATACAGCTCTTCCACGATGGACAGCACTTTTTCTTTCGAATAGTCTTTTTCCTCAAGCAAAATGGCTGCATTCTGTTTTGCAAGCACATTTGCATTGTGGAACTGATGATTTGCTGTGACGTTTGGCGAAGGCACCAGAATCGATGCCTTTGCTGTCGCTTCAATCTCACTGATCGTAATAGCGCCGGCACGGCAAATCACAAGATCGGCCGCCGCCATGCAAGTATCCATATTATCGATATACTCAGACACGCGGATACTCTTGTTGTCTTTCAAATTGATGCCGCGCTCCTTGATCCATGCAGGGAATTTTTCTTTTCCCAATCGGCCATACCCGTGAATATGGCTGACAAGGCCTGCACGATAGTTCCATTCCATCAGATCAACGGCAATTTTATTGATCGTATCGGCGCCAAGACTTCCGCCGAACGACAGAATGCACATCCGGTCGTCAAGTCCAAGCTCACGGCGTGCCTCGGCTTTTGATTTTTTGAGCACACTTTCGCGAACCGGATTGCCCACCACCATATAGTTAGCGTGCGGATCGAGATGCGTTTTCGCTTCTCCCACTGCTAAAAATACGCGGTCGACCTGCTTTGCAAGCAGGCGGTTTGTCACACCCGGAAAGGCGTTTTGCTCATGGATACCGCATGCAATACCGGCTTTTGCAGCCGCTAATACAACCGGTCCGCTCACATATCCGCCGGTGCCGATGACGATATCCGGCTTAAAATCGCGAATAATCTCTTTTGCACGTTTTTTGGATGTAACCGCCTCAACGGCTGCCTGCGCATTGTGCGCAATCGCAGAAGGTGAAAAACTCCGCCAAAAGCCCTTCACTTTAATCGGTGCAAACGGAATTTTTGCTTCTTTCACAAGACGCGCTTCCATGCCGGTCGGTGTACCGGCATACAAAAGCTCGGTGTTTGGATCGATTGACAAAAAACATTGGGCAATCGCAATCGCCGGATTGATATGTCCGCCGGTTCCGCCGCCTGTAATTAACACGCGCATACTCATTCTCCTTTTTATGTGCTATGGCTTTTCGATTTTCGCAAATCGCGAAATACTCAGCAAAATTCCCATTTCACCAAGCTGCATCATGATCGCCGTACCGCCATAGCTGAAAAACGGAAGACTGATGCCTGTATTCGGAACAAAATTTGTAACAACTGCGATATTGAAAAATGCCTGCAGACAAATCTGCACGATAATTCCCACACCCAGCATAAAGCCGAATTTATCGGTTGCTTTGGAGGCGATGGAAAATCCGCGCACAGCCAACAGCACAAACAATGTGATGACCAGCAGTGCACCGATCAAGCCAAGCTCTTCGCAGATGACAGCGAAGATAAAGTCGTTGTAAGCCTCGGGAAGCCACAGATATTTTTGACGGGAAGCACCGATGCCGCGGCCGAACAGTCCGCCTGAACCGATTGCCACAAGCGACTGCACCGTCTGCCACGTTTTATCGTTAACGTCGGCAAAAGGATTGAGCCAGAATTGCAGACGATCGGCGATATAGTTGACGCCTTTTAACATGACAACGCCTGCCACACCCAGTCCGGCAACACCGCCGATCACCAGAAAATACCGAAGCTTTGTACCGCCGATATACATCATGATGCATCCGATGCCGAAAATGAGGATCGTTCCGGAAAGATGCGGTTCAAGCATCATCAGTCCGGCAATCGTAATCAGACAAATCATATATGGTGCAACACCATATTTGAATGTACCCATCTTCTTTTGATAATGAGAAATCAAATGGGCAAACAGCACAATCACGCCGAATTTCATGATCTCAGACGGCTGAAAGTTGATTGGGCCGATATAAATCCAGCGCCGTGCATTGTTTAGCTCCTTGCCGATTCCTGGAATCAGCACCAGAATCAAGAGCAAAAATGCAACGCCGAAAATGATAAACGCAAACCGCTGATAAACATGGTAGTCAATATATGAAATAAAAATCATTGCCGCAATACCGGCCAGTACAAACAAGATATGCTGACTGATAAAGTGCAGGCTGTTTCCCGTCTTTTCAAGTGCCGCCGGATAGCTTGCCGAGAACACCATGATAATGCCATACGCGAGCAAAACGAGAACGATAATCAAAAACGCCGTATCCATTCGCGGAATTTTCTTTTTGGCGCCATGAACGCCGCGCTTTGTCTTTGATTTTGGTGCTGCGTCTTTTGTATTCGCTGCCGTCATGCGCATTCCCCCTGTCTGCTTTTGTTTCTATCCTGCCTTGAAATGAGGCACTTTATACGAATGCAAAAAATCCGATCACGCACATGACAAACGTCACTGCGGAGAAAAGAAGCACAATTTTATTTTCGCTGAATCCGCTCATTTCAAAGTGATGATGAATCGGGCTCATTTTAAAAATGCGCTTGCCTGTTGTTTTAAAGCTGATGACCTGCAAAATAACCGACAGTGACTCACAGCAATACACGAATCCGGCAAAGAACAAGATGAATTCCATATTCATGCCGAAGCCCAGTGCCACGACCATACCGCCCAAAAACAGCGAGCCGGTATCCCCCATGAACACCTTTGCAGGATGTGCGTTGAACACCAAAAATCCAACACAGCCGGCTGCCAATGCAGTGGAGAGAATACTCATTCCCGCCTGGCCGGTAAATGCTGACACAATCATGAAGAAAATTGCTGCCACAAATGTGACGCTGCTGCACAAGCCGTCAATGCCGTCGGTCAGGTTAACCGAATTGACAATACCGATAATCAAAATACCCAAAACCGGATAATAGAACAGTCCTAAGTCCCATTGACCCAAGAACGGAACGTTGATGATAGTGGAGCGGTCTCCTGCCGCATACAGTGCTGCAAGATACAGCGCTGTCACAAGTACCTGACCGACAATTTTCTGCCACGCGGTCAAGCCGAGATTCCGTTTCTTTACAACTTTAATATAGTCATCAAGAAATCCAACCAAACCGAACAGCAGCGCCATTACCAGACCGCCAAACAGCTGCATCAGTTCGAGTGTTCCTTTGAATGCGTAATTGTCTGCGAGCAGAAGAAAATATCCCGCAATCACTGCAACTGCAATACCCGCAATAAACATGATGCCGCCCATTGTCGGCGTTCCCTGTTTACTTTTATGCCACGAAGGGCCTTCTTCCAAAATGCTTTGACCGAATTTCAGCCGCCGCAGTACCGGAATCAAAAGAATGCCGCACAGCACCGTAATGCCGAACGCTACAACTGCTGTTAAAATGATTGAAAAACTCATTTTTTCCACTCCTCACTCACACGGCTGATGACTTCTTCCAAATGCATGCCGCGGCTTGCTTTATAAATGACAACATCGCCCGGTACAAGCGTTTTTGCTAAAAACGCTGCCGCCTTTTGATTGTCTTCAAAATAATATGCCTGCTTCATTCCAACCATAGCCGCACCGCGTTTCATATTGCGCGCATGCTCACCGATGCACACAAATCCATCAATACGCGAACGTCCGACTTCTTTTCCGATTTCAAGATGCGCTTCCTCGGAGCAAGCACCGAGCTCAAGCATATCGCCGAACACACACCAGCGTTTGCCTTCACACTCTGTGTGCAGCAGCACATCCATTGCCGCATGCATAGATGCCGGACTCGCGTTGTAACAATCGGTAATCACGGTTACACCGTTTTCAACGGAAATGTTTTGGCGCATTGCCGCATTCTGATACCGGCGGATGCCGCGGACAATATCTTCAGGCTTCATATTCGCAACCAATCCGACACAGAAACCTGCAAGCGCGTTATACACATTGTGTCTGCCGACTGCCGGAACCATCGCTTCAATGCTTTGGCCGTAGTATCGAATGGTAAACTGTGTCGTTCCGTTAATGATGCGGATATTGGAAGCAGTCACCTCTGCCTGCTGATCTTCAATACCGTAATACATGATCGGCTGCTGTGTCATTTGGTTTACGGTTTTCAAAAGCGGATCATCCATATTTAAAATAAGCGGTGCATCCGGTGCCATGGAATCGGTGATTTCCATTTTCGCTTTTAAAATATTTTCCTGACTGCCGAGTGTTTCCATATGGGAAACGCCGATGTTTGTGATAACACCCACATTCGGACAGCACACATGCGTCAGCGCGCTGATCTCACCGAAATTGCTCATTCCCATCTCAAACACGCCGTTTTTATGCGTATGGGAAAGGCGGAATACGGTGAGCGGCATACCGATTTCATTATTTAAATTGCCTTCTGTTTTGAGCGTTTCCCCATCTTCACTCAAAATGGCATAAATCATTTCTTTGGTCGATGTTTTTCCGACACTGCCCGTCACACCCACGGTGAACACGCTGAACAAACCACGATAATACCGTGCAAGATCGAGCAGTGCTTTGCGTGTATCCGGCACCAAAATCACGCCCGTGTGACCGGAAATCTCCCGACTGGTGATTACGCCGACCGCACCGCTTTCATACGCCTGCTCAATGAAATCGTGTCCGTCAAAATTTTCACCACGAATCGCAACAAACAAACACCCGGGTTTGATCGCCCTGGTATCGATACAAATTTCGTTGATCTTTGCATCTGAATCGCAGTGTGATCCCACTGCACCTGCGATTTGCGATAGTGTCATTGTTTCCATGATTGCTTCTCCTTTATCTTTTCAGCAATGCTGATTTTCTTCCATCACACGCAGCAAATGACGAATCAGCTTTCGTTCATCAAAGCAAAATCGTTTTCCTGCAATATCCTGTGCTTTTTCATGTCCTTTTCCCGCGATCACTACGGTATCACCGGGGGTCGCCCGACAAAGCGCATATCGAATCGCCGCCGCACGGTCGCGCAGTGCAAGATAACACACATCCGGACGCATGCCCTGAATGATTTCACGCATGATATGTCCCGGCGGCTCATGACGCGGATTATCGGACGTAATCACCACAAAGTCCGCATCACACGCGGCTTCTCCCATCAGCGGCCGCTTCGTTTTGTCACGATCTCCCCCGCATCCGAACACCAAAATCAGCTGTTTTTGCGTCACCGTCCGTGCGGCGGCAATGACATTGCGAATGCCGTCGGGCGTGTGCGCATAATCGCACAGCACCGTGATGCCAAGCCGGTTTTTGATCTGCTCGCATCTTCCGGGGATCGTATCAATCGTCTGAAGAAGCGCTGCCGCCTGTTCAAACGAAATCCCTGCCGCGGTACAGACGAGCACGGCACACAGTGCATTTTCGGCAGAAAAATCACCGATGATGCCAAAGTGCAGTTCGTGTTCGGTCTGCGCATTGTCTATCACGTGAAACGTCACGCCGCGGCTGTCATTTTGACACGAAACAATGCGGTAATCCGCAGGTGATCCGGTGCGCGAAACGGTTTTGACCGGGATGGTCAGCGATTCGGAAAGCTCTTTCCCATACGGATCATCAACGCAGATCACCGCCTGCTCCGCCATCGAAAACAGCTTTTTCTTCGCACAGAAGTATTGTACCATATTTTCGTGATAATCGAAATGGTCTTGGGTCAAATTTGTAAAAACTGCCACAGAAAATTGCAATCCAAACAGTCTTTTTTGGTCGAGCGCATGAGAAGACGCTTCCATCACAACATGCGTCACGCCATCTTCTTTCATTTCGCTTAAAATCCGATAAAAATCGAACGGCTGCGGTGTTGTAAGTGACAGCGCCGCCTCTTTTGTTCCCCACCGCGCACCCGTTGTCGCAAACAATCCCGCCGATATACCGCTTTTGCGCAAAATCTCATAGACTGTCGTTGCAACCGATGTTTTTCCGTTCGTTCCTGTGACTGCAAACAGCCGAATGGACTGCTGCGGATTTTCATAAAGCGCTGCACAGAGCAGTGCATACGCTTCGTGGGTATCATTTACGATAATTTCATCCGGTACGCCGCAGGGTGTTTCACATACCACCACCGCACCGCGCAGCGATGCTTCACGCGCAAACAGATGTCCGTCTGTCTTTGCGCCACGCAGGCAGAAAAACAGCGAATGTTCGCCGGCAGACTGTGCCTGTGCGGTGATCGAATCAATTTCGCGGTCGAAATCGGGAATCGGAAGATTTGCCAAAGAAAACAGTGTAGATAGACGCATTATCGGACGCCTCCCTTATCATCAATCAGCGTATTCTCCGTTATACGTCCTTTTTCTTTTTATCAGTCAAGCGTTTCGCCGATCACCGTAAGCTCCACAACCGTTCCAACCGGCACGCTCGTGCCCGGCGAAACACTTTGCTGCTGTACCTTTCCGGCGGACGTCATGGACACACCGCCCGTCACCGTTACATTCAAGTTTAGCTGCTTGAGCTGCTGTTTTGCCGCTGTCGCAGTCAGCTGCCGTACATCCGGCACAGCAACCATCTGCTGTTCGGAATCGTCTGTATACAAAATGACTTTTCCGTCCTTCGGAATTTTTTCACCGCTCGACGGCACCTGTCTGACAACCGTATCGCCGTCGCCTTTCACCACAACACCGCCGGTAATACCGGAAGCGATCAGTTTATTTTTTGCTGCTGCAATATCTTTGCCGTACAAAAGCGGAACCGTGGTTTCCATCGATGCCAGTTCCTCTTCACTGTACTCCGGCGAATAGCCGAGATACGGCAGTGTATTTGCCATGATTGCTGCCACTGCCGGTGCAGCGATGGTTCCGCCGTAAATTGCGCCGTTTTGCGGATAGTCTGCCATGACCATCACGGCAATCTGCGGGTCGTCAGCCGGTGCAACCGCCACATAAGAAGCAATGTAGGTGTTCGCTTCATCGCCCGGATTGAGGCGCTGCGATGTACCCGATTTTGCTGCAATTCGATAGCCTTTGACCGATCCGTTTGTACCGCCGTTCGCGTTGACGACCTCTTCCATCACGCTGCGCAGTGTTGCAGACGTTTCTTCAGAGATCACCTGTCGTTTAATCGTCGGTTCATGCGAAGAAATGACATTGTTGTTCGAGTCGAGAAAATCCTGCACCACATACGGCTGTACCAGATAGCCGCCGTTTGTTACAGCGCAGACCGCCGTAATCAGCTGAAGCGGCGTTATAGTCTGCGACTGGCCGAACGAAGACGATGCAAGCGATACGTCCGACATATCCGAACCGTAATAGGTACCGACCTGCTCGCCCGGCAAGTCGATTCCTGTTTTTTCGGTAAATCCAAACGCTTTATAATATTCAAAAAAGCGTTCCGGCCCAAGCGCAAGACCGATATTGATAAACGCCGGGTTACACGAATGCACCATCGCAGAGGTGAAATCGAGGGTACCGTGACCGGTACGATTATTGCATCGCATCCGCTCGCCGCCGATGACCACATAGCCCGAGCAGGAATAGGCCGAGTTTGTAAATGCAACTTTTTCTTCAATTGCAGCTGCGCCCACAACCGTTTTAAACGTTGAACCCGGCTGGTATGTATGCGAAATGCACATGTTGCTCCACTGTTTTTGCTGTGCAGCGGATTTCGCTTCCTTTTTCGCTTCCTCATCGGTGATTTCTTCCACCGCCGCTGCCAACTGTTCGTCCTGAATGGTAAACGGATCGTTTAAGTCAAATGTGGGGTAATTCGCCATTGCGAGAATTGCGCCGGTGTTGCAGTCCATTACAATTGCGCAGGCACCGTTTTTCGGATTGTGCTGTTTTACCACATCGTAAAGCGTCGCTTCCACAAAGCTTTGAATATTCTCATCGAGCGTCAGACGCAGGCTTTGTCCGTCCACCGGATCATACCGCTGTTCAAAGTTCTGCGGCATATCTTCGCTTTGTGCGTTTTTAAGCGTCACGGTGTATCCGGGTGTTCCCTTTAAAACATCGTCATACTTGCTCTCAAGACCATACAGTCCCTGCGAATCACTGCCGGTAAAACCAATCAGCGAAGCTGCCAGCTGATTATTCGGATAATACCGTTTTGTGTTTTCTGCAAGATGGATTTCACTGGTGTATCCCTGTTCCACCGCAAACGCACGAATCTGATCAGCCGTTTCTTTGGACACTTTGTTTCCAACAAGCTGATACTGACTGTTTGTTTTTTGGATTTTTTCCATCAGTGCTGCTTCATCGGTATCCAAAATCGAAGACAGCGTTTTAGCGATCAGCTCCTGTTTCTCTTTAAGCTTCTGCGCATCTTTTATGCCGCTGGCAATATCTTTTGGTGAAATGCTGACATCCCAAACGGTTGAACTCTGCGCCAAAATCTCCATATTCCGGTCATAGATCGTTCCGCGGGAAGCGGGAATCGTTTCCGACCGAAGCTGCTGGTTGTTCGCATAGTCGGTGTAAAAATCGTTTTGCAGCGCGCTGATGCGAAATAAATTGCCGACAAGTGCAAGTACCAAAACGACGGCAATGATCATAATATGGCGGTTTAGTCGCTTTTTCATGCGAACAGTGGCTCCCTTTGCCATTCGTGCTCCTCCTTAAATAAATGGCACAAGGGGCAGCGCAATTTCTGCACTTCCCCCCTGCATCTTCATCTTATTCACAAATAAAACCGGTTAGACCTCTTACGAAAACAAGCCAGAGAAAAAGCTGCAAACTTTCTCCCACACACCCGGTTCTTTCACAACGTTGGATGCGTTCTCCGTTTCAAACGTGATATACCGCATCTGATAGCTCTCAACCTTCTGCATGCCGAGTTCATCGGTTGCTGCCTGCTCTATATTCGCAATGGACAAGGTATCCTCAAGCGTTTTGGTGAGCGACGATACTTCCCCTTTTACCGCCGACAATTCTGTAAGCACTTGATTATACTCACTCAACAGCTCCGTCTGTTTGACCTGTGAGTATAACAGCAGCGACAGCATTGACACAACCGCCATCATCATGACGACTGCCTTCGGAATGCTGAACGCTTCCGCACTTTTGACAGATGCACGCGTTTTCACCTCGCGGATCTGCGGTTTTTTCTCCTCTTCCTTTTGTGCTAGCCGCTTATAATCATAAGCGAGGCTTCCTCTATTCATCAGCGTGATCGTCCTTTCCGCATTTTTCTATAATCCGAAGCTTTGCGCTCGTACTTCTTCTGTTTTCTTTGAGTTCTTCCGGTGAAGCAGTGATCGGCTTGCGGTTTACAAGCTTTGCCTGCGGTTTTCTGTGGCAAACGCACACCGGGAAATCAGGCGGGCAGATGCATCCTTTGCACCACGACAAATACCGATGCTTGACCATTCTGTCCTCGAGCGAATGAAACGTGAGAATGACAAGCCGTCCGCCCGGCGCAAGCAGTGAAAATGCCTCGTCAAGTCCTTGTGACAAACTTTGCATTTCGTCGTTGACTGCAATGCGAATCGCCTGAAATGTCTGCTTGCACGGATTTTTCTCACGCCGTCTTGCAGCGGGAACGGCTGCTTTGACCAGTTCCGCCAGTTCAAGTGTTGTCCTTATTGGTGCGCTTGTCCGTTTTTTTACAATCGACTGTGCGATTTTATACGCAAACGGTTCTTCCCCGTATTCTCTTAAAATTCGTGCAATTTCGTCTGCGCTCCATGTGTTCACCACATCATATGCGCTCATTCCCTGCTGACTCATCCGCATATCAAGCGGTGCATCGTGCAGATAACTGAAGCCGCGGGACGCTTCATCGAGCTGATGAGAAGAAACACCCAGATCAAGCAGCACGCCGTCCACCTGAGAGATGCCGCGCGCATACAGCGCTTCTTTCATATTGCGGAAATTGTCCTGTACAACTTCTGCCTGCGGATATGGTGACAGCCGCTCCGTTGCTGTTTGAACCGCATCCGGGTCCTGATCGAAGGCAATCAGTCTGCCGGTGGTGAGCCGGCGTGCAATCTCCGATGAATGACCTGCACCTCCGGCTGTGCCATCCACATAGATGCCGTCCGGACGAATTGCCAATCCTTCGATGCATTCATCACGCATCACAGAATAATGTGAAAATTCCATTGTTCTCATCCTCGTTTAAAATCCAAGCTCATTCATGACATCGGCAATCGTTTCCGAATCAAGCGCCGAGCAAAGCGCCTCCCATTTGTCTTTATTCCAAATTTCACAGTGCGTCGAAGCACCGATCACCACAACATCTTTTTCAAGATTTGCATATGTCCTCAGCTGTGCAGGGATTACAACGCGTCCCTGTGCGTCCGGCTCCGCTTCACTTGCACAGCCGCTCAGCATGCGGATGATATTGCCCGCCTTCACAATCGGCAGTGCATGCAGTTTTTCCTCCACACGTGCCCATTCTTCAAGCGAATAGACATTCAAACACGGATCGGTGAGCGAACGGGTAATCACAAAGCGGGTTCCAAGATCGGCGCGAAGCTTTGCCGGAAAATTGAGTCTGCCTTTTGCATCCGTCGTGCATTTATAGCTTCCGATCAGCATCGCTCCACCGCCCTTCGCTTTGATGGGATTTTTCACCCTTTTAAACCGCTGTTCACCACTTGTCTTCCATTATAGCGATATTCACAAGAAAAAGCAAGGCTTCATGCGGAATTTTCATATTTTTTCGCAGGGAAATTTTTCTTTTTTCGCTCGTTTTCATCCGCTTTCTGCGCATACATTGACACATTTTGCTGTGTCCGATATAATTGATATCAAGGAAAACTTGTATGATTGCCAAAGTGAGGTTGTTTTTTCATGGGACTCTTTTTCCGCAAAGCACCAAAGACGCCATCCGATGCACTTCCTAAGAAAGAAGCGCAAAAGATCAGCCGGATTCTGTTTTCAAAATCGCCTGAATCCGATCCGCAAAAACGTGTACTGCTCTCGCTTGCCGCACCAATGCGCGCCAAAAGCCAGAACGCCGCTGACTGTCTTCCTTCCTTTTCCGAAAAGGAAAAAACACGGCTGCGCACAATGTTTTGCGCACAGTTTGGCGATTTGACAAAAGAAACGCTGACGAAACAGATTGAAAGTGCACTTTCTTTTAAAACAGCAGAACATTACGATGCACTGCTCAGCTTTGCTGCCGCAGGCGATGAATCTTCAATCGAAACATATTTGACGCGAAAACTCTCCGGTGATGAACGCTGTTTTTCAAAATCCCCTCTGCTGCGTGCATACTGCAAACGGCTTGAATCGATTGGATTTTCACCAAACGTTTCCGCCTGCGCATACGATCTTTGCCGCGCTGCAAACTTTGCTGTCATCGGATTCGGCATCGATCTGTTTTCAGAGGAAGAAATGTATGCGTTTCTCTTTAAAACAGCGGACTGCATCAAAAACCGCTACGCTTCTTATCAAGAATACCTGTCAGGCTATTTGCTCGGCCGCGGATGCCATATCTGGCTGTCCGGCGAATTCATGGCACTGCTTTCAGATTACGATCAAAACATCTGCCGTGTTCTTCTTTCCGATCCAAAAAGCCCGTATGTACAGCTTCCGCTTAAATGAAAAACAAAACACCCTGCTGTTAAAAACAGCAGGGTGTTTTTCTTCGTCTTTATGACAAATTCCATTTTTTCGCGCGCTGTGCGATTTGCTCTCTCACATGCGCAGGCGCCAATACACGGACATCGCCATCCAGTCCAAAAATCCATCCGTAAAACTGCGGACTTACCTGAACATGTACCGTAATTTTAAAATGATCCGCATCCACACGTTCCGGTTTAATCGATTCGCCGAACCGATCCACTGCAACGCCGATCAGTCGATTCGGCATTTGAATCGTCACATACTCATGCGTACCGCTGAACATGCCGAATACTTCTTTTGTATACGCCGGTGCATCAAATGCGCGCCCGCCTGCTTCAAGCAGCACAGGTTCTTCCAGCACGGAGGTGCTGACCATCTTATCAATCCGAAAATGCTTGCGCTGAGGATCGTCTTTTTCGCATCCCACAAGATAATAATGATCTCTGTCCCAAATCAGCTCGATTGGCGAAACTTCATACACCTTTCCGTTATGCCGAAGATGTTTTTGCGGAATACACGGCCCTGTTTCCGGCAAAAACCATTCATAATATTGAAAGGAAAGCTTTTTCTCGTTTTGAAGTGCAGTATGAATCGAATCAATCGTATAGTAAATTTCTTCGTTGAGTCCTTTTTTGGCGTGGTACGTCCGCACATTCCGCTGAAGCTGTTTGGCTTCATGAACGCTGCAAAGCGATTGAATTTTTTTGATGAGCAGCTCTGATTTTCTGGTGCTCAGCACCTTGGATGACTGCACAACGTCCACAAGAAGTTTTAATTCGGGCAGCTCAAACAGCCGCGACGCCATATAATATTTTCCGCGATTCGAAATAATATCTGCCCCATACAGCCGCAGCGTTTCGATATCGTCATATACACTTTTTCGCTCTGCCGAAATCCCATATTGATTCAGCAGAGAAATCATCTGCGCCATGGTAAGCGGATGCGATTCATCCGAATGGATGAACAAAATACGATATAAAATCAAAAGCTTGAGTTTTTGAAAGTAGGATCGAGCCATATTTCCTCCTGTCCCATAAATCTATATGGTTTTACAGCCTATAGAAATTATACCACATCATCAAAAAAGGTAAATGGATATTCCGCATTTTTGTAAAACTTTGTCGGAATAAAAAGAAAAATTTTCTTGCTTTTTTGCTTGACAAACGCGCATGAATCATCTACAATATAGTTTAGAACGAACGTTCTTTCTTTGGATGGTGATCTTTCATGGATGTATTCGAAAAACTCACAATTTTAACGGACGCCGCAAAATATGACGTTGCCTGCACTTCAAGCGGTGTTGACCGCGCCGGTGCTGCCGGCGGTATCGGAAACGCAGCTGCGTGCGGCATTTGTCACAGCTTTTCTGCGGATGGCAGATGCATCTCTTTGCTCAAAGTGCTGTTTACAAACGCCTGCATCTACGACTGCAAATACTGTTTAAACCGCCGTTCAAACGATGTTCGCCGCGCAGCATTCACGCCGCAAGAACTCGCACAGCTGACCATCGAGTTTTACCGCAGAAACTATATCGAAGGACTGTTTTTAAGCTCCGGTGTGTTTAAAAATCCGGACTATACCTGCGAGCAGCTCATCAAAACGCTTTCTCTGCTTCGAAACGAATACAGCTTTCGCGGATATATTCATGTCAAGGCCATCCCGGGTGCGGATGCACGGTTGATTGAACAGCTCGGACTGCTCGCGGACCGTATGAGCATCAATATTGAGCTGCCCACCAGCGAGGGTCTTAAACAGCTCGCTCCCGATAAAACGAAACAGTCCATTCTAAAGCCGATGGGACTGATTCACAGCCGCATTCAGGAAAATGCACACGATATCGTGCAGTACCGGCATGCACCGAAATTCGCCCCTGCCGGTCACAGCACTCAGATGATCGTCGGTGCAACCAAGGACTCCGATCTGCACATTTTAAGGCTCACGCAGGCGCTGTACCGAAAATATACGCTCAAACGCGTTTTTTTCTCCGCATACATCCCGATGCAGGAACACGCACTTTTGCCCTCTCTTGACACAAAACCGCCGCTTCTGCGGGAGCATCGGCTGTATCAGGCGGACTGGCTGCTGCGGTTTTACGGCTTTGATGCCGAAGAAATCCTCGATGACGCGCATCCAGATTTTAATCCTGTTCTTGATCCGAAATGCAACTGGGCAGTCAATCACCTCGATCAGTTCCCGGTAGAAGTCAACCGCGCGCCATACGAAATGCTGCTGCGTGTGCCCGGCATCGGCGTCAAAAGTGCGAAACGCATTCTGATTGCGCGTAAAAGCGGCTCGCTCGATTTTCCTGATTTAAAACGCATCGGCGTTGTGTTAAAACGCGCGCAGTTTTTCCTCACCTGCCGCGGCAAACGTATGCCGCAGCTAAAATTTTCTCCGGAAACGGTTGTCCGCACGCTTTCCGGACAATCATTCCCACAGGGAATCTCGGACGTTACGCAGCTTTCCCTGTTCGCATCTGATTCACCTACAAAGGAGGATATGCAAAAATGTTTAAGCGGTCAGCTTTGATGTATCAGTACGACAAAACATTGGGCGGTTTCCTCTGCTGTGTGTATTCCTGTTATCAATATTCGGAAATTCCATCCGGTTTTTGCGGCGACACAGAAGCGCCCACCCTATTTGAACGAAAGGAAATCTTCACAGAACAAAAGAAATCACGCGCCACACGGCGCACGATCGAACATCGGCTCGGAAAAGCCGGATACACGCTGCTCGCCAATGCTTTCTTATATGGCGGCGAAGAAAAAGAAATGCATTTGCTGCAGTTTTTGCTTTTTGCATTAAAAACCGGTCCGTCAGCGCTGCGTATGCGGGGACACCCGCTCGTTTCCCGTGTATATGACATGGAACGCGCTGTATTAAATGAAGCGCATCATTTTTTGGGATTTATCCGGTTTTCCGATCACGGCGGCGCACTCTCCTCTGTGATTGAACCGAAACATTTTGTCCTGCCGAAAATCCGCGCGCATTTTTGCGACCGGTTTCCAAACGAAACCTTTTTGATTTTCGATAAAACGCATCATGCCGCACTGCTCCACCGGCCAAACAGCGCCGCAATTGTACCGCTTGAATCGTTCACGCCCGCCGCTTCCGATGATACGGAGCTGTTGTTTTGCTCGCTGTGGAAGCAATACCATCAAACCATCGCCATTTTAGAGCGAAAAAACGAACGCTGTCAAAACACGCATCTGCCCAAACGATTCCGCGGACAGATGACGGAATTTTCTGTTCAGCCCGCAGAGCCTGCATCTCTGCCTGATTTAAACGAAGCAAGGAGATGTCTTGGTTGACTTTATCCCATCCGCAAGTATATGCATCAGAGATTTTTTCACTCGCAAGAACGCTTCATCTGCGATTGTCTCATCAAAAAATCAGCGCGCACGATGCACGCATTCTCCTCCATGAACTCAAAGAAGCGTGCGATCATTTGGAACAGTCACTCGCGGTCGAGTCCGAAAATTTCTCTCAGAACGACAAAAAAGACCACACTTCTGTTTGAAGTGTGGTCTTTTTACTTTCATTAAAACCGGAAGTCGCGCAGTCCTTCGTCTAAGTCATGCAGATGGTCGAGTACGATCGAACGCACCTTTTCATTCGGAATGTTCGCCGTTTCCTTCTCGATCATCTCGAGCGCCAACCGTTTGGTATCCGGACTTGCATAGTCCTCCGCAAATTCCTTAAGCGTCATCAGCGCGTTCGGATGACAGCAGTTTGCGATCTGTCCCGATTTCACAAGCGACATGAACCGGTCGCCCGTACGTCCCTCACGATAACATGCGGTGCAGAAGCTCGGAATATACCCCATGCGCAACAGCCAGTTAACAACCTCGTCAAGCGTACGGTTGTCGCTGACATCGAACTGTGCGGAGTTCTCCTCTTCCTCCTCAGGCTCTGCATAGCCGCCGACACTCGTTTTCGAGCCGCCGCTGATCTGCGACACGCCGTAGCGGATGACCATTTCACGCGTCCGTTTCGATTCACGAGTCGACACGATCAAGCCGGTATACGGCACGGCAATACGCAGAATTGCCACGATCTTCTGGAACAGCTCGTCGGAAATCGCATCTTTAAAGCTCTCTGCGTCGATATCGTCTGCGTTGCGGATACGCGGCACACTGATTGTATGCGGACCGACACCATGTACAGCTTCCAGGTGCTCTGCGTGCATCAGCAAGCCGACCAAATCATACTGATAGAGGTTGAGTCCGAACAGCACACCGAGTCCCACGTCGTCGATGCCGCCGTCCATTGCGCGGTCCATCGCCTCGGTGTGGTATGCGTAGTTGTGTTTCGGTCCTGTCGGATGCAGTTTCTCATACTGCTCTTTATTGTATGTTTCCTGGAACAGGATGTAGGTACCGATGCCTGCCTCTTTGAGCTTTCTGTAGTTTTCGACCGTGGTTGCGGCGATGTTTACATTCACGCGGCGGATTGCACCGTTTTTATGTTTGATCGAATAGATCGTTTTGATGCTCTCTAACACATATTCAATCGGACAGTTGACCGGGTCCTCGCCTGTTTCGATTGCCAGACGTTTGTGTCCCATATCCTGAAGTGCAGTCACCTCGCGGACAATCTCCTCCTGCGAGAGCTGTTTGCGGCAGATATGCTTGTTCTGGTGATGATACGGACAGTAGACACAGCCGTTTACGCAGTAGTTCGACAGATACAGCGGCGCAAACATGACGATGCGGTTACCGTAAAATTTCTGCTTGATCTCCGATGCGAGCGCAAACATCTTTTCACGCACACCCTCGTCCTCGCATAATAACAGCACTGCCGCCTCCCGGTGGGAAAGACCTTTGCAGTCCTTTGCGCGGTCGAGCAGTTCGTGCACGAGTGTCAGATCGTTTTTGTGTTCGTTTGCGTAGGCGATGGTGTCAAGGATCTCATTGTGGTCGATAAACTCCTCCGCAACACGCGAAGCTTTGTTGTACATTGTGATTCTTCCTTTCTTTATTTAAACAGGGCGGCGGCCAAACGCGCGGATCTGCGCTTCAACCGCTTGTCTGCCCTCTATGATATCCGCTTTTTGATGATTGGCGGGATAGATCTCATACAGCGCACGCACACGCACCGGCGTGACTTTTTGCATGATGACGTTTGCGCCGCACGCAAAGACGTGGTCTTTCTGTGTGGGATCGAGCACCCCGAGCGAAGTGGTCGCCGGCAGATTCGCGTCCGGCAGTAACACGCGTGCCGCCGCGACTGCGCGAAGCGTCCATTCGGCACTGCCTGCTTCTGCGTCCCGCAAAGGTGTCTGCGGATGCGGCAAAAACGGCCCGATGCCCGCCATATCACACGGGATGGACGCGATCAGTGCAAGGTCCTTCGCGATCGTATCGACTGTCTGACCGGGCAGTCCGATCATAAAGCCGCCGCCCGTTTCATATCCCGTTTCCTTTAAATCGTATAAACACTGCACCCGCTCGGAAAATGTACTGTCCGGATGAAGCGACCGGTAAAGTGCTGGGTCTGCCGTTTCGTGCTTTAAGAGATACCGTTTTGCGCCGCAGTCGTGCCAGTAGCGGTAGACGTCCTTGTTCCACTCGCCGCACGACAGTGTAATCGTAATGTCCGTTTTTGCAATCTCCGACACGATCTTGCCGATCATTTCCGGTGTGTAAAACGGGTCCTCGCCGCTTTGGAGCACAATCGTCCGATAGCCGGCGTCGTGCGCCTGTCTGCCGATGTCGATGATCTCCTCTTTGGAAAGCCGGAACCGCGTCAGCGACCGGTTTTCACACCGCAGGCCGCAGTAGGCGCAGCGGCGTTTGCAGTAGTTTGAAAATTCGAGCAGCGCGCGCACCTGCACATCGTCGCCTTTTCGCTGTCGGCGTATTTCGTCCGCTTGTTTAAACAGCGCGGCGGGCTCCATCGAAAGGAGTGCGCGTGCAGTTTTCTCATTCATCTTTTGATTTTGCATAAATCGTTTTCACCTGCATTCCGCTGAGCGCACCAATTTTTCCTGAAAGCGCACTGATCGCCGGCATCGGTGCGTCGAGCGCCACGCTGATGATATTCATTCCCCGCTCCTTGTACGGAATCCCCATCCTGCCGATGATATATTCGCTGTAGTCATGCAGCAGCCGATTTAACTGCTCAATCATTGTGGTGTCCTCCACAATAATTCCAATCAGCGCGATCCGTTTTTCCAAACAAGCACCTCCGTTTTTTGAAAAAGAAAGCTGTACCCTAAAAAAGGATACAGCTCGCCTTACATGCATTGATGTTCAGATTATCCGTTTTTGTCGCTTCTTTCGCAGGAAATCACCGTTAAAATCAGCGCAAAGAATCATCCAATCCCATCCAAATCAGAACTGTTTCTTTTTTGTCCGGTAATGAATTTAGTATAATCTGTTTTTTAAAAAATGTCAAGTTGCATTACATTTTTACGAAAAAGCTCTTCGGTTTTTTACAAACTGGACAGACATAATCATCCGGAAGCTCCTCAAACGGAATCTCCCCGTCATACACATAGTGACAGATCTTGCACTGGTAAGTTGCCGGCGCTGCCTGCTCTGCCTCGACTTTGACGCCCGCTTTCTTTGCACGGTATGCGGCATAGGTCATCGGGGTTTTATCCGATTCCACCGATGCATCCGCAAGCTCTCCAATAAACATGACATGGGTGCCAAGATCAACGGTCTGTGTGACGCGCACGCTCATTACTGCCGCACAGTTTTCTTTATAAACCGGATTGCCGAGCACATCGAACGAAATTGCCTTTTCTGCAAGCTTGTCGACGTTTCTGCCGCTCTGCTGTCCAAAATGCGCGATATCGGCAAGTGTGGAATCCGCGTCCAAAATAGAAACACTGAATGTACCGGACTGCAGCATCAATTCACATGTAAAATTTGTTTTCAGCACCGTCACACTGACGCGTTTCGGCTCGTCCGTCACCTGCGAAACCGTATTTACAACGCAGATATTCGATTTTCCGTTTGCAGTTGTACCAAGGTAGTAAAGTCCGTAAGGAATCCGGTAAATTGCTGTTTGATCCATGCGTGTACCTCCTAATTTATACTCAATCAGTATACTTGTATCTTTAGTATATCATACTTTTAAAAGAAAACAAGGGGGGATAAAAAAATTTTTTTCGCATAAAAATGAAACAAATCATGCAGGACGGAGGATGCGGCTTTGCAAAAGAAATCATTTTTTAAAAGCACGCTTGTTTTAACGGTTGCGGGGTTATTTTTGCGCGGCACACAAACCGGGTTCTCCGTCTGGCTTGCTAATCGGATCGGTGCGCAGGGCATGGGACTTTTTCAGCTTGCATGCTCGGTCTATATGCTTGCGGTTACACTGTCGACCTCTGGGATCACCATTGCCGTCACACGGATTGTATCCGAACAGCAGGCAAAAAACGAGCCTGCCGGCATCAAAAAAGCATTTTGGCTTGGATTTTGTACATCTCTTTTTCTCGGAATAACGGCGGCGCTTCTTTTATTCTTCTGCGCTGACTGGGCGGCAATCAACTGGCTGGGTGAACCGCGCACCGCGCCGCTTTTAAAGGTATTTTCATTATGTATCCCGTTTTTAAGCACTGCAGCCGTCATCCGAGGGTATTTTCTGGGTCTTCGGCGCGCGGCACTTTCTGTCAGCGGTGATGTCGTCGAACAGATCATCGGAATTGCTGCGACTGTATGGCTGCTGTCGCTGTGCACACCGGGTGATCTCACTTCTGCATGCATGGCACTGGCAGTCGGCTCTGTATTGTCGGAAATTCTCTCTTGTATCTACGCCTTTTGTTCCTTTTGGGTTACACGGCCAAAAACAAACAAAAAGGCACCGCGCGGTATCAGCAGACAAATGGGAACGATTGTCTTGCCGATTGCTGCCGGAAACAATATTCGCAGTGTGCTTTCTTCCATCGAAAACAGTCTTGTTCCCTCCGGACTTAAGCAATATGGTGCACAGCATACACAAGCACTTGCACAATACGGTATGGTCAAAGGAATGGTATTGCCGCTTCTGACGTTCCCTGCCGTGCTGCTCTCCCCGATCGCCAGCCTGCTGGTACCTGAGGTTTCGGCTGCTGCGGCTGTTCACAACAAAAAACGCGTACTCTACATGACAAAGCGCTGTCTGCGGCTTACATTCTGGTATGCATTCGGCATCATGGGAATTATGCTGCTGTTCGCTGACGAAATCGGTGTATTCTTTTTTCAAAGCACGCAGGTGTCCGGTTATCTTCGCGCTGCCGCTCCGCTCATTCCGCTGTTATATGTTGACCAGATCGTTGACGGAATCTTAAAAGGACTCAATCAGCAAGTGGCTTCAATGAAATACAATACGGCTGATGCACTCATGCGTGTTGCACTTGTCTTTTTTCTTGTTCCGCTCTTTGGAATGAACGGCTATTTATTTATGCTGTACGCCGGAACCATTTTCAACGCTTCCATGAGTGCACTTCAGCTGATTCGCGTCATCAAGCTTCGAATTGATTTGGTGCGTTTTATTTTACTGCCGCTGTTCGTTTGTTTTCTCTCCTGTTTATGCACACGGCTGCTGATCCATACATCGTTTTTGATCGGTATACTCTTTTGTTTATTCGTTTATATTTCGCTGTTATTTCTATTCGGATGCATCTCAAAAACCGATCGTTTGCTGTTTCGAAAAAAAAATCAAAAATTTTTTTAAAAAAAGCTTGACTTTCTCTTTGCATTTTGATATACTAATCTGCGTCGGAAGGAAACGGAAGACAAAAAGCAAACGCGAAGGTGGCGGAATGGCATACGCGCTAGCTTGAGGTGCTAGTGTCGGATTCGATGTGTGGGTTCAAATCCCATCCTTCGCACCAGACCGACGGTCATATTGACCGTCGGTTTTTTCTTTTATATTCAAAAACATTCAGATAACAAGCACTTCTTTCTGCGATCTCCCATATCTCCTTGACAAACAGAAAAAAAGTATGTATAACAAAATCATATATACTTTGAAAACGGACATATAGAAAATTCAAGCATCAGCACGATACAGGAGGGAAAACAATGAGTCAGAACATTCCGCAGGAAGCACAAGAAATTTTAAACGAACGATTCGGTCATGATGAATTGATCGCCCTTGCCACAATGGATGGTGATCGTCCGAGCGTTCGCACAGTCAATGCTTATTATGAAGACGGATGCTTCTACATCATTACTTATGGAACATCAAACAAAATGATGCAATTAGCCAAGAATCCAACCGCAGCAATTTGCGGCGATTGGTTTACGGCGCATGGCATCGGTGTCAATTTAGGCTGGTTCTGCAAAGAGGAAAATAAAGTGATTGCAGACAAGCTGCGGCATGCATTTGCCTCTTGGATTGACAACGGCCACAATAATTTTGATGACAAAAACACCTCCATTCTTTGTATTCGGCTGACAGACGGCGTTTTGCTTTCCCATGGTACGCGGTATGATCTGTTATTTTGAGTTTGAAATATACCATGATAAATCTATTATATCGCCGTTGTAATACACAAGGAGTGATGCCATGAATTCTGCATATATTGCTTGTTTTATGATATTTGTGATTATCATGATCATACACAGCAGAAATAAACGCTTGATTGGTCAGATCATTCGCAGAAAACGACGAAAAGAGGGATTGCAAATGAAACTGCTGGCGCAGAAATTTATCAACAAACAGTGCTTAATTTACACCTTTCAATCTCAAATCACAGGAGTGATTAAAGAAATCGGTGATTCCGGTCTGCTTGTTGACTCTTATGGTGCAGAGGAAATCATTAATTTCGACTACATTATTCGGATCAGAGAATACCCCAAAAATAAAAAAGGAAAAAAGAAATCACTCATTTTAGATTAATCTGTATTCGAACACACAAATAACAGACGAAAAAGGTCCTTTCTGTTTTTCAGAAAGGACCTTTTTATTAACGAATCTGTATTGTTAAATACTGTCTTCAAACGGCGTATCGTCAGCCTCGTCGTCTTTGGGTTCATACGGATTCGGCAGACCGGTCTGTTCATAGTACGGCTGAATCAAGTGCTTGTAGATATATTGCCATGAGTTAAACACAGAGATAAATGTGCTCGTCGAAAACGTCAGCAGCAAAAGCAGCGGAATCGAAATCGGGAAAAACACAACACTCACAGCCAACAATCCTGTGGAGAACAGAAATGTCAAAATATTTGTACGCGCACCGGCAAATGCGAGCAGAATACTGTTGCGAATGAGTTGGAACACGTTCAGCTGTACCGATACCATCATGACATAGACATAATAGCTTGCAAACAGCAAAATCAGGCCAATCAGTCCAATAAAGCCGAGCAAGAGCAAAAACCATACGCTTTTGACTGTCATGCTGACATAATAGATAACCGCCGAATAAATCAGTGCAATCACAATTCCCTGAAAAACGGAAACGGCAAATCCCTGCTTGAAATTCTCTTTAAATGCATCCCAGAAATCAGAATACAAAAACACCGGACGTTCCAGTGTATATTCCCGCAGAATTTTTGTCATCGCCGCCGTTGCCGGTCCGATTGTCACAACAGGAATGCAAAACAGTATGTACAGCAGATTCAGCTGCACCAAACGTCCCAATTTTCGAAAGAAGAGATCAAAAAACTGAAAGAAACGTTTTTTCTCCCGTTCATTCTTTCCGACACCTTTTCCCTCTTTTTCATAGTTTCCAAAGCCCAAAAATCCGCCCATGAAACTTCCTCCTGTCTTTTTCTTTCCTGTCCGATATTAAAGCTGCAGCAGCCGATTTGCAAAACAGACGGTAAACAGCACATCAATCAGCGCACCAATCACTGCAAACCCAGCGATAAACAAATATTTGACGTGATACAGACGAATCGCAGAAATCCCGATATTCCCTGACTTTCCATGCAAGGCGACTGCAAAAATCCGATTGGAAAACCGGATGGACTCTCTGCAAGAAAGCAGCAAGATGAAAAATGAAATCGTCAGCGGTACCATAACTGCCACTGCACAATATCCCACACCCTGCCACGCATATTCCTGATACAGTCCCGCCAAAAACGAACCGGCACCCAACGCTTTTATAAACACTGCTCCACAGCACAACGGTTGTCCCACTGCACAAAAGCCAAAGAAATACGGAATCACCAAAAAGGCAAGCGATGAACCAAGCCGCTCAATAAACAGCAGCCATACCGGCTCCCCTGCTCCTGTTTTCATTCCGGAAAGCGATGCCATTTCGTTTGCAAATGCATTGTCCTGCGCAATCAGCAATACACCGTATAAAAGCCCTATCACAAACGATCCCGCCAAAAGAATTGTAAGCCCTTTTCGACGAAGGACGCCCGTGATTCGTTTCAATTCAACAACCCTGCTCATATGAATCATCCTTTATTGTTTTTTTCATTCATATGAGAAAACAGGCTTGTTTATGCGGCAATTATTCTGCGTCGTCTGCCGCCAGTGCAGCTTTCATCATGATTGCGCACTCCAAACGTTTTTTCTCCATCTCGCAGGAGAGCTTAAACGATTTGCGAATATCGCCGGCATACTGATAGTTATTTGCGTTGCATCCGCCGCTGCAATAGAATTTTGCCCAGCAGTTCTTGCATTCTTCTTTGGTATAGACGTTTGCGCGTGCAAAATCGTCTTTCATTTCCTGATTGATCGAGTTGTCAAACACAGAGCCCATTTTAAACTGCTCCATTCCGACAAACTGATGACACGGATACACGTCGCCGTCCGGTGTGACCGCAACATACTCATTTCCGCAGCCGCAGCCGCGCAGACGTTTGATTGCGCACGGACCCTGGTCAAGATCGATCATGAAGTGGAAGAAGTTAAAGCCTTCGCCTTTTTTCTTTTTCTCAATCATTGCTTTTGCAAGTTTTTCGTATTCTTCGAACACGCGCGGCAGATCTTCCTCAGTCAGCGCATAGTCAAATTTCGGATCGGCAACAACCGGTTCCACCGATACCTGATCGAATCCAACTTCGTTTAAGTGCAGAACGTCTGCTGCAAAGTCGAGGTTGTATTTCGTAAAAGTACCGCGGACATAGTATTGTCCGTCGCCGCGTTTGTCGACCAGATTTTTGAATTTCGGAAGAATGACATCATAACTGCCTTTCTGGTTGACAGTCGGGCGCATACGGTCGTTGACTTCTTTTCTTCCGTCAATCGACAGCACGATGTTGTACATCTCGCGATTTAAGTAATCGGTAATCTCGTCGTCGAGCAAAATACCGTTTGTGGTAACCGTAAAACGGAAGTTTTTGTTGTATTCCTTTTCTTTGCTGCGTGCATAGGAAACAACTTCTTTGATCACCGGCATATTCATCAGCGGCTCACCGCCAAAGAAGTCGAGCTCCAGATTTTTGCGTCCTTTGGAATGGGTCAGCAAAAAGTCGATTGCTTTTTTACCGGTTTCGGCATCGAGCAGTTTTCTGCCGGCACCGAAATCGCCCGTCGAAGCAAAGCAGTATTTGCAGCGAAGATTACAGTCGTGTGCCACATGCAGACACATCGATTTAATCGGTGCAGACACCATCATATCAGCAAATTTCTCGTAATCATCTGCCGAGAACAGCACGCCTGCCTCTGTGAGCTCTTTGATTTCCTCATATGCTTCCAAAAGCTGCTCGCTTGTGTATTTGTCAGAAAGTGCTGCACATGCTTTTTCAAACAGCTCCTGCGAAAACGGCGGTGCAACAAAATCAAGCAGATCATAAATCACCGCATCCACCACATGGACGCCGCCGCTATGTACATCCAGTACAATATAAAATCCGTTTAAATAATATTTGTGAATCATCGAAACATCCTTTTTCAAAAAATATTTGCCAAAAAACAAAGGGACACTCAAAATGCCCCTTTGCTCATGCTTGTTCTTACCAAACCGACAACAGAATCAGCCGGTTCTTATTTCTCACATTTCTGGTTTGCAACTGTGCAAGAAGTTTTGCAAGCAGACTGGCAGGATGCCTGGCACTCGCCGCAGCCGCCTTTTGCAGCAGAATTTTTGAGATTTGCATTGTTCAATGTTTTGATATGTTTCATACGAATCAAACTCCTTTGTCGATACTGTTTTTATCATAGCATATCAATGAAAAAAAATCAATATTTTCTCTTGCGTTGTTTCCGGTTCACCCCGAGAATTCCGCCAATCGCAGAAAAAATCAGTGAAAGTGTCACTTTCAGCAGAAAAAATGCGGTCACTTCAAATGAATGAAACACAAGGCTTAACAAAATCAGCAAGATACAAAACAAAGCGCCGCACAAAAAGCCCGTGAGCAAGCCGTTGGCTTTTGAAATGACAGCGGATAAAAAACCGCCTGCTGCCGCGCCGATCACCAACGCACCAGAAGACATCCAGTCCGCTGCCGCAAGCGGCAAATCGACAAACGCCATCATACACGAAAACAAAAACAACAGCACAATCGTTACAGCCTCGCCGATCAATACGCCAACCAACACACCGCGCAACAGCCGATGCCAATCAATCGGGTAAGGATTGTTCATCAAAAAGCACCTCTTTCTGCGTTTCCATAATAATCACGAAGTCCTGTGCCGACAGTTCGGCACAGGATCCGTTTGTTTCACTATTATAGTATTCACGCAGAAACATCAATATGCGAAAACTGCTGATTTCCGCCCTCTGCGCAGGGACGTGTATGAAAGAATCAGTTATCCGAAGCTTCTTCGTGCTGTGTCAGGTTCTCCTGAATTGCCCAGCGTTTTAAACGAATTTTGCTTCTGTCACCGCCGGTTTCCACCACAACAGTGTCCTCTTTGATGCTGACAACCAAGCCAACAATACCACCAACGGTCAAAACTTCATCGCCAACCTGAATGCTGTTTCTCATCCGCTGTGTTTCTTTATCGCGTTTGCGCTGCGGACGAATCAACACAAAATAAAATACAACAATCAAAAGGAGAAACGGAACGATCTGAATTGCAATCGCTAAAAATTGATCCATTTACCCATACATCCTATCTGCCTATCCGGCGTTATTTTTTTCGTATGCAATGCATACAGCTTTTTCATTATACTATAAAGCACAAATGCTTTCAAGCAAAATTTCTGATACTTTGTTGCGAAATTCTTACTTTTTCTCAGAAACTGCACGTTTTACCGTGTCCACGATATTCTGTGCATTCAGTCCGTACACATCAAGCAGTTCTGCCGCCGGACCGGACTGGCCGAATGTATCGTTGACGCCGATTTTCACAACGCGAATCGGGCAGTTTTCACTGCAGAATTCGCTCACTGCACTGCCGAATCCACCCATGACGTTGTGCTCTTCCACAGTAACAAGCAGACCGGTTTCCTCAGCTGCTTTGCGGATGATGTCGCCGTCGAGCGGTTTGATGGTGTGAATATTGATGACGCGTGCAGAAATGCCCTCTGCCTCGAGTGTTTTTGCCGCTTCGAGTGCCGGAGCAACCATCAGACCGGTTGCCAGAATCGTCACGTCCGAACCGTCTTTGAGCTGCACGCCTTTGCCAATTTCAAAGTGATACGATTCGTTGTCGTTGATGACTGGAACTGCCAGACGGCCAAGACGGACATATGCCGGACCGTCGAAATCAACGAGCGCACGGATTGCCGCTTTTGTTTCCACGTCGTCAGACGGGTTGATGACTGTCATGCCCGGGATTGCACGCATCAGCGCAATATCCTCACAGCACTGATGGCTTGCACCGTCCTCACCAACGGAAATGCCTGCGTGTGTTGCACAGATTTTCACCGGAAGATGCGGATAGCCGATCGAATTGCGCACGATTTCAAACGCACGGCCTGCTGCAAACATTGCAAATGTGCTGGCAAATACTTTTTTGCCTGAAGCCGCCAGACCTGCTGCGACACCCATCATATTGCACTCTGCGATACCGCAGTCGATGAAACGATCCGGATGTGCTTTTTTGAACATGCCGGTTTTGGTTGCTGCTGCCAGATCGGCATCCAGCACAACGATTTCACTGTCATGCTCTGCGCATTCTACCAATGCTGCACCATAGCTGTCACGTGTTGCGATTTTTTTCTCACTCATGCCTGTCCCTCCAATTCTGCCAGTGCGGCGCTTAACTCTTCCATTGCAACTGCATACTGCTCGTCGTTCGGCGCACTGCCATGCCACGAAACGTTGTCTTCCATGAACGAAACGCCTTTGCCTTTGACTGTTTTCTGAATGATTGCAGTCGGCTTATCGCTTGTTTTTGCGTTTTCAAACGCTGCTTCGATCTCTTCAAAGTTATGACCGTCGATTACGATGGTGTTGAAGCCGAATGCTTCCAGTTTCTGCGGAATCGGTTCCGGCGAACAAACTTCAGACAGTCTGCCGTCAATCTGCAAGCCGTTATAGTCGATGACAACTGTCAGATTGTTGAGTTTATAGTGCGAAGCAAACATGAATGCTTCCCATGCCATTCCCTCTTCGATCTCGCCGTCACCCATCACAGCAAATACGCGTGTATCTTTATTCGAAAGTTTTGCAGCCATTGCCATGCCGCATGCCGCGGAAATGCCCTGGCCAAGCGAACCGGTGCTCATATCAATGCCCGGTGTTTTTTTCATCTCCGGATGTCCCTGCAGGAAAGAACCGACATGACGAAGGGTTAAAAGCATTTCTTTGTCAAAGTAGCCCTCGTTCGCCAAAACTGCGTAGAGCGCCGGTGCACAGTGACCTTTTGACAGCACCAGACGGTCGCGGTCAGCCCATTTCGGATTTTTCGGGTCATGCCGCATCACGCAGTGATACAAGTATGTCAATGTGTCCACACACGAAAGCGATCCGCCCGGATGGCCGGATTTTGCACTGTGAACACCATTGATAATTCCCATACGTGCGTTGCACGCGAGAATCTGCAATTCTTTTTTCAAATTTTGATCCATACAATGTTCCTCCTATTGTTTGATCTATCAACATTTCAGTCTGCATTTGCCGCAGCCCAAAATATGAATCCTATTGTTTATTTCTTTGGGTCGTCAAAGCGCATATTCCCGCAAAGAAGCATCGTGATGAGTTCTGCGACGCCGTCATCCTCACACGATGATACCACAAGCTTTGCAGCGCGCTTTGCTGCATCGCAGCCGCTTTTCAGTGTAACGCCGAGCGCCGCATTTTCAATCATTTCCACATCGTTATAATAATCGCCGACAGCGACCGTATATTCTGTTTGCTTGCCGCACAGAGAAACAAGCCGCTTAAATGCCGCACCCTTGCTGATGCCTTTTGCCATCATTTCAAAGCAAATGCCGCCCGAACGCACAAAGCAAAATGAATCGTCTGACAACTGCTTTACAAACTGTTCGAGCTGATCGAGCAGCTCACCTTCTGCCATGAACACAATTTTGCAGCATGCATCCGGAAGATCATCCGCCATGCACGGAACAAACGTCGTATACCGCATCTGTTCGCTCATTCTGTGTTCATTCTCGTGAAGCAGTACTTCATAGTGCGTATCCTGCCCGTCCACTGCACTGACAACGACTTCTGAAAACGCTTCCATGATGTGTTTGACGACTTCTCGAAAGGTATTGGGAAGTTCCTGCCACCACAGATTTTTCTGTTCGACCGGATCATAAATCGCCGCACCATTATTGACAATCACGGGTGTTTTGATCGAAAGCTGTTCAAAATACGGCTGTGCGATCGATGGCGAACGCCCGGTTGCGGCGGTAAATGTGCCGCCCGCTTCCAAAAACCGATGAACCGCATCGATATTGTTCTGCGATATAACGCCCGATATGGGAATCAGCGTGCCGTCCAAATCGGAAACGACAAGAAGTTTATGAATCTCCACGATATCGCCTCGTTTCGTTAGGATAACCCAGCCAAAAAGGATGTAAAATACGCAGGCAGTTCGCTGTCAAAAAAGAGCTGCTCGTTCGTAATCGGGTGCACAAATCCGATTGTTTTGGCGTGCAGACACTGACCGTGAAGCTTTTCGATCACTTTTTTCGGACCGTAGCGCGCATCGCCTGCAAGCGGATGACCCATATACGAAAGATGCACTCGAATCTGGTGCGTTCTGCCCGTTTCCAGCCGACAGCGCACATGTGTAAACTGCTCATACCGACCAATCACATGCACATGCGTGACCGCGGGCTTTGCATTTTCATAGGTAACACACATTTTCTGCCGGTCGGTTTTGCTTCGTCCAATCGGTAAATTGATCGTGAAGTCATCCTCTTTCACACGGCCGTACACAACCGCCTCATACTCTCTTAGAAAGCTGTGCACCTGAATTTGCTCCGCCAGTCCGCGGTGCGCTTCATCCGTTTTCGCAACGATCAAAAGACCGCTCGTGTCCTTATCGATCCGGTGCACAATGCCCGGCCGAATCACGCCGTTTATGCCCGACAGCGAATCGCCGCAGTGAAACAGCAGTGCATTCACGAGTGTATGATCGGGGTTCCCTGCCGCCGGATGAACAACCATCCCTTTCGGCTTATTCACCACGAGCAGGTACGCGTCCTCATACACAAACGAAAGCGGGATATCCTCCGGCAGCACGTCAAGCATCTTCGGCGGCGGAACCGTTACGGAAACTTCATCACCCGATTTGAGCTTATCATTTTTGGCGGCTTTTTTGCCATTGATCGACACAAGTCCTTCTTCTATGAGCTTTTGAATGCCTGACCGCGACTGCTCCTCCATTTCTGAGGCAAGCACCGCGTCCACACGCTTTCCCTGATGAGAGGGCTCCGCAATCAGCAAAAAGGTGGATTCACTCATCACCGGATTCCTCTGATACAGCGGATTCTGTCGGTTGTTTTTCCTTTTTCTCCATGAAAAAGATGATGTAAATCATCACAAGTGCAGTTGCAATGACCACACAGCAATCTGCAAAGTTGAATACTGCGAAATGAATCAGACAAAAATCAAGATAATCCACGACAAAATGCCGGAATACGCGGTCGATCAGATTGCCGATACCGCCGCCCAAGAACAGCGCGGCTGCCCACCACAAAATCGGATGTTTGAGCCAATTTTTGATGACTGCCACAATGAGCGCCAAAAGCAGAACGGACGTAAAGACGATCAAAAACAACCGGTTTCCCTGAAAAATGCCAAACGATGCGCCGCGGTTTTCCACATAAGTGAGATGGAACACTCCGTCAATCAGCGGAAAGGTCTGCACATCCGACAAGAACCGAATTGCCAGCCATTTAAACAGCTGATCCAAGCCAATCAGCGCCAACGCGCTCGCGAAAATAAGAATGTTTCGTTTGATTGCTTTCACATTTTCCTCCATAACCACAACAAAATTGACGTTTAAAAAAACGCCAATTTTGCTGTTTTCGGTAATTAAATTCCCAAAACGGAAGCACAGCGCTCACAGAGCGTGTCGTGCTCGGAATGGTGTCCGACCGTTGTGCTGTACATCCAGCAGCGGTCGCATTTTTCGCCTTCTGCATTCAAGACGGTGACGGAAAGACCTTCGCAATCGCCTTTGAATTCGCCGGAAACATCGTTTGCAATCTCAACCTGCGAGCAGATGAAGATTTCCGGCAGTTCTGCTTTCATTGCGGTGAGTGCATCGTAAAGCGCACCCTCTGCATGAAGAACCACTTTTGCTTCAAGCGATTTGCCGATCATATTCTCGGTACGTTTTACTTCGAGTGCTTTTGTCACATCGTCGCGCACTGCATAGACAAGTGCCCATTTCTGACGGAATGCATCGTCCACTTCGATGTTCAATTCTTTGTACATCTCGTTGAACACGACAGACTCTGCATCGTCACAAGCACGGTGCGGCAGGTAGCTCCAGATTTCCTCAGCGGTGAACGCCAGAATCGGTGCGAGCATACGGGTCAGTGCATCGAGAATCAGATAAATGGTGGTCTGTGCCGCGCGGCGTTTTTCACCGTCCGCTTTCTCGCAGTACAGACGATCTTTTGTAATATCCAGATAGAAGTTCGACAGATCGACGACGCAGAAATTGTGAATCGAATGATACACAATATGGAAGTCCATTGCGTCATATGCTTCATTGACACGGGTGATCAGCTCAGACAGCTTGCTGAGTGCCAATCGATCAAGCTCGGTAAGCTTCGAGAAGTCGACCATATCGGTGTTCGGATCAAAATCATAGAGGTTTCCGAGGATATATTTTGCGGTGTTGCGGATTTTGCGGTATGCCTCGGACAGCTGTTTTAAGATTTCCGGAGAAATACGGATGTCCGCATGATAGTCGCTCGATGCAACCCACAAGCGCAGGATATCTGCGCCGAATTTTTTGATGATATCTTCCGGAACGATGCCGTTGCCGAGCGATTTCGACATTTTTCTGCCCAAACCGTCAACGACCCAGCCATGGGTGCAGACTGCTTTATACGGTGCAGCGCCTTTCCATGCAACGGAAGTCAGAAGCGAAGACTGGAACCATCCGCGGTACTGATCGGCACCCTCCAAGTAGAGGTCAGCCGGCCAATGCAGGTCGTCGCGCTCTGCCAAAACAGCCGCATGCGAAACACCGCTGTCGAACCAAACGTCCATGATATCGGTTTCTTTTGTAAATTCATGGCATCCGCATTCGCAGACAACACTCTCCGGAATAAATTCGGAAGCATCGCGTTTAAACCATGCATCCGATCCCTCTTTGCGGAACAAATCAGCAATCGCTTTGATTGTTTCGTCGTTAACGATCGGTTTTTTGCACGATTTACAATAAATGATCGGAATCGGAACGCCCCATGTGCGCTGACGGGAAATGCACCAGTCACTGCGGTCACGAATCATGCCTTCGATTCGTTTCTCACCCCAGTCCGGAATCCATTTGATTTTGGAAAGCTCGCCGATTGCTTCGTTTTTGAAGCCATCGACCGAGCAGAACCACTGCTCTGTTGCACGGAACAGAACCGGCTCTTTACATCTCCAGCAGTGCGGATACTGGTGGACAATTTTCTCGATTGCAAACAGATGACCGGTTTCGTCGAGTTTTTTCGCAATCGCTTTGTTCGCATCGTCTGTCGAAAGACCGGCAAACTCGCCTGCCTCTTCGGTCAGGTGGCCGTTTGCATCAACCGGTACGACAATCGGAATTTCTTTATAGTTTTTGCAAACCTCAAAGTCCTCGACACCGTGGCCCGGTGCAGTGTGAACGCAGCCGGTACCGCTTTCGAGTGTGACGTGATCGCCGTAGATCACGAGAGAAGTGCGGTCAAGGAACGGGTGCTTCGTCTTGATGTATTCAAGCTCTCTGCCAGTGAATTCGCCGACGGTTTCATATTCGTCGATTTTTGCAGCACGCATGGACGGCTCGACCAGGTCTTTTGCCATTACAAGGTACTGACCGTTTGTTTTCACAAGGGTATACAGATAGTCAGGACCTAAGCAGATTGCAACGTTGCCCGGCAGAGTCCATGTGGTGGTTGTCCAGATGACGAAATACACATCGCTCGGGTTGATGCCCATTGCGGAGAAGATGCCTTTGTCGTCCTCCACCTGGAATTTGACATAAATCGAATGGCATTTGTCCTCTGCATATTCGATCTCTGCCTCTGCGAGCGCTGTTTTACACTCGGTGCACCAGTAAACCGGTTTTAAGCCTTTGTAGATGAAGTTTCTCTTTGCCATTTCGCCGAATACTTCGATCTGTTTTGCTTCAAACTCCGGTTTGAGCGTCAGATACGGATCGTTGAAATCGCCGAGCACGCCCAAGCGTTTAAACTGGCCTTTCTGATTTTCCACATAGGACAGTGCAAATTCACGGCAAATCTCGCGCAGGGAAACTGCATCAATCGAAGTCGGATCAACGCCGTCTTTTTTGAGTGCTTTTAATTCGATCGGCAGACCGTGGGTATCCCAGCCCGGAACATACGGTGCTTTGAATCCCGACATGTTTTTAAAACGCACCACGATATCTTTGAGCACTTTGTTAAGCGCTGTGCCCAGATGGATATCACCGTTTGCATACGGCGGGCCGTCGTGCAGAACGAACAGCGGTTTTCCCTCGTTTTTCTTCATCAATTTGTAGTAACGCTCGGTTTCATCCCAATCTTTGAGCATGTTCGGCTCTTTGGTCGGAAGATTGCCGCGCATCGGGAAATCCGACTGCGGCAAATTCAGCGTGTTGTTATAGTCCTTTGCCATGTATTGCTACTCTCCTTAAAAAGATGTTTTCAAACCAAATCAGTTCTGCGAATCATTAAATCCGCCAAAATGCAGCTCGCCGAATTTTTCGATGTAATTCGGACGGCCTGTTTTTTCCTCTGCAGCAGGCTCAGAGGGCTGTACTTCTTCTGCTGCCGGCGCTTCCTCCACTGCTTCCGCTGCCGGTGCTGCTTCCTCCTGTACGGTCTCAGCTGCCTCTAAAACAGCCTCTTCCTGCACAGTCTCCTGCATCACAGGTGCTGTTTCCTGCTCTGCTTCTGCATTTTCGGAAACAGGTACTTCCTCCCGCACTTCTGTATCGGTGCTCGGCAGCGACATCACCATTGCCAGATGGCTGCGGTACTGCTTGATAATATTCGACTTGAATTTCGACACTTCGTTTTTCAAAAGATCCAAGCTGCGCTGTTCTGCGTCGTATTCACGTTTTAACATATTCAGATCGGTTGTTGCACGCTGGAGCGATTCTTTTGTGATCGTTTCCACTTTAATGCGTGCCTGTGCAATCATCTCATCCGCAGCAGTCTGTGCTTCCGATGTAATTGCTTCCGCTTTTGCTTTTGCATCGTTTAACATATTCGAACCGAGTTTCTGCGCACCAAGCAATGCTTCGCGGATATTTTCCTCGTCCGCTTTGTACTCCTCGATTTTTTTCGCAAGTACCTGAATTTTATAGGTCAGATCGTCAATCTTGCTGTTTTGCTCATCCACATACTCTGCAATACGCTCCAAATATGCGTCTACCTGATCTGCACGGTAACCACGCATGCCCGCTTTTTCAAACTGGGCTGCAAGGATTTCTTTTCCCGTCATGTCATCCATTCCTTCCCTACAATAACTGATTGATTTTTATGAACAACCGCCCTTTTTTGGTCGGTTTCATCTCTTCGTCCAAAAAACATTTGCCAAACCCGCGCACAACAATCTGATCACCGCCCGAAAGCTGTTTTGACGATTCCATGACCGGCACACGATTCACCATGACAAGTCCTGATGAAATGATCTGTGCCGCCGCGGAACGGCTTTTTCCAAGAAGAAACGACACCACGCAGTCAAGACGCAGCGACGAAACTGTTCCTGTCTTTTCGCGAAACGTCTGTGTACGCACCAGTTCAGACGGCTCCGGCTCATAAAACGACACCGTCGCACGACCGACACGAAGCAAATTCGATTTGATAAACGGCTCCACTTCTTCTGCCGCAAACAACACCGCACGTGTATCGTGAATCAGAATATCGCCAAGCGCGGTTCGCTTGATATTGAGTCCCATGAGCGATCCCAGGCAATCCCGATGCGAAAGCGGCTCTTTTCGCGAAACAATTCCCAGCGGCCGAATCGGAAACAACATGCCATCAGGCGTTTCTCCCTCTGGAAAAACGCCCAGCATCTGCCGTTCACATCCTTCTGCACCGCCGAAAAACAGATAGTTCTCAAAATGCTGCTGTCTAAGCACACCGAGTGCAATTTCCTGCTGACGCTCGTCCAAAAATGAGGAAAACCGCGCATAATATTTCGTCTGCGCTGTATCAATCATATTCTGGACATTGGAACGCAAATAGTCATCTTGTTTTTCTGTGTCTTTTTGACTCATTGATTATAAATACACACCGTTGTTTTCGAGTTCATCAATCAAATCACCCATAATGTCAACATTATACGGTGTGATGATGAAAGTGCTGTTTGCAACCGGTTTGATCTGACCGTTGTTTGCATATGCAACACCGCTCAAAAAGTCCACAAGACGTCTTGAAAGCTCTTTGCTTGCCGATTCGAGGTTTAAGACAACGGTTTTTTTCGCATTCAGATGATCTGCAATTGTCACAGCATCTTCAAACTGCTCCGGTTTTACAAGGATCACCTGAAGCTGTGCAGTCGCGTGAATGTTCACCACTTTGTTGCCTTTGCGCTGAGACGGTGCCTCCTGATACGAAACCGGTTCCGCTGACGGCTGCTCCGGCGCAAACTCCATCTCTTCCTCTTCGTATTCGTCCTCTTCTGTTGTCACAAACATGTCTTTGAATTTGTCCACCAAGCTCATTTTTGCATCCTCCTATATATTTCTTTTCCCGAAAATTGCACTGCCTAATCGAATGACGGTCGCACCGCAGCGAACGGCTTCCTCATAGTCTCCCGACATTCCCATGGAGAGCGTATCAATCTCCGGATTCGTTTTTTTCAATTCTTCAAACAGCTGTTTCATTTGCACAAAAGCATCGTGGCTCTCTTCTTTTGCAGGAATGCACATCAGTCCTTTTAAACGCAAATGACGAAATGCCGAAACTGCTTGTGCCGCTTCACAGACTTCTTCTTTCAAAAAGCCGGATTTTGACGGCTCATTTGAAATATTGACCTCAAGCAAAATATCCATGATCCGGTCATGAATGCTTGCCTGCCGCTCAATTTCCTCACAAAGCCGCATCGAATCAACGGACTCAATACAGTTTACTTTCCCTATTATATACTTAACTTTATTCGTTTGCAAGTGTCCGATAAAATGAATCTCGCTGACGTCAGGGCTATATTGTGCTTCTTTTTCTAAAAATTCCTGCACACGGTTTTCACCAAGCAGTGTAACACCCTCTGCCACCGCGTAATTGACAATCTCCGGCGGTACCGTTTTGGTCACTGCCATGAGCTTGACCGTATCGCTGCGGCCGGATTCTTCGAGCGCGCGCGAAACATTCTCACGTACTGTGCGAAGCGCTGTTTGCACTTCTTCTTTACTGCGTTGTGTCATTGAGTTCCCTTCCTTTGATAATCACCTGATCGTATGCGCTGACATATCCGCTTATTTCAGACGGACGGCTCACCACCACGTTTTCATCTTCATAAATGATATCGAGTTTGCGTGACCGGACCGTTTTTCCAAGCAGTGCATATACAATCTTTTGATTTTCGGAATATCCTTCTTCATTCACATTTCGCTCAATCCGCACGGCATCTTTCGGGACAATAATGCCCGAATAGGAAAACACTGTTGCGGACGGCGTTTCAAACCGCATGGAGAGAAGTTCTGCGTTGACGGTATCCCCTTTGAACACCACAACCGCTGTTTCTTTCCCCTCTTCTATGAGGATTTTCTCCACCGTTGTATCGACTGTTTGACTGTTATGTGATGCAAACGACAATGAAATCGATTTTCCTTCTTTAAAATATTCTGCGTCATCCGTGTTGATCTCAGAAACAAAGTACCATGTATTGCTGTACACCATTTTTCCGACGGTGCTCGTCCCCTCGGACAGTGCATTTTCTTGATTCGAAAGCACTTCATGCACACTGTCTACTGTAATGGAATCAAGTGATGCAACCGTATAAGTGGACTCGAGTCCGTCACCGTTGCTGCAAAAATAACCGGGCTGATCGGTTTTTATGACACTGTCCGGCTGCGGAATTGTTTTCGAGATCTCAGCAATCTGCTTATCAAGCTCGGCGATCGTTGTTTCCAGCGAAAGATCTTCGCCGATGCAGAGCTTATATCGGTTTAAGCACAGCAAAAGCTGCTGACTTAATGTATTCAGTTCGGAATACGCGCCGTCGTCAACGGCATGCATCAACGAAGTACGCACATCGCTTAATTGCCGTTTGACCAAATCAAGGTTTAAACCATCACTGCCGATGCCCTGATTGATCTGCAGCAAGATCTCCCGGCTGGCAGACAGCTCGTCGAGCTGTTCGAGTGCCTGCAGTGTTTCTTCCTCTTTATAAATCCGAAGAAGTTCCGCTTCCCTTGCCGCGCGTTCGCCGTTTTTATATGCATAGCTGATTGCGCCGGGCTGTTCGACCGTGATTGCTTTTTCGTCGCGTACAAAATAGCCCGAAAGCTCCACTTTTTTCTCGTATGTACCCTGTTTGACTGTGACGCTTTCATACGGATCGTAAAAGGCAGTAAACACCTGCCATCCGATACCGAACAAAATACCGGCGGATGCGATCGCAATCAAAATTTTAAAAACCTTTGATTTCATTCTTTCTCATCATCTTCCGCGGATGCATTCATAAACGAAATGGGCCGCGCAGGTGAAATGGTCGACATTGCATGTTTATACACCAGATTCTGACGGCCGTCACAATCGAGCACAACTGTGTAGTTATCGAATCCGCGAACCAGTCCTTTAAACTGGAATCCGTTTGTCAAAAAAATCGTGACCGGAATTTTTTCCGTGCGCGCTTTATTTAAAAAAACATCCTGCAAATTGACCGTTTTCATCGGTACTCCCCCTCGCTGCGCATTTCATCTACGCATTTTTTGTTTTATGATATCATACTTTTATGAAATTTTCTACTGCGCGTTTGATTTTAGAAAAAATTTCTTGCGGTGTTTGCTCATCCGGATATACCCACAAAATATTCGGATCGCGCGAAAACCATGTAATCTGCCGTTTTGCATACCGTCTTGTTTCCTGCTTCAGGCGCTCAATGCAGACATCAAGCGGTTCCTGCTGCAAAAAATACGGCTCGAGTTCTTTGTAGCCAATCGCCTGAACTGCCGTTTTCCGCGCTCTGTTACGCACACTTACTGCTTCTTCAAGCAATCCCTGCTCCATCATCAGATCAACACGGCGGTTTACCCGGTCATAAAGCACTGCACGGTCTTTATAATTGATGCCGATTTTCAAAGAACGGTAACGGCTTTCTTTTGGACGGCTGTTCCTCTGATGCTCGCTCATTGTAATGCCGGTCAGTTCATATACCTCGACTGCGCGCACAATTCTGCCCACATTGTTTTCGTGAATCCGCGCCGCACTCTCGGGATCAATCTCGCGAAGCCGCTCGTGCAGTGCATTCGCGCCATGCGCTTCCACAAACGCCCACAGCTCTGCACGTTTTTGTTCGTCTGTTTCGATTTTTGCAAAAATCAAATCATCCAAAACAGCATCGACATAAAGCCCGGTACCGCCTGCCATCACCGGCAGATGACCGCGTGCGGTGATCTCGCTGATCGTCTGATGCGCAAGCGCCGCATACTGCGCAACCGAAAACGAAACGTCCGGTGCCAAAAAATCGAGCAGATGATGTGGGATTCCCTGCATTTCGTCCACGGTCGGCTTTGCGGTTGCAATCTGCATCTCTTTGTAAAGCTGCATGCTGTCTGCGGAAACCACTTCGCCGTGATATTCTTTTGCAATCTCGATTGCAAGCGACGTCTTTCCCGATGCTGTCGGGCCGACTACCGCCAAAACCGGAATCTTTTCCATCCTGTTGCTCCTTTTTCACTGAATTCGTCCAAACCGGCGTTCGAGTTCCTGTTTCGAAAATGAAATCATCACCGGCCGGCCATGAGGACAATGCCGGATCTCATCGTTTTTCACCACTTCTTCAAGCAGTGCCTGAAGTTCTTCAGGTTTTGTATCGTCATGTGCTTTCACGGCACTTCTGCATGCCATGGAATGCAGAAGCTCTTCATATAAATCGGTGCTGATATGCTGTTTTTGCTGGCAGAGCTTTTGGGCAATGTCCAAAAACAAATCGCGTACATCGAGATGCGCAAGCAGCAGCGGCACTTCCCGCAGCAAAAACGAATGATTGCCAAACAAATCCCAGTCAAACCCGAGCGACTGCACTAATGACTGATGCTCAAGCACTGCCTGATATTCCTGCGCGGAGGTGTTGACCACCACCGGCGAAAGCAGCAGCTGCCGCTCGTTTGACGACACGGTCTTTTTCAGTCGTTCAAATAAAATACGCTCATGTGCGGCATGTTTATCGAGTAAAAACAGCGTTTCATTCATCTCAAACAGCACATAGGTGGAAAATACCTCGCCGATCATCCGGAACACAAGCGGCGGTGCGGTCTGCGCATCCGATGGAAGTTTTGGCTGTTTTTGCGCCGGTTCTGTCTGCTTTATTTCCTGAGGTTCTGCCGGTTCTTCTTCCAAAATCATTTTGATCTGCTTATCCGGCAGAACAAATGCATCCTTTTTTAAATGCCGGAAAACGGAAGCATCGGACTTTTCCGGTTTGGATGCTGTTTGCTTGGGTGCCGGAAACGAACCCGCAGTTTTTTTTGTGTCAATCTTCGTATCAACATGATAATCCGCACGCGGTGTATGCACAGCATTTGATCTACCAAAAGCCGCCGGACGTGCAGGAGATGCCACTGGTTTCTGTTTTTCTGTCACCTGCTCATGCGGTGTCACTTTCTGCACAGGCGGCGGTGTTTGTTTCGGCATTGCCGGCTCCTGATGCACAACGGTCACCGCCTTCTGCGGCAGCATTGTCTGCTCGGCAGGTGCTTGTTCAACAAACGGATTCAATACATTTTGTCTGACCGTACGAAGCGTCGGATCAGCCTGTGCTCTTTTTATGATATCCGCACGGCTGACTGCCGCTTTCACCGCAGACAGCACCGCGTCATAGACCTCGCGTTCCTGCGCAAACCGCACTTCCGTCTTTGCCGGATGCACGTTCACGTCCACCCGATCAAATCCAAGTGAAATGTTGAGCACACAAGACGGATATTTTCCCGTCATCATGGCGTTTTCATAGGCTTCTTCGAGCGCCGCCGTGCAAAGCTTTGTGTGAATATAGCGCCCGTTTACAAAAAAGTGCTGCATCGAGCGGGTCTTTCGTCCGGCGTCCGTTTTGGACACAAATCCGGTCACCGAAACCCCGTTCATGCCGTAATCGACCGGCAAAAGCGTTTCGGCAAACGCTTGTCCGAACACCGCATGAACCGACGAAAGCAATTTTCCGTTTCCCGGTGTGTGCAGTTTTATTTTTCGGTCGATGATCAGTTTAAACGACACTTCCGGATGCGACAGCGCCAGCCGGTCAATGATCCCGTTTATCTGCGCCGCTTCCACCGTGTCCCGCTTTAAAAATTTAAGCCGCGCCGGAACATTATAAAAGAGATCCCGCACCACGATGGTCGTACCGTCCGGCGCGCCGGTTTCGGCATGATCGGTTTCTTCTCCGCCTTCGATGCAATAGCGCGTCGCATACGGTGCATCATGCGTTTTCGTCACAAATTCAACCCGCGAAACCGCCGCAATCGACGCCAGCGCCTCGCCGCGGAATCCGAGTGTTCCGATCGTGTTTAAATCGTCAAACACCTGCACCTTGCTTGTCGCGTGGCGCAAAAAAGCCGTCGGCACATCATCCGGCTCCACGCCGCTGCCGTTATCCGTGACACGGATATATGTAATGCCGCCATGACGAATTTCAACCGTCACAGCAGTCGCACCCGCGTCAATCGCATTTTCGACCAGCTCTTTTACCACAGAGGCCGGACGCTCCACCACTTCCCCGGCTGCAATTTGTTCTGCAACATTCTTATCAAGAACGCGAATCCGTTTCATCGGTTTCTCCTTTTATTCCTTTTCACCAATCATCTGCTTGAGCGCATACAGCTTGTTAAGCGCTTCGATCGGGGTCAGCGTTTCAATCGAAATTGCACGCAGTGCGTCGCACACCGGCGAAGACGCCTGCTCAAACAGCGAAACCTGATTGTCCGGCACTGATTCGGTGACTTTGTTTTCTGCGCGGACAGGTGCTTTCTCGGAAAGCTCCTGCAAATACACCTTTGCACGCGAAACAACGCGCTCCGGCACGCCGGCAAGCTTTGCAACCTCGATGCCGTAGCTTTCGTCCGCACCGCCCGGAATGATCTTGCGCAAAAATGTGATATCGTCGCCGCGTTTTTTGACCGCGATATTATAGTTTTTCACGCCCGCAAACTGCGATTCCATCTCGGTGAGCTCGTGGTAATGCGTTGCAAACAGCGTTTTGCACTGAAGCTTTTTGTTTTCAATGATCTCTGCCGCAACCGCTTTTGCGATACTCATACCGTCAAACGTCGAAGTACCGCGGCCGATCTCATCGAGAATCACAAGGCTTGACGGTGTGGCGTGCCTTAAAATATGCGCCACCTCATTCATTTCCACCATAAACGTGGACTGACCGGCGCTCAAATCGTCCGATGCGCCCACACGCGTAAACACCCGGTCACAAAGTCCGATCTGTGCCTCCTGTGCCGGCACAAAGCTGCCGATCTGCGCCATAATCACAATGAGCGCCACCTGCCGCATATACGTCGATTTACCTGCCATATTCGGGCCGGTGAGCATCATCAAAAGGTTATGCTTTGTATCGAGCGTGGTATCATTCGGCACAAACAGCTGATCAACGAGCATCTGTTCAACGACCGGATGGCGTCCGTTTTGGATGCGCAGTGCGCCGTCCATCGTGAGTTCCGGGCAGACATACTGCTGCTGCGCTGCCACTTCCGCAAGTGAGAGCAAAAAGTCTACGCGGGCAATCGCTTCTGCCGTCGCCTGCACCACAACGCTCTGCTGTGCCACAAACTGGCGGACTTCTTCAAAAATCTCAGCTTCCAGCGCTGTAATCCGCTCTGTCGCGGTCAGCACCTTGTGCTCAAGCTCTTTTAATTCCTCTGTGATGTACCGCTCGCTGTTTGCAAGCGTCTGTTTTCGGATATATGTTTCGGGCACCTGCGAAAGATACGACTTCGTCACGTCGATATAATAGCCGAACACGCGGTTATACCCGACTTTGAGCGTTTTGATGCCTGTTTTTTCGCGTTCGCGGGCTTCAATCTGCGCAATATAATCTTTCGAATGATCGCGCAGTGTGCGGTATTCGTCCAGCTCGTCGCTGAATCCCGGATTGATGACACCGCCGTCTTTTAACGACACAGGCGGCTCAGGCACCAGTGCATTTTCGATCAGCGCGTGCACCTCACCAAGCGGATCAATGCGGTCGCAGAGGTCTTTTAAATATCCGCTTTCAAACACGGAAAGCGCTGTTTTGATTGCCGGCAGTTTCGACAGCGTATAGGACAGCGATTTCATCTCGCGCGGGTTGATCGTGCCGTACAGCACGCGTGTCATCAGCCGTTCAAGGTCGTACACATCGCAAAGTGCCACGGCAACTTGTCCGCGCACCAATTCATTTTCGACAAATGCTTTGACCGCATTTTGTCTTCTGAGAATCTTCGCCAGATGATAAAGCGGCTGTTCGACCGCTTTTCGCATATATCGCTTGCCCATCGCTGTTTTGGTGTGATCGAGCACCCATAAAAGCGTGCCTTTTTTCTCTTTTGCACGCATTGTTTCCGTAAGTTCCAGATTCCGCCGCGTCATCATGTCAATCGTCATGTATGCGTCTTCTTCATAAAACCGCACGGACGTGATGCGCTTTGCACCGTCTTTCTGCGTCGATGCAACATAGCGGATGAGTGTGCCGAGTGCGGCAGCCGAAACGCCTGTCTGCACCGCTTCGATCTCGCTTACAGACTGTTTAAAATGCGACTCGATGACCGCCTTGCAGGATTCTTCCTGCACATCTTCTTCGGAAAGCGTCTCGCAGACACACGAAAGCCGGTTTTGTAAAAATGAAACGAGCGGCTTTAAAGAAGCCGCAGTTTCGTTTAATAACAGTTCACTTGGCATGAAGCGGGACAGCTCGTCGATGATGTCCGATGCAACATCGGATGTCTGACGCTCGGTCAAATACGTATCGCCGGTCGAAATATCGCAAAAACACACGGCATACCCGCGTTTTTGCGCAATCACCGACGCAATATAGTTGTTCCGCTCCTCGTTTAAAAAGCTGCTTTCAATGACGGTACCGGGCGTAATCACACGGATGACGTCCCGTTTTACCAATCCTTTGGCAACTGCCGGATCTTCGAGCTGTTCGCAGATCGCGACTTTATAGCCTTTTTCAATCAGCTTTTTGATATATCCTTCTGCCGAGTGAAACGGAATCCCGCACATTGGCGCACGCTCGGGCAGGCCGCAGTCCCGTCCTGTTAAAGTGAGCTCGAGCTCTTTTGAGATATTGACCGCATCGTCAAAAAACATCTCATAAAAATCGCCGAGCCTGAAAAACAGAACATGATCCTTGTGCGCTGCTTTGATGTCAAGATACTGCTGCATCATTGGGGAAAGTGTGGCCAATGTGGTTCCTCCTTTGCTTTACTTTTTAAAATGAACGATTAGTGGCATCCGCCGCAGGATGCACAGCTGCCGCTGCATCCGCTCGGTGCCGGCTCGCAGGTATCCGGATCTTCGCCGTTTACACACATCACAAGAATGCTGCTGATGCGCTGCATCATGTCGTCCACATCCTGTTTTGCGATGTTGAATGCCATCATGTTTTTGTTGTTCATCACTTCTGCATACAGTCCTTTTAACTCTGCGTCGAGCGATTTGACTTTCTCGTCGTCCGGTTTCTCGTTCTGCATCTCGGTGGACAGTTTGACACGAATCATGTTGAACTGCTCGATCTGCTCCTGCAGTTTCTGGTCTGCATCGTTGTTTGCTTTTGCTTCTTCGAGTGCTTTATACTCTGCGCTTGCCTGAATTGCTTTGCCGAGTTCTCTAGTCAGTTTTTCCAAATCCATTTTGTGTTCCTCCAAAAATTCTTTTTTATTGATCTTCCACCCGTTCGCCCAAGAGCGCCCAGTTTAAAGATTTCGTGATTTTTACGGTGACAAATGTGCCGATATCCTCTTCTTTTCCGTCATAGTCGACGATCATATAGCCGTCGTTTCTGCCGGAATAATACGAAGGACCGGTTTTGCCAGGGCCATCCACCAAAATGCGGTACGTTTTGCCCACAAAGTTTTCGTATCGTTTGGCGCCGATTTCTTTTTCGAGCGCCAAAAGCCGCGAAAACCGCTCGGATTTTTCCTCCGGTGTGGTGGGGTCTTCCATCTCAGCCGCCTTTGTGCCGACACGCTTTGAATAGATAAACGAAAACAGCGAATCAAACTCCACTTCTTTTAAAAGCGACAGTGTTTCCTCAAAATCTGTTTCCGTTTCGCCGGGGAATCCGACGATGATATCGCTTGTAAACGAAATATCCGGAATTTTCTCTTTTGCATAGTTAATGAGCTTCATATAATCCGCTTTTGTATAATGGCGGTTCATGAGCGCCAAAATCCGGTCGCTGCCGCTCTGCACCGGCAGATGGAAATGCTTGCAGACCTTTTCACAGTCGGCAATCGCATCAATCAGCGCAAACGTCGCGTCCTTCGGATGCGAGGACATGAACCGGATGCGGAAATCGCCTGGGATTGCATTGAGTTTACGCAAAAGCCGCGCAAAATCGATATCCTCGTCGAGTCCTTTGCCGTACGAATTGACGTTTTGCCCAAGCAGGGTGATCTCCTTGTATCCTTCGTTTACAAGCGCGGTAAACTCCTCGATGATCTTTTGGCTCGGGCGGCTTTTTTCCCGTCCGCGCACATACGGCACGATGCAGTAGGTGCAGAAATTGTTGCACCCGCTCATAATCGGAAGCCACGCTTTAAACGCCTGATCGCGTCTTATTGGCAGATCCTCCGGGATACCCTCGTTTGTTTCGGTGGTATCAAACGCACGTTTGTGCGACGTGAGCACCGAGTAAAGCATCTGCGGCAGGTTTTTGATCACATGCGGGCCGAACAGCAAATCGACATACGGATAACTCTCGCGGATTTTCTGTTCAATATGCGGCTGCTGTACCATGCATCCGCAAAGTCCTAATACAAGTTCCGGATCATTGACCCGCTGGTGCTTCATTGCACCGATCGTGCCGAGCACGCGGTCCTCTGCATTTTCTCTGATTGCACAGGTATTTAACAAAATGAGGTTTGCTTCACGGGGACTTTCACAAAAGCCGTATCCCATCAGTGCGAGCATTCCTTTTATTTTTTCGCCGTCGCTGACATTCTGCTGACAGCCGTAGGTGTGCACATACGCAAGCGGAATCCGATCGCCGTAGCGCGACTGTAATAACCGCCGCACCTGCTCCATCACTAAAGCATCCGCCGCTTTGATCGGATCTTCTTTTTGTCTTTGTTTGTTTTCTTCCAAGCACAGCGCTCCTGACCAAATAAAATATACGGATTTTATTATAGCACAAACATCGACTTTTGTGAATACACTTCGTGCCGATTCCTCAAGAAAGCGCATACGATGCCGAAACGACGCAGATCTCTTTGTTTTGTGCACAAATCCGAAGCTCGGATGCATGTTCTTCCTGTTTTGAAAGTTCGCTTATCAAAATCCGTTCGATCTCCCCATTTACAAACCGCGTGACAGCGCGCGCACCGAACCGCCGTCCCATCCGCTCATAAAACAGCGTAAACAGTGATTGCAGATCATACGAAATTGTGACACCGATCGCTTCGCACTGTGAAGAAAGCGATTCCATCTGTGCTGTGAAAATCCGGGAAAGCACTGCTTCGTCCAAAGAAGAAAACAAAATCGTAAACCCGATGCGGTTTAAAAGCTCTTTTGAAAACAGCGATTCCGCATATGTGCGTGTGTCCCGCTTTTCCGCCTGCCCAAATCCTGAAACCTTTGTCTGCGGCGCGCAGTTTGCTGTCATCACAATGATCGTATTCGAAAAATCGACCGTTTCGCCCTGTGAATCCGTAAGCCGTCCATCCTCCAAAATCTGCAAAAGAAGCTTTGTTACCTGCGGATGCGCCTTGTCGATTTCATCGAGTAAAATGAGCGAATACGGATGGCGGCGCACCGATTCGGTCAGCATGCCGCCCTGTTCAAAGCCCTTATATCCGGGAGGTGCACCGATCAGCCGCGAAACCGTGTGCGCCTCGCTCATCTCGGACATATCAAGCCGTATGATCGCTTCTTTTTGAAACAGACACGAGGCGATTTCTTTGGCACACGCCGTTTTGCCGACACCGGTCGGTCCCATGAACAAAAACGAAATCGGCGTGTTTTCCTCCCGGCCAAAGCCGCACAATCTCGCAAACAGCGCAGAACAAATCTCCGAGATGGCGTTTTCCTGCCCTAAAATCTTATTTCGAAGCTGTTTGCCGAGTGTTTCGATCTGTGTCTTGATATCCTCTGTTTGCCCGACCGAAGAAATCCCGGTCATTTTAGCGACTGTATCCCGCACATCCTTTGCTGTGACCACCGTACCAAACGACAGCGTTTGCATCTGCTCCTGCCACTCCCGATACAGTCTGCACGCTGCCGTTTCGTCGTTTTGACGCAGTGCAAGCAGGAGTGCATCCTCTGTCTGCGGTGAAATCGCTTGTTCTTTCGCGGCATGGATTCGTTTGCGGCTGCATGCTTCGTCGAGCACATCAATGGCTTTATCGGGCAGCCGCCGCTGCGGCAGATAGCGTGCAGACAGCCGTACCGCTTCGCCGACTGCATCGCGTGCAATCGTGACCCGATGATGCGATTCGAGTGACTCTTTTACACCCAATAGCATCCGCTTTGCATCCTCCTCATTCGGCTCGCAGATTTCGATTGTTTGAAATCTTCTGGCGAGCGCCGCATCTTTTGCAATATACTTTTTATATTCTGCGGCTGTCGTTGCGCCGATGATCTGCAAACTGCTCCGTGCAAGATACGGCTTCATCAAATTAGCGGCATCTGCGGCATTCTCCCCAGCACCCGCACCTACGATCATGTGAATCTCATCGATAAACAAAATCATGTGCTCTTCTTCCGCTGTGCGCAGAATGCGGCAAAGACGCTCCTCAAAATCCCCGCGGTATTTTGCGCCTGCAAGCATCGCACCAAGATCCACCGACATAATCCGCCGCGAAAGTCCCGTCTGCCGCCATTCTTCTTCCAAGAGCTTTTTGGCAGCACCCTCCACTACAGCTGTCTTGCCGACACCCGGTTCCCCGATTAAACAAGGATTGTGCTTTGTTTTCCGCGAGAGCACCGCAATCAGCGAATCGATTTCCTTTTCCCGCCCAATCACCGGAAAATAGGGATCGCTTGCAGAAAGCGCAGATAAATCGGTCAAATACGGAATTTCCTTTTTCGGATGCGGCACAGCACCGCTAAACCCTTGTGAACACGTTTCTTTTAACAGCGCGATTTCTTCCATGCAGGATTGTTTCATCGCTTCCATATTGCAGCGATGTGCTTTGATCACATCGCACACCGGCTTTGATGCATCCAGCAGCAATGCGAGCAAAAGATGAACGGTTCCCGTGCTGCATTCGTTTTTTTGCGCAGTCGTCTGTGCGGACATCAGGATGTGTTTTGCGCGGGCAGACAGCACCGGCTCTTTGACCGCACTTCCTGCATCATCGCAAATTCGCTCCAGCACGGTTTCCGGCAGAATGCCAAAGCGTGCTAAAATCACGGAACCCACACCCCGTTTTTGCGCTGCAATTCCATAAAGCAGGTGCAGTGCGTCCACTTTTTCGCTTCCTGTTTGTGCGGCTGTATCCATTGCTCGCCCGATTGCTTCTTTTGCCCGATTTGTAAATTGATCCATCTGGGTCATACCATCGCTCCTTCTCTCGTGCTCTTTTTTGATAAATGCCGGTTTCGGTTCTCTCTACTGCGGCACTGTATATTTAGTATCGTCCGATTTTTTCGCTTCCAAACAAAAAGCTGTCACACACTTTTCGGTTTACACATAGTATGGGATGTAAAAAATCAAAGGAGGATTTGATATTATGTGTGGAAATAATTGTGGTGGTTTTGGCGGTAGCTGCAGCTGGATTCTCATCATCATTCTGCTTTTGGTCTGCTGCGGTGGATGCGGCGGCTCCTACAACAATGGCGGATGCGGCTGCTCGTGCAACGCAAACAACAGCTGCTGCTAAATGGCACATATCAAACCCAGCGTGTAAGAATAGAGGGCGGCAAATTGCCGCCCTCTATTCTTATGCCTCTTTTCTTTTTAATTTGCCAAGAAAACGGGATTGCTGTATAATAGAAACAACTTCTTTGTGTTTTCGGAGGCGGTTTCATGCGCATCATTCATACAGCCGATTGGCACATCGGCAAGCTTCTTTGTGAATATTCTCTGCTTGAAGATCAGCGCGATTGTCTGTTTTCATTTGCCGATCAAATCGAATCGCTCGGCGCAGACGTGCTGTTGATTGCAGGGGATTTATATGATCGGTCTGTTCCGTCGGCAGAGGCGGTTTCGATGCTTGATGAGCTGTTCTCCTATCTGTTGTTTGAAAAACACATCAAAATTCTGGCGATCTCAGGCAATCACGACTCCGCAAAACGCCTTTCCTTCGGAAGCCGTTTGATGCAGTCGGCCGGATTGTATTTAAAAAGCACACTAGACGACGTGCAAACGCCTGTGATCTTATCTGCCAAGGGCGAAGAAGCCGCCTTTTTCCTGCTTCCGTATTTTGAACCGCACCAGTTCCGTGAATCATTCGACGCGCCCGACTGCCGCACGGTACAAGCCTGCATGAATCATTTTCTGACGCTGTGCAAAGAAAACATCCAAAAAAACTGTCCCAATATTCTTGTGGCACACGGATTTTTTTCTGCGCATGAGGAAAATGCAGACCTCACGGTTGCTGCGTCGTCGCTGACTGCGCTTTACGATCATCCGTTTTCGTATGTTGCGCTCGGACACCTGCACGGCGCGCGTACAGCCGGCAGTGAATGGGTCCGCTATTCGGGCTCTCCGATGAAATATTCGATCGACGAAGCCGGTCAAAAGAAATCGTTTACGGTCATCGACGTAGAAGATCATCAAATCACTTCGGTCTTTGAAGTGCCGATTCACGCGCCGCGCGATGTGAGAAAAATCTCCGGTACACTCGACGCACTTTGTGAACCGGAACGCGCTTCCGACGACTATGTGTTTGCCGTTTTGACCGATCCGCAGATCCGCGCCAATGCGATCCGCCGGTTAAAGCAGGTATATCCGCATGCGCTCGGCCTTTCCTATGACTGTCTGCAAACGGCACAGCCTGTTTCTTTGCAAAGTGCCGACCATAGTGCACAAAATGATCCGATCGAACTGTTTGAACGGTTTTTCAAAGAGGCAAAACAGCGTGAAATGACCGATTCCGAACAAGCATATACAAAGGCTGTATTTCACAAAGTGAAAGGAGATGCGCTCGATGATTCCCGTTCTTCTTGAATTTCAGGCATTCGGCCCGTTTTTAAAAAAGCAGACAATTGATTTCCGCCGGTTTGACGACAGCCGTATGTTTTTAATCTCCGGTCCGACCGGATGCGGAAAGACAACCATCTTTGATGCAATCACCTATTGTCTTTACGGCAAGGCAAGCGGTGCACTGCGCACGACTGACACATTCAAAAGTGATTATGCCGATGAATCGGTGCTGTGCTACGCGTCGTTTACGTTTTTGGTTCACGGCAAGCAGTACACCGTTTTGCGCGAACCGGCGCAGATTCGAGCAAAACAGCGCGGTGAAGGTTTTTTGACAAAGCAGGCATCCGCAGAGTTATCCGACGAATCCGGTGTGATTTGCACACAGGTTTCGCAGGTGAACAGCAAAATCGAATCGCTTTTAGGGCTTAACTTTGACCAGTTTTGCAAAATCGTGATGCTCCCGCAAGGAGAATTCCGGAAATTTCTGTCCGATTCATCTGAGGAAAAACAGAAAATTCTGCGCCAGATCTTTTCGACCGATCTGCTCAACCGCTTCACCGAGCAGTTAAAGCAAAATGCATCGCAGGCAAAAGCCGCGCAGGACACGCTCTATGCACAATGCAACGCATTGGTAAAAACACTGCTTACAGAGCCGGATACCCCGCTTGCAGAAAGCATGCGTGAGGAACCGTATCATTTTGAGCAGATTCTTTCTGCGCTCAGCGAGCAAAACGAAGCGGCAAATGCACAGCTTTTTTCCCTCACGCAGTCACGTCAAACGCATACCGAACAAATCCGCGCGCTGAATCTTGACCATGCACGCAGTCTGTATAAGCAATTTGTGCAATATGACGCGGCACAGCGCGCGTTTGCAGCGCTCGAAGCACAGCGCGGCGAAATGTATGAACGTTCTCTGCATATCAAGCTGCTCACCGCGGCAAAGGACGCCGCCGTTTTGGAGCAAGCAAAGGCCGACGCAGCTTCCCGCTGTGAACTGCTCATCAAAAAGCGTGCACAGGCAAATGCACAAAGAGAAGAAGGCGCGGGCAAACTGTCAGACGCACAGCTTGCCCGCACACAGGCACAGCAATCGGCTGCATCTCTGCCGGAACAAAACGACAAGCTGTTAAAACTTCGAAAACAGCGCGATGATGCCGCCCGTTTTGAAACGCTTCTGACACTTGCGCAGGAAGCCGACGCACAGCGTACCGCGATTGTATTAAAGCTCTCTGCGCTCGACACAGCCCTCGAATATCAAACGTTGTTTCATCAAGAAGAAGAACTTGCACAGTCCGCAAAGCAATCACAGCGTTTTTTCGAAGCGATCAAATCGTATCAGTCGGCGCGTGATGCTTGGACAAGTGCGTCTATGCAAGCATCCAACACATTAAAACGATATCTTGCCGCACAGGCTGGCATTTTGGCGGACACGCTCACAGACGGCGCGTCCTGTCCGGTATGCGGTTCGATTGATCATCCGAAAAAAGCCGCTCTTCCTGCATACACGCCGACGCGTGAGGAAGTAGACCGCGACAGCGACGCGGAAAAGGCGGCACAGGCGGCAGTGGAATCGGCAAATCATCAAGTACTGCTTTTGTTTTCCGGCACAGACAAAACGCTTTCTCTTCCCGACATGGTAAAAACAGAGCAGGAATTGCAACACGAGCGGACACAAACACTTAAACAGCTTCAATCAAAGCGTTTTTCGCTTTCGGCAGACGATTCGCTTGTCCGCCTGCCAAATGAAACGCTGATCGCCAAAAAGGAAGCGTATCAAGCCAAGCTTTCGGAGCTGAACGGTCAGATTGCGGCGCGCGAAGAAGAACGAAACGCACTGCTTTCGCTGATCGGCGACAAACGGCACTCAGCCGCAGAAATGCAGTCACAAATCGACCTGCTCGCCGCATCGATCAAGCAGATTGAACAGGATAAACAAGCAGCAGAAGATGCATTTCAAACCGCACAAACCGAATACGCGCGCCTTATCACGCTTTGCGAACAAATCGACGTTCAAATTGACGATGCACGCGCACAGCAAAAAGATGCCGACGAAGCGTTTTCGCTCGCTCTTAAAAAAGCCGAACTGCCGCTTGATGATTACCTGCTCCTCAAACCGCAGTTTGCATCGCTTCCGGCACTTGCTGAGCAGGTGGAAACATACCGCACAGAATATCAGTCGCAAAAGAAGCTGGTGCGCTTTTTGACCAACTCGCTGAACGGGCAGACACGTCCGGATATGGAAGCGCTCGAAGCACAGCATAACACCCTTTCCCAAACGCTTCACACCATCGAGCAGTCGTATGAATCGCTCTCGAACCGAACCGCACAAAACAGACGTGCATTCGATACGCTCAAAACCCTGTATGCTGAGTTTCAGTCAGCACAGTCCGATTTTGAGCAGAAAAAATTCATCTATGATATCGCAAACGGCACATACACCGAAAAAGTCAACTTTGAACGGTATGTCCTCGCCTCTTATTTCGATGCGGTCATTGCACACGCAAATCTGAGGCTTGAACAAATGACCTATTCACGTTATACTTTAAGCAGAAGAACGGAACGCGAGAGCAAAAACCGCACCTCCGGCTTGGCGCTCGAAGTGTTTGACGCATACACAGGCTCGACACGTCACGTCAACTCTCTGTCAGGCGGCGAAGGCTTTAAAGTTTCGCTCTGCTTGGCACTCGGTCTTGCGGATATCATCAGCGAAACGGCAGGAGGTATCGAAATCGGCACCATGTTTATTGACGAAGGATTCGGTTCGCTCGACAACGACTCGCTCGACGCCGCAATCACCTGCTTGTATGAACTGCAGCAAAGCGGCCGCTATCTTGGCATCATCTCGCATGTGAATGAGTTAAAAGAACGCATTCCGCAAAAAATCGTCATTGCAGCACATCCAACCGGAAGCATCATTGAGACACAATCGCCATGAAACGGTTTCGCGCTTTTATACAATCACTCCGGCCAATGCTCTTTGTTTGCAGTGCGGCATTTTGTGTTTCGTTTGCGCTTCTGTTTTGCTGGCAGGAAGGTGTGTTCCCCATCCGGGATGACAGTGCCATACTGTCACAAAACCGTGTCGAACGCATCAACATCAATACCGCCACCGTATCCGAACTGACTGTACTCGACGGCATCGGCATAAAACGTGCAGAAGCGATTGTCCGGTATCGTCAAACGCACGGGCCGTTTTCTTCTGTCGAAGAACTTTTGAATGTTCCCGGAATCGGCGAGGGCATCCTCGCTGACATCCGGAGCGATATTACTTTATCTTAAACAAGAAAGGATGATCCCTTTGGTTCTCACATTAAAAAATGATCGTTTCACTGCTTCTGTCACATCGGTCGGCGCAGAGCTTTTGTCGCTCAAAAACAGCGACGGCCTCGAGTACATGTGGCAAAAAGACCCGAAATACTGGGGAAAAACTTCTCCGGTGCTGTTTCCGATCGTCGGCAACCTCCGAAACGACAAAGTAACCTTCCACGGAACCGAATACGGCATGGCAAAACACGGTCTTTGCCGCGCCGCAGAATTCACAGTCGAATCCCATTCGGACACTGACGCAGTATTTTCGCTGTGCTCAAGCGAAGAAACACTTGCACACTATCCGTATCAGTTCAAACTCACACTCGCATATCATCTGTCTGAAACCGGCATTTCGATCACCTACACGGTCGAAAACATCGACAATCAGCCGATTGATTTCTGCTTCGGCGCACATCCGGGCTTCAATGTGCCGCTGGATGGTGTCGGTACATTCTCCGATTACCGTTTGGAATTCAATGCGGACGAGCCGGACGGTTGCCCGGTGTTCGATTTTGAAAACAACCAGATCAACATGGACAAACGCGTTGATTTCATGAAAGGAAGCCGGACACTGCCGCTTGACTACTCGTATTTTGACGAGGATGCGCTCGTGTTTGACAAAGTGCATTCCGACCGTGTACGCCTTGTAAGCGACAAAACGGAGCGTGGTGTGGAAGTTCGCTTTGCTGATTTTGACTTTGTGGCATTCTGGACACCGATCAAAATGGACGCGCCGTTTTTGTGCATTGAACCGTGGTGCGGCATGGCAGTCTGCTCGGACGAGGGTGACACCTTTGAGGAAAAACGCGGTGTGAAACACTTGGAAACCGGTGCTTCCCGCTCGTTTGTAATGGAGATTCTCCCGTTTTAATCCAATATGACGCAAAAAAGCCTGCTGTCTTTCGACAGCAGGCTTCAGTCTGTCGAATAACCCTGGATTTCAAGCGAGATTCAGGGTTAAAAATTTTAATTTGACAAAAAATGCATATATCCCGATTGAGGCACTGTATCGGTGAGAACTTAT
>NZ_JACJKY010000014.1 GCF_016901855.1 Merdimmobilis hominis | reverse complement strand
AATCGTATAATCAAAAACAATATTATTGATAGTATATATTAATGAATTAAAAATGAATAAAAATCAATATCGAACTTGAAAACGGCTGTTTTTCCGCTCTTTTTGAGCTGACTTTTTTTAAAAAACAAAAAGCCGGACAGAATCATTACATTTTGTAATGATTCTGTCCGGCAAAATACCGACGTTTTTCTCATCCAAAGATAAAAAACAAAAGCGCTGCCGCACGGTCATACAGCCAAAACAGCAGTTTTGCAGGCGGAAATGCCGAAGCGACCGACTGAACCTGTGTCAGCCACGATAACAGCGCGGTTTTTGAAAATGTGTCTTCGCCCAACACCGCACTCCCTTGCGCACCGGCGTCCGCAAGCGTTCCCCCTTGTGCAAACGAATGCATCTGCTCATATACCGCAAGCAAGCCGATTCCTGTGACGGCAATAATGAGTGTAATACACACGGAAATCCAAAAGATCCGTCCATCAATCAATTCCTTCATCTGTTTTCCCTATCCTTTTAATGAGAGCAATGTTTTTGCAAGCGATTTTCCAACCAATTCTCCGCAGTATACTGCCTCTGCAAGCGAGTTCGCATGGCCGCCCATTTCAAGCAGAATCGAACCGGTTGTTAAGTCCTGATTATATTTGCGGTAGCTGAACATGACCGGACGCGTCAGTGTCGGATAGTCCGCCTCCATCTGATTTTGAAGCGCCGCACTCAGCTTTAAGTTTTCAAGGTAGTTTGGCATATTCATCGTACCGTCGTCTGCACCGGAAATAATCATCACCTGTGCACACGGCTTGCCGTTGATGGTCGTTGCAGGCGCAATCATACGGTCGTTTGCAGGCTGGATTGCATCACGGTGCACGTCGAGTACTACCTTGATCGTCGGGTACTTTTCAAGATACGATTTCACCGTTTCTGCAGACCGTTCATACGACCCGGTATAAGACGGATAGTCGTGCAGTGTTTCGTCCTGAATCACGCCGATACCCGCTGCAACGAGCTGTGCTTTGATCTCTGCGCCCACGCGGCACATATTTTTGCTTGTATCGCGGTTGCGCGACGGAAACGACGAATCAAACCAATCATAAATACCCGGCTGATACGACTCTGTGGCATGTGAATGCATAATGAGCACTTCCGGTGTCTTTCCGTCTGCAATGATCGAAAATGCCGGTTTTTGCGCAATCGTCTGCTGAATCGTTTCCGTACTCACATTGGTGCTGTTTTTAATATATCCGTGTGCCAGCGGGATATACGTTCCGCTTCCGCCGCCTTTATACTGCTGACGGACGATCGTCCCGGCATTTTCCGGCTTTTGAAGCGTTTGATCGTCAAGCGACGCCGTTTCTGTCTGTTCGGAAGAGGACTCCTCTGTCGAATCTGCGCTCTCTTCCGGTGCCGTTTCCACGGAATCACCCGATGTCTGCACCTGCTCGTCAAGAGGATCTGCATCACCGCTTCCCGCCAAAACCGCTTCGGTGTCAAACCCAAACGAAACCGACGCGGAAAAGAGTGCTGTCTGCGCCAAAACCGGCGAAACAAACGGAACGGTTTTCACCACCGCCAAATAACACAAAACACCGCCGATTCCTCCCGCAATCAATTTGCATATCTGATGTTTTTGCGCATGCCATCGCTTCATTATAATATGATCCTCCCTGTGCATCAAAATTGCGCGGCGGACTCATGTTACAGGATGTCCCCGCCGTCAATTGCCTTCCCGTTTTTTAATAGATATGCACACGGACTTCATTTTATCCCTACGAAACCAATGCAGACAGCTCGTCCGCTGTTAAATTCGGATGAAGTGCACAGTTGATTGCAAGCGACACGGTGCGCGCCGCATGTTCGACTGCCTGGTCAATCTCCCGCGGTGTAATCATCATGGGCATTGACGTTTCCTTCTTTGAAAACGGAATCTCAGTCACAGTCGGCACCCCCACCGCAATCACCGGCACACCAATCGTTTTTTCGGAAAGCTCTGCGCGGCTGTTGCCAACGCCGGAACCGGGCGAAATGCCGGTATCGCAGATCTGAACCGTCGTAAGCAGCCGCTCTACTTCTGCGGCGGCCAGCGCATCAATCACAATCACACATCCACCCGCAGCCACATCGGCGATTCGTCTTACAAACGCAGACGACTCAATTCCCGTTTGTCCCATGACACCCGGACTCACCGCACAAACGCTTCGGAGCGGCGGCAAGGAAGGCAGCGCAATCTTTTGCAGATGGCGTGTTACCAATATTTTTTCGACGGCAAGCGGTCCCACTGCATCGGGCGTAATCATCCGGTTTCCAAGCCCGACAACTAAAACCGGCGCATCCGGATTGTCCGGCAAAAATTCTGCCAGTACATCCGAAATCCGCTTGACCTCACCCCAAAAATCAGATGGGGATTTGCAGAAGTTTTCCACCGACACAGTGGTGTACTTTCCCTTTGGTTTTCCGACCGATTCGGCCGCTTCGTCTGTGAGAATCTCCACGGTGTGAACCGATTCCGACTGATTGATTCGAACGCCGTTTACTGCTTTGTTTGGGATTTGCTCCATCGCAAGATCCGTTCTGCGCATGCTTGTTTCCTCCCCGCGAATTTTCAAAAAGAATTTGATGAAATCTGCGAAAAACGCTTGCAATTCACCAAAAATCATGGTATCATATTTGTTGCTGTATAGTCCAAACGTGTCTCTCGTGCTTATCGTTAAAAGCAATCGGACTATAAGATACACAGATAAGCGTATTGTTTCAAAAAACAGCCGCTTTATGTATAACGAGGAGGTGCAAACAGAATGCCGAACATCAAATCCGCTAAAAAAAGAGTTCAGGTGAACGCAGTCAGAGCTGCTCGCAACAAAGCTGCAAACTCTGAGCTGAAAACAATTCTCAAAAAAGCAAACACCGCTATTGAAACAAACAGCGACGACAAAGCAGAAGCTGTCAAGGTTGCAATCAAAAAAATCGACCAGGCTTGTGCAAAAGGTCTGATGCACAAAAATAAAGCTGCAAGAAAAAAATCGCAGATCATGCGCAAAGCAAACGCGTAATTTTTTCGCAGAAACGCAAACGGAAACGAGGGTGTGTCGTTTCCGTTTTTTGTTTTGCTTGACAAAAGTGGCTCTGTCCGTTATCATAAGTAAAAAGGAGGAATTGCCGATGAAAGAACTTCGTTCATCCGAGGAAAAAACGAAAACGACCCTTCCGATCATTTCCCTGCTGCTCATGATTGCTGCGCTCGCAATGACTTCTGCTTATGTGCTTTATAAATACACAAGCGACCGCTCTTACCGCCGCAAATGGAAAGATTATGACGACTGCGGTCTTGCATGACAACCAATAAAAAAACCGGATGCATTTGCATCCGGTTTTTATTATTATATCGTAATTATTCGGAAAGAAGCGGATCGATTTGTGCCGATGAGATCTGTCGTTCGGGCAAATCGAACGATGCAAAGATTGAAGAAAGCGATTCTTTCGCCTCAAACGCATAGGTCACACCGTCGATGACCGCCGCACCGTCTTGCGGATACAGTGCCACACGCTTTGTAACCGTATCACCCTCGTATATCAAAAACAGCACCGACGTACCGCCGTAAATTGTTTCTGCCGGTTCACCCACCGCAATGGTATTTATAAATTTCGTGACCGACTGAATCTGATCGTCATTCACAGCATCTTTCGCCGTGAAGGTCTGTGCCGGCGTGTTTGTATAATCGCTGACAACGGTGATTTTTGAAACATTCTCTTGTTCTTCAATCATAGTTTTGCCTGCGTTGCATCCACACACGAGCAAAAGAAGAAGCGCCAAAGGAATCAGTAATTTTTTCATGACCGTTCACCTCATTTATCATCGAAATCCATTCTATCACAGACGGTTCCACATCGGCATCTCCCCCTTTTCTTTATTATATATAAGCAGATATTCACTGTCAATCATTTCCGAAACACCAAGAAAAACAACTGTATTTCCTGCATAAAGAAAACCATCCGAACACAAATTGTGTCCGGATGGTTTTTCAGATTCGGCAAAAATCACACGATTTTTGTGTTCTCTGTATCGGTTTTATTTGAGTGTCACTTTGAATGTCTTGATCTCAAACGGTTTGATCTCAAACGACAGGCTATCAGTGTTTTCAACCGGTGTGCCAATCTCATTTTCGATCAGATCGCATTCGACCATGCGTGCAACCGGAACGTTCCAGTTCATCGTAACCTGGGTACGGCGGTTATGGTCCTCGTACATACGAACGATGACACCGCTACCGTCTTCAGCACGTTTGACGGTTTCTGCAATGACGTTCGGTGCATCCACAGTGAACAGGCTTGCAAAGGTGAGCGATTCGTCGCCGTCTTTTGTCATGCGGAACGCATATGCCGGAACGTTTAAGCAATATGCCTCATGCTGTACGAATGCTTCGTTGTAGTCGCCTTCGTGCGGCAGAATGGCATAGGTGAACCAGTGCTCTTCCTGGTCGGTGGTCGGATTCGGAACGATACCCGATTTGATGAGTGTGAGCGTCATCTTACCGTCGTGGATGTCGTGACCGTATTTGCAGTCATTGAGGATCGATACACCGTAGCCGCCCTCGGACAGGTCTGCCCATTTATGGCCGCAGACTTCGAATTTCGCGCCGTCCCAAGAGGTGTTCTTGTGTGCCGGGCGTTTCAGGCTGCCGAACTGGATGTCGTAGGTTGCTTCGCTTGCATTGACATCCACTTCAAACTCGGTCTTGAGCAGCAGCTGATGCTGTTTCCAGTCCACATGGGTCTTAAAGTCAATGCGGCGGCTGTTTGTATAGAAGATGATATCCTGGTCGATAATCGAATCGCAGAATTTATATTTGTTGCGCAGAACCAGACGAACCGGACCGTTTTCGATCCACTCAGAGGAGAGAAGCTCGTCCACAACCCAGCTCTTCTGGGTGTAGTAGATCTCGATATCCCAGTTATCATAGTAGATCGGTTTGTCCTCATACACACGCAGCACGTTGCCGAGTCCGCCTTTACGCAGAACTTCGCGGTTTGCCTCTTTATCAAAGATGCTGACAAACTGGCGTGCGTTATTGAGCTGAATGCGGTAGTACGGTGTTTCGATGTCATTGAGTGTATGGATGACCGTTTTTGCCTCCGGTTTAATAGGATCAGTGCACGGTGTGAGCGCTTTATAGCCTTTTGCCGGAATGGTCACGCCGGAAATCATCAGTTTGCCATCGGTGGTGCGCTGTGCCGGAACGGTGCAGCCGCACGGCAGTTTGAACGATGTAACGTTCTCATAGCCCTCAGCCGAAACGGTGATATCATCCGAACGATCGAACGACAGGGTGTTGAACACGACGAGGTCGTCTTTCTTTGCGTTGATTGCGCCTGCGATTGCTGCGAGTTTTTCCTCGATCAGCTCGTGGCCGCGTTTTTCAAGCGCTTCGTATTCCACTTTGGTGACTTCGTATACTTCTTTGATCGAAGAACCCGGCAGAATGTCGTGGAACTGATTCAACAGGATGGTTTCCCAGCTGTCGTGAATCTCTTTTGCATCATACGGCACACCGAGGATGGAAGCCAGGATGCTGAAGAACTCAACGTCCTGCCACAGCAGTTCGCATTTACGGTTGCTGCGTTTGTTTCTTGCCATCGAAGTATAGGTGCCGCGGTGATACTCGAGGTACAGCTCGCCGACCCATTTCGGCAGGTCTTTATTGCCTGCAACACGGGCATACAGCTCTTTGAAGTATTCCTCCGAACGTTCCATACGGACTTTCGGCGAACCGGTGATGCCTGCTTCCATGCGCACACCTGTTTCGACCATTTTTCTGGTCGGGCCGCCGCCGCCGTCACCAAAGCCATAGCAGACGAGGATATCGTTATTCAGATCTTTGTGCTGATAACGCTCCCAGCCGCGCATCAGGCAGACCGGGTCAAGCTGACCATTATAGGTGGTATAGAAGCTGTCTTCCGGCTGGTGCTCGTCCTGTGTGGTGATCAAGTGAGTGAAGATTTCGCTTCCGTCGATGCCCTTCCACCAGAAGGTGTCTACCGGCAGTTTGTTGAACTGGTTCCATGCGATTTTGGTCGTCATGAAATATTCAATGCCCGATTTTTTCATGATCTGCGGCAATGCAGCCGAATAGCCGAATACGTCCGGCAGCCACAGAATCTTATTCTCTTTGCCGAATTCATTGCGGAAGAACTGTTTGCCGTGCAGGAACTGACGGACAAGGCTCTCGCCCGAGGTCACGTTGCAGTCTGCCTCGACCCACATGCCGCCTTCCGGCTCCCAGCGTCCTTCTGCAACGCGGGCTTTAATCTTCTCAAACAGCTCCGGATAACGCTCTTTGACAAACTGGTAAAGCTGCGGCTGGCTCGACATGAATTTGTAGTCCGGATATTCTTCCATCAGTTTTAACACCGTCGAGAACGAACGAACAACTTTTTCACGCGACTGCGAAACGGTCCACCACCATGCCACGTCGATGTGGGTGTGACCAATACAGGTTGCGATGACTTCATCGCTGCCTGCAAGGTTTGTATACACTTCTTCTTTCAAGAACGCGTTGCATGCGTCCACCGAATCGTAGAATTCTTTCGAATACGGAACGCGCAGGTCGAGCAGGTTGATTGCTTTTTCGAGCGCTAACTGCAATTTGATGCGGCTCTGGTTGTTTTTGTCCAGACGACTTACAATGCGGTTCGGAACATTCAGGTTATAGTAGCAAGCCTGCACAGCGGCATCGACTTCCATCATGCAGCCCGACAGACGCAGATTTGCTGTCGAACCCTTGTTGTGGTCATTGTCGCGGCCGGTGTATGCCTGCAAATCGATGACATAGCGGTCACCGGCTTTTGCACAGTCGGTGATTTTGACTTCCTGGTGGTTGGTGTCAAGGCCCTGGGTGATCTCGCCGTTGACAAACAGCAGGAACTGCGGGTTGACTGCATCCCAGAAGGTCACCTGTGTGACAAAGTTAAACCACAGCGGTTTCTTGTCAAAGCTCTCCGGCACAACCACTTCTGCACGGAACCAATAGTGTGCGTCCGGGCCCGGCCAGATGTCGGATGCAGCGTCAAATTTCTGCCATGGGGTGCTGTCTGCATCAGCCTGTGCAGGGGTTAAGAAAAAGCCCGGTTTCATCTGAAATTCGGGAATGGAAATACTCTGCACAACGGTCAGCGCACCAAGATCTTCGCAGATTTTGTTGACGCGTTCAAATCTGTAATTTTCCATTTAGAAAAACGACTCCTTTCGTTACACAGCAACAGCCAATAAAAGCCGATGCTTTTATTGGCTGTCAGTCTGCATGAAATCTTATAACGAGTTCTCTTTCATGTAGTTGAGAACATCATCCACGGTGGTGAATGCAAGACCGGTTACAGTGTCTGCACAGCCGTAGTAGATTGCGATTCTGCCGGTTTCTGCGTCAGTCAGAGCTGCACACGGGAACACAACGTTCGGAACGTCGCCGACACACTCATACAGTTTCTGCGGAGAAAGCAGATACGGACGGGTGCGGTATTTGACTTTCCACGGTTCGTCCAGATCAAGCAGCACAGCGCCGAACGAATATACAAAGCCGTTGCAGCTGTTTAATACGCCGTGGTAGAATAAGAGCCAGCCTTCGTCTGTCTCGATCGGAACAGGACCCGGGCCGATTTTCTTCGACTGCCAAGCGGAACGGTCATCGTTGATGATGCCCATTACATAGCGGTGTTTGCCCCAGTAAACCATATCCGGGCTCTCCGAATAGAAGATATCGCCGAACGGGGTGTGGCCGGTGTCGGACGGACGGGAAACCATTGCATATTTGCCGTTGATTTTGCGCGGGAACAATACGCCGTTGCGGTTATACGGCAGGAATGCGTTTTCGCACTGTACGAATTTTTCAAAATCGTATGTATATGCGATGCCGATGGTCGGGCCATGGTAGCCGTTGCACCAGGTGACATAGTATCTGTCTTCGATTTTGACAACGCGCGGGTCATAACGATATTCGCGGTTCAAGATCTCCGGATCGTCGCCTTCGAATTTGATCGGCTCATCTTCGAATTCCCATTTCAAACCGTCTTTCGAACGGCCAACGAAGATGTCCATCGAACGGGAACGGTTGTCGCAGCGGAATACGCCGATGAAGCCGTCGCCCCACGGCACAACTGCACTGTTGAAGATGGAGTTCGAATCTTTCTGCTCATCTCTGTTGATAATCGGGTTCTGGTCAAAACGCCAGACGATGTCTCTGCAATTTTCCGGTTTGTCCTGCCACGGAATGTTCGGCAGAGCACTACCAATAATTTTTGCCATATTGCACCTCGTTCTCCGGCGGTTTTTATAAAATGATAAAAAGACGCGCGATACCTTTTCCGCCGGGAGATATCGGGTCTTGCAGTGTCGGGGCATGCATCATCATACCGTCCGTACATGTCATTTTCATTATAAACGAAACCGCCGCATTTTGCAATCGGTTTTGTCCATATTTTTGAAAAAATCGTCTACTTTTCGGAAATGAACAAAACGGTAATTGTAGGAATCTACAAAACACAAGAAAAACTCCCGGCAAGAAAAAAGCCGCTTTGCCCCAAAGGCAAACGCGGCCGGACGAATATTAAAGCGCGGCAATGACATAATTTTTTTGACGCAGTGTATCGATTATATCACCGAGCATCTCTGCGTTATCTTTTGAAACACTGTGCAAAAGATAGATTGCACCATTGTGCGCCGCTTCTGTGACTTTCGGAAATGCTTTGTCCACGCCCATTTGATTGTTGACATCATAATCTGCATACGCAAAGCTCCAGAACACCGTACGGTATCCAAGTTTTTGTGTGAGTGCCAGCGTACGCTCCGACCACTCACCCTTCGGCGGACGGAACAGCGTCATTTCATATCCATACGTTTCAAGGATATAATTATGCAGTTCGATGATATCGTTTGCGGCGTCCTCCACGGAAATCGTCGGCATCGATTGGTGGCTTGCGGTGTGGTTGCCGATCACATGTCCTTCCTCAATCATTCGTTTGATCAAATCGGGATTTGATTTTGCATAGTGCATCGTCACAAAGAATACAGCTGTGCACTGCTTTTCCTTTAATGTGTCGAGAATTTTTGTTGTATATCCGTTTTCATATCCCTGGTCAAATGTGAGATAAATTGCCTGCTCCGTTGCGGGCATAATAAATGATGCATCATATTTTCGGTATTTTTCCTCATACTGCTCGCAGGAAACGGGACGGTTTTGATCATTGACCTCTTTGCCCTGTCCCCAGCCGTGCAGCGTGTTATCAAGCGATGCGATATCCGAAAAATCGAACGCACCGGCGTCGAGCGGTGCGTTCGTCGGTGCGGTTTCATCGGATGAATCAGAGGATTCCGGCATCAGGTTTGAATTCAAATCAGAAGTAAACTCGGATACCATCGACTCCCCTTCTGACATGAGCGATGACAGATCAGACTCTGCTTTGGAAGTGGTTTCTTCCTGTTTATTCTTGGTACATCCCGAAAACAGAAGTGATGCAGCGACACACATGCCTACTGCAGCCAGCATCATATTTTTCTTCATGAGGATTCCTCCTTTCTAACAAGAAGTATGTCCGTCATCGAACTATTTATGCGAAAATAAAAAATCAAAAAAACTGTTGACAATCCATCGGAAGTATGATATTATAATTAGGCAGTCAAGAATATCGCGGGGTAGAGCAGTTGGTAGCTCGTCGGGCTCATAACCCGGAGGTCACAGGTTCAAGTCCTGTCCCCGCAACCAAATCAGTTACCGTTGTTGATACAATATCAGCAACGGTAATTTTTTGTTTATATGCGTTTTGGGCTGATTTTGAGGTGAAATCCGGAGTATTCCGCATAATTTCGGCTCTGTGCCAAGGATAGGTCAGCATCCTATACTTCCCTGCCCGGAAACAACAGCACTAAGTAAAATAACAATCGTTGAAAGATAGAAACGATAAATTATTATTCTCTATATAAAAAAGCCGTCCATGGCCGGGAGCACTGCCCGCTGTGGACGGTTTTCTTCTTGTACCCCCGGGACAAAAGGGACAAAAAGGACAGCAAATCTTCGGGCAGAACACCTACTTGTAATTTGCCGCCTCTAGAGTTAACATGACACACACCTTTGAAGGAGGGTAATGAAATGGACGACTATATAAAACGGCTGCGGCAATATGTCGAGGCCAACCCAATCCTCTTTGATGGGGAGTGGGATCATCCTGCAATGGATTCTTTGTACTGGCACTACAGTGAAAGCCACTACATGGGCAATGAGAAAACCAAGGAAATCAGCCGTGAATTGAATGACCGCCTTGAAGAACTGTCCTTCCGGGAGAACAACCGAGTGTTTTTCCTGGTAGGTTCTCTCTGTGCCGAGCATGAGCGGATTGCTTTCTTTGCCGGACTCCAATTGGGAGCGCAGCTGATGCTGGAGTTAATGGAAGAAACTGTTCAGGACTGAAACTCACAGAGCCTTTCACATCTAACAAGGACAAACAGAAAAACAGACCCAGGTCGACAGAATCATACCTGCCACCTGGGTCTGCTTTTGTTTTGTCTCATAGTCTCGTTTTGACTTCCTTTCCATCCTTGAACCGGAATACCACCCGCTCGTCAGCGTAGATGGTGACATGGTCGACGGTGCCCTGCCAGAGTTTTTCATCGAAAGTAAGGGGCAGGTCGTCCAATTCACCCAACTCGAACATCATGCCGACGATGGTGATGGCGTCCGCGTTCATTTTGTCGCGTTGTTTTTGCAGGGTGGCCAGTTTGGTTTGGATCTCCTTGTAGCGGCTGCACAGGTCATCATGGGCGGATCGGTAGCTTTCTTCCGTGACGGTGTTGGCAGCATTCTGTTCAATACACACCCGCAGCATTGCGGCGACAGCGTTTAATTCCTCTTCCAGATTAGCAATATCCGCATCAATGAAATCGGTGTCCGTAAGTACCTTTTTGGCGTAGCGGAGCCGCTCGATGGCACCGTCCCGATCGGAAAGGTATTCGCCCAGTGACATCAGAAACAGTTCTTTCAGGCGCTCCTCGGTCAGATGAGGCGTTTCGCACTTGTGATCTCCTTTGAATTTGCCGTTGCATTGCCAGATGACACGGCGGTAGCGATCGGTGGAGTGCCAGGTTTTGGAACCAAAAATATCTCCGCAGTCGCCGCAGATGATCTTCCCGGAGAACGGGCTTGTCTGGCGATGCCGTTTCCGGCTGTTTTTGCGCCGCTCCAGTTCGTTCTGAACCTGTGCCCATGCCCAAGGCTCTATAATGGCAGGATGACTGTCCTCCACATAGTACTGCGGAATCTCTCCCTCGTTGATTTTGGTCTTCTTCGTGAGAAAGTCCACGGTGAAGGACTTTTGGAGCAGCGCGGAGCCTTTATACTTTTCATTGCGCAGAATGCTTTCCACGGTTGCTCTCTGCCAGACAGTCTTTTTACCCGGCGTTGGGACGCCGTCGTTTGTCAGTGCGGCGGCGATGGCGTTGGTAGATTTCCCCGCGAGGAACTCCCGGTAGATGCGTTTGATAATCTCCGCTTCTTCGGGGACGATCTCCGGAAGTCCGTCCGACCCCTTGCGATAGCCCAAAAATTGACCATAGGGAATGCTGACCTTGCCGTCGGAGAACCGCTTTCGCTGACCCCATGTGACATTTTCGGAAATGCTTCGGCTTTCCTCCTGAGCGAGACTGGACATAATGGTGATAAGCAGTTCACCTTTGGAGTCAAAAGTCATGATATTTTCTTTCTGGAAGAAACATTCACACCCCACTTCTTTCAGATTGCGGATGGTAGTCAGGCTGTCCACGGTGTTTCGTGCAAAACGGCTGACGCTCTTGGTGACAATCAGGTCGATTTTCCCCGCCAGTGCATCCCGGATCATGCGGTTAAAGCCCTCCCGGCGCTTGGTGTTAACGGCACTAATCCCTTCGTCGGTGTAGACCCCAACGAAATCCCAATCCGGATTGTCCTGGATAAATCGTGTATAGTAGTCCACCTGAGCTTCGTAGGAGGTGAGCTGTTCCTCACTGTCCGTGGAGACCCGGGCGTAGGCCGCCACCCTGCGGCGCACCCGCTCTTTGGCGGGCATTTTGGTGTGGAGATTGATTGTAGCGGGTATGACAGTGACATTTTTAGCTTTCGGCATGGTCTTTCTTCCTCTCTCGTGTCTTTTCGCCAGCGACCCGGCGCATCTCCTCTGTCCAACTCTCCGCACGGGAGCGGTCCTGCCAGCGTTTTACGGCTTTTGTCCCGTCCTTGAGAGTAAACTCCAACAGGTTGCCGTTTCGGGCAGTAATCGCCGTGATTTCGCTCACAGGCCCCACCTGAGCGGCGGTTTGCATTAGCTTTTCCTCTGGGACGGCTTTGGAGGGGCAGTGGGCTTTCCCGTAAGAATTGTAGGTGGAACAGATCCAGACCGGTCCCGTGCCGGTGGTTTTGCGGCGGTAATGTTTGCCGCAGATGGCGCAGGTGATAAGGCCGCTAAACAGGGAGACTTTCCGTGGTTTAGCGGGTGCATATTTCTCCTTTCTCCGCTGGATCTCATCCTGAACAGCCTGAAAGGTTTCCGGCGGGATAATGGCTTCGTGGGTATTCGCTGCATGATATTGGGGCAGTTCTCCCCGATTCTTCCGGGTGATTTTGGTCAGATGGTTCTCACGAAATTTGGTCTGGAGAAGGAGATTTCCGGTATAGGCGTAGTTGCGCAGGATTCTGTCCACGGCACTCTTGTGAAAGACGCAGCCACTTTGGGTGGCATACCCTTCCTCGTTGAGTCGCTTGACAATGGCGGCAGTTCCTTTTCCATCCAGATAGTCCCGAAAGATTCCTCTGACAATATCCGCTTCTTCCGGGACCACCACCAGCCTGCCGTTCTCTCCACGGTACCCCAGCATGAAGAAGCGCCATGGAATGCCCTGCTCAAAGTTGCGCCTGACTCGCCACTTTTGATTTTCACTGGCGGAGAGGCTTTCTTCCTGGGCATAGCTTGCCAGGATGGAGAGCATCAGTTTTCCGTCGGCGGTGGAGGTATCGATGGATTGTTCTTCAAAATATACGCTGATGCCCAGGCCTTTCAGTTCCCGGATGGTTTCCAGAAGAGTCACGGTGTTGCGGGAAAAGCGGGAAACGGACTTGGTGATGATGTGGTCTATTTCGCCTGCCCGGCAGTCGGCGAGCATCCGTTGGAAGTTCTCACGGCTGTCCCTGGTACCGGTCTTGGCTTCGTCGGCGTACACACCCACATACGCCCAGCCCGGGTGGTGGCGGATGTAGGTGCTGTAGTAGTCCACCTGAGCCGCCAGGGAGTGCAGCATGGTGTCCTTATCACTGGACACTCTGGCATATGCCGCCACCCGACGGGCTTTTGGCATGGGTGTCGGAAACTGAATTTGCGTTACGGTTCTTGGCATAGTGTCCTCCTTTGTATCAAGTATCGTCGGTAACATATATTGCTCGTTTCAGAGAAAATAGCAAGTCTATATCGGCTGTATCTCAAAGAAAGATGCTGTCCTGGGTCATGCCGATTTTCACGGCAAGAACCCTTTTGGCACGGTCACGGGTCTGTTCATCCAGTTCTCCCTCACAGCAGAGGTATTCCAGCATTGCCGACAGGATCCGGTACAGGATGAGATCTTCTTGCATCGGCATAGCAGGCACGGGAGCAGTATTTTCGGTTCCGGTTGCCATAGCTGATAAACTCCTTTCCGCAGTATTCGCAGGTCAGACGATAATAGGCTTTACGTTGTACCTTTTCCGGGTGGGCGTTCCACCAAGTATTCCGGCACTTGTCGGAGCAGAACCGTTTGGCTTTTCTGCCCTTTACCTGCACGATGGGTTTTCCGCACCAAAGGCACTCTACCTGAAGGACATCTTCCGGAGGGTGGCGGCGCATATAGGAACGGACGGTATTGACAGAGATTTGCAGTACGGCGGCGATAGCAGAAGGGGACTTTCCCCGGCTACGCATCGTGTTCAGCACTTCAATTTGATATTTGGTCATGGTAAAACCTCCTGATTTACTTTTGGGTAATTACCCCTTTGAATTTGCGGTTTTTGTGCGTGAAGCCCCAGGCCGTTGTCCGCTATGAAAAGCGACAGAGATTTTTATCCCCCTACCCCCGGGGTATCCTCCAGCACGGCGGGATTGGTCAGGTAGACCTCCGAGGGCTTCCTCCCCAAGGTCTGGATGCCTTCCGTAGGTTTGAGTGCGATATAGCCATATTCGCACAGGCGATTCAGCACGGGCTGCAGACTTTCGGCGGTCTTGAACCGTCGGCAACGCCGCATGGCATCCCGGCGGGAGAACTCCGTAAGCCGCTCCCGTTTGATGGCAGAGAGCAGATACTGGGCATTCTTGTTTACGACATCGGCGCCCATGAGGGAATATGCGGCTTTGGCGTGTTCCAGAAAGTATCTGCCGATGGTAACGGCGCTCTCCATGGTTACTTTGTCGACGAAGTCGAACATGGAGTCCTTGGGATATTTCATGACGTGCAGAATGCCGCTGATACGCAGGACGGAACCCACGAACTTACCCGCCCAGTCGGGGATCTCTGCCAAGTCACCTTTCAGCCGACCTTCCACCTCGTTGAACAAGGTTTCCAGCACTTCCTCGGCTCCATCGTCCAGGCTGATTGGCTGCTGCTCGTTGTCACTGGAAAGAATGGCCTCAATCAGGTCCCGATACCTGACTCTGACACCTTCCGGGATTGGTTTCGTGGAGAAAGAACGGTTGCCGACGGTGGATTTCGGCATGGAGTAAAGGAACCGGGCAGTCAGACCACGACCACGGAAGGTGTTGTTGCTCATCAGCCCGTTCAGCACTTCCGGCTGCACTGCCAGCACCATGGTCAATGCCGGGTGGATGATGCTTTCGCTGGCTCTGCCGATGCGGTCAACTCGGATGGTATCACCGCTGTGACCTTTGAGGAATACATCGATATTTACATTGCGGCTGTACAGGCCGCTGATGATATCGAAGATACCGCCCTCTGCGGAAACCACCGCCGCACAACCGTTGTTCTCGGCCAGAACGGAAGTCAGCTTTTCAGAGGTCACATCGTCCACGAAGAGTCGGAGAGGTTTCACCGGTTCGTATTCGGCTATTTCTTTGGCCTTGCTTTTGATATCTTCCTCGGTTGCTTTGCCCTTGGATGCCCGCTCCACCAAACTGCGCTTCTCCTTTTCCAACTTGCTCAGTTCCATTTGGCTTTGGACGATTTCCGGACTGCGCCGTTCGTTTTCCAATTTTTCATATACTTCCACCGGGTGGATCATCATGGACAGCACCGAGGATTTTCGCTCCGCAGGCGGGAGGATGACGACCGTGTAGGTGTTGAGGGGTTCTGTCCAGTCCGCATTGCCCCGGATGAAGTATTTTCCTTGGCTGCACAGAGACACAACGCCCAAAACCTCTACCGCAGCCATATCCACGGAGGTCTGGGTGGACTCTGCCACCGCCAGCACATAGCGGCGAATGACTTCCGGTAATGCGTCCACGGGAAATGTGGGGAGGGCATATTCGTCAAATGGGATGGGCGTGTCCCAGACTATGGGACCGGTACTGTTGTAAGCATCCGGCGGGATGTATCCAGGCTGGTTGCAGATTTTGGAATAGAGCCGTTGTTTTCCTGCCCAGATACTTTCCAACTCCCGATCCTCCAGAGGTGGGGAGCATTGCTGGGCCGCTTGGAAAAACAGATTCTTTGCCTCCGCAGTATCGCCGTACCGTTTGATGATCCTGGCTCCGATCCGGGACATGGTGCTGTTGCGACTTCCCTCCGGAATGGAATATTCTAGGTCGGCAAATGATTGTTCGCCGTCCATCTCATCCAAAAAGTCATTCAGGGTGACGGTGCCGGGATGATAGAGTACCTGAGGATCCCCCGTGCCGAACAGGAACCGGGCGGCGTCCATGGCGTTAGCATCAAAAAAAGGGAATGCCGCTTGAAGACGCTGCTTGAGAGTCGTATACCGCTCCGCGTCCTGTTCCGGTTGTATGAGTAATACAACATGAAACCGTGGACGAGGGCCTTTGTTCCCTTTCTGTTTCATGTGGTGGCGGCTGTAGTGGATCACATGGGGAACATCGGTAAAAAGGTCAGCGACATCCTCCGCGGTGACCCAATCCTGGGGATCATCGGAGTGCTCATTGTCGCAGTCCCCGGGCAGGGCATTGGACAGTTCAAAATTGTCGATACTCCGGTAATTGTTCCTGTACCGAGCACAGACCAGGTCCTTGGCAAACGCTAACTTCGCGGATGCTTCGTCGGCGATTTCAATTTTGTTGGGGTACAGACAGTTGGATGCGTTTCCGGTGCAGTCTGCCGTGTACACGGTAATCGGTATTGTTTGGGCCATAGTGTTCACTCCCTTCTCAGCTTTTCTGCTTCAGCCAATCATCCAGGACAGATTGTGCGATCAGCCACCGCTGTCCTCCCCGGCGGCAGGGAATCTCTCCGCTCTTCAGCAGGCGCACTAGGGTGGGAACGCTGATTCCGAGGTAAGATGCCGCCTCTTTTAGGTTGAATACCGCCTTACAAGAATGTTTTTTCATCAATTTTGCTCCTTTCTCTTGTGTTCATCTATATTGTCGCATATAATAGGAACGGAAATCTTTATTCTATCAGTAAGATTTTGATTGTAATTTGCGTTTTTAACGGTAAGATTAACGGTAAAAAAGAGGAGTGAAGAGATGGAACTGAAGAAACTGCTGGATGACTATGAGATTGGTGGTATTGGAGACATAAAAAAACATACCCTCCGGTTCCATTCATACAGAATTGGAACCGTGGAGGGTATGTTGACGATATTTGCGGAATATACCTCAGGGCAGTTTCCCATCACCTATAAGGGGTATCCTTCCGGGCAGGAACTGCTGATTGAATTGTGTAATCTGAATCTGGAACTCCGGGAAAAGCCATTGAAGGAATGTGCCGAAATTCTGATCCGCTGGAGTCTGGAGAACATTCACCCTTACTATCACTATGGGGATGATGTTGCTGCATTGGAACAGGTCGATAATGATGCCGACCAATACTGGGATATGCTGGTCAATGTGATCGAATGCTACAGTATTTCTGTGAAAGACATGGTACAGGATCTGGAACAGCTTTATACCGACACCATGACCCTCTTTGCCATCCGCAGTCTGATGGAAGGCAAAATAACCGATGCGCAGCGGATCTATGGGGAAGTTCGTGTGCCGGATGAGAAAAATTTGCTCCATGCGTGGTACCGGGCGGATTCCGTTCACCGTCCTTTGGTATTGCAGGATTTCATCGAGAACATACCGAAACTGAAAATGGGACTGGAATATGATATTTCCACCGGACAGATCCAGCTTCAGCCTGTGGTCAAATCCGTCGTGGACGCGGCATATTTTGGTCTTGCCAGATTTATGGCGGTGAATGCTAACGCCCTGGACGACTACGGCGGCAAAACCAACATCGCCTTTTGCCAGGCTTGCGGCAAGGCGTTCATCAAGCGTGGGAATCGGCAGAAATACTGTGGGACACTGGAGTGCCAGAGCGTGCGGAACAAACTCAAATCCAAGGAGTATTATTATCGCAAAAGGCGGTAGGCAATATAGAGTAATCAAGAGACCCAAGAGAACTAGAACTAGAAATTCATAATTCTAACCATTCACCCCAGATTATTCAGCTTTTGCCGAAAATCAGCATTGAAGCATTGATATTTTCACGGAACTGTGATACAATTAACTATCTATACTTGGAGGTATCGACATGGCTGTGAGCTACAAGCGGTTGCTGCATATGATGATTGAAAAAGATGTTTCAAATGCACAGCTGATGCACGATGCAGGTATTTCTGCAAATATTATTACGAAGTTAAAAAACGGTCAGTATATTGCCCTGGACAAGGTCGAGAGTATTTGTGTTGCTATGGGATGTACACCGAACGATATTCTGGAATTTATTCCGGATCAAAAATGATCTGTAGTTAGGAGCAATACAAACATGGCTGTTAAAAAGAGCGAATTATACAGTTCCCTGTGGGCAAGCTGCGATGCACTGAGAGGCGGCATGGACGCATCTCAGTATAAGGATTATATACTGACTCTTCTGTTCGTAAAATATGTTTCGGACAAGTTTACAGGCGAAGATTATGCCGATATTGAAATTCCCGAAGGCGGTAGCTTTGACGATATGGTCAAGCTAATCGGCAAGAAAAATATTGGCGAGGGCATCAATAAGGTCATTGCAAAGTTGGCCGAAGCCAACAATCTGCGCGGTGTTATCGATAAGGTATCTTTTAATGACCCGGATAAACTGGGCAAGGGCGAGGAAATGGTAAAGAAGCTGAGTAAGCTGATTGAGATTTTTCGCCGTCCGGAACTGGATTTTTCAAAGAACCGTGCAGAGGGTGATGACCTAATTGGTGATGCCTATGAATATTTGATGCGGAAGTTTGCCACCGAAAGCGGCAAGAGCAAGGGACAGTTCTATACCCCCGCGGAAGTATCTCGTATTTTGGCAAAAGTAATCGGCATTTCCAATGAAACCAGACCCGAGGCAACAATTTATGATCCCGCCTGCGGCTCGGGATCGCTCCTGATTAGAGCCTTGAACGAGGCTCCTATTGCTTTGTCCGGCTATGGTCAGGAAAAGGACACTACCACGGCAGGCCTTGCAAAAATGAATGCGGTGCTGCACGACTGGGCAACGGCTACCATTGTATCCGGAAATACATTTTCTGATCCCCAATTCTTTGAGGATGGATCTGATGAGACCGTTCTGCGCCGCTTTGATTATATTGTCGCCAATCCCCCGTTTTCTATCAAGAACTGGACGGATGGATTGAAAGAGTACGGCCGTTTCGATGGCTATGGTGAGAGACCGCCCGAGAAAAACGGCGACTATGCATGGTTGATGCACATTCTGAAATCCCTGAAAAGAACAGGTAAGGCTGCTGTCATTCTGCCTCATGGTGTCCTGTTCCGTGGTAATGCCGAGGGTGAAATCAGAAAGACCCTTATCAGGACCGGATTTATCAAGGGAATCATCGGGTTGCCTGCAAATCTGTTCTATGGCACAGGTATTCCGGCTTGTATCATTATCATCGACAAGGAAGATGCTGATGAGCGCACTGGCATTTTTATGATTGATGCCAGCCGGGACTTTGTAAAAGATGGCAACAAGAATCGCTTGCGTGAGCGGGATATTTATAAAATCGTTACCACTTTCAACGAGCAGATTACAACCGATCCCCATTACGCCCGTTTCGTTCCAATGAGCGAAATTACCAGGAAGAATGACTACAACCTGAATATTTCCCGTTATATTGATTCCGGCATTACCGAAGATCTGCAAAGTATCGAAGCGCATTTGAAGGGCGGCATTCCTGCCTATGATGTGGATAGCCTGGATCGGTATTGGGCAATTTTCCCTCAGCTAAAACACAAACTGTTTTCTATACTGCGAGATGGATTCTATCAGTTGAATGTTGTCAAGGATGATATTCGCAGTATTATCCACGATGATGAGGAATTTTCTGCCTATGCCGATAAGCTTGACAATGCCTTTATGCAGTGGCGTGAATCAGTAGACGGTGAACTTCGTAATATCAACGCCTATCTGGAAGCCAAGGAGCTTATTGTCCGACTGTCAGAGCGCATTCTCACCCAGTTTGAGGGTGTGGAACTGATTGATAAATACGATGTATACCAGGTGCTTTTAGCATACTGGTTGGAAGTTATGTCCGATGATGTGTATGTAGTGATCCATGATGGCTATGAAGCCGGACGGGATCTGAGTTATGAATATGTAGTCAAAACCCGTAAGGATGGAGATGAAACCATCATCGAAGTCACCGATAAGGTGAAAAGCTGGGATGGCAAACTGATTCCAAAGACGATTATGACTAATGCCTATTTCTCCGAAGAATCAAAAGCGATTGATGCTGCCGAGGTTATTATTGCGGATACCCAGGCACAAATCGATGAAATGCTGGAAAGCGCCGAGGATGGCTCCACCATTGCAGAACTGATGGATGACAAAGGCAAAGTTCCTGCAAAGGCGCTGAAAGCCGCTATTGATGATATCCGCAGTAAGATCCAGTCTGAGGAATTGTCTGTGCTGTCTGTACTGCTGGGGGCGCTGCCAATGAAAAAGAAAGAACTGGATGCATATTTGGTAAAGCATCCTCTATGCCTATCTGCAAAAAATGACAAGGGCAATGTGAATGCCAGCAGCATTAAGGCTCGCATCGCAGAACTACGGGCAACGACCCCCGTACCGGAGGTGTATGCGGAGGATTATGAGCGGCTGATGTCCCTGCAGTCCCTTATGATCAAAAATGATGAGCAAAGCAAGCTGGTCAAGGCGCTGAAAGCTGCCCTGGAAGAAAAACTGAAAGAAAAATATACCGCCCTGAATGTGGAGGAAATCAAGGAACTGCTGGTCAATAAAAAATGGTACTACTCCATTTATGACGGCATTGATGCCCTTTATGTGGCAATTTCCCATAATATCACTGACCGTATTGTGGAATTGGCAGAGCGCTATGAGGATACGCTGCCTGCATTATCCACTTTGGTAGAGGATTATGAGGCAAAGGTAAAATCTCATCTGGAAAGGATGGGGTTTGCATGGTGAAGCCAGGGTATAAACAAACAGAAATAGGGGTTATTCCAGAAGATTGGGAATGCTGTAACATTGAACAATATGGTCAAATTTATGGCGGAGGAACACCATCTACAAACATCCCAAAATATTGGGATGGCGCTATTGCTTGGTGTACTCCTTCTGATATAACTAAAACTGCAGGGAAATACATCAGTAAGACGGATAGAACAATTACTATCGATGGATTAAATAATTCTGCAGCTACACTAATGCCAAACAACTCTATTTTATTATGTACGCGTGCGACCATTGGTGAGTTGAAACTTTGTTCTATTCCAATGACAACAAATCAAGGCTTTAAGAACATCATTCTGAATGGCGAAAACAGTCCTGATTTTCTATATTATTTGCTTCAGATAAAAAAAGATGATATGTATGCACTTGCTATTGGATCTACATTTCTCGAACTTTCAAAAACAAACCTTTGCAAAATCGCTCTACAAAGGCCTCCTTTTCCAGAACAACAAAAGATCGCTACAGCTCTCTCTGATATTGATGCACTGATTACCAATCTGGAAAAGCTGATTGCAAAAAAGAAAGCCGTCAAGCAAGGTTCTATGCAGGAACTGCTGACGGGCAAACGGCGGCTTAAGGGATTTAGAGGGGATTGGCATGACATAGCAATCGGCAGTTTCGCAGATGTATATGCTGGTGGGACACCTAGCACAGCTAATCCTGCTTATTGGGGCGGAGACATCCCGTGGATGAGCTCGGGTGAATTAAATAAGAAAGTTGTATCTTTCGTTCAAGGCCGCATAACTCAAGCCGGACTTGAAAACTCCAGCACACGTATTATTCCAGCCCACTGCGTACTAATCGGATTAGCCGGTCAAGGGAAGACCAGGGGAACAGCAGCGTACAATACTATTTCTTTGTGCACAAATCAATCTATTGCAGCAATTTTGCCTAATCCATCTGAGTTCGATTCGAAGTTTTTATATTACTACATGGATACGCAATATAAAGCACTGAGGGAACTTTCGGATGGTGGAGGTGGACGTGGTGGATTAACAAAAAAATTGATTGAGGAATTTAGTGTGCGAATCCCCGTCGATCTTGAAGAACAGGTTGCTATTGCAAGCGTTTTCACAGATATTGATTATGAAATTGAAAAATTGGTAAAAGAACTGAATAAATATCGTGGAATCAAGTCTGGTATGATGAGCGAACTGCTTACCGGGCGTATTCGATTGGTGTGAGGAGGTGTCACAATGCAAAACCTGGAAAGATTGATCAACGAATTGAGAAAATTGCCCAATGAAACGCCATGGGTAGAATTTAAACATAATAACTATAAACCCGAAATGATTGGGCAGGATATCAGCGCATTGGCAAACAGTGCAGCACTGCACGAAAAGACTTGTGCCTATATGCTCTGGGGCATTGATGACACAACCCATGAGATTGTCGGGACAAGCTATAATTTGCAAACATTGAAAAAAGGCAACCAGGAATTGGAGAATTGGCTGCGGTGCTTGCTTTCAAAAAATGCAGATTTTGAATTTCACTCTGTTCCAATGAATGATGTAACCGTCGGTGTGCTCATAATATATAGAGCGACCAATCAGACTGTCATGTTTGAGAAGGTTGACTATATTAGAGTGGGGAGTTACACGAAAAAGTTGAATGAATATCCTACTTTGCAGTCCCAACTTTGGGATAGACTTCGCAATTCCAAATTTGAAGAGCGGTATGCCAAGGAGAATCTGGATTTAAACGAGGCCATTCGTTATTTGGATTATCAAATTTATTTTGATATTACAGGTATTCCACAGCCGACCGAAGCAGATGCCATTGCTCACTATATGCAGGAGGAGGAAATTCTTGTCCGGCAGGATAATGGATTATTCTCAATTACTAACTTGGGTGCTATTCTTCTAGCCAAGCGTCTGGCTGATTTCCCTAGAATTGCCCGAAAAGCAGTACGTGTCGTTCAATATAGTGGAAATAACCGTCTAAATATGCTCAAGGAGGATACTGGCAGCAAAGGTTATGTGGTCGGTTTTGAGGGCCTGATCAAGTACATTTCAGCTCTCATACCCACACAAGAACAAATTAGCGGCGCACTGAGAGAGTCAAAATCTGCCTATCCTCTTTTGGCCATTAGAGAAATTGTGGCGAATGCCTTGATTCACCAGGATTTTTCAATCACAGGTACCGGACCAGTAGTTGAGATTTTTGACAATCGGATTGAGGTTACCAATTCGGGAACTCCATTAGTTGACATCAGGCGAATTATCGACAACCCTCCAAGATCGCGAAACGAGAAGCTTGCTGCATTGATGCGACGTTTGAGAATGTGTGAGGAGTTGGGCACCGGATGGGATAAAATTGTTATCACTTGTGAAATGCTCCAGCTTCCTGCCCCGCGAATCGACCTTTATGAGGAAAGTACGCGTGTAACATTGTATGCAGAGATTCCATTCTCGAATATTCTACTGGAGGATAAATTGTGGGCCTGCTATTTACACGCCTGCATTCGATATGTTGGAGGAGAATATTTGACCAATAGTTCCCTTCGCGAACGCTTTGGTTTGAAAGACTCTTCCTCCGGAACGGCATCTAGGCTGATTAAAGATGCTGTTTCGGCGGGATACATCAAACCACTGGATCCTACAACTGCACCTAGGTACATGAAATATGTCCCGATCTGGGCATGATCTTAACTTGCCGGTAACTTGCTGCACAATCAATTTCCTTTTGCGAAAGCCTAATTTAAGCACAATATATGGTTGTTTTATCGCTAATATAATCTATATATTGATTCGTTTTAACTTGCCGGTAACTTGCTGTTCTGAAATTTGTTTGACACTCATAGATAGGAGGAAACGTAATGGATCGTGTAGGCAAGCCTGAGGCTGCAACGCAGAAGCGTGTTATTGAATTCTTTCAGACCAAGCTGCGTTACAACTATATTGGTAATCTGAAAGATCAGGCAAATCGAAATATAGACGAAGAAAAGCTGACTCGTTGGCTTACCGACCACGGCTATTCTTCTACGGTTGCAACCCGTGCAGTGGAGGAACTGGTCAAAGCTGCCGCCAACCTGCAGGAGGGGATGTATGCCGCCAACCGTGCCGTATATCAGCTTTTGAAATACGGTGCAAAAATCAAAGAAAACGCTGACGAAAATGAAACCACTGTATATTTCATTGACTGGGACACCCCCGACGAAAATCTTTTTGAAATTGCTGAAGAGGTTACTGTGATTGCCAACAACGAAAAGCGGCCGGATCTGGTTGTATATCTGAACGGCATTGCTGTGGCAATTATTGAGCTGAAGAAAAGTACCGTTTCTGTTTCCAATGGCATCCGGCAGAATCTGACCAATCAGCGGGAAATGTTCATTCAGCCCTTCTTTACCACCATGCAGTTCTGCATGGCAGGTAATGACAGTGAAGGTCTGCGCTATGGTACCATCAAAACCCCAGAGAAGTATTATCTGGAATGGAAAAAGGATGGTTTTACAGAGTACCCGGAAGAGCGCAGCGAAATGGACATCAAAATCGAAGAGGTTTGTGCTACCATTCCCAATAAGTTGGACAGTGCACTGTATGCCATGTTCTATAAGGAGCGGTTTCTGAACCTCATCCACAATTTCCTTATTTTCGATAAGGGGCAGAAAAAGGTCTGCCGATACAACCAGTATTATGGCATCATGAGAGCGCAAAAGCGTCTGGCAACCGGTAAGGGCGGTATTATTTGGCACACCCAAGGTAGCGGCAAGTCCCTGACGATGATTTGGCTCTCTAAGTGGCTGCTGGCAAACATTCCGACTGCCCGTGTTTTGGTTGTGACAGACCGGGATGAATTAGATGAGCAGATTGAGAAGAATTTCAAAGGTGTCAGCGAAACCATTATCCGCACCAAGAGCGGTGCAGACCTGCTGGCTCGGCTGAACTCTCATGAGGATAGGTTGCTTTGCTCTCTAATTCATAAATTCGGTAAACGTGGCGGCGAGGCCACTGAAAAGGATTACGACAAGTACATTGAGGAATTGAAGGCATCGCTCCCCGCCAATTTCAGTGCAAAAGATGACATATATGTTTTCGTGGATGAGTGCCACCGTACCCAGTCCGGCAAACTGCATCTGGCTATGAAAACCATCATGCCCAACGCCATTTTTGTGGGTTTCACTGGTACTCCGCTGCTGAAATCGGATAAGGCCACCAGTATCGAGGTCTTTGGTCGGTATATCCACACCTACAAATTTGATGAAGGTGTGGCCGACGGAGTTGTCCTTGACCTTCGTTATGAGTACCGAGACATCCCTCAAGAAATTATGTCCCAAGCAAAAATCGATGCATGGTTTGATGCCAAGACCCGAGGTTTAATGCCGAGGGCAAAAGCCAGACTGAAGCAGGTTTGGGGCAATATGCAGACTGTATACAGTTCCCGTTCCCGGCTAGAGAAAATCGTTTGTGATATCATATTCGACTTTGAAACCAAGGCAAGACTAGCAGACGGCAGTGGCAATGCAATTCTGGTGGCAAACGATATTTTGACGGCTTGTAAGTATTACGAACTGTTTCAGCAGAAGAACTTTAAGAAATGCGCTGTTATTTCCTCCTATGAACCTAATGCAGGCGACGTCCGCACGGAGACCGTCAGCGATGATGAGGAAACCGATGCGTTTGAAAAGTATCGCATTTATTTGCAGATGATCGGCATTAACCCGGATTTTGCTGATAAAAATGGCATTGCAAAAAAGGTGGAGGAATTTGAAGCGGCGGCAAAGAAAAAGTTCATTGATGAACCGTACAACATGAAGCTGCTGATCGTGGTGGACAAGCTGCTGACCGGTTTCGATGCACCTCCCTGTACATATCTGTACATTGATAAGTCCATGCATGACCACGGGCTGTTCCAGGCAATTTGCCGTGTCAATCGTCTGGATGGTGAGGACAAAGATTTCGGCTATATCGTTGATTATAAGCAACTTTTCGGCGACCTGTCTTCTGCTATGGAAAAGTACACTTCTGGTGCCTTTGAGGGATATGCTGATGAGGATGTAGAGGGGCTTTTGAAGGACAGAAAAACCGAGGCGCAGAAGCGGTTTGAAAAGATTCTGGACGAACTGGATGAGCTTTGTGAGGGAGTGGAGTATCCCAAGGAAGAAATCAACTATCTGCATTATTTCTGCGGTGAAAATGGAATTGATGTGGATAACGATGAAGCTTTCGCAAGAATCCGGGAACGATTGTATCGGCTGGTTAATTCCCTGATTCGTGCCTATGCTGAAGTGAAGCCCATGTTCGATGAACTGGGATATACCGATATACAGCAGGAGCAGTATGACAAAAAAGTCAATTTCTATGTTGCGCTGAAAGCCACAATTGGCCGCTCCAGTGGTGACTTTATTGACTTGAAAGCATATGAACCCGGAATGCGTTACCTGATTGACAACTATATTGTTGCGGAAGATGCCAAGGTTATTGGAGACTTTGATGACTTTACACTGCTGGATTTCATTCTGGCACAGCGTGAAAAAATTGAAGGCGATGGCTCTAAACCTGGTGAGCAGGAAAGTGCAGCCGAGGCAATTGAGAATAACATTCGTAAAAAGGTGGTTGAGAAAATTGTACTCAACCCCAAATACTACGAAAAAATGTCTGCTGTTTTGGAGCAACTTATTTTGGAACGTAAACAAGGTGTCCTTACCTACAAGCAGTTGCTGGAAAAGTATATAGAACTTGCCCGCAATGTTACAAAACCCGAGGAAAATGAGAGTTATCCAGAGAAAGTGCGTCACAGCGCGGCGATGCGAGCATTGTATGATAATACAGGCTGCGATGTAAATTTGGCAGAAGCCCTTCATGCAGCAGTGATGCGCTCCAAGATGGATAGATTCCGTAATGACCCAGTCAAAGAACGCCGCATTAAAAGGGAACTGCTCAAAATCCTGAAGAGCAAGGATGAAGTCGAGCGGGTGTTTAAAATTATTGTAGAACAAGAGGAATACTAATGCAGATAATGGTGAATGGCATAGAAGTGTCAGTAACAAAGAAAGCAATTAAAAATATGCACCTCTATGTCAAACCGCCAAACGGTCATGTAGAGGTTTCGGCTCCGGCCAATTTGAGCAACGAGAGCATTGAAATGTTTATCCGTACAAAAATTGGTTGGATCAAACGTCAGCAGGAAAAGTTTGAACATCAGCCCAGACAGACAGCCCGTGAATATGTTTCCGGCGAAGCACTCTATGTATGGGGACGACAGTATTATCTGCTGGTAAACTACAGCAATAGAGGCAATTCTCTTGAACTGGACGGAGATAAGGCAATCCTGACTGTACGAGAGGAAAGTACCGCCGAACAGAGGGGACGTTTTGTCAACGAATGGTATCGTGAAATCTTAAAGGCCGAAATCGAGCGGGTTCTCCCTAAGTGGGAGAAGATAACTGGCTTACATCCCGATGGGTGGCAAACAAAAAATATGACCACCCGTTGGGGTACCTGTAATGTGAAGACCCACAAAATATGGCTCAATCTTCAGCTGGCAAAGAAAACGCCAGAATGCTTAGATTATGTGATTTTGCATGAACTGACACATCTGATGGAAAAGAATCATAATAATAACTTTGTGGCGCATATGGATCGTTTTATGCCGAATTGGAGGGAAATCCGTAAAAAGCTAAATGGTCAAATTTTGGATTGCTTTGAAAAATAATTGTTCTAGGCGAAACCGGCATTATATACTTTCCTTTGTCCTTTCTGTCCCCTTTGTACCAAGGGTACCGATTGACAGGCACAAAAAATGCACCACGCATCAAAATCGTAGTGCATTGTATCCACGAGCGGTAGATTTGCCAAGTAATGTGACCGATTTTACTGTCGGTCACATTTTTCTTAGTATTCATGCGGGTTTGCGGGCTTTTTCCCGTTCTCAAAAAAGATAGTTGACCCATTACTGTCATCCCCGTTTTCAGAGATATCTGCAAAGCGAAGCGGAGTTTTCACCTGATTTTTCAGGCTGGGAACTCCGCTTTTTTGCGTTTACCACTCTTTTTTCCCGTTGTCGGAAGTGTAGAAGTTTCCGACAGTTATATAGATAGATTAACGAAAGCACCAAATGGCTTAATTTCAAAACCTCAAAATACAAGGGGGTAGTGCGCCCTTTTTTAGAACCGCTCCGGCTGAATGGCCGGGGCGTGTATAGTAAGACAGATGATAGAATGCATCAAGGTGTTCAAAGACGGAAGACTGCTCGTTATCTTCGGCGGTGGATATGAAGCGGAGATAAATATCGAAGAAACAGAATGAAAAGGAGAAAATTGAAATGACCGTAAATGAGCAAATCAATGAATTCAACAAAGAAATATCGCCATTCTATATCGTAGCACACGATAACGGCGACTATAGCCTGTGCCTCGCTTTCAGCTTTCTCGAAGACGAATATGCGGATTACGGGCAGGCAGCCTTTGATGCCTACGCAAAAGAAATCGGACAGCCGGAAAGAGATCGGCAGGGATTCTGCACACACGGAAACGGATATGAATGGGATGCCGCTTTCAAGGAAGCCTTTAAGGACGATCCCAGCATTCGCCAAATTCATTTTGACAGTGAAGCCGGCAGTTTTTTCTGCGACAGTCCCGACCTGCCCGTGATCATGGACTTTGCAAAGTGATTCAAAGCATTGGTAGATGACACCGAAGCCTTTACTCCGATTGTATCCGCAGGTATCAGGCAATACGAGAAGGAACAGAGTGAATATGAAGAAATCCAATATACAATAAAAGGGCGCATTATGGATTACAGCGACTGCACCATAGATGTGCGCACCGTACAAGGCGATATCCGACTGACACCCGGAGATATCAAAGACCTGCTTGACAATGAAGTCGAACACATCCGAATCGGGGATGAAACAATCCCTGCAAAAGACTTCTTGATGCAGGATGCCGACAGAATACAGCGTGACCTATTCAACCCCGGCGTGTATCGGCTTATCACCAATGAAGCATTCGAGATGCAGGAACATCCCATTGAATACAGTGAACCGACTGCAAATGACTCACAGCAAATGTAAAAGCAAACAGCGAACAGACCGTATAATCTGTTCGCTGCCTGCACTCTTTATCTGTTTCAAGAGGCGAATTTAATCCTCATACAGATCATTGCCGTCAAGACAAGGAATGCCCGGATGAACGCTTTCAAATCCATTGATAGAGATAAACCCTATCGTTCCGATTTTTAGTTCTGGGATAGCCTGCACCTGCATAATTTCGGTTTCTATCTGCTTATCGGTCATGGGTGATGCTAAATATTTTGCTTCGTAGATATCAAAAGCGGTTTTTGTTTTGATAACAACATCAAATTCACCATTCTTCTTTGCCTTTGCATCATCGTAATAAAATGTTCCGATGTTGAGAATGCCTTTTCGTTTTCCGCTTTGGACTTGCATGGAAAAATAAGAACGGCATATATCTTCAAATCGGTAAGATATGAAGGTGATAAGGGATTCTTTGATATACGCCTCATAAAAAGCTTCTGCTCCTAAAACCTGCAGGGCGCTTTTATTGCTGTAAACATAGGTGTAAAAGAAACGCAGGAGATTGTCGGTCAGTTCGTATCGAGCCATTTTATTGTTATTGGGCTTATTTATCGGGGCGACTTTGGACACAAGTTCCATGTTCAGCAATACCTTTAATTGTTTACTGAGCAGTCCGTTTCCGTCCATAGACAGTTTCGATTCAATCTCCGAATATTTCTTTTTGCCGTTTGCAATGGAAAACAGAATACGCTCGGCATTGCTGCTTGTAGACAAATCCGAGATCAACAGATTATCCGCATAATGAAAGATTGCACTTGACGGATTGAGGATTGTGGAGATAATATTCTGCTCCAATGATTCTTTCGGATGCAGTAATTCATTGACAAAAGGCGATCCGCCAAACACAGCATACATGGCGGCCTTATCATAAGGAGTCTTATCCGCATAAAACTGTGCGGTTATTTTGTAATCCAATTCTTTCAGACAGATAACGGAATCAAACCTGCCGTACAGAGCATTGCCTTCCTCCAGCAAATCCTTCATGATTGAAATATGAGAACCGGAAATAAAAAGCCGTATGTTTTTGATGTGATTGTCAATGATACTCTGGAACATAGAGTCAACTGTTTTTGCAGGAGTGAACTCTTTCATGTAAGGATACTCGTCAATAACGATATTGAAAGTTTCCGGAAGCGTATTCAGATACGCAAACAGATCAATGAAGTTATCAAAAGACATCCGGACAGGCAGAACCTTTGCCGCCAATAACACCGAAATCAGTCCGTCAACATTATCTTTCATCGGAGCCTTTAAGCACTCGTAATAGACGGTTTTATTCGCATCTTTTTTGAGTGCGTGAGTAATAAGCGTAGTTTTACCTACTTTTCGTTTCCCGTAAACCATAACGCTTGCAGTATTTTTTGAAAGGGCTTTCTTTATGATGGCAAGCTCCTTTTCCCGACCTATAAACATAGCGCACCCCTTTGCTGAATTTATTTTCACTGAAACTAAATTCAGTATAAATTGTTTATTGAGATTTGTCAATACCAAAGTCGTTGAATTAGAAAAAAGTTCAATATTATTTTGCTTCCGATTTCCGAAAATATAATTGTGTTTTACCTGTCTTTCATAGAAACAATACTCATAGGTAAGGAACAAGATGAAGAAGCGGTCTTAAAAACGGAAGTGCAAACAGCGAACAGGCAGCATGGTCTGTTCGCTGTTGTTACTCCTCTTCTGTTTCAAGAAGCGAATCAAATTCCTCCGAATCATCAAATTCCTCTTCGCCTGCATCATTCTCAACCCAAAGAGAAACATCACGCTCATATAGCATACGGATATTAAGGCGATATGCGGCACTTTTCTTTTTTCCGTTGTACTCAATAATCATTGCCTCGGCAAACCCCATAGAACCCGGTCTTCTCTCTTTGGCAATGCGCGTCAGTGCCTTGATGGACATCGCTCCGCACTTCTCTTTGAAAACCTCTTCGTTTAATTGTCCCTTGTAGATGACAACAAGTTTGGCAACGGCATTGAGAATATTGGCAGAAAACGAATTCATATCACCCTCCCACGCACCGATAATCAATCGGAGAACACGACTAAGGACATGAATGCCGTACTTCTGATAAATGGTTTCAAGCGAGGAGACGGCACAGATGACGCCCGGTGCTCTCTTTGCACCGATTTCAAGACCGTATGACTCCACCAAATCACGAATCATAAGCTGATCCTGATTCTGTGCTTCGAGATTAGCCATGAATACTTCGTAAGGCTGCAGAGGTTTCACAAACTTCATCTGATTGGCGAAAATATCGGCCTCGTGGGAGTAGGAAAGATCATCATATATCATGCACCACACCGGCGTCTCCCGAGATCCGGATACCTTTGCAACAATCTCAATGGTATGCTGACCGTTGAAAACATAGTTAATCCCGTCACGGCGGCTGACCTTTACGGGATTGATCTGGTAAAGGTCAAAATTTTCCGCCGCCTTCTCAATGTGAGCTTGGGAAAGGTTTCGCTGATAATCTTGGTTTGAAACAAGGTTTTTTATCGGAATCTTTTCAAAATACACATTGGGGACGAATTGGTCTAAGTAACTCACGATTCATCCTCCTTTATCGCTGTGATCATTTCTTCGACACTGTCCTGCAGAGATTGCAACGCATCCATCAGTCTGTATTTCGCATAGGAAGACACAATAGAAAGATCTGCTCTGCTGCGGGTGCGTTCAATAGAACTCGACCATGACGGAATAGTGAGAATCAGACTGCTGACCTCGGCATCCGGATCAAAAGCCGGCATATCCTTGACAGAAGGCCCCTGCGGTTCGTCATTATCCTCCGACTCTCTCCTTCCCATATTATTAATAGCGGTGCGAGTCCGCTTATACTGAACAAAAGGAGCAGCTTTTGCATCAATTTTACGGTTAACCTTACGCATCTCATCAGGTGACAGCCTTGACAGCTCAACAACATTTTTGTGAGAGATTTTATAATTACCCGACAAAATCTTGTTTACCAGTTTCGGTTCGTGCTTGCCGATCTCATCAAGTGCCCGTGAATAGTTTGCATACTTCTGAACTGTCCCATGATGACATCTGCACCGGATGCGGCAAAGCGCCAACACCGGAAATTCCGGCACCGGAAACACTCGCGTAAAAACTTCGCTTTTGCCAATGCCGGCAAAAGCCTGAACACATTTGTGTTCAGGCTTTTGCGTTTTCAGATTATTCGAGTTCAAATGCACCGGTATACAGACGATAGTACGTACCTTTTTGTGCAATCAAATCGTCATGACTGCCGCGTTCGATGATGCGTCCATGATCGAGCACCATGATGACATCGGAATTTTTGACGGTCGACAGACGGTGTGCAATGACAAATACCGTTCTGCCGTGCATCAGCGCATCCATGCCGCGCTGCACAATCGACTCTGTGCGCGTATCGATCGAGGACGTTGCCTCGTCAAGAATCATAACCGGCGGATCTGCCACTGCTGCGCGCGCAATCGAAATCAGCTGACGCTGACCCTGCGAAAGGCCGCTGCCGTCGCCGCTGAGCACCGTATCATATCCGTTTGGCAGCATGCGGATAAATCCGTCTGCATTGGCGAGTTTCGCCGCTGCAATACACTCTTCGTCGGTCGCATCGAGCTTGCCGTAGCGGATATTTTCCATGACGGTACCGGTAAACAGATTGACATCCTGCAAAACAACGCCAAGCGAACGGCGCAGATCCGGTTTTTTGATCTTATTGATATTGATGCCGTCATAGCGGATTTTTCCGTCCGCAATGTCATAAAACCGGTTGATGAGGTTGGTGATCGTCGTTTTTCCTGCACCGGTTGCACCGACAAATGCAATTTTCTGACCCGGTTTTGCATAAATGGATACATCGTGGAGCACGATTTTATCCGGTACATAGCCAAAATCAACGCCGTTTAATTCCACAAAGCCGGTAAGTTCCGTATATGTGACCGTTCCGTCCTGATGCGGATGCTTCCAAGCCCACAAACCGGTGTGTGTATCGCTTTCCACAAGCGCATCCCCACATTTTTTCGCATTGACGAGCGTTACATATCCGCTGTCCTGTTCACTTTCTTCATCAAGCAGCGCAAAGATGCGGGACGCACCTGCCAAAGCCATGATAATCGACGAAATCTGCTGTGTTACCTGGCTGATCGGCATAACAAAGCTTCTGGACAGCTGCAAAAACGAAGCAATGGAACCAAGCGTCATGACACCTATACCCGTCAGCGAGAGATTCATGACTCCACCCAGTGCCATCAATCCGCCCAATACCGCAATCAGCACATACAGGGCATAACCCAGCGCATTCATAATCGGTCCCAGAATGTTTGCAAACTGGTTTGCATTTTTGGAATGCACAAAGAGTTCTTCATTTTTCTCATCAAATGCCTGCTCTGTCTTGCGTTCGTGACAGAACACCTTGATGACACGCTGACCGTTAATCATCTCTTCGACAAAGCCGTTCACTGTGCCGAGTGATTCCTGCTGCAAGATAAAGTAACGGCTGCTCTTTGCAGTGACCTTTCCGATCACCTTGAACATCAGGAACAAAAATACGATCACAAAGATCGTCAGCCAGACACTCAGCGCCAGCATCGAGAAAAACACTGCCACAACCGAGAAAATCGAAGAAATGGTCTGCGGAATACTCTGCGATATCATCTGCCGCAGCGTATCGGTATCGTTCGTATAGTGACTCATGATGTCACCATGCGTATGCGTATCAAAATATTTGATCGGAAGCGTCTGCATATGTGCAAACATCTCATCACGGATCGATTTGAGCGTTCCCTGCGAAACGATCGCCATGATACGGTTATACATCAGAGATGCCAGCGCACCGATCAGGTAAATTGCCGCCATTTGGCAAAGCGCAAACAAAAGCGGTGTAAACACCGGTGCGGAGTCCAGCAAAAGCGGTGCAATATAATCGTCAATCAGCTGCTGCAAAAACAAAGAGGACATTACGCTTGCGAACGCACTGACTGCAATACAGATAAACACCAAAATCAAATGTACGCGATACGCTTTCATATACGAAAGCAGACGCTTGAACGTCTTTTTGTCAAGCTGCTGAAAGCTTTGCTTCATCGAAAACTGCCGGCCATTAGGACGCACTGTCATCGTCTCCTTTCGTTTGAGATTCATATACTTCTTTATAAATCGGACTGCTTGCAATCAATTCCTCATGTTTGCCGCATGCCATAATCTTACCGTCTTCCAAAACAAGAATCATATCTGCATGCTCCACAGAGGCAATTCGCTGTGCAATAATCAGTTTGGTGGTATCCGGAATTTCTTTCGCAAACGCTTCCCGAATCAGCGCGTCGGTTCGTGTATCAACCGCACTGGTGGAATCGTCGAGAATCAGAATTTTCGGATGTTTTAATAGTGCGCGTGCAATACAAAGACGCTGTTTCTGTCCGCCGGACACGTTTGTGCCGCCCTGCTCGATATAGGTGTCATATCCTTCCGGGAATGCGCGGATAAAGTCATCTGCCTGTGCAAGCTTACAGACATGAACGAGTTCTTCATCTGTTGCATGCTCATTGCCCCAGCGCAGATTTTCTTTGATGGTGCCCGAAAACAGAACGTTTTTCTGCAGCACCATTGCAACTGCGTCACGCAGCACATCCAGATCATACTCACGCACATCGACGCCGCCCACTTTCACTGCGCCTTCACGCACGTCGTACAAACGCGGAATCAGCTGTACAAGGCTCGACTTGGATGCACCGGTCACACCGATAATGCCGACTGTGCTGCCTGCCGGAATGTGCAGGTTGATATCATCCAACACCGGTTTTCCTTTATTGCGGTGATACGAAAACATCACATGCTCAAACGAAATGCTGCCGTCTGCCACCTCTGTCACAGCATTGTCCGGTGGTGTGATATCCGGTGTTTCATCGAGCAGTTCCACAGCACGCTCGCCGGAAGTGCGCGAAATCGTAATCATAACAAACACCATCGACAGACCCATCAGGCTCATCAAAATCTGGGTGGCATACGAAATAAGACTCAAAAGCTCGCCTGTCGAAAGGCCGAGTGCTGCATCGCCGCCGCAGGCAACGACTGCACGTGCGCCAAACCACGACAGCAAAATGATCGCTGCATACATACAAATCTGCATCAGCGGTGCGTTCCATGCGAGCTGCTGCTCTGCTTTTTTGAAGTTCTTATAAATCCGTTCGGAAATGGTATTGAACTTTTCCTCTTCATGTGTTTCACGGACAAACGATTTGACCACACGAATGCCATGCAGATTCTCCTGCACCACATTGTTCAACTTATCGTATGTACGGAACACCCGCTCGAAGATCGGATGTGTTTTGATCATGATGAAATAAAGGCCAAATGCCAAAACCGGGATGATTGCCAAAAAGATAATCGACAAATTTGCATCGATCGAAAACGATGCAACCAGCGAAAAGATCATCATCAGCGGACTGCGCACTGCCATACGGATAATCATCTGATACGTATTTTGCAGGTTGGTGACGTCGGTTGTCAGACGTGTGACAATACTTGCCGGCGAAAACTTATCAATATTCGAGAACGAAAATGTCTGCACCTTATAAAACATATCGTGGCGCAGATTGCGTGCAAAGCCGCTCGACGCACTTGCAGCAAACCGGCCTGAAATAATACCGGAAACAAGCTGTCCCGCAGCTGCCAGCAGCAGCACAATTCCCATTTTGACGACATAGTTCATGTTGCCGGCGTCAATGCCGTAGTCAATCAAATTTGCCATCAGCAGCGGAATGATTACCTCGAACACCACTTCGATGCCGATGGTGATCATTGCCCAGATGGAATCTTTTTTCTGTTCGCGGATACTCCGCATCAATTTCCGAATCAAACGGTTTCCTCCTTTAACGCTTTTTGACGCTCACGCTCGGCGGCGTCTATATTTTCCTGCATGCGGTCCAAATAGGAAAGCAGTGCAGCAATTTCTTTGGCAGTGAAGCCTTTGACTAAAATCTGCTCAAGCATTTCATGATCCGCACAGATCGTTTCCAGCAGATCTTCCGACTGCTTTGTAAGTGTCAGCCGGCGCAGACGCGAATCTGTTTTGCCGACATGCCGCTGCACAAATCCCTTGCGAACCAATAAATCGACCACCTTTGATGCGGTGGAACGTGTCACACCAAAGTGCCGCTCGATGTCGCGCAGATAAACAGGCGTATCTTTTTGTTCCGCTATAAACAGAATCACCCACGTATTTGCACCGGTCAGCAAATCATTTTCCCGCTTATGCGAATAGATTTCCACAAACCGGTGAATGGTGGTGTTCAGCGCGTGAAGCGTTCGCCCGATTCTCTCTTTCCCCATGAAAAACGGTCTCCTTTTCACTTGTAATCGTATGCAAGATTGTTGGCTTTGGTATATATTATAGTTTCCGTATCCAACAATGTCAAGCCGAAAAACAAGGCGTGTCCGCACGTTTTTTGTGGAAATCGAACAGCACCGTTTTCGAAAATAATCTGCTTTTCAACTTGACTTTTACGCTTTATTGTGTTAGAATACCGAACATATTCAAACATATTAAACAATGCGACAAACGAAGTTTACAGGAAAAGCAGATTCTGCTGCCGAAGGAGTAACACTTTCAGGCTTCTTGCAATCAAGATGATGACTGTAAATGGATGCGGCTCTGGAGAACGTCCGGATATGGGCTGCCGAAGGTGCAACGTGTTGGGGTTCCGACACGAAATCTCTCAGGCAAAAGGACAGAGTGAAATATCAGGTGCTTTTTTTAAGCACCGCTATTTCTTTTGAACTTGTTTTTCAAAGCCGGATTCGTTATGAATCTGGCTTTTTTTGTTGTTCGCAGAAAGAAAGGGCTTTTGATTAAGATGGAACAGCTTGCTTCATGGATCAGTACCGTCAGTGATTTTGTGTGGAACAATTTATTGCTTTGGTTGCTTGTCGGCACGGGCATTTTGTTCACGATCCGCACACGATTTGTTCAGCTTCGGAAACTCGGCGAAGGCTTCCGCAATTTGTTCAGCGGATTTTCGCTGAAAGGAAAAAAAGCCGGAAAAGAGGGGATGTCCTCGTTCCAGGCGCTGACAACCGCCATTGCAGCACAGGTGGGCACCGGCAATATCACCGGCTGTGCAACCGCGCTCTACTCCGGCGGCCCGGGTGCGATTTTCTGGATGTGGGTATCTGCATTTTTCGGCATGGCAACCATCTACGGCGAAGCGGTTCTGGCACAGAAGTTTAAGTCAAAAGACCGCGACGGTGAAGTCACCGGCGGCCCGATTTATTACATCCGTGCACGTTTCACCGGTCGGTTCGGCAAATTCTTAGCCGGATTTTTTGCACTGGCAATCATCTTTGCACTGGGATTCACCGGCAACATGGTACAGGCAAACTCGATCAGCGCTGCATTTACCACTGCATTTAACATCCCGCCGGTTGTCGTCGGCATTTTAGTGGCAATCATGGCAGGCTTTATCTTCATCGGCGGTGTGGCACGCATTGCATCCATCACCGAAAAACTCGTACCGGTTATGTCTGTTTTCTATGTGCTTGGCTGTCTGATTATCCTCGTAATCAATCACGATATGATCATCAGCGCGTTCCAGTCGATCTTTATAGCGGCATTTAACCCGCAGGCAGTGCTCGGCGGTGCAGTCGGCATCACCGTACGTGAGGCAATGCGCTTTGGTGTTGCACGCGGATTATTCTCAAACGAAGCCGGCATGGGTTCCACCCCGCACGCACATGCGCTTGCAAAAGTGGAAAAACCGCAGGATCAGGGCATCATCGCAATGGTCGGCGTATTTTTCGATACCTTCATCGTATTGACACTCACTGCACTCGTTATCCTGACCTCCGGACTGCTTCAGCCGGGCGTTAAAGGTGCGCTTGAGGGCACTGCACTCGCACAGGCGGCATTCAACCATGCATTCGGCGGATTTGGCAACATCTTTGTTGCGATCTGCATGTTCTTCTTCGCGTTCTCTACGATCATCGGCTGGTATTTCTTCGGTGAGCGCAACGTAAAGGCGCTTTTCGGCAAAAAAGCCATCAAGATTTATGCGGCAATCGTTGTAGTATGCATTGCAGTCGGCTCCGCACTGAAAGTCAACCTCGTTTGGAACCTCTCCGACCTGTTTAACGGACTGATGGTGTTCCCAAACCTGATTGCACTGCTCTTCCTTTCCTCTATTGTGGCAAAAGCTGCAAAAGGCGAAAACATTCTCAAAAAATAAAAACAACAAGCGCCTGCGCTCCATCGGATAACGGAGAACAGGCGCTCTTTTTGATACGCAAAAACGGGATGACATCTAAATCGATGTCATCCCGTTTTCTGTTTTCATAAGCGCTTATTCGGACAAATATGCTTTGACCATTGCCTGAAGCAGCTCATCGCGATCCACATGACGAATCAAGCTTCTCGCGTTGTTGTACGTGGTGATATATGCGGGATCCTCAGACAGAATATAGCCAACAATCTGGCTGATCGGATTGTATCCTTTATGACTGAGCGCATCATACACCGTAGTCAAAATCCGCTTCATCTCCTGATCTTTTTCATTGCTGACCGAAAAAGTCATCGTCTTGTCATACATCTCGAAAACCTCCCTGTCTGATTCGATTTCAGATATCCACTTTATTATACAATAAAGAAGCGAAAGAAACAACCTGTTTGCGCAAAATCACACAAATATTTTCTCCCATTTTACGCACGCAGAACGACGTCCATTTTCTCGAGCGCTTTGAGCACGCGTTTGACTGCTGCGTCTGCCTCCGCATCGGTGAGCGTCGACTCTGCCGAACGGAGTACCATCGAATACGATACACTCTTCTTGCCGGCTTCGATCTGTGCGCCCTGGTACACGTCGAACAGCTTCACATCTTCAAGGTGCGAGCCAGCCGATGCACGGATTGCTTTTTCGATCTCGATGATCGGCAGTTCCTCATTGCAGACAAGGCTCAAGTCACGGGTTGCAGCCGGGAATTTCGGCATCGGACGGTATTCTACAACCTCGTCTGCCAAACTAAACAGCGCGTTTACATCGAGTTTTGCAAGATATGCTTTGGTACCGATGCCATAGTTCTGCAAAACGTTCGGATGCACTTCGCCCAGAATGCCGATGCGCACATCGTTTAAGAACAGCACGGCACAGCGTCCCGGATGGAAGGTCGGATGCTCCGTTTGAGGACGGATGTCGAATGTTTTGACGTGCAGACGCTCGAGCAGCGTTTCGACCATTCCTTTTAAGGTGTAGAAATCGCAGTCGCCATAAAGACCGATGGTGATCTGTGCGTTTTCATCCGGCAGTTCCTGTCCTTCTTTTTTGATGTACTCGTTGCCGATCTCATAGCCGAAGAACGATGCATTGCGGTTATTATAGTTACGGGACAGCACCTCGAGCATCGACGGCAGTGTGGTGGTACGCATCACGCTTGTATCCTCGCCGAGCGGGTTCGAAATCACGACGCTGTCACGCAGCGGGGACGATTCCGGCAGGCCGATTTTATCGTAATATTTCGGGCTGATGAACGAATAGGTCATGACCTCATAGCAACCGCTTGCCTGCAATGTTTTGTGAATCGTGCGCTCGAATTTCTGGATTGGTGTGAGCTGTGCTTTTGCAACACCGCGGATTGCTGTCACCGGAATCTTATTGTATCCGTAGAAACGCGCAATTTCCTCTGCGATATCGGCTTTGTGCTCCACATCGCCGCGGAACGACGGCACGATGATCGAATCGCCGTCCACAACAAAATCCAGCTGGGTGAGAATATCGACCATTTCTTCTCTCGACACTTCGATGCCTAAGAAACGGTTGATCCAAGCCGGATCAAATTCGATCACGGTCGGCTCTTTCGGCGAATTGTCCACGTCGATGATGCCGTCGACGACTTCACCTGCATCGAGCAGTTCAACAAGTTCGCATGCACGCATGACGGCTTTGTATGTGTTTTTCGGATCGAGTCCTTTTTCAAACCGTGCAGAGGAATCGGTGCGCAGACCGACGCCCCGTGCAGTCACACGCACACTGCTGCCCAAAAAGTTTGCCGACTCGAAGATGACGGTGTTTGTATCGTCCATGATGGCGCTGTTCTCGCCGCCCATGACGCCTGCGATTGCAACAGCTTTTTGCTCATCGGAAATGACGAGCATCGACGGATTTAATTTACGCTCCACGCCGTCAAGTGTTTCAATCACTTCACCCTCGTGTGCATTTCTGACAATAATATGACCGCCTTCTACATATTTTGCGTCAAACGCATGGAGCGGCTGACCATATTCGAGCATAACATAGTTTGTGATATCTACAAGGTTGTTGATCGGACGAACACCCGATGCACGCAGACACTCACGCATCCACAGCGGCGACGGTTTTACGCGCACGTTTTTGACGGCTTTTGCCGTATAACGCGGGCAAAGCACCGGATTTTCGACGGTGACGCGCAGATATTCGCTGATATCGCCGCCAGAACCTTTGACAACCGGCTCGTGCAGACGAAGCGGTTTTCTGTATGTCACAGCCGCCTCTCTTGCAAGGCCGATGACACTCAGGCAGTCCGGACGGTTCGGGGTGATCTCAAATTCGACACAGGTATCGTTTAAGCGGATCGCGTCATGAATATCCTGGCCGATTTCGCATTCCTCTTCAATGAGGAAAATGCCGTCCTCGATTGCATACGGGAAATCGTGGGTGGTAAGGCCCAATTCACCGAGCGAGCAGAGCATACCCTCGCTCACAACACCACGGAGCTTGCCTTTTTTAATTTTGACGCCGCCCGGCAGTGTTGCGCCGTCGAGCGCCACCGGAACGAGTGCGCCTTCGACCACGTTTGTTGCACCGGTGACGATCTGCACCGGCGATTCCTTGCCGACTTCCACCTGACAGATGACCAGATGATCGGAGTTTTCGTGCGGAACGATCGACAGCACTTTGCCGACGACTACATTGCTCACTTCTGCTGCTTCTGTCTGATAGCCCTCCACTTTCGAACCGGACATCGTCATGTCCTCGGCAAAGGTGTGGGCGTCTGTATCAATCTCAACGAATTCGCTGAGCCATCTCATTGATAAATCCATACTGGTTTCTCCTCACTCTCAAAAACTTCAGGGTTGCGCATTAAAACTGATCCAAAAAGCGCTGATCGTTTTCAAAGAACAAACGCAGATCATCGATATTAAAGCGGCGCATAACGATACGCTCAAGGCCCATGCCGAATGCAAATCCGCTGTATTCCTCGGGGTCGATGTTGCAGTTTTTGAGCACGGTCGGGTGCACCATGCCGCAGCCGAGAATCTCGATCCAGCCCTCGCCTTTGCACAGGCGGCAGCCTTTGCCGTGGCAGTTGAAGCACATGACGTCAAGCTCTGCGGACGGCTCGGTGAACGGGAAGTGGTGCGGACGGAAGCGAACGACGGAATCCTCGCCGTAAAGGCGTTTGACGAAGATTTCGAGCGTGCCTTTCAAGTCTGCCATCGTCACACCGCGGTCGACCACAAGGCCCTCGATCTGGTGGAACAGCGGCGAGTGGGTTGCGTCGATTGCATCGGAACGGTATACGCGGCCCGGAGAGATCACACGGATCGGCGGACGGCGTTTTTCCATGGTACGTACCTGCACCGGAGAAGTCTGGGTGCGGAGCACGACGTTATCATTGATATAGAAGGTATCCTGTGTATCGCGTGCCGGATGGTCTTTGGGCATATTGAGCATTTCGAAGTTATAGTGGTCGAGCTCTACCTCCGGACCGCTCACGACATCAAATCCCATACCTAAGAAGATCTCTTTGACCTCTTCCATGACGAGTGTCAGCGGATGCGGTTTGCCGAGCGGCTGACGTTTGCCCGGCATGGTTACGTCGATGCGCTCTGCACGCAGCTGTTCTGCTAATTGTTTTTCTTTGAGTACGGCTGCTTTTTCGGTGATGGCGGTTTCAATCGCTGCACGCACCTCGTTTGCAAGCTGTCCCATAACCGGACGTTCTTCGGCGCTCAATTTACCCATCTGTTTTAAGATGGCAGTCAGCTCGCCTTTTTTGCCCAAAAACCGAACGCGCAGCGCGTCCAGCGCTTTCGGGTCGTCACAGCTGCCGATTGCCTCAGCCGCTGTGCTTTTGATGTTTTCCAACGCTGTTTTCATGTCAAAACCCTCCGTTTTGCTGTTGTTTCTGCTTTGCGTTTGGGTGCAAATGCGCGCAAAAAAGCGCCTCCTCCCCAAAAAGCCAAACTGCTTTTTAAAGGGACGAAGCGCAACCGTTCCGCGGTACCACCCTGATTTTTGCCGGAGCAAACACTCTCTGTCCCGAAATAACGGTGGGAAACCGTTGCCGCCTACTGTCATCGTTTCGGTTCAGCGGCACCGCTCGTGAGGGAACTTCACCGCTCGTTTTGCACAAGCCGCTCTCAGCGCACACGGCTCTCTCTGTGCTGCAAATCCATAGGGCTACTTTCCTCAGTCCATGCGTTTTTTATACTATAGTCACTATGATACCAAATCACGCGCTGTTTTGCAAGTGGTTTCACGCCTGTTTTGCCAAAAAATCCGTTGTAATTCGTGTTGTTTCACGGTATAATAACGGTAAAGCAGTTATGATACTTCGGTTTTGCCTGCCGTTTCTTTGCCTCATATGCGGCAGTCAAAAAACATGGTATCAGAAACCAAAACGAACAGGAGTGCTCTCATGAACTATAAACAGATTTCGATTTTCACCACCACCCCTGCCATCGACATCGTGAGCGGTCTTTTGACAATGCACGGCATCCGCGGCGTCATGATTGAGGATGCGCAGGACTTCACCGATTTTCTCTCCGACACGACCATCCACTGGGACTATGTCGAAGAGGAACTGATGCGTTTAAAAACAGTCGAAACGAACGTCACATTCTATCTGCCGGACAATTTGCAGGGCATCGAAACACTCGGCGAAATCAAAAAAGCGCTGCCGCTTCTGCGCGAGGAAAACCCGGAAATTGACTTGGGCCGTTTGGAACTCTCCTTCGCAGACGTAAACGAAGAGGACTGGTCGACTGCGTGGAAAAAATATTATCACCCGACAAAAATCGGCGACCGGCTCGTCATTGTTCCGTGCTGGGAGGAATACGAAACCGCGCCGAACGAAGTCCGTGTCACACTTGATCCAGGTATGGCATTCGGCACCGGCACGCACGAAACAACCCGTCTGTGCATGCGTCTGCTCGACAAAACCGTCAAACCGGAAAACACCGTACTCGACATCGGAACCGGTTCGGGTATTCTGGCGATCACCGCACTGCTGCTCGGTGCAAAATCGGCAGTCGGTGTGGATATCGACTCCGTGGCTGTCCGTGTGGCACAGGAAAATGCCGATCTAAACGGTGTCGGCGGCAAGATCACCCTGCTGTGCGGCGATCTCACCGAACAGGTATCGGGAACATACGATATCATCTGCGCAAACATCGTTGCCGACGTCATTCTTCGCCTTTCTTCTGTAGTAACGCAGTTCATGCATAAAGACAGCGTCCTGCTCGTTTCGGGCATCATTGAGGAACGCTGTGAGGAAATCAAACAGGCGCTCACCAAACAGGGACTTGCGGTTCACGAAGTGCTCACCGAAAACGGCTGGGCAGCTATTCGCTTAACACTGGCCTAATCACAACAAAAAAGCAGCGGAACATTCCGCTGCTTTTTTATTCTGATGCTTCGGAAGGTTCTGCCGCTGTTTCTTTCACAAACGAAGAAAAATCACATCGAAATCCGATCTGCGGAAAGTCGACACAGAGAACCTTTTGCTCTTTCTCGTCAAACGAAATCGTATAATCGCCTGCATCGCATGTGCCCTTGAGCGTCGTGACACCGTCTTTCCGCGTCACTTCGGCGTCCCCGATCGAAACACCGCCCGACAGCATGGATAAAAGCGGCTTCATCACCGCCGACTGCGGCACGCCCGACAAATCGAGCGGGAACGACATATTCCCATATGTCACCGTAACCGTTTCATCCTTGAGTAAAAATTCCATCCCTGCAAACGGCGACGGCTCACATACCGTAAGCGTCACTTCTCCCGTTCCGCTGCTGCCAACCTTTGCATTCAGCGAAAGAGATTCGCCGCGAATCGTGGCGTCTGCCTGAAACGGCTCGTGAAACACCTCGCTCGTCTGTTGTTTGATCCCATTTTTCTGACATCCGCGAAACAAAAATGCGGCCCCGATCACCAGTCCGGCCGCTGCGAGCCAAATCGCAATCCGGATTCCTGTTTTCTTCAAGCAAACACCCCCTGCATGTCTTATTGTATGCAAGGGGTGTTTTGTTTATTCCGTTTTTTATAAATCAAGCGCTTTCATCACTGCCGGAAGCTCGTCAATCACATCACGCGCGAGCATTCCCGTGAGCGCCATGTGCTCCGACAGCCGATCAGCCGCTGCGCCGTGAATCCAAACTGCACAAACCGCCGCATCCACCGCTGAAAGACCCTGCGCTAAAAACGCACCGATCATTCCCGACAGAATATCGCCGCTTCCGCCTTTAGCCAGTCCGGCGTTTCCGGTGGTATTGTGAAACAGCGTACCATCCGGTGCTGCAATCACGGTTCGGTGACCTTTTAACACGGTCACACATCCGTATGTCTGCGCAAATGTACGCGCAAGCTTTGCCGGATTCGACAGCACTGCCGAAATTTCGATACCGCACAGACGTGCCATCTCACCCGGATGCGGTGTGACAACCGGTGTTTGTGCACACGATTGAAGCAGCTCCGGTGTTCCCGCAATCGCATTCAGTGCGTCCGCATCGAGCAGAAGTTTACATTTTGTATTTTCGATAATGTTTTTTATGATTTGTTTTGTATCATTCGTCACGCCAAGTCCGCATCCGACAACACAAGCCGTCTGTTTTTGAAGATGCGGAAGCAGCGTTTCCATACATGATGCATCCAGTCCGCCCTGCTCTGTTTCGCAAAGCGGAAGCGTCATCGCTTCCATCAGTCCCACAGCCACACACGACACCACCGACGCAGGTGCCGCCAGTGTGGTCAGGCCGCTTCCCGTACGCATAGCGGCAAGCGTTGCCATCATTGGCGCACCGACCATTCCGCGGCTGCCTGCCACAATCGTCAACCGTCCAAAATCGCCTTTGTGTGTATCTGGGGCACGCTTTTTAAGCTTTGTGCAAAGCAGATCACTTGTCACTTCAATCATGATTCATTCCTCCGCAAATTCCGCAATGACGATCGCCTGTGCCGATTCGCTTGTGTGAGAAAGGCTCACAAACAGCCGTTTTCCTGCTGCCAGTGTTTGCGCATTTCCGCTCAGTTTTAAATACGGAGCACCCAGTTCATCGCGCAGAACCTCCACTTCACAAAGCAAAAAGCCGCGCACACCGCTTCCCATCGCTTTGGAAAATGCTTCTTTCGCCGCAAAGTGTGCAGCAATTCGCTCCGTGCGATGCGCACCGACAAACAACAGCTGCTCCTCCTTGCCGAAAAAACGTTCTACAAAGCGCGGCGAAGCAAGACTTTTTTCGATTGCAACAATCTGCACGCAATCAATGCCAACGCCGGCAATCATAACGCACGAACGCCCGGACGATAGTATTTGCGGATCGCCTCGACCAGTTTTTCATTCGGTGTAAAGATCAGCACGCATTTTTTGCCCTCGCGGTTTGCATACTGGATCATATAATTCTGCTCCGACTGGACGGACTGCGCTGCTTCGTACACCACATCAAATGCTTTTTTATCGAATTTGGCTGCGTCAAATTCAGAAAACAGCGAAATTTTCGAAATGCGGATAGACGTCATACGTTTGCGTTTGCGTTTATTGCTGATTTTATCGATGTCCAAATCGCCGTTTGTGAAAATGTATTCAAACTCTAAGTTTAATCCGGACACAATATACCATGTGTAATATAATACACCGGCAAATACCAAAAAGACAAACGGGCCGTAATTCGGTCTGAACAGAGAAAACGGAAGCAGCGCACATGCGATGATCAGTCCAACCAAAATAATCAGACAATTCCGCACAATCTGTTTTACGCTTTTTTGCTGTTTTACGATCTGCTCCAAAAAAATGTCACTCATTTGATTCAACTCCTTTTGTTTATGATACCATAATTCTTGAAGATTTTCAATGATATAAACAAATATCCGCCTTTTTTCAGGCGGATATTTGTTGAAGTTATGTTTACCAATCCAAGTTCACGGTTTTGCCGTCTTTGAGATTCTGGGTTTCGGTCAGTACCTTATTGATAAGACCTACACGACCCATAAACTTCGATGTTTCATTGAGTGTGATGTATGTTGCGTTCGCTTCATCCACATAAAAACGAAGCGTTGCGGTGGTTCCGTTCTTATAATGATATACAATAGACATCTGCTCCGTGCCGCTGATTTCACCCGCGTAAATATCGGTTGCATTTGTCAGCATCAGCAGCTGCAAATATGTACGGCTCTGCTCCATATCAACTGCATTTCCGTCAAGTGCTGCGGTATAATCAGACGAATCATCCTCATCTTCTCCCGGTGTAAACACGAGAGAATGCGACTCGCCTTTGACTGTGACATCAATACTGGAAAGATCGATAATATTCGGCAGTACAAGAATGCTCGAAATCATATCTTTCGGCTGTGCACTCTGCCACTCGATGCTGTCGGCAGAAATGATATAAATCTGATCGACATCTTCACGAATCAGGAAATAACGGTCGATTTTTGATGCGTCGACTTTCTTTCCTTTTTCATATCCTTCTTCCGAATTGAATCCTGCACCAAGTGTGAGTTTTACCGTTGTATTGTTGTCATATGTCATTTCATAGACAGCAGTCGGATTGTCAAAGCCATACTCTGTGCGGTCTTCTGCAGTGATGTTCGCTTTCACAACATCAACTGCCGACAAGCCGAAGTTGCCGAAAATCAATGTCTGCAATTTTGATTCATCAAGCAGCGCAAACTGCGGCTGACGCATAACGAGATAGCTCTGCTGCGATACATTCTCACCAAGCTCGCCGTCTTTGGCTTCTTCGATTACAATGTCATATGCCAAGTCCGGACGGGAGATTGTTGCGCTGTTGATTCGCGGAATTGCTTCAGAATCATTTTCATCAAAGCTTTCAATGATTTCCGGATCCAGGTATGCGTATTTGGATAACAGCAAATTGGTAATTGCCGTGCTGGTGACCAAGTACACATCAGTTTCACCGTCTTTTTTCAGATAATAGCTCTCATTGTCAGCTGTCGCGCTGCCGATATGATAAGAATATACATTTCCGTTTGTAAACTTCATTGTAAACGAAATGGCAGGGTCCGCCAGGCCATAACGTGCCAGATCTGCACAGTCTTCTTCAATCACTTCCAAAGCGGAAAATGTACAAAGATTGCTGAGCGTCTGCTGATACAAATAGTCAAGCGATTTAAAGTCGGCAATGTCTTTGACACGGAACAAATCTTCTCCGACATTCTCAATCGTATATTCGCCGGTTGCGTTTTTAACGTAAAGGCTTTCTGCATCGCTGTACAGCTCGTCGATCAGCGGAATTGCATTGCTGCTGGGCAGTGAACTTTCCTCGCTTTTCGGTGCAGTCAGCGTCAGCACGATTGCAATCGCCGCCAAAACAACGACTGCCACACCGCCAAAAATGAGCGCCTTGATTTTTTTACTCATAAATGCCTCCTGCGAATGAAGATCACAATACCGATGACAAACACGATCACCGGAATTGCACCGATAAAGATGATACCATACATCTGAAGTTCAGATTCGGTAATAGTGATGGTATCGTACGAAAGGTCAACCGGAAGAATTTTAACCGGTGTGTCTTTTCCGCAAGTCTGGTTGACGGCTGTGATGACGAAGTCACCGTTTCCGTAACCGCCATATGTGAGTGCCTGCTGTGCAAGCATCTGCGCAGAACCGAATGCAATCACGTTAGAGGTAATCGCTTCATTGTCTACACTGCGGGATTTGGAACCTTTGACAATCAGGTTCTGTACTTTCTGCTCCTGTGCAGCGAAATCGAAATCGGAACCTTCGTTAAATGCATCGAACGGTACAAAGATGGTCGATTCGTTGGAAGACAGCAAAACAGTTGTGGTACGGTTGCCCGATGTTTCAAACAATGTATTGATCGGCACGCCATATGCGGAGATGATCGGCAAACCGGAGGAAGACATTTCATTGTTGATCGTTTCGTCTGCAACCGAAGTAAAATGAATATAACCAGATTGAAGAACCTGAGACGAGTCGGTCTCATAAACAAAGCCGCTCTGCATCTCAATGCCCCAGTCAGCCAAGAAGTTTTTGAGCACATCGCCCGGTGTTACGTCTGCTGCAACAAACAGCAGTGTTTTGCCGAATTCACCGTTGTTGTCAAGATAAGCCGCCAGTTTTTCTGCCTGTTCGGTTGTCAGATCTGTTTTCGGCTGCGGCAGAATGGCAACATCATATTCGTCGGAAAGCTCTCCGGTGAAAATATCGACTTCCTCCACATCATAGATGTTCGATTTGAGCAGTTCGGTCAGACCCGAAACATCGACACCCTCAAGACCGGTGATCAGCGCTGCTTTTGTCACATTCGACTCGGTGACATACATAATGGAAGAGGTGATTACCTGCTCTGCCTGAGAGCTGTATGTCTGTGTGCCGTATGTGGACTGCGATACGGAAATCAGGCTCGAAGAAGCGACATATTTATACCGTTTTGATGTGGAAACGATGATATCGCCTTCTGCAAGTGTTTCCTCCGGATATTCGTCTGCAATACCCGGGTTTTTCTTAAGACTTCTGAATTCAAGCGACACTTTCGAAGAATGGGTGTCATATGCTTTTAAAATCTCATAAATCTGTTTGTAGTAAGTACCGCTGCTTTCAAACTCTGTTTCTTCTGCCAAAACAGTCAGTTTGACATCTTCGGTGATTTCGTTTACAAAATCAATCGACTCCTGTGTCAGATTAAAGCGCTGGTCGGAAGTCAAGTCAATTGTAAGCGGAAACCGTTCAAGCAGCAGTCCTGCAATCACGTTGATTAAAATCACTGCAACAATAAACGCCGCTGTGATTACTGTTGCAAGTGTGCCGAATTTAAACCGGCGCATTTTAAAGATATTTTTCATTGCTGATGGTCTCCCTTCCTTAGCTCCATCTCTTCTTCTCAAGCGCACGTACTGTCAAGAACAGGAAGACAGCCGCAAAGCTTACGAAGAACAGAATATGCGAAACGTTCAAAATACCGCTGACAAAGTCGTTGTAGCGTGTCATGAACGAAAGAGAACCAAGTACGGTTCCGATCCACTCAAAGCCTGCCGGAAGCGCCATTGCAATCGAATCCAAAAGCCAGATGAACAGCGAAATCGCCAGTGTGCCGATTGCCGCGATGATCTGGTTCTCTGTCAAAGACGAGATGAGAATACCGATGGAAATGAGCGCCGCACCGATGAGTGCAATCGCAATATAGTTTCCGAGGAACACATTCCAGTCAGGTGCTGCGAATGTTGCCAAAACGATCTGATATACAATGGTCGACGAAACGCCCAGCAGATACACAACAAATGCAGCAAAATATTTGCCCAGTACAACGCTTGTGATGTTGACCGGTGCAGTCAGCAAAAGCTGATCGGTCTTTAACTTTTTGTCCTCACTCATGAGTCTCATGGTGAGAAGCGGCACAACCATCAAAACAATCGTGAACATGTTGCTGAACACGTACTGAATGTAGTTTGCCTGACTATAGAGCACATACCAAAAATAAAAGCCGGAAATAGCATAAATCACGCCGAGAAAAATATATCCGAGCGGAGAAGAAAAATATGCTTTTAATTCGCGTCTGAAAATAGCACCCATTACTTAATACCTCCGGAATCTTTTGTAAGCTGCAGGAAGATATCCTCAAGCGACATTTCGCTCGAGCGCAGACCAAGCATCGGCCAGTTGCGCTCTGCCAAGCGTTTGAAGATCTCGCGGCGAATATCGACGCCGTCTTCCGCTTCGACGCTGTATTCATAAACGCCTTCTTCTCTCTTTCCGAGAAGATCAACATTCACCATGCCGGTGATGCCGCAAAGCGAACGATACACTTCATTTTCCGGACCGTCAATCAGCACCGTGTAACGGCGGTCATTCGACATATTGTGCGACAGGTTTGCAGTGGTGTCGTCTGCGACCAGTTTGCCCTGGTTGATGACAACGACTTTGTCACACACTGCCTGAATCTCAGACAGAATATGCGAAGAAAGAATAATGGTGTGTTTTTTGCCGAGCTTTTTGATAAGGCTGCGGATTTCGATGATCTGTTTCGGGTCCAAACCGACGGTCGGTTCGTCGAGAATCAGCACTTCCGGATTTCCGATCAGTGCCTGTGCCAGTCCCACACGCTGTTTATAACCTTTTGACAGGTTTTTGATCAAGCGGTTATAGACGTTTGAGATTTTGACAACATCGCAGACTTCTTTGATGTGCTCGGTTTTGGGCTGTTTTGCTTTTTTCAGGTCATAGATAAAGCTTAAATATTCTTTGACCGTCATATCAAGATACAGCGGCGGCTGCTCCGGCAGATAGCCGATCGAACGCTTCGCACGAATCGGATCTTCCAAAATGTCAACACCGTTGATCTTGCATTCTCCGCTTGTTGCGGACAGATAACCGGTCAAAATATTCATGGTTGTCGATTTGCCTGCACCGTTCGGACCGAGAAAGCCCAGAATTTCTCCGCGGTCCACATGAAAACTGACATCATCGACCGCTAATTTCTGGCCGTATCTCTTTGTGAGATTTTGAATCTCAATCATGGTTGTCCCTCCTATGTATTGTTCGGTCAGACGCTTTTGTTCTTATTTTTTGAAAGCCTCTGAGGCGCATTATTTCACCTGTAAAATCCCGATAGGTTATACTATACCATAAACGAAATAAATTTTCCACCATTTCCGTGATAAAAGTGTAGAAAATTTCATTCTCTTTTGTTAATATTCACGAGCAAGTCAAAACTGCTCGAATTCATAGACCGTTTTTGATGCAAAACGCGCGCCTGCTTTTAAGACACAGCAGGGAAATTCCGGTCGATTCGGCGAATCCGGGAAGTACTGCGTTTCCAGACAGAAACCGCTGCGTTTTTCGTATGGTTTGCCCGTTTTTCCGACAAAACTGCCGTCCAAAAAGTTTCCGGCATAAAACTGCATGCCCGGCAAATCAGTGAACACACGCATTTCGACTCCGGTTTCCTCGCAGCGCACACAAGCCGCCTCACGGAAGCCCTCGCCGCGGATGACGAAGTTGTGGTCATAGCCGCCGACTGATTGCAGATCGCTGTTTTCCTCATCAATCCGCGCGCCGATTGCATGAAAATCGCGGAAATCAAACGGTGTACCTGCCACCTCCGGCAGCTCGCCGGTCGGGATTGCACCGCCGTCTACGCGTGTGAAGCGGTCGGCGTTGATTTTGATTTCGTGCGTACAGATGGTATCGCACCGGTCACCCGACAGATTGAAATACGCATGGTTTGTGAGATTGCAGACGGTATCTTTGTCGCTCTGTGCTTCATACGAAATCGAAAGGCCGCCCGCTTCGGTCAGTGCGTATGTCACCCAAACGGTCATATTGCCTGGATATCCTTCCTCCATGTCTGCGCTCTTGCAGGAAAGCACAAGCGTTTCACCGCACACCTGTGCGTCCCAGTTTTTCGTATGAAAGCCGGTCGGACCGCCGTGCAGATGATGTTCGCCGTCGTTTTTAAAAAGCGGATACGTTTTGCCGTTTAACGAAAACGATGCGCCGCCGATGCGGTTTGCATACCGGCCGACGACTGCGCCGATAAAGCATGTCTGTGTTTCATAACCCTGCACATCCGAAAATCCAAGACACACGTCTGTCATGGCGCCGGTTCGGTCGGGCACGCGCACGGACTGAACAGCGGCACCGAGCGTGATGATGTCTGCTTCGATTTTCTCATTAGACAGCCGGAAACCGCGAACCGGTTCTCCGTTCGCGGCTGTTCCGAATGCATACGACTGAATGGTTGTCATTGATGATTCCTCCCCTTATCTGCGGCGGATACGCTGTGCGACTTTTGCCAGGTCATCCGCAGCATATTCAAAAAACGTATAGAACGCTGGACACAGCGCATTTTTTGTATTTTCTCCAAGTGCGATCGGCTCGCGGTTTCTGCGGCATCCGCCGCGGCACAGCCGGTAATACGGACATGTTTTGCAGTCGTCCGCAACGGCATAGGATGTTTCGACAAACCGGCGGGCATTCTCCGACCGGAGCATCACATCAAATTCGTCGGTGTGCACATTGCCGATGCGCCATTCATCCGTGACATAGAAGTCACACGGATAGACGCTGCCGTCTGCTTCAATCATGAAATAGCAGCTGCAAACGCCCGACATTCCGCAGCTTTCCGGCGGATATCCGGCGAGCATCATGACGAGGTTGTCGAAATAACGCACACTGACCGGATGGTTCGTATTCAAGTCCACATACCAAAGCTTAAACAGCTTTTTTAAAAATTCGCCGTACAGTTCGGGTGTGAGCGAATAGCTGTGACCGCCTGCCGTTTTTAGCTCATCGAGGCACGGGATAAACTGCAGATACGAAAATTTCTGCTTTTTAAAAAAGTAATAGATCCGTTCGATATTCTCCGCAACGTCGCGGTTGACGGTTGAGAGGATGTTGAACTCGACATGGTGCCGTTCCATGATGCGCGCGGCATTCACGACGCGTGCAAATGTGCCGTTGCCCTCTGCATCCAGCCGGTATTTGTCATGCACGGCCTGCACGCCGTCGAGCGACAGTCCGACCAAAAAGTCGTTGTCGTGCAGAAACTGTGCCCACTCGTCGTTCATCGTCATGCCGTTTGTCTGAATCGCATTCGTAACGCGGATATGCTTTGTGTTGTACTTCTTTTGCAATTCGATGACCTTTTTGAAAAAATCAAGACCTGCAAGTGTCGGCTCACCGCCCTGAAAGCCGAATGCCGCCATCGTGTCGGCATAGGCAAACGCCTTTTTGACGATAATCTCGAGCGTTTCCTCTGACATGATGCCGTAGTTGGCAATTTCGCGCCGATTGGCGACGTCGCTGTAAAAGCAGTAGGCACACCGCATATTGCATGACGAGGATGCCGGTTTAATGAGCATAGAAATGGCTGGCATAAATAAACTTCTCCTTATCGGATCGTGATTCCCGGATAGTAGTGGGTCAAAATGAAGCGGTAATCTTTTCCCGCGGCGGAATAGCCGAGTGCACCGCGCTGACTCATGCCAACACCGTGACCGTATCCCTTGGTGGAAAACGTGATCACATCGCCGCTTACAGAAATCGAGGTGATTTTTGTACTTTTTAACTGCGCCGTACCGAACACGCTTTCGCGTAAAGTTCGCACACTCACCTGCACACCGCACACCGGCAGTGTATAGACAAAATCACCGTCTGTATAGGTGGCGCCGTCAAGCGAAAACCACGTTTCCGGCTCGCCGCTCACAGAAATGCCTGCGGCAGTAAGCTTTTGACGCGCACTGTCGGCCGAGATGGAAAATGTGCTCGGATAGTCGTCATACGCGCTGTCAACCGCTTTTAAGTATGAGATGGAGCTTCCCCACACGTACTGGCTTGACTGTGTGTGACCGCCTGCCGCCGCATGATAGACGGTATTTGCCGGCACACTGCCGTAATAGGCCACCTCGTCATACACCTCGCGCACAAGCGCAATCGTTTTCGCATGCGGTGTGGCATACGACATCGACGGGTATCTGCCGTATGTTCTGCGGTAGTTTTCCATATAGCTGTGGCAGGCAACCGCCTGCGCTTTATATGCTTCGTAATATTTCGCACTCGGCACCGTATTGGTACCGACAATTTCCCGCTGTACCGCACCTGCTAAAATGAGCAGAAGCTCATCGTCTGGTCCGGCTTCCTCAGAAGACGACGAAGAAGACGGTGCGGACGAAACCGGCGGGCGCGAGGAAGCAGGTGAGGATGATTCAGCCGGTGCAGACTCAAATGCAGGAAGCGATGAGCCAAGCACGCCCGATTCAGATGACAGCGTGGATTGGCCCGGCACAGCGTCTGAAACGGACGGAAGCGGCACAGACGAAAATACGCTCACATTGAGCAGATCATCTTCTGAAATATCAAACGGCAGTTCATTCGTTCCGCCGTCAAACCATTCGCCCTCTAACGATGATTCAATCTCAGCAATGCCCGGCTCCTGTCCCTGCACAACACCTGCGAGCGGATCTGTCTGCGCGCTTGTCGGCATATAGGCAAACGCATCTGCGCTCATACCAACCGATACGGCCAAAACCGACACGGCGGCACCAAACGACGCCAGATGAACCATCCATTTTTTCATCGCAATTCGTCCTTTCTATAATTATGCATACGGATTGGCTTTTCCGTTTTGCTCCACCCAGACCTCGGGCATGATCATATCTTTGTTGATTGTTGCGCCTTCGACATTCACTGCATACGGCTCGCCCGGACGCACTTTTCTTGCAACAACCACCATGCGGTACGGTGTCGGTTTTTCCGGTGTCAGTGTTTCGCAAGTCGACAGTGTAATAAACCGGTCGGAGTAATCGACATCGACGGTTGTATTGAAATACGAACGTTTGTCGATTTCCAAAAGGAACGTTTCAAACTGTTCTTCCGTCATATCCACATAATCGTGATAGCCGAAATAACCTTCCATATCGGGGTCGACTTCTGCCATAAACGCACCGATTACTTTATACTGACCGCGGCCGTAGATCGTATCGAAGTTGATAATCGGATGCTGTTTATAAAAATCAAGGCTCTTATACTCTTTGATCGGCGCAAAATATGAACCGTCGCTTGCCGCATGGCCGTAAAGCGTCAGGTTCTGGCTCTGGTCTGTCGGCGTAATCTCTGCACGATAGTCGATAAACGGAATACCCAGAATCGATTTGCCGTAAAAATTGCGGCGCAGATAGTAGTCATTGTCGTCGCTCTGCACCACAACCGAAGAAAGTCCTGTTCCGTCGATGTAGACATAGCCTTTGATGTCCTGATTGACATTATAAAGCGCATTGAAATCCGAAATAATGCCCGTAGTCGGATCGAGCTCCGGTTCAGATTCGGGTGCGACCTCCTCCGACGATTCCGTTTTTTGATACAACTTGTCCGCCTCGCTTTGATCGTGGCGGATAATCAAATATTTCATCAAAATCAAACCGCCGCTAATCACTGCGCCCACCAGACAAATGATTGTCAATGCAAGCAAAATCTTTTGTGACAGTGATTTTTTCTTCGGTTTTGCGTGTGCGCCGCCTTTTTTCTGTTTCTGATCGGTATGTTCCTCTTGCTGTTCGATTGTCATTTTCTCTTTTTCTTCCATGGTGTGCTCCTTTCCGGATTCAATGGGTCTTAAGAATCCTGCCGGTCAATGAGATCCACTGTTTTTCGAAACAGGCGAATCACCGTCTCTGTCCGGATGTTTTGCCGGTCGTTTCCGCATTCAGCCAATAAATCGAGCCGTTCCCATACGGTTTTCCCCCGATACGATACGGCAATATACACCGTACCGACCGGTTTGCCCTCGACCGCGCCGGTTGGGCCGGCGATTCCGGTGGTGGAAATTCCCACGTCGCTCTTTGCACGCGCGCGGACACCTTCCGCCATTTCGCATGCAACCGCCTCGCTCACTGCGCCGTACTGCCGCAGTGACGATTCACGCACGCCGAGCATTTCCTCCTTGATTCGGTTTGCGTATGTAACCGCCCCATATTCAAACACAGACGAAGCGCCCGAAACGGAGGTGATCGCCGCCGCTGCCATCCCGCCGGTACAGCTTTCGGCTGTGGCAATCGTGAGGCCGCGTGCAGCGAGCAGTGTTACAAGTGCTTCGGCTTCAGTCTGCAGATTCATTCTCTTCACCACTCCAGACGAATGACTTTTTCCTCAATATTTTCGACCGCTTCGGCAAGCAGCGGTTCAAAATCAAACAATGCCTGCGACTCCTCAACATAGCGGAGTGTCGGACGTGTTTTCGGCCGTTTCGGCGTAAACACGGTGCAGCAGTCCTCATACGGCAAGATAGATGTTTCAAACGTGTTGATCTTACGCGCGATGGCGACGATGTCCTTTTTGTCCATGCCGATGAGCGGACGGAACACCGGACGGTCGGATGCTGCGTTGGTTGCCGCAAGCGACAAGATTGTCTGGCTTGCCACCTGACCTAAGCTCTCGCCGGTAATGAGCGCCGGCAGATCATGCGCACGCGCCACACGCACGGCAATCTCCATCATCAATCGGCGCATGATAATTGTAAACAGCTCTTCCGGACAGTGGTCGCGGATGGCTTCCTGCAATTTCGTAAACGGCACGCAGTAAAACGTGATATTTCCGGTATAATCGGTCAATGTCTGAAGCAGTGTTTCCACCTTGTCGAGCGCACGCGCACTCGTATACGGCGGGCTTACAAAATGGATTGCCGAAATCTTTAATCCGCGGCGCGCCATCATATAGCCTGCAACCGGGCTGTCGATGCCGCCCGACACAAGCAGAAGCGCCTGTCCGCTCGAAGAAACCGGCATACCGCCTGCACCCTCGCGCTGTGCACCGTGGATATATGCCGCAAAGTCGCGGATTTCGACGATGACAGTCATCTGCGGATGATGTACGTCTACGCGCAGATGCGGATATGCCGAAAGCAGTGCCGCACCAACTTCGCGCGAAATCTCCGGCGATTTGTACGGGAACGATTTGTCCGACCGCTTTGCCTCCACTTTAAACGTACGAATCCCGGAAAGGTCGTCTTTTAAATAAGCAACAGCATCTCTTAAGATGGTACCCAAATCTTTTTCGGTGACGAGCGCACGCGAATATGCCGCGATGCCGAACACCTTGCCCATTGCGTCACACACTTCGTCCAAATCAATGTCGTCCGATTTCGGGCGTACGGTAATCGTCGACTGCGCACGCTGAATGTCAAACGCACCGAACGGCTTTAACCGCCAGCGGATGTTTTTGACCAGAATATCCTCAAACGAACCGCGGTTGAGTCCTTTTAACGCAATTTCTCCTGTTTTTAATAAAATGGCTTCGTTCATAGTTTCTCCTATCCTCTCACCCGCTGTTTTGCGAGTGTCTGTTCTCCTTCTAAAATTGCCGACACGAGTGTGTCGATCATCTCTTCTGTCGTTTCGGGCGAAAAGCTTATGCGCAGTGTTTCGTCCGCTGTCATGCGGTCAACGCCGAGTGCGTCCATGACATGGCTGTGTGCACCTTTTGCACAAGCGCTTCCGCTCGATACATAGATGCCTTTCTGCTCCAAGAAATGCAGCATCGTCTCTGAGCGCACACCGAACACGGACAAGCTCACGATATACGGCACACACGCGTCACCTGACCGGAATGACACATCTTCATTCTGCGAAAACGCATCGCGCAGCCGTTTTGACAGCGCTTCGTAATGCGCAATGCGTGCAGACAGCTTTGTCCGCTGTGCAGCCACTGCCGCACCGAACGCCGCGATCATCGGCACCGGCTCTGTTCCAGAGCGCACGCCGTTTTGCTGGCCGCCGCCGGTAATCTGTGGGATAAGCCGCACGCCTTTTTTGACAATCAGCGCACCGATTCCCTTTGGCGCATAGACCTTGTGGCCGCTGATACTCATCAAATCAACCGAAAGCGCGGGAAACCGAATCGGAAGCTTCAAAAACGCCTGCACGGCATCGGTGTGAACCAGCACGTCCGGCTTTTTTGCTTTGACTGCCGCGGCAATCTCTGCAATCGGCAGCAAAAGGCCCGTTTCGTTATTGACCATCATACAGCTCACAAGCGTTGTATCGCTGTCGACCGCATCGGCAAACGACTGCGCAGAAAACGTACCGTCTGACTGCGGCTGCACCGTTTTTACGGTGAATCCCTGCTGTGCGAGTGCATGCACCGTTTCGAGCACGGAAGGATGCTCGACCGCCGAAATCACGATCGTTTTCCCTCTCCGGATTTTTGCCTGTGCCGCACCGACAAGTGCCAAGTTATTCGATTCCGTTGCACCCGAGGTGAACACAATCTCCGACACATCGCATTTTAACGCGGCGGCAATCTGCTTTTTCGCTTCTTTGATGCACTTTTCTGCCGCAAAGCCCACATCATGCAGTGAGGACGGGTTGCCGTATGTCTTTGTCATAGCGTTTACACACGCTTCTACCGCCTCTGCACACGGTTTTGTTGTCGCACTGTTATCGAGATAAATTTCCAATCGGTTCGCCCTTTCCTTGATTCAATAGATGGTTTTATTGTACCGCGTTTCACAAAAAACCGCAACCCTTTTCTTGCCTGTGTCCAGGTTTTGCCGAGGGGAAATGTGACAAATCTGTTATTTGACTTTATGACGATTCGTTGGTATGATGGACATAAGAAACGGAGGGGATTTTTCATGTCACATCACATCTCTCGTTTATTCTTTCGGCTGATTCTCTTTGCAGTCATTGTATGCGTGCTGTGCACGGCATTTGTGCTCGCCGCCGACTTTTTTGTCCGCCACAATTCCGCAGACGCCATTTTGACCGAAACAGAGGCCGGCACAAAGTCGTTTGACTGTATTTTGGTGCTCGGTGCAGGTGTACGCGGCGGTGAGCCAAGCCCACTGCTTGCCGAACGGCTCGATATGGGCATTTCGCTGTTTCAAGCAGGCGTGTCCGACCGCATTCTTGTAAGCGGCGATCACGGACAAAAAGACTATGACGAAGTAAATATCATGAAATCATATGCGGTGACGCGCGGGGTAAACTCCGAAGCGGTTTTCATGGATCATGCCGGATTTTCCACATACGAAAGCATGTATCGCGCAAAAGAGATCTTCGGTGTAAAGCGTGTGCTGATTGTGACCCAGGAATATCACCTCTCGCGCGCAATCTATGACGCGCGTGCAATGGGAATGGAAGCGTATGGCGTAAGCGCCGACAAAACACGCATGGCAGGACAGCTTTCACGCGATTTCCGCGAGATCTTCGCCCGCGCAAAGGATGTCATCTACTGCGCGGTAAAACCGAAACCAACCTATTTAGGCGAAGCCATCCCCATCGGAGGAAACGGCAATGTTACAAACGATTTGTGAATTAAAAGGTCGGTTTTTATCGGGATTGTGCGCAATTTTTCTGCTGTGTATGCTTTGGCTTGCACTCGAGTGCGCCGGCTTTGCTGCTGTTCCGTTTTACACAGACGAGGACTTTTCTCTTTCGATCAGACAAAGCGGTGTTGATTTCAACGAAAACGGCATCGACGACACGCTCGACCTGCTCATCGGTGCGCGAAAGGATGCACAAAACCGTCCTGTATATGACGGCAGCTATGTAGCGGGCGGCTATCCGCCCGAAGACCGCGGTGTCTGCACCGATGTGGTCTGGCGATCATTCCGTGAGGCGGGCTATTCATTAAAAGAGATGGTCGATACCGATATCCGTGCGTCGATTGAAGATTATCCCCGAACCGGTGGCGTGCGTGATGCAAACATCGATTTCCGCCGGGTGCCGAACCTGCGGGTATTCTTTTCAAAATACGCGCAGATACTCACCACCGATCCGACCGACATTGCCGCATGGCAGGCGGGCGATATCGTCACATTCGGCGACCATCACATCGGTATCATTTCAGACCGGCGCAATGCACAGGGAATTCCATTCCTCATTCACAACAGCGGACAACTCCGCCGCGAAGAAGATGCGCTGCAGCGATGCGGCACAATCAGCGGTCATTTCCGGTTTGACGGCAACGCACTGCCGGATGAATTGAAGATTACATTCGAACCTACATAAAAACACCGCACAGGACAGCTATCCTGTGCGGTGTTTGTTTTAACCGCGATATTCATATTCATAAAGCATGCGCGGCTGACCGCGGAAGATCTCCTCGGTTACGGTACCTGTCCGGTGAAAGCCGCATGCTTCAAAAAACTGCATACTGCCGGGATTATCCGCATAGATTTCCGCTTTCAAACGTACGCCGGCTGACCGCTCACGCTCTGCTTTGCACAGCAGGCCGAGCGCTTTTTTGGCATAGCCGTTTCTCCGGTGTGCCGGCTTTATGACGACACCGACATATGCGGTTGTTTCATCAAGCCGATAACACTCGATTTTTCCGGCAACGATGTCATCATCCACAATCATATACACTGCAAGCGGTGTGCTTTTTCCCCGGCGTGCCTCATATGCCTGTGCAATCTCTTCGCGCGTGCGCGGCGTTTCACATCCGGAAAGATACGCCGTTTCCTCATCGTGCTCAAGTTCAAACAAGTCGGTGAAATACATTTCTTCCACCGGAACAAGCTTTGTCACCGAAACCTCTCCTTCCGTTGCATTCATCGAATATACCGCGTGCGGACAGCAGCTTACTGAATCATTTCAATTCCTCTGAGCAAATTGGTCTTCGAAATGGCGCCCATCGCACCGGTGACGATATTGCCGTCTTTATTGATGAAATAGGTGGTCGGCAAAGAAGAAACACCGTATTTCATGGCAGCATCCTGATTGACGTCATACAGCACCGGAAAAGAAAAGCCCTGTTCCTTGATAAACCGCTCGCCTTTTTCTTTTGTTTCCTGCATACCGTCGACCATATCCACCATCAAAAACACAACTTCGCCGTCAAGTTCTTTCGCCACTGCATCAAAATCGGGCATTTCCGATTTGCACGGCGGACACCATGATGCCCAGAAATTCAGTACAATCGGCTTGCCGATATAATCCGAAAGCGATACTTCATTCCCTTCTGCATCGACTGCCGTAAAATCGACGTATGGAATCGTCTGCGCAGATTGTTCTGCATCCGGTGTCTGTACTTCTTTTGAAAGCATCGGATAGAGAATCGCCGCCGCGCCGATCAGTACCACAAGACCGACTGCCAAAGAGATCCAAAGCCATGCCTGTTTTTTCATTTCATTCCCTCCGTCATATTAAAATGTAAGCAGCGACAAAAACATTCCAAACAGTCCTGTCATCATCAAAATACCGACTACAATCAGCAGTCCGCCCGAAATCAGATTGATGACACGATAATGCGATTTGATAAACGCAAATGTGGATTTTAATTTATCGATCAGCACAGCACTCACCACAAACGGAATGCCAAGTCCCAGCGAATAACACAACAGCATGAGTACACCGTCAAGCGCTTGACCGCTGCTCGCCGCCATCATCAGTGCAGACCCCAAAAATGCACCGACACACGGTGTCCATCCGACCGAAAAGATCATACCGAACAAAATGGACGAGAAAAATCCGAGTGTATGATGCTTCATCGTGCCGCGCATGCCTTTAAAAAACGAAAGCTTGAACAAATCAAGCATCGACAGACCGAACAAAACGATCACGGCACCTGCAACAATATTCACGATCGTTTGATACTGTGTGAGAAAACTGCCGATGGTGCCGGCAAACGCACCCATCAGCGTAAAAAACACCGTAAAACCAAGCACGAAGCCAAGCGCATTCTTAATGGCTGCGCCGCGCTTGTTCTGCGTATCGCTGCCTGCAAAATACGACACATAAATCGGCAGCATCGGCAAAAGACACGGCGAAATAAACGTGATGATTCCTTCCAAAAACACAAGCAGATATTGCATAGTCGTTCTCCTGTCAAACGTAGAATGTATACGGCGTTAGTATACCATAACTTTTCTTTGATGACAAGAAAAAATCCTCCGGAAGCCGGAGGATTTTTTGAAACCAGATATTTTCTTACGGGCGTTTTTTAAGCTCTGCTGCCAAAATTTCATCTTTGCGTGCAAGCAGCTCGTCCGAGTAGAGCAGTTCTTCCACTTTCTCGATGCCAAGACGATCGATTGTCTGCGAAAAACGCTCGCCGACATATCCAAGATCACGGAACAGAAGCATTGCTTTTTCGACGATTGCCAATACTTCTTCTTTGTCAGTGAACAGACGAGACAGTGTGCGTCCCTGTGCCACACGTTTGCCCCAACGGCCGCCGATATAGATTTTATAGCAGTCAACACTCTCGCTCAGTGCATCAAAATAGCATTTTCCTGCACAGCGACCGCAGTTGGTGCACTCGGTGCTGTCGATGGTCATGCTTGCTTCACCGCGTTTTGCGGCTTTGACCGGACATGCCTCTTCAATCGGACATTTTTTGCAGTTTCTGCATTTCTCTGCATCAAATTTCGGTGCGCGCTGACCGATGATGCCGATATCGTTCAAATCCGGTTTTACACAGTTGTTCGGACATCCGCCGACTGCGATTTTAAATTTGTGCGGAAGCGAAACATTGCTATAACCCACGAAGAAGCGGTCGTGAACCTCTTCGGAAAGCGCAAATGTATCGATAAGACCATACTGGCAGGTTGTACCTTTACATGACACAACCGGACGCACTTTTGCGCCTGTGCCGCCGGTGACAAGATCTGCTTTTGCAATATATTCGCGGAACGGTTCAATCTGATCAAACGGGATGCCCTGCACTTCAACCGTCAAACGGGTTGTAAATGTGATATTGCCGTTGCCGAATTTCTCTGCAGCTTCTGCAATACAGGCAGCCTGTGCCGCGGTAATTTTGCCGTTTTTCGTGATGATGCGTCCGGAAAAATTATCCGTGCCTTTGTTGCTCAAAAAGCCAAGACCTTTGACGCGTTTTTCCTCTGCTGGCGGAATCGTAAGTGCTGCCATAATCCATTCTCCTTTACTTGTCAAATCAAAAACAATACACGTCTGATACGCTCAGTATACCACACGATGTCGAATTTGAACAGCATTTTTAACAATCTTTTAAAAAATACTGCCGCAGCGGATTCATGTGATTCTGAACCGCAGCGCCAACCATTTTATGAAAACAGTGCAGAAATTTCTGCAAACGGTGCGACTGCACGCTTTAAAATTCCATGAACCTGCGCGATTAAAATGCCGTAGTTTGTAAATGGAACGCCCTGATCGGCGGCACATTTCATGCGGTAGTTCACTTCCCGCTCATTAAGCATACAGCCGCCGCAGTGCACCACCATTGCATACGGTGAAAGATCATCAGGAAATTCCGTGCCGCTTTTAAACACAAAATGCAGGTCTTTTTTCGTATAGGAAGAAATCCAGTTCGGCAGTTTCACGGTGCCGATATCGCCGCACTGTCTGTGATGCGTACAGCCCTCGCAGATGAGTACAGTATCGCCGTCTTTTAAACGGTCAAGTGCCGCTGCACCGGCTGCGACCGTTTGAAGATTTCCTTTATAGCGTGCAAACAGAATCGAAAACGATGTAAGCGGAATCGATTCGTCAACAATCTTCGACACCTTGCCGAACGCCTGACTGTCCGTAACAACAAGCGCAGGCGGTTCTTTTAAAGATGAAAGCGCATGTGTAAGCGTTGTTTCCTTTGTGACGATGCAGTACGCGTCACTGTCTAAAATATCGCGGATCGTCTGCTGCTGCGGCAGAATGAGCCGGCCTTTCGGTGCGGCTTCGTCAATCGGTGTCACCAGCACGATCGTATCGTTTGGATGAATCAGATCACCGATAATCCGTTTGTTCGAATCGGCAGGCTTGCATGCGGCGATCGCTTCTTTAAGTTCGTGAATATGTTCGCCTGTTTTCGCACTGACAGGAATGCTGTGCGCAGGCAGGTCTTGTTTTTTTGCTGTATCCGATTTATTGAACACCAAAAGATACGGAATCTGCTTTTTCTGTATCGTTTCGATGAGCGTTTCCTCAAGCGGCGAAAGACCCTCGCCGGCATCGACCACAACAAGTGCAATATCCGTTTTATTGAGCATCTGATATGCTTTTTTTATCCGCATCTGCCCAAGCTCTCCCTCGTCGTCCAAGCCGGGCGTGTCAATAAACACAACGGGTCCAAGCGGCAAAAGCTCCATGGATTTTAGCACCGGGTCGGTGGTGGTGCCTTTTACATCCGAAACAATGGCAAGATTCTGGCCGGTCAGCGCATTCATCACACTCGATTTGCCGGCGTTGCGTCTGCCGAACAGTCCGATGTGAATGCGTTCGGCGGATGGGGTTGACTGTAAACTCATAACGATCCTTCTTCCTGTGCAGACATTGTATTCAGTATAGCATACTCCGTCAAAAAAAGCGAGACAAACGGTTTCCTTGCCTTTCGGTTGACACTTTGATGAAATCCGATATAATGAAAACAAACGACGATTTAAGGAGGAATCGGTTTGGAACTGCGCGAATTTTTCGGCGATATTTGGGGCAAGCTTTCAAAAGAGGAGCAGACGCTGTTTTTAGAAAGTGCACGCTTGGTTTCCTATGAACGCGGCACCGTTTTAAAAAACAGCACCGACCAGTGCGAAGCGCTCTATGCCGTGACACGCGGAATTCTGCGTGTCTATATGATTTCAGAAGAAGGGCGCGAGGTCACGCTGTATCAGTTAAAAGAGGGAGATTTCTGTCTGTTTTCCGCTTCGTGCATTCTGTCGCGCATCCCGTTCCCGCTTCTTGTGGAAGCACAGACCGATGTGACGCTTTACCGCATTCCGGCGCAGGTGTATCAGTCAGTCTTACAAACAAACATTGCGGTTTCCAATTTCACAAGCGGCATCATGTCAAACCGTCTTGCCGATATTCTGTGGCTTGTGGATCAGATTCTGTTTAAACGGATGGACAGCCGGCTTGCCGCGTTTTTGTGCAGTCAAAGTGAACTCTATCATACCGACACTCTCACGCTCACGCATGAACAGATTGCCGCACATTTAGGAACTGCGCGCGAAGTCGTTTCCCGGATGCTCAAATATCTCCAATCCGAGCAGATGATCGTCCTTTCGCGCAAGGAAATCCGTTTGACCGACAAAGAATCGCTTTCACTTTTGGCAGGTGACGCGTAAATTTTGCGCAAATGTGATTTTGTCACGGAACTTTTCTGATTCGCGCCATATAATAGCCTCAGAACAAGACACAAGGAGGCAATAACTTCTATGGCAAAACGAAAAGCAGTCGTCGACAAAACGCACTGTGTCGCCTGCGGATGCTGTACAACAGCGTGTAAGCTCCATGCAATCACCGTCTTTCGCGGCATTTATGCACAGGTGAGCGACCGATGTGTCGGATGTGCAAAATGTGCGGCTATGTGCCCTGCCGATGCGATTTCGATGGAGGCGGCCACATGAAAAAACATTTCTATGACTACCTTTGGGTTGCTTCTGCGCTGTACTTGATTCTCGGGTTTTTCAATATCCTGTTTGCATGGCTCGGGCTTTTGTGCTTCATGATCCCGCTTTTGATTTCCGTTTTCGGCAAGAGCAAGGCCTACTGCAACCGCTACTGCGGACGCGGACAGTTGTTTTCCCTGCTTGGGCAAACGCTCCGTCTGTCCCGCAACAAACCGATGCCCCGCTTTTTAAAAAGCCGCATCTTCCGGTATGGGTTTCTCGTCTTTTTCATGACGATGTTCGGACTGATGATCGCACAGACCGTCGGCATCTTTTTAAACGCTGATTCCTTAAAAACAGCGGTCACACTCCTTTGGACGTTCCGGGTTCCCTGGACGTTTGCCTATACCGAAACCGCATTGCCCGCATGGGTGTCGCAGTTTGCATTCGGGTTTTACAGCATCATGCTCACCTCGACGATACTTGGCATCGTGTTGATGGTGCTTTATAAACCGCGTGCATGGTGTGTATGTTGTCCGATGGGCACGATGACACAGCTTGTGTGCAAAGCACATGCGCACGGAAAAACCGATCAAAATTAACGTCATTCATTTTATTTTCAACAATATATAAACAACAATTTCGAAAGGAAGATTATTCATGGCTGTTACTGTTATCACAAAAGAGAATTTTGAATCCGAAGTTTTAAAAAGCACAAAACCGGTTCTTCTGGACTTCTGGGCTTCCTGGTGCGGTCCGTGCCGGATGCTCTCCCCGATCGTTGACGAGATCGCTGAGGAAAACGCGAACATCAAAGTCGGCAAGGTAAACGTTGACGAACAGCCGGAGCTTGCACAGGCATTCAAAGTCATGTCCATCCCGATGCTCGCAGTCGTAAAAGACGGCAAAGTCACAAACACCTCGGTCGGCTACAAAGCGAAAGCAGCTGTTTTGGCACTGCTCGACTAAAAAGTAATATTCAAAGGAGGCACACTCCCCATGAAAGTAGTCATTATCGGCGGTGTGGCAGGCGGTGCATCCGCTGCCGCACGCTTAAGACGCCTTGACGAACAGGCAGAGATCATTCTGCTTGAGCGCGGCGAATACATTTCGTTTGCAAACTGCGGCCTGCCGTATTATATCGGCGGCGTCATCAAAGAAAAAAGCGCACTCACACTCCAGACACCGCAGCAGTTTTATAACCGCTTCCGCATTGATGTGAGAATCAAAAACGAGGCGCTTTCCATTGATCCCATTCGTCACATCGTAACAATTCGCCGCTCGGACGACGGCAGTACGTATGAAGAATCGTACGACAAACTGATTCTTTCGCCGGGTGCGGCTCCAATCCGTCCGGCGATTCCGGGTATTGACGACGAGGCGGTCTTTACTCTGCGCAACATTCCTGACACGATGAAAATTGACACATTCATCCACGAACGCGAGCCAAAATCGGCAGTCGTCGTGGGCGGCGGTTATATCGGTGTCGAAATGGCGGAGAATTTGAGCCACGCAGGCATCGACACCACGATTGTGGAGCTGTCCGATCATCTGATTGCACCGCTCGACTTCGATATGGCAGCAGATGTGCACAACTACCTTGCGCAAAAAGGCGTTTCGGTGATTTTAAATAACGGCGTGACTGCAATCGAACGCGAAAACGGCCGTTTGAATGTAAAACTGCAAAACGGTGCGGTGTCGGCTGACCTGCTCATCATGGCAGTCGGTGTCCGTCCGGAAACAACGCTTGCAAAAGAGTGCGGTCTGCTGTTGAATGCACGCGGTGCCATCGTTGTAAACGAACGGATGGAAACAACCAATCCCGACATTTACGCCGTTGGCGACGCAGTAGAGGTCACTGACTTTGTGTCGAAAAACGCAGCTGTGATTCCGCTGGCCGGTCCTGCAAACAAGCAGGGTCGCATTGCGGCGGACAACATCTGCGGCGGCGACAGCCGTTACACCGGCACACAGGGCTCGGCTGTCTTGAAGATTTTCGATATGACCGTGGCAACAACCGGTTTAAACGAAAAATCGGCTTCGGCTGCGGGTATTGATTACGATAAGACCTACACGTTCTCCGCGTCCCACGCGTCCTACTATCCGGGTGCAAACAACATGTCGGTAAAACTCCTCTGGGAAAAAGGCACCCTTAAACTCATCGGTGCACAGATCGTCGGTTTTGACGGTGTGGACAAACGCATGGATGTGCTGGCAACGGCGATCCGCTTCGGCGCAAAAGTCACCGATCTTATAGAACTCGAGCTTTGCTATGCACCGCCGTTCGGCAGTGCGAAAGATCCGGTCAACATGGCGGGATTCGTCGCAGAAAACGTTGTGTCGGGCAAGTTAAAACAATTCTTCTGGCACGATGTCGCTTCCCTGCCGCGTGACGGCAGTGTGACACTGCTCGATGTGCGCACCGACACCGAGCGCGGCCGCGGTTCAATCGACGGATTTATGCATATCCCGGTCGACAGCCTCCGCGAGCACGTAAGCGAGATTCCGAAGGGCAAACCGGTGTACGTTCACTGCCACAGCGGACTGCGCAGCTATATTGCATGCCGCATCTTATCCGGTTACGGCTACGACTGCTATAACTTGGCAGGCGGCTGGCGGCTTTACGAAGCGGTGACCAAAAACCGCCGCGTTCCCGAATACCGCTGCACCGAGTGCAAATAAAAAATCAATACGCATAAAATCTCCTGCAAACGGCGAAACTGTTTGCAGGAGATTTTTATTTGTGCAAAGAAAGGAGCGGCAAACAATGCAACGGCATGCGCTCATTCTTTCCACGACGCACGATTTTCTCTTGAAATTTGAAAAGGAAAACGCGCTGCGGCTCATGCGGATGGGATATACGGTACACTTTGCCGCAAATGAAAAAGAGCCCGCCTATCTTTCCGATCTCGAAGCGATCAAACGACTGGGAATCATCTTTCATCCGATTTCGATTGCGCGTTCCCCGTTTTTGTTCCGGCAGAACTTTCGCGCACTGAAAGAGATTGTGCATCTGCTCCGCTCCATTCCCATTTCCATTCTCCACTGCCACACACCGGTCGGCGGTGTGCTCGGACGATTGGCCGGTGCTCTTTCCAAACGACACCCGCTCACCGTGATCTACAC